>NZ_JAVFHM010000188.1:0-560024 GCF_041954005.1 Priestia sp. BR_2 | reverse complement strand
AACATCTCCGTAACGCTCATTTTTCGTTTAGCCAGCATCACATCGATATTGATTATTATGGCCATGTCGTTTCACCTCAGATTATTAAGTCGTTTTCCGATTTGATATCAATCGCTTCTTGTAACAGCCTTTGAAGGACGGCGGCAAAAACGGCAATCACCATGGAGGCGAAAATCAAGACCAATCCGATCAAGATGATGCCCGGGGCATCGTCTTTCTCCGCGACAAGATAGAACAGCGGCAGGCCAACCACGAACAAGCTGCTGATTGTGATTGCACAGTATTTTATACGCTTTAAAGCTCGTACAGACCATTCCGAGAACGCCTTGTTCTTATCAATATAACTTAAAAGCTTAAAGGCTTGATACAGCGCATAGTAAAACGGGATCGCCGCGGCATAAAAATCGATGAATACGAGATATTTAATATAACTCATATCCGGATACAGCTCGGCAGCAAAATTCGCGATCTCCGGCACCAAAAAGATGCACAAAGCAAGAATCGGAATACCGATAAGAATAACAGCCACCTTTAAAAAGAGCGTTGAAACTTGTTTCATCAAGAGCACCTCACTTCGATATTTTCATTTTTGACTTTAACATATAATTTATCGATTTACAATAAATCATTATTGTTTTTGATTATATTATTACTGTTACTCGATTATACCTTGTATTCTGCAAAAGAAAAAAACATTCTTCAATACGAAGAATGCTTTCATCCAACAATTTGTCACCGGAACAGGGATTCAAGGATGCCTGGAGCAAAATCGCTCACGATTTTATACTCCTTGCCGTATCTTTTATGCTTGCTCGAATGGTTATAAATCCGTATATGGTCCGGACTATAAACGACTAGCGTGAAGGTCGGCCCGTTTTCGGTACTCAACCGGATCTCATATTCGTCGCCGCTGTGATCCCTTACGCTGTTCTTACGCAGTTTGAGATCCGAGAAGCCGTTCACGATGCGATCAATCTCCGCTTGATCCGTCATTTTCAGCTGCTGCTCGTTCGGGCGGTTCCGGTTTCTTACAATGTCCAGCTCACGGATCGAGCCGGACTCCTTCAGCTGATCAAGGACCAGCTCCTTGAACGAGGTGCGGTTTTGACTTGCCGAATATACCGTCGCGCTAAGCAGCATCAGGACGCAAATTGCCAAAAAGACATACCAAAAGCGCTTGCTCATCCGCATCTCCTCCCTGGTGGCGGGTCATAAAATTACAAGATTGTTTACGAGTGTTCGCGGCAGCTTCTTCCATAACTATACCAAAATGCAAGGCATATCGTTAGGCAAAACGACTGAAACAATGGCTCATGATAAGCAGTTATTGAACCTGTGCGTATTGTCACGATGCATCATGCCGAGTTGGGGTACCAGTGCAATGCTTTATAGGAAAAACAAAATAACAGACGGAGGGAAGTCGTAAGACTTCGCCCCCGTCTGTTAGAGGATGTGAATTGTACTCCTGCAACCGAAATAAATAACCGTATCTCCAGTTAATAGCATGATCTGCCGAAGTATCGATTTACTCCGGCGTTCCTTGGGTCACGCCATGGATATAGGTGAGCCAAGGGGTATCCAGGGCTCCTTGTCCCGGGTTATAGGTGAAAAAGTACTCGACGGTGTCCCCTTGCTTGAGATTGTTTACAGGGTAAGTATAGTTGCCGTTCCCCGTTGGGGCCATGGCTACGTTCAGTTGCCCGCCGTTATTGATCTTGTAATGCAGATCGGCAAAGGTTGCGCCGTTGATATAGAACAGCAGGTCATTGCCGATTTTTTTCAGTCCCCTCACCTCATCGCCGATGACAATCACGCTGGATGGCGCCGGTACCACCGTGATCGTGGAAGAAGCGGTTTTCTGGCCATCGACGCTTGTAGCCGTAACGGTTGCCGTACCCGGAGCGAGCCCCGTCAAGACGCCTTCCTGACTCACAGAGGCAACACTCGCACCCGAAACGGACCAAGTGACCTGCTTATTCGTTGCATTGGAGGGCGCTATGCCGGCGTTTAACTGAAGACTCTGCCCCACTTCCACTTGTCCGGAGGTTGGATTCAGCGTGACGCCGGTAACCGGCACATTTCCGGGATTTCCGCTGCCGTTTTCTTTATAAACCCGCACATAATCGACCTGCATCGTAGCAGGAATATCGGACGGATTCGGAGAAATGCCGCCGTCAAAATTTCCGCCGAGCGCCAGATTCATGATGAGGTAGAAAGGCTGATCGAAAGGTGCGTTCGGATTGTTCGGTGCCGCCAAGGAATACCATTGTTCATTCGTCACCTTGAAGAAGAACTTGCCATCCACATACCATTTGATGTTGTCCTCTTCCCATACGACGGAATAGACATGATAGTCATTGTTGATGTTCTGCCCTTCCGGGAAATGATATTCGCCAGAAATATGTTGGTTCGCCGGCCATGTTCCACCGAAGTGCACGGCACCACTCGTCGAGCCTGGCAATCTCCCTCTCGCTTCCATCACGTCGATTTCGCCGGATGCTGCCCATGTTCCGTAAGGGCTGTCTTGCGGCAGCATCCATAGTGCCGGCCATATGCCATTTCCTGTCGGCAGTTTGGCACGGAAGTCGACTCGTCCGTACTTCAGGGTAAAATGATTCTTCGTGTTAATCTTACCGGAGGAGTATTGGGCATACCGGTTTGGATCCTGCGGGAAAGACTTGGGATCGTTCAATGCGCGGATGTTCAGCTTCCCGTCCTGCACGAACACATTTTGCGCACTATCGGTATAATGCTGCAGCTCCGCGTTGCCCCAGCCCCAGGTGTTTGGATCATCATTGAGATAATAACCTTGTTCATAGTTCCATTTGCTTGTATCCAATGTCGTGCCATTAAATTCATCCTGCCAAATGAGGTTCATGCCTTGAATGGCCGGGTCGCTTGGTGTCCCGATCGCAATATCCTCTTGGTCGCTTACATCCGGACGAGGAGCATCGGGATTGCCGATCAACGTGTAGTTGACGTAATTGCTACCCACGCTGCCGCCTTTTTGCCCGTTCAGTGGATAGCCGATCCGGATCTGCATATCTTCCTGGATGGGCTGAAACCACAGGCCGTAAATATAATCGGCCCAATATCCCCACTGATTCGCATCCGACATGTTGTTGTAGCCATTGGCAGCGTATGTAAATCCGCTCTGGCCGGAATTCCCCAGCTCAACCCACTGCCCGTTGATGTTAATCTGGTATACGAAATTATCAAGCTCCTTGCCTATCGGCGCTCCCCCGTCAATCTTAGGCAGCGGAATGCCGATCGAACCGTTTGCATCTGCCGTAAAGGTCGTTCCCTCATAAGGCGTAATGACATATGAGTTTCGTACGGCTTCATTAAAAGTGATGGTATACACAACGTTAACCCCGGAGGCTTTCGATTCCAATTTGACGTGGATCGACTCCGTAACGTTAAACCAGTACCCGCCGCCTCCATCGGTGAATTGTCCGAAATTATGATCATAGATCCAGCCGCTTGCAGCGTTGTTGTCGATGTCGATCCAGGTGCTGCTGTTAACCGGTTTCACATACACCTTCAAATCATCAGCGACGGCTGCATAGGTCACGGCAGGATCGTTATTGAACGTAGGGTAGGTAAAACCGGCGCCACCCGTAAAGCTTGCAGTAATCTGCGGCCCCTGGGTCGGCGTCATGGCTGTGATCGTGGTTTTGTTAATGTTCTGAAACACCAGCCTGTAATCCAGGGTAACCCCATTCGCTTTCGAGTACAGCTGAATCTCTGTCGTTGCAGAAAGCGTGAACCAATAACCTGTAAATCCTCCGTCGCTCCAATGTCCCCAATTCTGATTGTAAATAAAGCTGCTCACACTATCGATATCGACCCAGTTGCCGCCCACTTTCACTTTGACGCCCACGTCTTGGGCTACATCATTCCAAGTAGCTGCGCCTCCGTTGAATATGGGCATGACAAAGCCATAGCTGGCCTGTCCGACTCCTGATTTGGAGATGACCGGTCCGTCAGCCGCCGAAAAGTAATCCATCGAGGTAACCGTGGAATCTGCTGCCTCGACCTTCGAAGCTGGCCATAATCCGACACTTGCCAGCATGACAACCGCGAAGAACAAACTTAATCCCTTTTGCAAGTACCGCCTTTCCGCCGCGTAAGATCTCTTCATGAATACCCTCCCTTGTTCATATTGTGTGCTCTCAGCATTAGCGCCTGTAAGAAAACGCTTACAGCTGAGGACGTCTTCATTCTATCGAATTCCTAATCTGATGAATAGGTACCATATTTAGGGTGAGGTCTCAATATTTTGGATAACCCAAATACAAGACTTGGCTTTCCGTCAGAAATTAACGAATCATGGTGCGTAGAGTTATTTTCCATACGACAATGAACATAAGGCTGCCTCTTCGGCAGCCTTATGTCATCTCAAGCAGTTTACATAATATTTATTGGGTAAACATTAAACTTCACGATCCCCTGAGTAGAAAATCGCTCGAACTATGTATGATTGTTATTGTCCTAACGCAAAAGGAGCCGTTGCCCTATAAGGTCACCAGCTCCTTCACGATGGATATAAGTTTTTGCCCTCCGACGCCTTTACCCCATTTTCTAACAGCTTCGTCTAAACCCGCAGCACTTTAAGGAAAAGCCGTTTTACCACCCCTATGAACCGTGGTTTCATCCATGAAGAAGACAGGAAAATGGTATGCATCCCTAACCGGTTTCCGCCCCAGAGGTCGGTAAAGATGCCATTTCCAATAACTGCAGTCTCGTTGCTGCGCGTTCCCAGCATATTCATTGCGGTTAAAAATGCTTTTTTCTTCGGTTTGCCTGCTTCATACAATGCCGGAATCTCATTAATCTGACCGTGATTATGCATGGGTGGTTTGCTGTTGAAGACGATGATCACCTTGATTCCATATCTGGATTGAACGTTTTTCAGCCACGCTTTCATCGAATCTGACATGGATTCCGCATTCTTCAACGCTACCGTATTCGTCCAGTCGAGTATGATTCCTTTAATTCCTGCCCCCTGAAGAGCGTCTCCGTCTATCTCCTGAATGGAGTGAGCAATTTGAGAAGGTTTAAAAATAGGCATAGGTTACCTCCACTATATCTATATTGATATTGGTAAGCCAATAGGGTATAGAATGCCTCTTTTTGTTAAAATCATTCCCGCATGTTCACCAGAACCAAAAAAAACCGCATGAAGATGCGGCTTTTTTTCAGGCGGTGTTGCATTAATCCGGCGAGACTTCCTCTTGCAGCGGCATGCCCGCTTCAACCAATCGCTTATTGCGCATGAAGAAAACCGTAAGCACGAGCATAAACAATCCGGTACCGACCAGCAGCCATTCGATTTTGACCACGTCGGCAAGCGGACCGAATATCAGCATCCCGATAGGCATCATGGAAGTCGAAATCATCCCGAAGACACCGAATATACGCCCCAGATAATTTTCATCCACCTTCTCCTGCAGCATGACGGTCGTTGGCGTATTAAATATGGGCATCGCTACTCCGAATACAGCCATGATGGCCAAATAAATCCAGAAAACAGGCACAATGCCGAGCGCAAACGTGGACACGGCCATGACGAAGCTGGCTATAGCCATCGTGTACACTTTATTATTAAAGCCGCCCCAGGAAGCAATGATCCCCCCTCCAGCCATCATGCCGACGGAAAACGCGATTTCGATTGCCGTCAAGCGCCATACATCGTCCCCGAAGCTGCGGGTAACCTGCAGCGGGGTCAGAAAGGCTGCAGGCGCCATAAGCACGAAGAAAAAGGCGAAGAAGATAAAAAACGACTTGAGAAAAGCATGCTGTTTAATGTAGGCCAAGCCCTCTTTGAAATCGTCCAGATAGCCCGTGCTTTGCGTGTCCGACGCCTTTTTGTGCAGCGGAATTTTGAGAAAGGCAAACAATGTAAAGATCGCGATCGCAGCCGTAACGACGTCGATAAAAAAAATCGCTTCGATCGTTGCTACGGTAAGCAATCCCGCGCTGACGATGGGCGCTACGAACATGATCAGCGCTTGTAGGCTGCCGTTAATACCGTTTACTTTCGTCAGCTTATCTTGCGGCACGATTTGAGGCAATATGGCTCCGACCGCTGGAGTCTGAATGCCGGCCCCGAGCGCGCGTACGGCGGAAATGATAAACAGCAGCCAAACCGCCTGATAGCCAAGCATAAACGTAATGGCCAACATCAGCGTAACCACCGCGATCATAGAATCCGCGATCATAATGAGCGTTTTACGGTTGAAGCGGTCCGCCCATACCCCGGCAAAAGGCGACAGCAGGAACGTCGGAATGAATCCGCAAATAATATACAGCGTCATCATGATGCCCGACTGCGTCGTCAGCGTAATGTGCCACATAATGGCATATTGAACCAAGGCAGACCCGAACAGCGAGAGTGTTTGGCTGCTTAAAAAGAGAATGATGTTCCTTTTCCAATGGATTTTCTGGGCATCTTCGGTTTCTGACATCGTCCCACCCTTTCGTATGGTCTCGCTCACGCGAATTACACTCATTATAACGTTTAACGTTAGGCGACATTTCTTTTTAATTGCTCATTATGGATTATCTACGATACATATACCCTACATTTATAATTTATCCTTTAACCGCTTGATGAAAACATGCTTCGCTTTTTCTTATTTGCTGCCGCGCTCCACCCTGCGTTCCGTCAAAAAGTAGAGCAATGCCAAGGCCGGAAAAAGAACGCCCAGCCACATCGCCGCTTTCCAGCCGCCCATAGCGTAGGCCCATCCCCCGGCTGCGGAGCCTATGGCCCCGCCGGCAAAAAAGATCGCCATATACAAGCCGTTCAGCCGGCTCCGCACCTCGGCTCCCAACGTGAAAATCGCGCGTTGTCCCAACACCAAATTGGCGGACACGCCCATATCCAGCAGGATGGCGGCAAGTACCAGGATCACGATAGAAAGCAGAGAACCGCCGGCAAACACAATCGGCAAAAGTCCGGATAGTATCACCAGCACGATGGCAATTCCGGTTGCGGGCCGGATCAGACCCTTATCCGCAAAGCGGCCGGCAAGCGGTGCGGCGGCAGCGCCTGATACTCCAGCCAAAGCAAACAACGCAACGCCTGCAGAGGAAAAGTGATACAGCGGACTTGTTAATACAAGCGGAACCGTTGTCCAGAACAGGCTGAACATCCCGAACAGAAAAGCGTGATACAGCGCCCTGCGACGTAGTATCGGCGTCGTTTTCAGCAGCCCCAGCATGGATGTGATGATTGCAGGATATTTATCGGTTGTTTGCGGCTTCCTTGCCGGCAGTACTTTGATCAAAACCAGAGCCAGCACGAAGAGAATGGCGGATGACATCATAAAGATAGCATGCCAGCCGAAGTAATTTTCCACCAAACTCGAAACCGGACGGGCCAGCATGATTCCTAACAACAGTCCGCTCATGACATTACCGACATTGCGTCCTCTCGTCTCCTCCGGGGAGAGATGCGCTGCATAAGGGACCAGGATCTGGGCCGCAACGGACCCCACGCCGATAAACAAGGAGGCGGCAAGAAACAGAGCGGCGTTTCGGGCTGCGGCGGCAAAGATTAAGACGATGGCCGTCAGCATCAGCAGCGTAACCACCAGTTTGCGATTTTCCAGCAAATCTCCCAAAGGAACGATGAACAGCAAGCCGATCCCGTAACCGATTTGGGTCAGCGTGACGATAACCCCTGCGGCTCCTGAAGATAATCCTATAGATGAACTGATCGACTCAACTAAAGGCTGCGTATAGTAAAGATTGGCAACGATCAAGCCGCACGCAACAGCAAGAATCAGCATAATCCAGGGGGACGCGGAAATCTCCAACTTGCCCTTTGCATTTCCATTAACATTCATGAGAAGCACTCCTTTTATAAAAATGATAGTGTAATCATATTGGAACGTTCATTCCAATATGGGAATACGTTCCCCCTGCATGCTTAAGCAAGGGGGATCCAATCGGAATGATTGTTCCGGAATGATGAAAAAAAAAGCTCTACAGCGACTCGATAACGGCGTTCATCATGCCGCGAACTTTATCGCTGTCGCTTTGGATCCTGGCCATCACGTTGATGCCGTGGTTGAGATTAAGCAGCAGGAACGACAGCATCTTTATGTCTTTCTCGGGGGAAATTTCGCCCGTTTCCTGACCCTTTTTTAATTTCTCGTAGAACAGCTGCTCCAGCTCCGTAAAGCTTTGGCGAATCGTATTCTGCAAGGGCTCATCCATGGCATCCAGACCCACGGAAGCGTTCGTAATCAGACATCCGTTCGGGTAAGCTTCACCGTGCGTCGCAAACGCGTTCGTAATATGCAGTTCAAAATATTGGCGGATCCCGGCGATCGCAGAAGGGGCATGGTTCATCAGATCGCGTTTTTTTTGCGACATTTTTTTGTATTGCTGGATGGCCTCATAATAAAGCGTTTGTTTATCCTGAAATGTTTCGTACATGCTGGACCTGCTTAATTCCATCGCTTGCAATAAATCCGGTATGCTTGCCCCCTCGTACCCTTTCTCCCAAAAAACGATCATCGCTTTGCGAAGCACCTGCTCACGGTCAAATTCTTTGGTCCGTCCCATTCATACCTCCTCCTTCTCAACACGAGTATAGACTATTCGGAACGAACATTCCAGTATTTTTTTCAATCACTTATTTTCGCCCTACCTCCATTCGAAGCAAAATAGATGGGGTTTGTCACTACAGCCATCGACATGCCATCCGCCTGTCCGAACTGCCGCCAAACCTCTGCCCGTAAGAAGCATCTATGCTTTGCGTCAAACGTCAGTATAACGCCACCTTCCGAGTCGACAGCAGTTTCTGCCTCAAGACCGCGCTCGCTGTACAGGCGAATCAGATCGCCCGCCATTAAATCATCCAGTTGAACGACCACCTCGTGACTGGCTTGCTCATATGGCACTTCATCTCCAATCCCGTAATCACCGCACTGAAGGTTGGCAAAAGGGCCGTCTGGCGAATTGGTAATCACGACGCGGCCATCCTTAATACCGTTTAGAACACCCACCACCGTTTTTTCATGGGTCCAGACCCATACGCATGGCATCGCATGCTTCACATAGGAATCCGGGCGATGCACATCGCTTCCGCCTACGGCTACCAGGCGTCTCCCTGCGACAAGCTGTTCCTGCCACCAAGAAAGCGCGCGTCTGTTGTGCTCTCTCCATGGCCCGTTCCAAATTTCTACCCCGTCGTAATCCACATCGAAATCCCACTCCCACGGGCAGTGATCACAGTGCGTATGGTTCAGCACAATCTTGGCCCCCCGCTCGCGGGCGATTCGAAACTTCTCGTGAACATCGGATATGCCCGATACGCGAAAATCATCCATGGGGCTCGACACGCCAAGGAAATTACTATGACCATAATTCGTCGTAAACTCCGTACCCGGTATCATAAGCACCGAGGTCCCGCGCGGATAGGCAAGGTTCTGGCTGCTCGTATTATGATCGGTCATGGCCATAAAATCGCAGCCCAGGCTTTCCATGATGGCCGCATTTTCTTCCAGCGTATAAGACCCGTCGCTATGAACGCTATGCGTGTGAAGATCTCCCTTCAGCCAGCGCCATGTTTTGTAGGTAAACTCGATTTCGATCGTGACCAAGCAACCCTCAGCGGGCACCTTGTAGGCATTATGGAGAATAGCCCATTCTCCTGTGGCCAATAGTCCGGGCAGATAACCCGGGGTGGCTGTATTCGGACCGATATTCAATTCCTGACGAGCCCCTCCGCTCCAGCCTCTTACTTTCTCCGCGTCCCGTATCCCTAGATCAATGACCGCTTCGGCAGGGTCGCCGCCACGGGAATCCACCAGATAGCTTACGTGGATTTCTTCGACATCCGGTGGCATTTGGAACGGAATTTCAATGTACGAGCTTTGTTCCGAATGCTCAATGTATCTTTTGTAAACCGATGTGGTCCTCCGCTCGATTTGTTGTGTCATATGAATTCCTCCTCTTCTCTGCCTATTCTTTATTTGCGCCGACAAACATTCCTTTGACAAAATACTTTTGCACATACGGATAGATGATGATGAGCGGGAGCAGGGCAATGACAATCCCCGCCATTCGGACATTGGTCGTGATCATGAAATTGCTCGAGGTCGAATCGGTATCGACGATGAGCGATTTCAGCGCGATTTGCAGCGTATATTTGGACGAATCGTTGATATAAAGGACGGCCGGCGTGAATTGGTTCCAGCGACTGACGAACTCAAACAGCGTAACCGTTGCCAGTCCTGCGCTCGCAAGCGGCAAGTACATCGTAAAGAAGATCCGAGGATCTCCGGCTCCGTCAATCCGGGCAGATTCCGACATTTCGTAAGGAACGCTCAAAAAGAAATTTCGCATGAGGATGACACTGAATCCGGATACGAAACCTGAAAGTATTAATGAGGACAGCGTGTTAAGGAGTCCTAAATCCTGATTCACGATATAGAGCGGTATCATAATCGCCTCGCTTGGAATCATCATCGTTAGCAGGATCGCGGTTAACATCCACTTTTTACCGGGAAGTCCTTTCTGTATCAGGACATAGCCCGCCATGGAACTTAGGAAGACATGACCTAAGGTACCGACAACGGTCACAATGACATTGTTCGTAAAAGGCAAATAAAGCTTCATGCGGTTCCATACGGTGGAGAATCCCTCGAGGCTGAATTCCTTGGGCCAGAGTACGATCCCCGGCTGCATGGAAGCAAAATTGGATGAGAATGCAAGCGCGAGTGTATTTATGAACGGAATAACCATAGTCAAAACGAGCAGAAGGAGGAACAGAACATTGATCGTATCAAACAAACGGCCAGGCAAGCTTATTTTATTCATTGATTTCATATACCGACTCACCCTTCATCATAGCGGATCACCGCTCTTGTTACATACGTCAGCGTGAATGTTGCCAAAATCACCAGGAAGCCGGCCGCGGTTGCAGGTCCAACGCTAAATTCCAATATCCCTTTTTGATAGGTGTACATCATAATGACGTCAACTTTCTTGGCAATGGCGCCATTACTCATCACGAATATTTGATCGAACAAACGCAGGATACCCAATACATTTAACATGATGACCACTTTCATGGTAGAACGAAGCATCGGAACGGTGACGTAACGGGCCTTCTGCCAACGACTGGCGCCGTCCATGCTAGCAGCCTCATACAGCGAGGGATTAATGTTCACGATGGCGGCCAGGTACATAATGCAGGTATATCCCATCTCCTTCCAACCTGAAGTAAGGATCATGACGATGCGGGCATAACGATCCGAAGAGAGGAACCCGACCGACTGGCCGCCGAATAGCTGAATGATCTGGTTCACGATGCCTGTATCCGGAGACAACAGCAGAATCCACATCCCGCCTACGACCACCCAAGAGAATAAATGAGGTAAATAGACAATCATCTGGGTCATTTTTTTGAACCAGGCGGAAGCCACTTCATTTAAGGAGAGCGCAAGAATCAGCGGCAAAAAGAAGTTGATGATAAAGCCTCCCGCACCGATCACGATCGTATTTTGAAAAACTTCCCAAAACACCGGATCCTTCAGTACCCTCAGATAGTTATCGAAACCGATAAAGGGCCGGTCACCGATCAGCCGGTAATCTTGAAAGCTGATGGCAAGTCCCCGGGCCAGCGGATAAAAGGAAAAGATGAGGAAATAGGCCAGGATGGGAAGCATCATAAAATATAGAGTTTTGTATTTGAATACGGCTTTCACGGAAATTCACCACCATGATCGAAAAATAAAGAGGGAGCGGCGTGATCACCGCCCCCTGCTCTTAAAGCTTTTAATCGATATACCCGCCGGCTTTAAGTGCTTCCCGCATTTTCTTTACGGCGTCGGCTGCCGGCATCTCGCCCATGATCGCTTTGAAGGAATGTTCATTGATGATCTTCTCGGCATCCGCCCAATGGGAAGGCGTCATTTCCAAAGCAGCGTATTGATCGACGAGATCCTGCGCTTCCTGCACGCCCGGCAGTTTACCGAAAGGCGCTTCGACATTACGGTTGTACCAGAAAGGAACGCCATGGTCGGAAGCATGCTCTTTACCGGTTTGCGTCAGCGTAAACTTGCCGTTGTCAACCGTGTAATCCACATCCTTGATGCCTAAGCTGCCCAGGGTTATCCCTTCCTCGGAATGCCACCATTCAATGAATTCGAAAGCTGTTTTCGGATGCTCTGCATTCACGGGTATAACCCAAACGTCCGGATCGCCCCTGCGCAGCATGTGGTTGCCGTTCGCATCGGCTGCACCCGGCAAACCCTTCGCTTCGAATTCCGTATTCGGGTCTTGTTCATGGCGCGTGTTGTTCAGCATGCCCACCCAAGCGTCCCAATACGTAATCATGCCGACGCGATCGGCAAGGAACAGGTCGCGCATTTTACCGGTGTCATTCGTGGTGAAGTTCGGATCCAGAATGCCTTCCTCAAACAGCTTGTTCAGCCATTCATAAACCGGGATGGCCGCATCCGTGGAATACGGAACGTCCAGCTTGCCGTCAGCGGATTCCACGTATCGTTGTTTCAGGCCTGCGGCGCTGAAGAAGCCCTGCAATTCGTACATGCCGGCCGTGCTGAGTCCGTACGTGTCTTTTTTGCCGTTGCCGTCCGGATCTTGATCGGTGAAAGCTTTGAGGACGGTGTAATAATCGTCCAGCGTTTCAGGCTCGGGCAGATTTAATTTGTCCAGCCAGTCCTTGCGAACGATCGGCATCGTTCCTCCTTGGTACTTGGTGAACACGCCGTAGATTTCGCCATCCTTCGTCTTGACCTGTTCCCACTCCTTGGCGGGAATGACATTGGGATCCGAAAGCACCTTGGAGCCGTTCACTTGATCGGTCAACGGTGTAAGAATTCCTTGATCAATGAACGTGGACATTTTCTCTTTGCTGATCTGCAGCAGATCGAACTTTTCCCCGGAAGCGATGGCTGCCAGCAGCTTCTGGTCATAGTCGGCAGCCGGCTTGTTCATCGTAACCTTGATGCCGGTTAGACGCTCGATTTCCTGCTCGAACTGCGTATTCTCCTCAGGCGTTTTGCCGCCGATGACACCCGTCATGATTTTGAGCGTACGTTCTTCGGCATTCGATGCAGCTTGGGACGCGGCATTGCCGCCTTCCTGTGTGCTACTGCTGCCGGCGTTCGGGGAACAACCCGCAAGCAGCCCGCCGAACAGAGATACAGCCATGATTGCACTCATGATCTTGATTCTTTTTACCAAGCTAACCACTCCTTCATTGTCGTTAAGAAAGAAATTTGCAGGATTCCCTCACAACCAGCTGCGCGGGTATGATGATTTGCCTGTGGATACGTTTATCGCTTATTTTCTCGAACAACAGCTTGGCTGCTTCCGCTCCGAGCGTCTCTGCCGACAATTCCACGGATGTCAGCTTTGGATTCATATCCTGAGCCAGAATAGCATCATTGCTGAGAGCGATGACCGACAGCTGTTCGGGCACCTCGATATCCAGCTCCCTGGCAGCCCTCAGCACGCCAAGCGCCACTCGATCCGTGTCCGTAATGACTGCCGTATAATTCATGTTTCCATAAGTGTTCATGATGGACATATATCCGTATTCCGTTCCGTTGGCATGCAGCTTGTGGTCAAAGTACACCACATACTCTTCGGGCATCGGCAGGCCGTGTTGGCTATAAGCCTCCGCCAAGCCAAGTTGTCGATCGTAGGACACGGTCATATCGGAGGATGCATTCAGGAAGAGAACAGTTTGATGTCCGCTCCGGAGCAAATAATCTCCAACCATTTGAGCCACGTTTGCATTGTTGTTATCTACGTAACTGATCGTATCGTCATAAGGATCCGACCGCCCCACCAGCACTAAAGGAGTGCCCATCATCAGGTACCGTTGAATTCGCAAATCATTTTTTCGCGGGTTGAGCAGAATGACGCCATCGACAGGATCCTGCGAATACAAAGTGGGATCCTCCTGCTCGGGCAAGGTGTCCAGAACTAGGCGGTACCCTTGCTTGGAGCATTCCTTGATGACACCGTTAATCAACTGAGTATCGAATGCCGTCATCGTCCCATCAGGCGGGAGTGGTATCTTGAGGCCGATGCTCATCGTCCTCTTGATCGCCAGGCTTCGGGCCAGGTGATTCGGGAAATATCCCAGCTCTTGGGCTACCTCTAATACCCGCTCCGTCACTTGTTGGCTGATCGGCCTTTTTTTGCTGAACACACTGGACACGGTTCCCTTGGATACTCCAGCCATCCTGGCAACGTCATCAATGGTAGCCATCTATCGTTGTTCCTTTCTCTAGCAGATTCTGATGGATTGCTTGATCATTAAACCGGTTTAATAACCCTACGTGATTGATTTTAAAAAAGATTAATTGAATAGAATGCAGGTTTATGTTAATTGAAAATTAAATCTTAGGTATAAAACTCGTTTCTTTTTGACAAACCAAAAAAGCCGCCTATCAGGCGACTTGGTATGCACGTATATGATAGAAAAGCTATCCCTACTGAGCTCAATTACCGTTAAAGTTTATCCTTCCCGTGCATCACCTAGGCTTTCTTTGAGCGCATCGCTTTACATTGAGTAATGCTTTGATCGTTCATGAGTTTGAGGTATTCGTCTGACTCTACGGCGTAGATTGCGACTTTCCCTTCAGCGTCATGATGAATCCCCCAGCCATAGCGCTTGCCTAAGGACGAGGTTCGGAGACAAGGCTGCCCTTTCGAAAAAAACTTCTCGCGAGCGGCTGCTCTTTCCGTTTCCGGAATCTGATTACGCTCGGCAAACACTTCGAACAATACATCTTCTTGCGTGTATCGGTAAGGGTGGTTCGACAGCAGCTCATACTGAATCACCGGTATGGTCTTAGACTCACCTTTTGCTTGCGGAATGACAGCCTCGCTGACAGGGCAGTCTTCGGCAATTTGAATAAAGGTGTCGTATTCATTCATGTCTTTCATATGTAAGAATAACCTCCAATTCTAATTAACATTCAGTATACATCATATCGTAGCATCATCTACAGACTAGCGCTTGAATCTTGAATCTCTTCCGCCTTGTATCCGAAGCAGCGGCTCCAGGCAGCGGATGCTGGCTTCGACCACTCACTTATTGGAGATCAAAACAGTTGTACGGGCAAGAACAATCCCTTTTCAATCAACGGTCCGAATATCAACATCCCGACGGACATCATGGACAGGCTTCTCTTAAATCGTAATCGCCAAAAATGAAGTGCTCATGACTTTATCCTGATAAGTTTCCTAATGTCCTGGAATAAATAACAGCCTCAATCCGTCCTTCCGGGAAATTGAGACTGTTATGTTATTGAGGCACAAGAATCCGAATCTCATTCACCCGTATAATATCTAATTAAAGCCTGCGTGCCTTTATCCTCAAGCCCCTTCTCGGCCAGCTGGCTGTACAGCGATTCGGCTAGGGACAAGCCCGGCGTAACCAAGTTCATCGCCTTAGCGGATTCCAGCGCGATTCCCATATCCTTAATGAAATGCTTGATATAGAATCCCGGCTCCAGATTCCCGGCAATCATGCGAGGAGCCAAATTGCTAAGCGACCAGCTGCCCGCCGCTCCGCTCTCGATGCTCTTGAGCACGATTTCGGGATCCAGCCCGGCGCACTCCGCATAGGCCATCGCCTCGCAGACTCCCATCATGTTAGAGGCAATGGCGATCTGGTTGCACATCTTCGTATGCTGTCCGGCGCCGGCTTGCCCTTGATGGACAATATTGCTTCCCATCGTCGACAGCAGCGGCTGCACCGCCTTGACGTCTCCCTCTTCCCCGCCGATCATGATGGACAGTCTCGCCTCACGTGCCCCCACGTCACCGCCGGAGACCGGAGCATCCATGGCATGGAGCCCTTTCGACGAGGCGGCTTCATAAATACGGCGGGCTAGCAGCGGACTGGACGTCGTCATATCGATCAAATATGCCCCTTCCCTGGCATGCGCCACCAGCCCGTCCGGTTCCAAATAGAGTTCCTCGACATCCTTCGGGTAGCCCACCATCGTAATGATTACGTCGCAGGCCTGCGCCAGCTTGGCCGGGGTATCGTGCCATACGGCGCCGTCCGCCACCAGCCGCTCCGCCTTGGAGGCGGTTCGCGTGTAAACGTGCAGCGGGTAGCCGGCTTTCCGGATATGCCCTGCCATGCTGTGGCCCATTACGCCCAAGCCGATAAACCCTACGGTCGTTTGATTCGGTGTGATTGTCATCATGTGATCCTCTCCTTTTATTCTATATAAGCCTGAGTCTGTAAAAGTAGTTTTCCTATCTTACCGACAGCCGATACTGCCGTGGAGACATCTGCAGGAATCGCTGAAAGGCCCGGTTCAGGTTTCGTTCGGAATAACCGACGATTTCAGCAATCTCCGTGACCGTGTAATCCGTATCCTTGAGCAGCTGTTTCGCCTTCTGCACTTTGAAGTTCATGACGTATTCAACAAAGGATATGCCCATCTCCTTCTTGAACAGCCGGCTGAGATACGATGGGCTCACCCCCACCAGCTCGGCACAGTCCGCCAGTGAATGAGCACCATCGGGATGACGGCAGATATGGCTGCATACCCGCTGAACGATTAGGCGGGTGGATCGGGTGCGCAGGTCATGGCTGATTTCCTGGTACAGCGGGAACAGCACGCCGATGAACCAGTCATGCATTTCACGGGAGGTCTGGTTCTCCTTCAGCTGGTCGAACAGGTTACCCCCCAGCAGCTCCAGCACGCCGGGACCTTTCTCCTCCATTGACTGGACTATGGCCGAGAGCAGCACGTAATAGCTCTGGGAGGTTACGTTGTACGATTCCGACACCCGAATACGCCGGGAAAATTCATGAAGCGACGCCTCGGCCTGCGGAAGATCCCCGTTCCACAAATATTCGATCATCTCCGATTCGATATCCTTCGGATACATGAACACGGGATTACGCTCGATTCGGATCATGTCTTCATAAAACAGTACGGTATCCGCATCATGGAACAGGCGATATTGCAGAGCAAGCTGCGCCTCCTTATAGGATTCAGCCGCCCGGGTCAATGTTCCAGTATTGCCGATGCCGATGGACGCGGAAAATGAAAGATAGCGCGCCAGGGACTGGCTGACGGATTCCGCATAACATGCGAGGAGGTCGCGGAACTCCTGGGGGGAAGCCCCGGGCTCTCCCAGCCTCAGGATCGCCGCCGCTTCACGATCCTCCCGGTCCACCACGTAGCCCTCCAGCTGCCGGTTGTTTGCCAGCAGCTCGGACATGACGTTTTTGACCGCAAACACGATGACCGGACCTTCGTTAGGCAAGAATCGTTTTTTCACCGGATTCTCGACTTTCACCACCATCGTGGCATATGGTCCGCTCATCGGGATCTTGTGCTTCGCGCACCCCTCCTCCAGTGTGCCGGACCGCCATGAGCTTCCGGACAGCAGCAAACGCTGCAGAAACCGTTCCCGTAAATCCGGTTGAATTTTTCGAATGTAGCTGTTCAGGGATTCCGCCTGCTCGTTTAAGTAGCTGAGGGAGGAGCGGATGTATTCGATTTCATTCTCTTTGACGGAGCTCTCCACCCCACTCCTGCCGTTTCTTCTCAAATGTTCCCCGTAACGAAGGAGCTGCTGAATCGGATTGTACGCGATTTTGGACGAGAACCAGGTGAGCAATACCGCGATCAGCATGAAGACGGTCACCGACATGACGATCAGGACGCGGATCCACCTCAATTGCTCGATCATCTCCCGCTCCGGCATCCGGGACACGTATAGACGGCCCATAGACGTCTTGTAAAAGGCGATCAGTTCCTTGCCGTCCTCCCCGGTCATGACGTCATGGCCGGAAGTTTCCCCGTTCTCTACCAAAGATCCCAAAATGGGGTCTTCATCCGCGGTTTTGCCGATCTCGCTGCGTCCATCCGTATGCAGCATGACCCGGCGATCGGAGTCCAGAATGGCCAGCGACTGCTCCTCCAGGGAAAGGGAATAATTGTTCAAAAGGCTGCGAAGCGATTCCTCTTTCACGTGTATTAGGATGGTGCCCCTCGGTTGGCCCTGCACCATAACGGGAAGATGGCGGACGTAAGAGACGTATCCGTTCTCCGACGACTTCGGGAGGTGCATCCACCTCGCTCCCCCTTCCTTCGCCAGGGCTTGCTCAATATCTTCTTTTCCTTTATACCCGTCCAGGTGGACCAGGCCATAGGAATGCGACAGCAGCAGCCGGTGCCGAACATCGTAAAACAGGATGTCTTCGATCAGGTTATTGGTATTTTTGTGCAGTTGAAACAGCTTGAGCATATCCAATTGCTGCATGTAGTCCGTCTCATATTCGGGATTTTCCAGCGCGCTGCGAATCAGCGGACCGCTGGCAAGCTGAAGCGATTCATGCTCGATGCTTGTTATGATATTTTCGACGCGGTCCTTCAGCTGCATCAAGGAAGCCATATTATTTTCCTGGAACTGGACCGTCAGCTTTTTCATGGAGAAATGGTAGTACGCGCTTCCGGCTAGGATCACCGGAATTACGGCCGACAGACATCCGAGCCAAATCAGACGCTTCAGATAGCGGTTCGCGGAGAACCAGCGGAGGAACGATGCCTGAATATGCTGCCAAAGAGACCTCACGATTTATCACCTCCGGTTCCCGCGGCAGGAACTGCCCTGCGGATCACTGTGCCATCCGCAACTCTCTACGGATGATCCTACACCTGTTATACTTCGTCCTCCCGCTTCCTCTATCCTTCAACAACAGCGTTAACGGTGGAATTCAGCGGAATCCGAATGCACTCCCAAACCTCCAGCCGCGGCAGGGTGAAGTTCAATTCGTCGTTCGCTGCGAATCCTTCTATACAGCCTCCGCCGATCAACATCTCCAGTTTAAAGCCGCTCCCTGTAGGCCATCTAGTCCCCGGTCTCAGCCGGACCTCGATGTCGTGCAGAGGCAGCGCCACTGCAAGCGGCCGGCGGCCGGCTCCGTTCACGAAGTGGAGCAGCAGATCACTGCCGCTTCGGAACAGGGTCGTCTGCAGTCCGGGATACGAAGTCGTTACAGACAGCAGCGGCCTCCCGTCAAGCAGGTGGTCAATCGCGTTAGCCAGAAGCATCTCATGCTCGGGCAGCCTGAATTCGCGGAGCAGTGCGCCCAGCGAGAACGCGAAGTACATGGCGCGGCCCGATCCCCACGAATGCTCCAAAGCCAGCGGCAGATCGGTGCGGGAAACGGGCAGCGAAGCCCGCTCCGGAGGAGCTCCCACGCTTTCCGGCGGAGAAAACGGCGGTACGAGCGTCGCCAGTACCCGAACCGCTTCACTGTGCGGCTGAACATAAGCGACATGTCCGCGGTGAGCGATCAGCGCCGTCGTATCCATTCCCTGCTGAAGCGGGTTGATCTCGCACGGCAGCTCCTGAAACCGTAAATAGGAGGCAATCAGGTATTCGCTTTTGAAGGCTTCCTCCGAAATGCCTAGCAGCTCATGGAGCGGCTTGACGCCGGCGTCGGCTGCAGCGGAAGGAAGTGCCCCTTCCGTTAGCAGTTGTCCCCCACCATGTACGTACGAACGCAAGTCGTGGATCAAGGACGGGGTATATTCCGTTCCTTCGGGAATCAATACAACGCGGTAGCGGTCCAACTCCCAATCCTTCCTGCTCTGGGGAAGCAGCACGTCAAACGGGATTTGCCGGTTGATCATCGTTTCGGCCCAGCTCTGCGCCTCGCCGCGCTCGTTCCAGAGCAGGGCGGTTTCCGCAGCCGATACGGCTCCGTCCATATAAGCATCCAGCTTGGCGGCATGATGATTCAGCTCGGCTACGGTTTTCATAATCCGCTTGTCTTCGATCGTATCGGGTATGCCCGTGACGGAGTGCCAGATCTGACCGCCGTTGGCCGGAATTTGAGCCAGCCAGAAGCGGTATTCCGCTACCGGAAGCCCGGTATGGCGCCAATCCATGCCCGGGCAGGAATGCACGATGCCAAACGGAGCCGGCCTGCCCGGAACCGACCGCCCCACCTTGATGCTGAGAGCCGGCTTCCAGAATTCAGGGATCCGGGCATGGCCGAGCGAGAGTACGTCCTGCGGCTCCGTACACAGCATATCAGTGAACTGAACGCGCTTCGACAGATTGTCGCGGTGGAGGTTGTAGTATAGAATCATGGGCACCTCCGGCCTCTCCAGCTTGATCAGGTCATACATCGCTTCCATATTGTCATCGAAGCTTCTCGCCGCGAAATCCGGCTCCAGCTCCCGCGAGGAATCCGGCAATTCCTTGCCGTACTGCTCCGCGTATTTACGCCTGCATCGCTCGCATCGGCAGAACACATAACCGGGGTTATTAAAAAAAATGCCATCAATCGGATACCGCGACAACGCTTCGCGGAGCACCGGAGCGGCGACATCCGCATTGCGGTAGCCGCCGTTGATGCAGGTGGACATCAAGAGCGGCCACGGTCCGGGCCGTTCAGCCCCGATGATCTCCGGGCGGCCGCCCTCCTTGCGGACGAACCATTCCGGCCTTCGGAGATACGCACTGTCATCCGCTTTGCTGAAGTCGAACCTGGCGATAAAGCGAAGGTCCTCACGGTGACAGGCCGTGATCAGTTCCCCGAGCAAATCGCGCCCCTCAGGGAGATATCCGTTCACGGTATGGTACGGAACCTGCGTGTCATACCAGGCATATATGCCGCCTGTATTGAAGACCATCGCATTCGCCCCCATCTCCTTCAGCTGCGCGGCAAGCCGGGGTGGGTCGATGCAGGCGGTATCCTGGACCTGCATATTGGGCTGTATGACGCGCAGCGGCTTGTGCCACCAGAAGCGTTCCTCATTAACCTTCGTCATTGCCTTACCTCCTTCTCATTTCAAACTGGCAACAAACGGGCGATTCGCAAGGCGGAGACAGCCGGTTTGAACAGAGGCTTCAACGATGCTGTCTCCTCCCGTTCTTCAACATATTCGCTCCAGAATGCGAGACCGCCCGAGCCGACTGTCCGTTACTCCCCGTTGAACTGCTTGTATGCTTCGGCCATTTGTTGGTACGCTTCCTGAATGTCCGGCTGGTTGTTCAGCTGATCAACATATGCGCGGAACTCCTCCATTGGAATATGCCCGACGATCGCCTTTGTCACCATGGAAGCATATTCGTCGCTGTATTTAGGCCATGTGCTGCGCCAGCCCTCGGACGTGATGACGCGATAGTGGTCGATTTTTCCGATCTCGTCGTAATTTTCCACCTCTTTGATTTTGGCATCGTTAAAGGCTTTATCGCCGGAAGCGCTGATCACCTTGCCCCACTTGGCATAAGCCAGTACGCCCGCTCCCTTGCTCGTCGTATTGACTTCTTTGACCCCTTGTTCCGTCAGCACCTTCTGCCCGTCCTTTTCGGTGTAATGGACGCCTTCAATGCCGTAATAGGCAAAATCGGTCATTTCCTGGGACGCCGTCTGGTCGAAATATTTGAGCAGCTGCTTCACCTTCTCCTCCGGCACCTTCTTGGAGATGTAGAACCCGCCGGCTACGCCGGTTTCCAGACCGACCGCATAATCCCCTTTCGGTCCCTTCAAGGTCACGTTCAGGATTTTGGCATCAGGCTGACCGGACTTCTTCATCGCCTGCTCCCATTCATGATCCCACCAGATCGGACGGCCATAGGAAGCGGCGCGGTTCGTCTTGAAGAGCTCCTCCGCCTGGCTTTCCTTCATGACCGCGTATTCCTTGGACATCAGGCCGTCCGCGTACAGTCCGCGCAGCCATTCCACCATCTCGACGTACTGGGGCGTAAGGGACGGGCTCATCAGCCCGCCATCATCGGTATAGGTCGGATTGTATACGCCGAAGCCGGCCTGGAATGATGCGGGCGGGTTATTGATATATAGGAGACCTACCGTATCCTTCTTCCCGTTGCCGTCCATATCGGCATCGACGATCTTCTTCAATGCTTCCTTGTATTCTTCGAAATCGGTCGGAACCTTGATGTTCAGCTTCTTCAGCCAGTCCTCGCGTATTTTCAGCCCGCCGTCGATCCGCGAACGGGACCGCGGCACCGCATAGATGCTTCCCTCGACCGACAGATATTTCAAGGCATCCGGGGCCAGGTTGTTTTTCAGATTCGGGTATTCGCTGAGATCCCCCAGGAACGGGGTTAAATCCCAAAACGCGCCGTTCTGGATAGCCGTAATCAGCGTAGGGCGGATCGGGTTCTGATAGGCCACGACTTCGGGCAGATCGCCGGAGGCCAGCAGCAAATCCAGCTTCGTGTCCAGATCCCCCGACGGCACCCATTCCACGTCCAGCTTGACGTTGGTGCGGCGCTCCCATTCCTTCCAATAGTCATTGTTCATGTCGGGGATCTCGTTATAGAGCCCGGCAAACATTTTGATTGTCATCGGCTTGCCGTCATTGCCTTCTGCTTCCGATCCTCCGGCGTTCTGCGGTTTCTCGCCCGCCTGCCCCCCGCAGCCTGCCAGCATGACGACGGCCATGAGGGCCGCGAGCCAGGGCTTCCAGCTTCTATGCGAGCTCCCCTTCTTTGATGTGTTTTTCATGTAAACCCCTCCTTATGGATGCTCATCATCCATGTATTGTTCTTGAACAAAATCCTAACTCCTTCCCGTCATTCGCGGCGGGATAACGCTTTCAACCTAACCGATCGCATTTTGATCGCAATTCCGATGCGTAAGGGGATCGTTGCCGCATCCTTCCTCAACCTTTAATCGACCCGAGCATCACCCCTTTAGCAAAATGCTTTTGCAGGAATGGGTAAACAACCAAGATCGGTACCATCGCTAGTACAATTGAGGCCATCCGGATGGTCTCTTGCGGCACCACGTTTTCGTCGCTTGCCCCGGCCTGGGCCACCGCCACCGAATTGGAATCGATGACCAGCGTTTTAATCAACAGCTGAAGCGTCCACTTGCTGGAATCCGATAAGTAAATCAAGGCGTTAAAATAGGCGTTCCAATGCCCGACCGCAAAGAACAGGGTGAAGGTGGCGATCGCCGGCATCGACAGCGGGATTATCATTCGCAAAAAAACGCCCATATCCGAGCAGCCGTCCATTTTCGCGGAATCCTCCAATTCGGATGGAAGCGAATCCAAGAAGCTTTTGATAACGATCAAGCTCCAGGCGTTGGTCAGGCCCGGCCAGATCATGGACCAGTAGGAATTCAACAGGCCTAGTTCCTTGACCAGCAAGTAGTTGGGCACGATACCCGGGCTGAACACCAGCGTGAAGATGACGAGCCCCATTACCCAGCGATTCCCGGGCATGGACCGTTTCGTCAGCGCGTAGGCCATCGTAAAGGAAACGACGATGTTGAGCGCGGTACCGACGACCGTAATGAAAACGGTGCTTTTAAACGCATTCATAAAGCTGTTGGTCGATAGAATGTACTTGTAGGACTCCAGGGACCACTGCTCGGGAAACAAATAAAATTTAAGCGGAACATAGACCTCGGGATCCGTAAAGGAAACGCTGAACACGTATAGAAACGGAAACAAGCATGCGACCGAGAACAAGGTGATTAGACTGTAGTTGACCCAATCGAACAAGCTTAGCCCTTTTTTTCGGATAACGAAGCTCACGCGGAATTCCTCCTTTCGTTTAGCATAATGAGTATTCGGCAGACGCCTTTGGAGGCTTAATAAATGCCTTCATGGCCGAGCCGCTTTACGATTTTGTCGGCGGCCACGATCAGGACGAGCCCCACCAGTCCCTTGAACATGCCGACCGTCACCCCTACGCTGATTTTCCCTTGAAGAATGCCGTGCGTGTAGGAGTACGTATCGAACACCTCCGCCACCGAGCGCACCAGCGGATTCATCATCAGCAAAATCTGCTCGAAGCCAGTGTCCGCCATGCTGCCCAGCCGAAGAATAAGCAAAATGATGATCGTTGGCCGGATGGCCGGAAGCGTGATATGCCAGATCTGGCGGAACCTGCCCGCCCCGTCCACGACGGCGGCTTCGTAGCGCTGGGGATCCACGCCCGCCATGGCCGCCAGGAAGATAATCGTTCCCCATCCGGCCTCCTTCCACATGCTTTGCGCGGTCAGAAGTCCCCAGAAGTAATTGGGGTTGGACAGAAAGGAAACGGTATCCCTGCCGCTTTCGGCAATGAGTTTATTGACGATCCCCACGTCCGTCGACAACAGAAAGAACGTCATGCTGGCCACGACGACCCACGACAGGAAATGAGGCAGGTAAACTATGGACTGGTTCAGGCGCTTGAAGCTCTCATGCCGGATTTCATTCAGCATCAGGGCCAGCAGGATTGGGAGCGGAAAATGGAAGATCAGCGCGATCATATTGATCGCAAACGTGTTCCGCAACATAATATAGAAGTTGGAGCTCGAGAACAGATCCGCAAAGTGCTTAAATCCAGCCCATTCGCTTCCGGCAAAGCCAAGAAACGGATTGTAATCTTTGAAGGCCAAAAGCAGCCCCCACATCGGAGCGATTTTGAACAGCAAGAAGAAGAGCAGCCCGGGCAACAGCAGCAAATAAATGACGCGGTGCTTGACGATGCGGGACGCGAGACTGCCCGGGCGAAGCGTTAGGCCCGGCTTAATGACCCTGCCGGCCCCTTGGGCAGGTATAGCAGATTTAGGCTTTGGCATCGCTGGTGATCAGCTCCTTTCGATCGCCGACAGGCACGGCCTGAAGCCAAACCGCTTCATAACGGCCGATTTTCGGCAGCGTCACCGTCACGCGATCTTGCGAGGTTTCCACCTGCGCATCGGATTCGGCACGGAGCAGCCTGCCCTTCGCTACCGCGTTTCTTGGCAGCATCCACTTTTGCGGCCAAGACCCCGACGCATTCGCTACAGCGGTTTCGTCCACGCGATCAACGGTCAGTTCCACCTGAACATCATATAACGGAAGGGGATTCATAAAAGTCGTCCCGTTATATCCGGAGAGATTCAGCAGCTGAACCAGGCATCCGCCCTCCTTCAAACGGTGAACGAACAACTCTAGACATGGGGGTGCGTTCGTAGTTGCAACCCGATTCGGCACGATGTCATGTAGAACGTCCGCCATTACCTGCCTGTAGTCCTCGAACCCGTGGCGATAGTAGAGCTCGCCTGGATTCCAAGGCATATACACGCCGGTTCGGACCGTTCCCTGCTTGCCGACCCGCCTGTGCAGCCCCAAACCGTAATCTGCTCCGATGCGGTGGCCGTAGGCACGCTCCGGCGGCCCGAACGTGGACGGTTCGATGAATGGCAATCGGCACTCGGTCGTATCCGGGTCAAAGGCAACGCGGGCAAAGCTTCCGCCCGCGACGATCCAGTCCCGGCCATGGGCAAATCCGGGGAAATGCGACTTGTCCGAAACGTCCAGGTAAGCGCCCGGCTCCGATTGTTTCACGCCGGCGAACGAGGCCGCGAACCATTCCTTAAGCAGCTCCGGCTGCCGCTCCAGCGCGGTTCCCGTTGCGACCAGCACCGCGCCGGCATCCGCCGCCCGATGCAGCGCTCGCGCCGCCGCCACCGACAATCCCTGAACGCCGGGAAGAATAACCGCTCGCATATGCATTAGTTTGGACTCCATGGCCACCAGCTGTTCTTCCATCACCACGTCGAAGAGGACGTGCTCTTCCTTTAGCATTTTGAACATACCGTGATACTCCGTTGCTGCTTCGGGGGCCGCTGGCTTGACGAGCGCCGCTTCAGCCATGGAGCCGAGCTGTCCGAACAGCTCCTCGTGCTCCGCATGGTATCGGAAAATATCCTTTACCGTTTCGAAGCTTGCCCGGTCCGGGTATCCTTCGAATGCCCCGATAATACAGAAATCCAGCCCCGATCCGCTTCCGATGCTTTGATATAAACGGATCGCATTTTCATTCTCGGATACTCCTGTGAAACGGTAGGTCAGGTCGATGGCGTTAATGCTGCAGTTGCTGACCAGCTTGTCATCCCAGCTGTCTTGTATGGACGCAACATTCTCCGAGGCTGAATACAGCCAAGGCTGGCCGCTCCTTTTCAGCGACGTATTCGATTCCTTGCGGATGATATCGACCCGGTGTGGGTGATACGTGCTAATGGCCACATCGGACCGCAGCGACTTCACGAATCCGTGAATGCGCTCCAGCATTTCCCTTGACGTCCGTTCCTGGAAGGACCTGTACAGCTCGTGCATCGGATGTTCGGGACCGGTATACGCAAGCAAATCTTCGCCGGTTACTTCGCGAAACCGCAAGCGGCAGTTTGGGCAATAACAAGGACCATAGAAATTTCCGCTGTAATCCCAATGCTGGTAGCCGAACATATTGAAGAAAATCCCATCCACCGGATAACGCTCCAGCACTTCTTGAATGCTCTCCAGCGACTTCACCTGCTGATAGGCTCCATTCAGGCACGTATGAACGATGCCGTGATAATTGACCTCCCGCCCCTCCCGGTCCCGGTAAAACCATTCGGGATACCGCATCCACAACGATTCATGCGCTTTACTGAAATCGAACCGTGCAATAAATCGCAATCCATTAGCATGGGCTTTTTCTACCGCTTCCCCCAGAAGGTCCTTGGTTAAATAAGGCGTTACATATTGATGCAAAAGCGATGATGGATAGAAAGCAAATATGCCTCCTGCATTCATCATGAGCACATTCGCTTGGAACGACTTGAGCTCGCGAATCAAAAGATCCACATCCATATCGGCGTCCGTCTCGCGAAGATTATTTTGAATCAATCGGAGACGGTTCGTTGACCACCATTTCATCCCCATTCCCTCCTTTGCTTGTGGTGTATGTCTACCATAATGAAGCTGAGGGCAGCAGAACAGGGACAATTCTTGCATGAGCACGTTAGGAAAAATATGTCCGATCCGGCATGGGGCGATATCCAGCCCGAGGTCCCCTATACCTGACAGAGCCGCAAGGTAAGAACAGGAGTTTATTGGTCATTTCTTGTTTGGCAGGAAAACTGCAAAAAATGTCCCGTTCCAACCTTCTCTTGTACGGCGGATTATGTCTGCATGATCGATTGAGTTTACGGTTAGTATCCAAACGATGGGTATGTATTTTCTTTGTACTCGCAACAAAAAAACTCACCCTTGGGTGAGTTTTTTCAATCATGCGCGGGTAAGCGAGAATACGTCTCCGGCTACGATTATGCCAGATTGATGCCTCGGATCGCTTCCACGTTTACTTTCGGTTTACGGTCTTCCGTCAGCAAGCCGTTCACTTCCTGCTGCACGTCCGTAATTTGCGTATAACAGAAACCGCACACATAAGGCAAATTCTTGATCGCTTGTGTGATTCCTTCGTACCGCTTCAAGAATTCGTCCTCGCTTCGAACCTGATTGCCGTAACCCCAGCCCTCTTCGCTTGTAAAAGCGATGCCGCCGTATTCGCTGATGATGACGGGCTGGCCCCGATAGCCATATCCCTGCGCGAATGGATAACGGTGTGTATTATGCGCGATTTTGTTGCCTAACAGCGCATCTTTGTCCCGATACCGTTCTTCCAGCATAGCTCCGATTTCTTCATAATCATGGAGCGTAATGATATCCGAAACCGTATGCTCCCAGCCGTCGTTCACGATCACCGGCCGCATCTGGTCGAAAGCCTTGGTCAGATGATAGATCGATTCCGTAAATTGCTGCTGCTTGCGGTTGGTCGCTATATCGGAAATTCCCCAAGACTCGTTGAACGGTACCCAGGTGATGATGGAAGGATGGTTGTAATGCTGCCGGACGACGTCCATCCACTCTTGCGTGAACCGCTCGACCGCATCGTCTCCGAATTCGTAAGTCGACGGCATTTCCGACCATACCAACAATCCTTTGCGGTCACACCAATATAAATAACGGGGATCCTCCAGCTTCTGATGCTTGCGCACGCCGTTAAAGCCGAGCGCAATCGTTTTGTCGATGTCTTCCAGCAGCGCTTCCTCCGACGGAGGGGTCAAATGCGTATCGCTCCAGTATCCTTGATCCAACAGCAAACGCTGATAAATCGGCGTATGGTTCAAGATGATTTGGTCCCCTGCGATCCGAATGCTCCGCATGCCGAAATAAGAATAGGCGGTGTCGATCGGCTTTCCATTTTGCTTCAGAATCATCTCGACGTCGTATAAATTCGGATGGTTCGGATGCCACGGCTTGACCTTCCATTCGCCCACGGCTTCGTTTACGACGCTCACATCGACCGTTACCGTTCCGCGTTCCACGCTCGTTTCCGTCGAACGGATCAGCTTCCCGTCAAACCGGATGATGGTCTGGAGGGTTACCCCGTCGTAGCCGTGCGCGGCATTGCCCAGTTCATAACCGAAATTCGCCGACCCGCGTTCCAGTTCCGGCGTTATCTTCACCCGGCTGATGTGAATCGGATTCACGTATTCCATCCACACGGTTTGCCATATTCCGGTCGTCTGCACGTACCAGCACCCGAAGTTGTCCTTCATCCATCGCTGCTTGCCGCGCGGCTGCGTACAGCTGTTGCCGTCCACGACTTGAACGGTAATCCTGTTCTCGCGTCCAAACTCGACTGCTTCCGTAATGTCGAAGGAAAAGGCCGCGTATCCGCCTTCATGCATGCCGATTTTGCTGCCGTTGACCCATAGGGTCGCCGCGTAATCGACCGCTTGAAAATGCAAAATGATCCGTTTGCCTTCTGCCTCGGCAGGTACGGCTACACTACGTTCATACCATACGCAAGGATGAAATGTTTCATCCGCGATGCCGCTTGCTTTGGTCTCGTACGCAAAAGGCACCGTGATTTTACGGTCAGCCTGAAGGCGTTCGTACCACTTGGCGCTTTCTCCTTCTAGAGCATCGTCGAAGCGAAAATCCCATTCCCCGTTCAGATTTACCCATTCCTCGCGTACCAATTGCGGTCTGGGATAGTCCTTTATATATTTGTGCGAGCTAGACATTATGTTCCACTCTCCATCTTCTGTTAGTTTATCGTTTCTATTTGGTTCCTATGGATTCCACCGTTAAATCGCCAAGCCCGATCTGTTCAGCATGAACCGATCGAATGCCGACCCTCCCCTGCATGAAGGCCTGGGGATCGTCATACGTCAGGACAGGCTCTTCTCCATCCTCGACGAAGACGCGGATCCTCCCGTGAACTGCTTCGATGCGCAAGCTGACGGGCTTGTTCCGTTCCAGCTCAACTTTGATGCTTTGAAGCAGCTCGGAATCGTAATTATGTTTGTACAGTTCCAGTTTCGTGGCGGTGACCGCGAGGAAATATCCCATCAGCGAATCGCTCACTTGATCCCTGAAATCCGACTCGTTTGTCACCCGGAAGAGTACGCCCGCTTGACCGGACGGATCATCGCCCAGCGTTACGGTCGTCCGGATGCGGTAGTCGGACCAAAGGCGGCTGCCTCCATACATCTTGGCATCGGCATCGGCTGCCCCGGCATAACTTCCGGCGGTTTCGTTCCAACGGCCGTGAACATCCTCGGAACTTGCTTGTTCCAATAAACGTTCGATCTTGAATGCTTGATCATCGACCAGCTCGAATTCCATCGTTTTCCACTCCAGCTGCCCATTGTCCAATTGAATGGCGAGGCTATGTAATCCCTTTTCGAGCTTTAGGGATCCTACCCGAATTTTTACCCAGGGTTCGCTGCTGGCGTCATGGCTGCCGTCGATTTTATAGCTTCCGGCTTTTTGATCGTCCACGAGCAGCTTAAAGGCTGCCGGCCCCGCGTCAGCCTTGACCGACAAGTCCAGCGCATAGGTGCCCGATTCCGAAACGTTTACTGCATAACGCAGCCAATCGCCTTTTTCCGTAAGCGCAGCCGAATAGCTGCCATCCTCCGCCTGCCGGATCGCCGTTCCGTCCGAATGACGCCATGCGGCGGTTTCCGACGGTTGACGAACCGCATACCCCCTGCCTTCGCCACTAAGATAATGCACGGCTTCCATGCTGCCGGGAAGCGGCTTGGCCGTTTCGAAGTCACTGCTGCCGTCGGCTTGATTCGAGAATGCGGTATACGACAATCCCGGTACGCCGTTATCGTACCGATACCCGATACGGCCAGGTCCGAACGTTTCCGAAGATTCATCCAGCTTCACAACGCCGTCCAGGTAAACCCGAAGCCGCTCGTTCCCTCGTTCGATACGAATCGTGTGCAGTTTCGACCAATCCGTATCTTCCGGAAGCTCCGCGGTGGCGAGCACTTTACGGTTGCCATCCTCCATCCTGCCCAAGGATAGTCGGTTTAGTTCCGGTTCGATTTCGGCGAACCCGAAACGGTTGGCCTCCTCATAGGCAAACAATGCGGCGACCCGCGTCTTTGACGGCACCAAATTATATTCCGCCGTATAGATGCGATCCGTGCTCTCCTTGCTGATGATTCGAGCGCCTCCTTCCGATTTCTCCGACTCCCACCGGTTCTCATCGATGGCGTCAGCGTCCAGCCGATCGGCAAAGACCGGCCCTCTCGGGATAGGCTGATCGTAATTCGTAGGACCCAGAATCTCCATCTTGTCTCCGTTGAATACCAGCCGGTCGATGTTCATGCGGCGGACAGGCGGGCCTTCCTGGGATCTTCCCGTCAAGTTATGATAGACGAGATAATAGGAGTCCAGATCGGGTCCCATCACCGTCGAGCTGTGGCCAAGCCCGTAAAAGTCCGGCTTAGTGCTGATGACGAGCGGATTGTTGGCCGGAATGCTGTACGGACCGAGCGGCGAATCATGCGATACGGCATAATGAATGCGGTAGCCTTTGCTGAATACATGATTCCCGGTATATGTCATGTAATAGGTACCGTTCCGCTTGATGATCATGGACCCTTCCGTCCAATGCCCCAGATAGGGCCCGGGAATCGTCTGACCGACGCCGAATTCGGCGGGTCCGTCCATCGGAACGCCGACAATGCCCGACGATCCAGCATGGGTAAACAGCCAGGAGCCGTCATCGTCGATAAAGACCGAGCCGTCGATGCTCATTCCGACATTCTCGGAGATTCTTTCGAACGGGCCTGTCGGCGATTCGCTTCGGAACACGTAATGTCCCCTTCCCGCCGGAGAAGTGTATAGATAGAACCACCCGTTCGAGTAAATCACTTCGGGGGCATAGGCTCCGGTCGATACGGGATCTTCCGTCACAAGCCCCGCATAGCTCCAATCGACCAGATTGTCCGACATCCAAGCCTTGATTCCCGTCCGATGATCCTTAGTGCTCACATACAGGTAATAGCGGCCGTCATGCCGCAGCACATACGGATCCCCATTGCCGTAATCCTCCCATTCTTCCTCCAACGACGGAAAGGGATTGGCATACATTTCATTGTATATTTCCATATCGACCGCCTCCGGTTTCGTGGTTGTATCGCATCCCGACAATGCCAATCCGGCCGCTAAACCTAACGCTCCGATACAACATGCGATTTTTGACAGGCGCGGCATTCTTATCGCCATGCGCCTCACCCCTTGATTCCGCTGATTGCCATCGATTCGATAAAGTATCTTTGGCAGAAAAAGAACACGATGATCACCGGCACCATGGAAATGATGGCTGCGGCCATGATCATCGGATAATCCGACTGGCCGATGTACATCGCCTGCATGGAAGCGATCAGCACTTGAATCGTTTGCTTCTCGGGCGTATGCAGGTAAATCAGCGGGCCGAGGAAATCATTCCAGATGCCCATAAAGCCGAGAGCGGCTTGGGCAGCGAGCGCCGGCTTCATGATCGGCAGCGCGATTTTGAAGAAGATGCCCGGAAAGCTGCAGCCGTCGATCTTCGCCGCTTCGATCAATTCGGTCGGCATCGCGCTCTGCAAATATTGGCGTATAAAAAAGATGACGACGATGTTGCCGAACAGGCCGGGTACGATGAGCGGCAGCAAGGTGTCTACCCAATCCAGCCTGGAAAACCCGATATACTGCGGTATCATTACCACCGAATACGGAATCATCATCGTTCCGAGCAAGCCCATGAAGAGCATGCCTTTGTAAGGGAATTCGAATTTGCCGAATGCATAGGCCGACATTGCGGATACCAGCATTCCGATGGTCAGGACGATCACCACGATGATCAAGCTGTTCATGAATCCATGCAGCAAAGGCGACTCCAGCCAAACCTTCGCATAGTTGCCGAACGTAATCGGTTCGGGAATCCATTGCGGAGGAATTTCGAATACGTTTCGCCGATCCTTCAACGAAGTCGAGATGGTCCAGATGAACGGAGCGATCATAAAGATCGATCCGAAAAGCAGCAGCAGCAGCGACCAGAGGTCCGTCATTTTTTCCCGTTTCACAGATTTCCCCCCTAGTCTTGGTAAACCCAGCGATTGGAAAGCTTGAATTGTATAAGCGTGACAACAAAGATGAGAATGCCCAGCACCCAGGCAACCGCGCTTGCATAACCCATGTTAAAGTACTGGAACGCATGCTGGAAAATATAATAGACCACCGTGGCCCCGCTGTATTCAGGCCCGCCGTCTACCGCCAGCACGTAAATTTGGCTGAACGACTGGAACGCCCCGATGATTCCCATGACCACGACGAAAAAATGAATAGGCGTGAGCAGCGGGATGGTAATCCGCGTCAGCTTGTGCCATGCGCCAGCGCCGTCGATTTCCGCGGCTTCATAATACGTCGAGGAGATGGATTGCAGACCTGCAAGGTACAGCACCATGTTGCCGCCGATGCCGCTCCAAAGCCCGATCAGGATTAACGAAGGCTTCACCCACTCCGGCTTACCCAGCCAGTTAGGGCCGGCAATGCCGAACGTTTCCCACAGAAAATTGTTGAGCAAGCCGTAATCCTGATTTAATATCCACTGCCACAACAGCGATACGGCGATGACCGGCGAAATGACCGGAAGATAATAGATCGTGCGCATGAACGAGATGCCGGCGAATTTACGGTTCATCAGGATGGCCAGCAGCATCGAAAGCACCATGCCGATCGGAATGCCGATCATTAAATAAATCGTATTGTACATTGATTTGTACACTTTCTCGTCGCCCATAAGATCCTTATAGTTGGCGAGTCCCGCCCACTGCGGATCGGATAGCATATCCCATTTGTGAAAGCTGATATATATGGAGAACAAGATCGGCACAAGGCCGAACAAAAGAAACCCGAGAACCGGCGGAGCGACGAACAGATACAACCATGCCAGTTCTCTTCTGCGATACCCGCCAAGCTTGGTACCCATATTCCATTCCACCTTCGCCAGTATTCGATTGATCAGGACGTCTTGATACGGCGGGAGGCGCCGATATCCATGGCTGGCGCCCCGCCTGCTTCATTATTTATTGCCTTTGTCGTAGAGTTCCTGCATCTTCGGCTGGATTTGGGCCGTAAAGTCTTTGGCCGACATCTCGCCGTTCCACACTTTACTCGCGTTCTGATTGAACGTATCCATCCATTGCGTATCCTTGGAGAAAGCTATAACGTTAGGTCGTCCGTAATCTTGGATAATGTCCAGAAAGACTTGGCGCGTCTGCGGTCCTTTGTCCATTTCCTTAAATTCGCCTTCGGCCATGTTGATCAGGTTGGGAACCGCCTGGCCGAGCTGGTAGTTTTCGCGCTGGCCTTGCTCATCCAGCGATAAGAAGGCGGCCAAATCGAACGCTTCCTGCGGGTGCTTGGATTTTGCCGATACGGCAAATCCCATTGAGCCGAGCCAGGTCGCCGTTTGTCCCGTGTTCGGGCTTGCAGGCCATGCCGCAATATCCCAATCGAACGGCAGCTCCCAAAATGCCGGCTGATCCCACGGACCCATCGCAAACATGCCTAGCTGTCCGTTAATGAAGCGCGTATACGCATTCATCGCTTGTTCGGCTTCCTGATTCGGGCTGACCTTATACTTCAGGTTCAGGTCGGCAACAAATTGCATCGCCTCGTAGAATGCGGGCTCGTTGACCTTTACCGTGCCGGTGGCGTAATCGATGAATTCGCCGCCGTTGCCCCAAACCGCCGATTCCAGACTGTAAGCGCCTACACCATACTGTTCAGGCTTTCCGTCGCCGTTGTTGTCGACCGTCAGCTTCTGGGCAGCTTCCAGCATGTCGTCCCAGGTCCATTCCCCGGCTTTGGCCGAAGGATACGGCACATTCGCTTTGTCAAACAAATCTTTATTGTAGACAAAAGCCCACGGACCTACGTCCTTCGGCAGGCCGTACAAATCGCCCGCCCCGACCTTGCTGCCGTCAAAACGATAGCGGTCCATGGCCTGCTTCCATACGTTATCGGGATTAAACAATGACGTCTGATCCAGGTATGACTGGATGTTGAGAAGGGTGCCGGCTTCGGCGAAACGGTAAAACTCCGGACCGCCGACATAGAATACGTCCGGCACTTTGCCTGAACTGATCAGCGTTGTCATCTTCTGCGAGTATTCGCCCGGCGGCACCGAAGTGTATTTAACGGTGACGTGCGGATACTTCTCCTCAAAGGAAGCGATCAGCTTTTCGAAAATCTTTTTTTCGTTCGGATTGCCGTGGCCCATAAACTCAATCGTGACGGGTTCCTTCTGGTCCGTACCGGTGGACGCTTCCTGACCTGGCTTCGACGCGTCCGGGTTGCTTGTAGCAGTCCCTCCGTTTGTTCCGTTGCTGCCCCCGCTGCAAGCCGATAGCGCAAACACCAGCAGCAGCATCAACATACCTGCAAATTTGCTTTTCGTTTTCATGCGATCCCCCTCTTCTTTAACAAATGATTTGGTTGTAAGCGCTTTACGGAATCATAATAACTTATATTATTATAATTTTATATACTATATTTATTATAAAATTAGTGGTTTTCAGCGGCTTCACGGACGAACCTTTCATTCGTTTACCAGCATGACCGGCACCATAATCCTTCTTGCCTCAAAGGCTCCTTCAATTTGCTCGATCAGCAGCTCGACGGTCAAGCGGCACATTTCCTCTTCATTTTGACGGATAAACGGCACGTGCGGCAGATCCGGCGGATCGAACGTAATCAGCTCCAGATCCTCCGGTACGCGCTTACGGGATGCAACCGCCGCTTTATATGCACTTCGGCATAGCTCCGTATTGGCCGTAACGATGCCGGTAATTTCGGGATTGCCGTCTAAAAACTCCCTGATTTTATCGACGGAGTTCCCCGAGGCGATCTCCTCTAACGGGATTAGGCACCATAAGCTTTTGTCGATCGACATCCCGCGTTCCAGAAAAGCCTGCTCGAACCCTTGGGCTCTCTCGTCCGTCACGGTATTCGTAATCTCCGGTGAGATGAACGCGATCGACGAATGGCCATTGTTAATTAAATGCTCCACGGCTTCCTTTGTCCCGTTGACGTTGTCCGAGCTTACGCTGTACGTCTTGATTTCCTTCAAAAACCGGTCGATCAGGACAAAAGGGAAGCGGTCCAGCGACAGCCTTAAAATCGAATCGTTGTATGTCTCGTTTTCAACCGGAAAAATGATGATGCCGTCCACCCCCTGGTTCAAGAAGGACGAGATGACCTTGGACTCCTCGACCTGGGATTCTCGCGTAATTCTCAGCATCAGCTCAAAGCCGGCGGCGGTGGCATATTTCTCGATGTTGTCCAAAAATCGCTGGTCCACTTTCGTTTTCATCGTGGGCAGTACGAGTCCGATCCGTCCGCTTCTGCCCGGACCTGCCGTCCATTCGCCTAACTGATCGAGTGCGGAAGCGTTCTCCGGCCTGCTCATCACGAAGGTACCCTTGCCCTGGATCCTGACGAGCAAACCTTCCTCCATGAGTCCGACCAGCGCGTTTTTGCTTGTAATTTGACTGACGCGGTAACGTTCAGACAGTTCCTTCTCGGAAGGGACCCGGTCCCCTTCCCGCAGCTTGCCGATGGCGATCAGCCGCTTGATGTCTTCCTGAATTTTTTTATATAGCGGCAACGATTTCAACGCGCATCACAACCTTTATATTGTAAATAGTATATTTAGTATATTATTATAATATAACGTTCGAAATGTAAATATAAAACTGAACAAACCAGTGATTTGCCTCAAAATATACGAAAAAAAACGGCTGAACGAAGTTCAGACCGTTTTCACGATGATATTTCTCCTGTGTATCAAGCCAGTATCCTTGATGAACTTTGATCATTCCGGCCAAATCCATTGGACCGGGACGACCTCCCTTCGAGGCTCGTGCTTACCGGCCAGCTGTTCCGACAGCAGATCGACGGCACGCCGGGATACTTCATCCGGTTGCTGACGGATATAAGGAACGCCTTCAATATCAGGATCGTCAAAGGCGGCGAGCTGCGGTTTGCTCTCCGTCGCCGGCCAAATTTCCCGCATGGCGTAATGGGCATAGCGGGCCAGCTCCGCATTCACGCAAAAGACCGCGGTTACATCACTGCAGCCCTGCAAAAAACGGAGGACCTCCTGCGGTCCGTGCCCCTCCTGAATCGTAACCAAATCCAGCAAGCACCATAGCCTTTTGTCTATCGGCAAGCCCTGCTCCAGAAATGCGGCTTCGAAGCCTTTGGCTCTTTCGTCCGTAACCGAATTCGTGATCTCCGGAGACAGGAAGGCAATGTGCCTGTGCCCCTCCGCAAGCAAACCGGATATGGCTTCGCGTACGCCCTCGTAATTATCAGAGCTGACGCTATAGGTCCGAATCTCCTTCAAAAAACGGTCGACCAGCACCAGGGGGACCCGATCAAGCGACAAACGCAATATTGCGTTATTGTAGCTCTCCTGCTCGACCGGAAATATCAAAAAGCCGTCGACTCCCCGTTCCCGGAACTGCTCGATCGCCCGGGATTCTTCCTCCTGCGATTCGCGTGAGATACGGATCAACAGATCATATTCTCTTTCCGCGCAGTAGCGTTCCAGACCGTCCAGCAGCTGTTGGTCGATCTTGGTTTTCATCGTTGGCAATATGATCGCAATCGTTTTTTTCGTATCCGTCCGGGGCTGCGGTCCTTCCGAAGAGCCCTGCTCCCTAACAAAGGTGCCTTTTCCCCGGTAACGCACCAGAAAACCTTCCTCCACCAAACCGTTGAGCGCGTTTTTGGATGTGATCTGGCTTACGCCGTACCGCTGAGCCAGCTCCTTCTCCGACGGTACCAAGGCACCTGCCGGAAGCTCGCCGCTCTGAATACTGCGCCGTATATCGTTCTGTATTTGTTTATATAACGGATGCTCCATGTCATACCTCGCTTTTTACGACAGTCCAAACTGAAAAATAATATATATTTAGTATATCTTAATTTATACTAACTGCGATACAATCCATTTTAGAAAGCGCTTTCTAATCTGGATTGGAAGGATTGTTGCTTATGGAACGGAACAAACGCTTTTGGAAGAAACCGCTTGCCTTTATCGTGATGCTTGCGCTTGCTTTAACGTCGTTTCCGTTGTCGCCGGCTCATGCTGCCTCATCCGGTATGGCATGGGCTTCGCAGAAGATTGCTGTCTATACGCCGCCTTCAGGCGGCGTATGGTATCCTCGGCTGCTCAAACTAACGCCGAGCGAATGGCTCGTATCGTTTGACACCAACGCCGGCGGAGGGAACACCCGCATCGTGGTTTCCCGGACGCAGGACGGCGGCTACACATGGAGCAATCCGGCTACGGCCGTCTCAAGCAGCGCGGGAAATGTTGGGAACGGACAGATGATGAGGCTGCCGAGCGGAGAAATTTGGTTGGCCTACCGTCGTGTCGTGCAGAGCGGCTCGACCTATGATATCCAGCTAAACGTCCGGCGGAGCGTCGACGGCGGGTATACTTGGAGCGATTTGCCTGGCGGCTTGATCGGAAGTTCAACCGCCTCCAGTTTTAAAGGTCTGTGGGAGCCGCATTTGGAAATGATTAACGGCACGATAGCCGTCCTTTATGCAGATGACAGTCCGGCGGCGGTAGGTACGACCGGGCGGCAAAATTTGTACATGAAAACGTGGAACGGAAGCGGCTGGGGCAGCCGGATTACGGTCAGCGACGGCGTTGCCGCCGGTTCTCGCGATGGCATGCCGGTCATCACTCGGATGCAAGACGGCCGCTATATGACCGTATTCGAAGCGTCGGACGTCGCAGGCCACCCTTTTGTCATTAAATATAAAATATCCCCGGACGGCTTGAATTGGTCGGTTCCGCGCCAAACGCTGTACGTGCCGGTCGGCAACGGCAAAAAAGCCGGCGCTCCTTTTGTCGTAACACTTCCCGACGGCCGTCTGATGGCCGCATTCCAAACCGATGAGAGCAGCGCAAATACAGGAGATCCCTACACTTCGATGTTTACCATGATCAGTTCCGACAACGGTGCGACATGGCAGTACAAAACCAACGTTTTTCCGGTATCCGATACGAAGTCTTCCAATTGGAACTCCCTGATGACCGTCGATTCGACCCGCGTCGCAGCCGTGACGAGCGCGACTGATCCGGTTAGCGGAATCTATCTGCGCTTTGGCTATACCGTTACTCCTTCGCAGACGAATCTCGTTAACAATCCCGGATTTGAAACGGCGAACGTAGCTGGCTGGACCACGTACGGCGACGATTACCCGAACCGCATCCTGATTCACGGAGCCAATGACGGCGTCGGGCTGCCCGCGGCGGAAGGCTCTTACTTTGTTGGACTTGCGGGCACGAGCGGGCCTGCAACCGCCTACGTAGGCCAGACCATTACCGGTCTCGATAACGGTACGTATACGATGAGGGCCCGCATGCGTAGCAGCGGAGGCCAGAACAGCTGCGTCATGGAAGTGAAGGACTATGGCGGCGGGATGCGCCAAACGGGCTGCCCGGTCACGACGGCGTGGACGCCTGTCACGATCTCGAATATCCAAGTGACGGCGGGCAAGGCAACGATCGGGTTTTACGTGTCGAACTCCTCCTCTTCCCAGTGGGCAGATATCGATCAGGTTGAGTTTTTTCGTAACTGAATGAAGTCAGCTCTCTGCCGAATCCCATCCGGGTCAAACAAACATTGGCAGACTGTCGTAAAGGGACACGCCAGCTAATAAATCCATGAAAGCGAATAATGAAAACTAAAAAGCCGCTAAGAGCGGCTTTTTAGTTTCCTCTTTTCCCAGTCAGTCTGACAATCATGATGGTTCCCGCACTTCACGCCCTTCTTACATCTCCTCTAATGTTGCCTCCGCCACAAGATACGTGTTCCCGTCGTATTCGTAGCGCAGCCGGACCTCTGCCGGAAAGTTGCCCGGCGATACCTGGATCGGCACCGAAGCATAGAGGGTGTTTTCTTCCACGGAATACCTGACAATGCTGCCAAGTGCGGGCTGGTCCAGCCAAAAACCGGCGTCCTCCTCTTTGTATTCAAAGCTGCGGGTTACGCCGCTCAACGTAAGTTGAAATATCCTTTTCCCGTCTTCCGCCGTCATATGGTAGCTTAGTCTGGATTGTGACGCAAGGACCGGGTCGGCTGCCATCACTTCGATGAGATCGTCGGTAAGAAGTTTCAATGCGGATTCGCGCATCCCTGTTCCGTAACCGGTTGTCAAAACGATTGCCAGTATATCCTTCTCCTTCCCACTGCTGCCTGGGGACAGTATCGCGGTTTCCGGATAATAGGATTCGTTACTCACGCTGCTCCAATCTGCGAAGGTTCGTTCCCTGTCGCCATATTGAACATTGATCGAACGAATGGTTCCTGCCTCCTTGAACAGAGTACCCGTAATCTTCAGATCCAAGGCTGCATCTTCCTTTAAAGTAACGGTTGTTCCTTGATCGTCTCCAGCCTCGAAATCGTCCCGTGGTGTTCCCTTTTCGTCAGTGCTTATTAGTTGGATTTGCGAGATTCGGTGGGTATCATTACGAATCGTTACATCTATCGTTTCCTCATATACCATCGGGATCGAATCCCGGAGCAGCAGACGGAGCTTGTATACCGTTTGTTCAACATTTGTCGTAATCTCGTTTACGTATATTTCATAAACCCAGGGACTGGACACATCATAGCGTTCAAGCGGCCATTTCACCTCGGGATGCTCCCAGATGTCCGGCGTCGGGCCGCCCCAGATGCCAATCTCCCGCTTTAAAAGCGCTGTTGCCAGCGTCACGATCGTACGGTCACTCTCCTGCGAGACTTCACGGTCTGCAAGGTTCCACCACTCGAAATCGCCTCCTGACCCGGATACGAAGCCGGATTGGAACGTCCCGCCCTTTGGTACAACCGGACCTGGGCTTACCGGATTAGCGTTGGGTGCAGCCTGGTAACCGAACCAGATTCCAACCCCGAACAAGAGCAGCACTACGGGAACAAAGGCACCGATAGTTCGGATCCAGTCCCTGCGGAATCGTTTCTTTTCAACAGCCTGAAGACGTTCCTCCACGGCCTCCATCATGTCCGTCCGGAAACGCTGGTTCTTAAATGGCGGATCAGCCAGCCTTCGATTCCAATCCGGTCTCCAATCATTCATCCTCGATCGCTCCTTTCCATGCGGCGGCCACCTTCTGTTTGGCCCTGAAAATTCTGGACTTTACCGTGCCTGGCGAAAGGCCTGTAATGGCGGATATTTCATCTATGGATAGCTGATGATGCAGACTAAGCACGAGCGGATCTCGAAATTTAGCTGGCAGCTTCAGTACCTGCTTCCACAATTCATCGGCCTCTGCCCGTTCCAAATATTCCGCTTCGGCTGATGGCGAAATCGGGGTCCGTATCGTCCCCTTCTGCCCGGTGCCGGGAGGTTGCTCGCCCATCAGCACCACTCTGCGCAGGAACGCTCGCTTCAGATAGGAAAGCGCGGTGTTGCGCGTGATTTTCAAAAGCCAGGTCTTGACGGAAGCCTCCCCCCGAAAGGAAGCAAAATGTTGATAGGCTTTAATAAACACATCCTGCGCGACATCATCCGCCGTGTGCGTGTTTCTAGTTATGACGAAAGCATAGTTCCAGACGTCCTCCCCGTAGGATTCCATAAGCATCCGAATGTCCGAAGTTTTCAGCTCCGCGGAATGCTGCATCTGCATTTCCTTCAAAGCAGTTCTCCCCCCTCAACAAAACAGACTCCTTAGGGTCGATGAAAGTTCCCGAAATTATATAAATTTGCATAGGTTCATACATATTGGTGCATTGTAGTAATGCAGCTTTTTACAATGGATATATCATCACATGGAGGGATCATTTTGGCAAAGAGCAAACAACAACAGGAAGCACATGGGATCGGACAAGTCGAGCAGCAGCTCAATCATCAAATGGAGGCTGCCGAAGAAATTCAAGGAACGCCGAAATTGGACCGGGAAATTAAAAAAGCCGTTAACCGGCAGGCTGATCCATTGAATGACCTTTCGGAATAAGGAGAATTGTCATGAATAAACAAAGAGCGATTGAAATTTCGGAATCGGCCATTATGAAACATGTAACTTATCAGGATACCCCCATCTATATCCAGCATGTGAATGAGGATGAAACCGCTCGGGTTTATCCGATCGGCAACTCGGAGCAGGAAATGACCGTCCCTTTATCCAGTCTCACGGAGCATCCGTAAGATAGAAGATATAAGCTTCTACAGCCCATTCAAACCTTCAAAAAAAAATCCCATCCAGATTCAGTGGATGGGATTTTTTATTTCTAAAACGACTTTCTTATAGGCATCAAAAAGCTTGGGACCCTGTTCTGGTCCCAAGCTATAATAAGGAATAGTCTTATACGTTGATGCGTCGCTCATAAACTCTTCTTATAAGTTCTTCAATAATTTCATCAGGCGACCGGTCACCCAACCAGGTTTGACCATACATTTGCAATATTTTAATGAGTGGACCATCTTCCCAAAATCCGACGAATTCATCATTGAGGTAAATCTTTTCAACGACATGCTGGTTCATCTCATCGAGGCATTCTTCCAATACTGATTTCGCGACTGGATCGCTAATCCAATCGCTAATCAGGCTGAATTTATGAAATGATACTTCTTCCTTTCCAAAATCACAATACAATCGCTCCGTAATTCTTATATCGCGAGAAGAGCTGCCAAGCGCAATTTGGAAATAACCGCTCTCCGCTACCCAGCGGTTATACTTGGTGTTGTAATAAGCAAAGTCTCTTTCTTCAAGTTCAAAAACAATCTGCTGTTTCTCCCCAGGAGCCAACTCGATTTTAGAAAATGCCTTCAATTCTTTCTCCGGACGCGTCCAGGTGCATTCTTCGTCATGCACGTAAAGCTGAACGACCTCTTTCCCTGTTCGGTTCCCGATATTCTCCAGCCAGAAAGAGACCGTGATCCCTGTCTCTGTTTGAGTTGTCTTCATATCCCTATAGGCAAACGAAGTGTAGGATAAGCCATGGCCAAACGGAAACTGCGGAGCGAGTTCCTTTCGATCGTAGTATCGATAGCCGATGAACAGCCCTTCACGATAATACAGCTTTCCGTTTTCACCGCGAATCCTCATATGTGAAGGATTGTCTGAAAGCTTAACCGGAAACGTCTCGGACAGTTTACCGGAGGGACTCACCTCCCCAAACAAGATTTCAGCAATCGCTTTACCCATGCCTTGTCCGGAAAGCCATGAGTGAATGACAGCGGGAACATGCTGAACCCAAGGACGCATCGCCAAAGCTGTACCACTGGTGGTCACCACAATGCACTTCGGTTGTACGGCTGCAATCGCCTGAATAAGCCGAACCTGCTGTTCCGGCAAATCAATGCCCTTCAAATCACGCATCTCAGATTCTGCGTATTCAGGCTGGCCAACGAAGATAACCGCAACATCAGATTTTGCCGCCAATGCAACACTTTCCTTAATCACTTCCTCATGAACGGAGTCATCTTCAGGATAGCCCTCGGCATAACTCAATTCAACGGAAGCTCCAGCCAACCGCTTCATTTCATCAAATGGAATATCAACGCGCGTAGGCGTAACTTTTGCGCTGCCGGCTCCTTGAATTCTAGGTTTTTTGGCAAAACGGCCGATCACTGCAATGGAATGGGTTGATTCTGCCTGGATCGGAAGGATGCCATTCTCATTCTTCAACAGCACAATGCTTTCTGCCGCAGCTTTTCTCGCAAGATTGTGGTACTCCATAGGGGATGCCGGAACAGCTTCTTCCATACCGGTTACACGTTGTACGAGTTTTAGAATACGGGCAACGCTTTTATCGAGCTGCTCTTCTGCAAGAACTCCGCTCTCAACGGCTTTGATAATCGCTTTCGTGTTATAGCCGGCAGGTCCCGGCATTTCGAGATCAAGTCCTGCTTTCAACCCACGAATCCGATCATTCACGGCCGTCCAGTCCGAGATGACGACCCCCTCGTATCCCCATTCTTCTCTCAAAATATCATGCAATAAGTGTTCATTCTCGCTGGTATACGAGCCATTAAGCAAATTATAGGAGCACATGACGGTCCAAGGATCCGATTTTTTGATAATTCGTTCAAAGGCGCTTAAATAAATTTCGCGCAGCGTTCGTTCGTCTACTTCTGAACTCGTCACCATCTTCTCGAATTCTTGGTTATTGCAAGCAAAGTGTTTAAGTGAAGCCCCGACTCCTTTGCTCTGGAGGCCATTGATGAAAGCAGCGCCCAGTTCCCCTGTCAGGCAAGGATCTTCGGAGTAATATTCGAAATTTCTTCCCCCAAGCGGAGTCCGTTTCATGTTGATCCCTGGGCCGAGCAGCAATTCTACGCCCATCTCTTTGGATTCATTACCGAGTGCTTCCCCGACTTCGCGCAGCAGTTCCGTGTTCCACGAAGAACCGATAGCTGAGCCAGTGGGATAACATGTTGCCGGAACATTCTCAGTCGTAATCCCCATTTCATCGTCACTGTTCGTTTTGCGGATCCCATTCGTTCCGTCATACATATGAACCGGCGGAATGTTGAGTCTCTCGATCCCCTTGGTCATCCACATGTTTAATCCCGCGCAGAGGGATGCTTTTTCAGTAAGTGTCATTTCCTTTATCCATTCGTTAATCGATGCATTCATTTGTATCCACCCTTTCATATCAAGCTTCTTCTTGGTACTCCCGCTCTTTCTTCAATTCCTGCGCATCGTACAGTTTAAAAAACGGAAACCATACGGCAAACACAATCAGTAAGACAACGGCGAGCAGAATAAGTCCATTGAATCCGGACATGAGATAAGTCGACACACCGATCGGCGTATACCACAGCTGGAAGATTTTACTCGGAATTTGTGCAAACCCCATATCAAGAGCTAGGTAGACGATGATGGGTGTAATAAGACCATTGATCCACATAGGCACCATCAACAGCGGATTAAAAGCAACCGGCGCTCCATACACAACAGGCTCGTTAATATTAAATAGAGAAGGAATCAAAGTGGCTTTACCAATGGTTTTCAGCTTCTTGGATCTGGCAAACAGGAACCATATCACAAGCGGTAAGGTTGCGCCCATCCCTCCGATTCCAAGCCATCCGGAGAAGAATGTTTCAAAGGTATTAATGTTGACGGGATCCAGCCCCTGCGCCACCAATGCGGCATTTTCCTCAATCGCCGGAATCCATATGGCATACCAGATGGGCATCAGAACCCATGGGCTGACTCCGAAGGAATACAATACAACTCCAATAAAGTTGAACAGAACAAACCCAATCAGGCTTTGCCCCATAGCATTAATAGGCTCAAACACGCTCATAATCAGTCCAAAGATATCAAAGTGGAGCTGATATACAAGAACCCAGCCTATGCCCATGATCACGGCAATCGGTACCAGGAAGTCAAACCAATCCATAATAAACTCTGGCATGGAAGACCCTTTTTTAAAAAAAGAGAACTTAGCGCAGACATTCATGATGACGGCAATGAAGACGCCTACAATGAGTGCCGTTACCATACCCGCAGGACCGAAACGCTCCAGAACGAACTGAACGGTACCGTCCTCGTTTACGACGGGATTAAGCAGCATGAGGAATAAGGATATGCCGGTCATTCCCGCCAGTAGCTTGATTTTATGTCTCTCCTTCTTCTCCATGACCGTATACGGCGTTAGGAATGCAATAAACAAACCGAGAAGACCGAAGCTGAATGTCGTAATTGGCGTTAAATCCGGCATTCCAGGAATGAAGTCTTGCAAAATTGAAATCAAAGTAATAATGGAACCAATAAAGATCATTGGGATGGCAACCATAATGGCTTCTTGAATCGATGCTATCCAAATGTTATTTGTAATCGCATCCAATCTTGGCGCAAAGGATTCCGTCATCCATTTCATGAAACGCTTCATCTGTTTATTCCCTCCTGTGTTTCTGTTGTGGACATAGCTATAGTATAGATTTCATTGTTAACGCTTACTCGTTGTATATTGCCTCGTCTATGGTCGTTTTTTGTTTATTTCTCGTTTTTGGAGCCAACAAATCTAAGCCGCCAGGATCGGACAGCAAAAAACACCCCTCTCTTATAGAGCGGTGGTGTTCTTGAAGCCTTTAGTGTTTAAAACTGTTTCTCTAAGGTGAGCAATAGGACACCATGCGGTGGAAGAACGATCTCTTTATACCAACCCTGATCCTCTATAGTCTCTGTTCGGATGACAGGGCCGCTTCTTCCGCGAAGATACGCGAGTTCCTCCTCCGTCAAGATTTCGGGTGCTCCCATACGGACCCACTCGTCAAAAACGGAGCCATGATCTCTGTCCATCTGATAAGTCGTGCACTTATAGGTTCCTGAAAGATGAGGAATGTTGACTTGAAACTCCTTGCTGCCCTTCTCCTCGAACACGCCGTAACGGTTATGATTGGACATTTCCGACCAGTCTCCGCTTGAAAACATATGATCCAAATGGACGTAATGATACAGCAGAAGCTGCATGCTCCCATCTTGATTCTGAGTGCCCACATAGCCTTCACCCTTAACGGTTATCTCTTCACCCAATTTCTGAAGAAGCTCAAAGGCGTAATAACTCGGCTTCTTAAGTCCATCCCGATTCATTAAACCAAAACCTCCGTAAAACGGAGAGGATGGAACAAGGCTTTCCTCAAACACATCCGTAAAGCACCAAAAAGCCATGGCCTTTACGTCTCCCAGTGTATTCATCGCATGATACATCACAAATGGGGCCATAAACATGGTATCGTGCAGCAGGTGCCGGTCATAGAGCGAAAAGTTCCATTCGGTAATATGCAGCTCCATATCCCGGAAAGAGGCCACCTCCATTTTTTCCTGCAGTCGATGGATGCTCTCTTTATAAAAGGTTGGCGGCATCATTCTCGTCAATATGTTCTGCTCTGCTTTAAGCTGAGGATATTCCGAATAGATATGAAAGGAAAAGAAATCGACCGGAACTTGGTGCCTTTTGCAATATTCCATAAACTCCTCGGTCCATGTGTCGTTCCAGAGTGACCCATAACCTAAAGCCGGTCCCCCTGTTTTTAGTTCAGGCAGAACCGACTTGATCACTCGAACGGTAGACTCATAAAACGAGAAGTATTCCTCCTTGCTGCCTGCCCAGCATACGCCTGATAAATCCGGTTCGTTCCAGACTTCAAAATACCATTGTTTTACTTCCTGAGCCCCATAGCGGTTTAAGCAGTGCTGGACGAACTCACGAACCAGCGCCTCCCATTTTGCCTGATCGGCCGGAGGGGAAATATTCCCTCTCCACCAGAATACCGTTTCGCTGGAGCGGCTGAGCAGGGTCGGCATGAAACCAAGCTCCACGAACGGCCGGATGCCCAGCCCAATAAGAAAGTCATACAGCTTGTCAACATAGGCCCAGTTATAGACAGGAGTCCCGTCATCCTGTTCGTTATACACCATCATCTCATCATTAAAGATGCCATGGAAGCGTATGTATTCAAAAGGAATTCGGGCTTTAAGCTCGGTCAGCTGCCGACGCCAGTCATCGCGCAGCCCTTCAACTGCCCTGCCCGCTGTTGTAATAACGTTCCAGTGCTTTTTGTACGCTGCTGACGACATTCCCGGCTGAATCTGTATTTGCTCATGATCCGTAACAACCGCTGTTAAAGGGATTGCTCTCTCCCGTTCTTGATCCGGCTTCACTTCCAGGTACCGATATAACGACCCCATCGCATTGATCGTATCTAATTCATAATAGTCTCCGCTCGAGGATTCTTCATAGGTAAGCGGTTTTCGATTAGGCTTATCCTGAAGCGAGGCAGCGGCTTCACGGTACGAGCTCGGTGTACAACCGTACTTCTCCTTGAAGTACTTATTGAATAGCTTTACGTTCGCAAAACCGCAATCCATCGCAATTTCGGTAATGCTCTTTTCACTTCCCGAAAGCTCCGACTGGGCCTTCTCCAAACGGATCAGCGTTAAATACTTTTGAAAAGGAATACCGATTTTATCGGTGAAGAAGTGAGAAAAATAATGCAAACTTAAGTGCTCTTGTTCCGCCATCGTCTGCAGTGTAATCTTCTCTTTGTAATTTTGATCGATATAGGTTAGAACCCGATTCAACCTTTTATAGTCATAGCTCTTGCCGCCTTCTTCAGCTTCCGGGTTGATTCCTTCCGAAAAATATCGCAATAAATGTCCACATAACGTTTGCAGCCTTCCCAAGGTAAAGCTTCGATAGCCTGGCGACTTCTTGTTCATTTCCCATACCATCTTTGCAAGCTCTTGCTTGATCGTGTCCAATCGGAAACCGACCGGCTCAGGCTCATTCGCTGAATTACAAGAAATGAAAACGTTATTTTGAAGCCATTCCGGCCCAAACTGAAGCGTTAATAATATATTGTCATGGTCATTCTGCTCAAACTTATGGATCGACATGCTGTTCACCACTACGACGTCGTCCTGATGTAGAACATACTCCTTCTGATCAAGATGCATGATAACCGAACCTTGGAGAACATAGACAATCTCCACCTCTTTATGCCAGTGAAATGGAACATGTTTCACGCTGTTGACAAACAGTTTAAAGGGCATATCCTCTTGATGCTCGATAAATTCATAAAGGTAACGCATAATTTGCCCTCATTTCTAATGAACTGAAACGATATAGCTTTGTTTAAGTAGCGATTGGATTATTCAGTGTCTCATAGATTACAAACATATTCTTAGATTTTAGAAGCTTATCATTATAGCATGTATCGTTTACGACTTATACATACATTAGAAAACAGGCCATCCGTTATTAGTTTGACGGCTTATCGAATGAAAATCCTCGTTAAGATTAAGATTGCTGTCTAAACTCCTGCGGAGAAACTTGATATACTTTTCTGAACATTTTGGAAAAATGCGAGAAATTATGATAACCAAAGGTCTTGGCTACTTCGGATATGGGGATGGTCGATGTTAAGATCAAATCCTTAGCCTGCGACATCCGGACATGCAATATGTAATCTGTAATCGATTCGCCCACCTCGCGTTTGAACAGACGGGACAGATAAGCTGGATTGAGATGTACGAAGCCGGCAAGCTGTTCTCTTGTGATCGATTCGTGCAAATGTTCCTTAATATAGGATTGTATGCGTTGAATCACGGAGCAGCTTGGATGGAGCTGATCATGGATGACCTGAACGACTTGGAGAACCGTTGCTTTCAATTGTTCAATATTTCGCGGCTGAGCATACAGATGAATTCCTGCCTGATCCTGAAACAACTCAAACGCAGACAGTCCATTTTTATGAAGAATATAGTGCACCATTTGCATAAATTCTTGTCGGAAGCCTTCAAGCTCACTAACCGAAAGCTGCGGATATTGGCTCAATTCTTCCATACGCCCATGAATCTCTCGCTGCATTTCTTCCAGCTGCCCAAGCTCCATAAGGAGGGTCCAGGTCGATATTCGCGGGATCATCGTCTTAATGGAGTGGGTGCCTAATGAAGCCAGCTTATACACTTGGTTAGATTTATTCAGATTGTTGTACTCCATCTCCAGCAGCTGCCTGTACGTGTCGGCTATTTCATACAAAGTGGACCGATGGCCGATATAACAGGAAATATTGCAACCAAAGTAGGTATAACAGTCCTGAATGTATTGTTCACAGCGTAACTTCAGTTCATGTGTGACATCCCCCTCCGTCCCCTCTTCTCCAGCAATAAGGACGACGTTCACCCCCTGCTTGGTCTGAATGACCTCTCCATGGCCGGCGGGCAGCAGCATTTCGGATGCGCCTTTGCGGATAGCATATTCCATAATTTCTTCATCCTTTGTGCTGAGCTCGCGAAGCCACGATTCCACGCTCACCAGAACAGGCATGAATACAGCCTCTTGCAATCCGCTAAGCTCATGCTCCTCAAGAACATCCGTAACATTAGCTGGGGTGCAGACGATCCTTCCCGAAAATACATCATTCCAAAACTTATCCGTGATCAGGCTTTTTTTCTTCTGCCACAGCTCATAATACGGTTTGTAATGCTCTCGCATATGACGGAGCTCCCGCTCCTGTTTAATCTAATGCAGCGCTTTGGCTATGGTTGCCTGAAGCAAATCAAATTCGATCGGTTTTAACAAATAATCGAAGCCATCCAGCTGAATTGCTCTCTTCATGAAGTCAAATGCGGAGTGGGCGGTTAGAAAAATGGTCTCTGTATCGGGAGAAATATCATTCACCCGCTCGAGCAGCTCGATACCTGTCCCTTTGGGCATTTCGATATCGCAAATCATAATATCAATCGGTGTGCGTTCAAAAATCTGTAATGCATCGCGCCTATTATAAGCCTCATACACTTCAGATACCTGCAGTTCCTGCCAATTCACGCCGCTCTTAATTCCCATTACTGCATAGATCTCATCATCTACTATAAGCGCCTTATACATGCGACTACCCCCATACAGATCATCAATATGAAGTAAACTGCTCTACCGTTCGGAAAGGAAGTACAATTCTTATTCTGGCGCCTGAATTCGGAGCATTGTCAAACTCCAGGCGAGCCATATGTCCAAAGATATGCCTAAGACGGTATTGTACATTGGTGATTCCTAGATGCTCCCCTGTCTGATTCTCCATGTAACCGCCTGATTGTAATTTCTCCAGCACTTCCCGGGAGAAGCCGCTCCCGTTATCGGAAATCACGATCTCCAATTGATCATGGATAGGAAGGCTGATATGTATCGCAATATGGAAAGGATGATCCATGAAATCAAATCCGTATTTGATTGCATTTTCAATAAACGGCTGAATTAAGAGCGGCGGAATTGCCGCTTGGTCTGCCCCCTCCGAAATGTCGATTTCATAGGTGACTCGCTCTGGAAAACGGACCTGCTGGATTTTGATATAACTCTCCATATGCTCCATTTCTTCGGCAATCGTTACCGCGATTTGATTCGTCTTCGTTGTAAAACGAAAGTACTTGACGAGGTTCATGCACATGAGCTGGATCACGCTATAATTCTTGATTTCAGCCAAATTGTAGACGATATTGATGGAGTTCAATAAAAAATGGGGATTGATTTGGAGCTGTAAATGCTTAAGTTCGGCCTGATGCGCCTTGATCTGTTCCTCGTAAACGCTGATCTTCAGCTCATGAATCTCGGAGGCCATGCTGTTGAATGTTTCGTTGATCATGGTGAATTCCTTCGCTTTAGAGGCATGAAGCCGCGTGTCCCAGTCCCCGTGCTTGATCCTGCGCATCCCGCGGACAAGATTGTTCATGGGCTTCAGGATGATCTCATTGAGATAAACCAAATAGATAATCAGAATGATGAATGCCACGATGGATATGATGATAATCCCTCGACGAAAGTGATACAGATTCTTCAGCATCTGGGACTCGGGTACAAAAGCGCTGAGTATGACATCCGTGCCCTGAATTTGATTCATGACTACGATATATTTTTGATCATCCTTCTTTACGATTTGATAGACTTCGTTGGATTCAGAGGCGAGAGCGGTATTCAGGCGGTTCGTTCCGATAGCTGATGTATTGGTAATCAATTCACCCTGCTCATTCACAAAGCTGGCAAAGCCATATTCCAGATGAATCAAGTCCAGCGGAATCATCAGGTTCTCCAGTTCCACAAACGCCCCGAGGTAAAAATCATCTCCCGTATCCACCAGTCTGATCAATGCGTATTTATGCTGGCTGTACTCAATCGCCTTCCATTCGCGGAAATAGGCGCTGTCCGGTCCAACCTCCTTGACCAGCTGTTCAATGGTCGTTTTGATGGACAACAACTCATCGTAAGATTGGGTCTTGATCGGTGTACTGAATAAATCCTGCTTCTGCACGGAGTAGATAAATTGAAGATCGACGCTGTTGTCAAAACGATGATAACGCGTAAGCGTATTCAAAATTCTGGCCTTGGCAAGAAAGTACTCGTCAGGGTCATTGAGAAGCTGTGAGAGTGCGGCAATATTAGGATCTTCAACAGCAATGTTGTACAAAAAATTCGTTTCCTTGTTTAAGGCCGCCTCGATCTGATGCGAATAAAGAATCATCGAATTTTTATTCGAGTCCGCCACCTGCTCCCTGATCGTATTGGATGCATAGTAGTTGTTGTAGAGAAGCAAGGCAACAAGAGGAACCGCGATCGTAACGAAACCGATGATTAGCTTAAAGCGAAGCGAGTCTTTAATATTCAACATAGCATACACTACCTCGGCTCCATGGAAAGGTTGGCAGAATGTGCTTCTGCAGTATAGCAGGCCATCTACACTCTGAGTATAGTCACATACAGGAAAAAAGGGAATCCCTTATAGGACATACAACGATAGTCCCGATTCGGAATCCCCCTATTCCTTTATCTTCGTTATTTCTGAGTTTCTGCCCACGCCGCCAGCTGCTTTTCAACCTCAGCTTTAACCTTGTCAAAGCCGGCAGATTTCCGTTTTTCTTTCCACTTGGCAATGATTTTCTCCGGATCAAAGGCTCCCGATTTTAAAGTAGCCCCGAACTCTTTCTCGACATTCGCAATGGATGCCATCTCCGATTTGACGGGCTCTTGATTAAAGGCAAATCCGAGCGCGATGGAATGCTCCGCTCGTTCATTAAACTTCTTGAACTCTTCCCATTTATTCGGATCTTCATTTACCCATAAATAAGAATTGAACTGGTTCCCGAACATCCAGCCTCCCGGATTAGGATAGCCTTGCGTGTCCGCGTTCACGCCTTCAGGATAATCGATCACGTTATCCGATTTCTTCACATAATGTTTGCCTTCGATCCCCCAGTACAGCATATTGAGCAGCTTAGGATCACTGTACAGCAGATTAAGGAACATCATGGCTCTTGCAGGATCCTTAGAGGTTCGCGAAATTCCGAGCATCGCCCCCTGCGCGTCACCTGTCGTCGTAAACGGCTCCGCCGTCTCTACCTGCACAACTTCTACACCCGATGTTATGCTCATTTCCTTGTCTTTCCCCGGCTTTAAGGATTGGGCAACCGCAAAGGCTTTGCCCGCCTTAATCATATTCATGCCCTGATCCGCGTCTGATGTCAGGATATCCTTATCAAACCAACCGTTCTGATTCCACTGATGCATCCGTTTGTAGAATTCGATGAATTTTGGATCCTCCAGGGTATCGACGGCTTTCAACTCCGTACTTCCCCGCGGAATCGAAAGATTGGCAACGATGCCATCATAATTGGCTGCATCCCAAATATTCGTAAACTTGCTTGAAACAATTGGAATCACGCCAGGCTCATTGTCTTTAATCGTTTGGAACATCGCTTCCATATCTTCCAGGGTCTTAACCCCATTAATATCGAACTTGTATTTATCTACAAGCTTCTTGTCGAGAAGGAATCCGAATCCCTGTCCGAATTCTTTCTTGGTCGGAAGCGCGTACAGCTTGCCGCCGATTCTGGAGCCTTTAATAAAATCCTCACCCAGAATGCCCGGAATATCTTTGCCGTGTTGGGCCATTAATTCGTCGAGGTCCAAGTACTGCCCTTTGGCGACATCTTTTGCGTATGAGAACCAGCTGGCTGTGAACATCAAATCAAAAGGCTCATTGGAGATTTTCATTAAATTGGTTTTATCATCCCAGGAAGCCCATTCGATAGGCTTGAGCTCAATCGTCGCATTGATCTTCTCCGTCAGATATTTGCTCATTTCTTCCTGAACAAGCTGCAAGTCTTTGGGAGCGGTTGCCGGATATACGAGCGTTATTTTATAGGGTTCCGTTTGGGCTTGTTTCCCCCCTGTATCCGTAGCATTTTCGGTCCCCCCCTTACTGCAGCCTGTTAATGCAAGCATTCCGCAAAGCATGATCATAAGCACCAGATAATGCGCTTTTTTCATATCCCTAAGTTCTCCTCTCAACAATAAACTTTAATCTAAGGCATGAAATGGAGTGCAAATCGCCTAACCTGCCCCACCTCCTCTATTGAACGATCAAATGACTGCTAACCTTTCACGGCACCGGTTGTAATCCCGCTGATGTAATACTTCTGGAAGAACGGATAGGCGAACATCAAGGGGGCAATGCCGACAATGGCAAGTGCCATGCGGACGGTTTCCCTTGGCATCTTGGCGAGCAGGTCCCCGACTTGAGCCGAACTGTTAGACTTCATTAGAAGATACTGAATGTTCGTGAGCGTCTTTGTCATCAGATATTGGATGTTATACAGCTCGGGTTTATCGATAAACAGCATGCAGTTGTACCAGTCATTCCAATAGGACAACGTGTTAAACAGTCCAATCGTGGCCATAATCGGCAAAGAAAGCGGAACGACGATTTTAAAGAAAATCTTCAGTTCGCTTGCACCGTCAATCGTCGCGGATTCAACCACGGATTCCGGGATGGTCGAGGCGAAAAAGCTTCGCATGAGCAGGACATTGAAGGCACTTAACAGCAGGTTGGGAATGATCATGGCGAATATCGTATTTTTCAGGTCAAACATATTCACATACGTGATATACCAAGGTACCATACCGCCGCCAAACAGCATAGTGAAAAAAATATAAAAGGAAATGGTACGGCGAAACGGCAGCTCGGGTCTGGATAACGGATAAGCAAAAAGCGCTGTTATCAAAAGGCTTACGACGGTTCCAACCAGCGTGGTCAAAATCGTAACGCCGTAAGCTTTCGCTATTTCCGAAAAATCATTGAATAAAAATTGATAGGCCGCAAAGCTGATTTGACTGGGAAACAATGAGTACCCGTTCTGCAGGATGGAATCTTCACTGGAGATCGACACCATAAAGACCAGGATGAACGGAATTAACGAAGCAACTGTAAATGCCCAAAAGAACAGGTGAATCGATGATGCGCCGATCCATTTTTTCGTACTCAACACTTTCACCATCTCTGCCTCCCTCTCTGTTAAAATAAAGCGTCGCGTTTATTAATGCGCCTTACTGCCGTATTCGCTACCAGGATGAGCACCAAACAAACGACGGATTGATAGAATCCAGCCGCTGTCGACATGCCGATATCTCCAGATTGAATCATGGCACGATAGACAAAGGTATCGATGGTATTCGTGGTCGGGATCAAAGCGCCTGTATTCATAGGTACCTGATAGAACAATCCGAAATCGGACCGCAGAATGCCGCTGACGGCGAGCAGGGTCATGGTGGTGATGACTGGCAAAATAAGCGGGATGGTGATCCGGGTCATCTGCTTCCACTTGGTTGCACCGTCAATTGTGGCGGCTTCATAATATTCTTTGTCTATTCCGATAATGGAAGCGAAATAGATGATGGATAGATAACCAACGTTCTTCCATGCATTGACGATGACCAGGATGTAAGGCCAATACTTCGGTTCCCCGTACCAAGATACCGCCTCAGAACCAAACCAATGGATCAATAATCTGTTCACAAGACCGCTATCCACGTTCAAAAAGCTGTAGACCAGATAGGCGACCACGACCATCGAAATGATATGCGGCAGCAGGAATGTGCTTTGATAGAATCGGCTGATCGCTTTATCCTTAATTTCATTAATCAGCAGCGCTACCATAACGGCTAACACCAGGTTTAGCACAATAAAAACGAAATTGTAAAGGAAGGTATTCCGGGTAATGATGTACGCATCCTGTGAGTTGAACAAGAACTTGAAGTTATCGAACCCGGCCCACGCACTTCCCCATATACCATCGACATAATTATAGTTTTTGAATGCTAGAATCACGCCGTACATGGGGACATAGTTGTTGATGAACAAGTAGACGATCCCCGGCAATGTCATTAGCAGCAGCCACTTATACTTCTTTAGCCTCTTCCGTAAATGAGACGAACCCCTCATGTTCCAGCCCCTTCTTATCACGTCATGTAAACCTTTACATCCTCATTCTATAACCGATGTTTCCGGTCAACCACTATCCATATGACTTTCTGATACCACAATGGTGACTTCTTCTCACCCGGCTTCAAATGGCAATTGACAGCTTCAACCAGACTCATTATGCTAGGGGCGTAATCGCTGTCATGGCTCATATGAAAATCTAGACAGATGGTATGAATAAGGGGTGTTGGCGCAAATGAGAAAATCATTGCATTTTAAGTCAAATGGCACGTTTAAGATCGTACAGTTCACCGACACGGAATTTTGTGAACCGGATGAGGAAGAAATGCAGATGAAGGCCATGATGAAGAGAATTCTGGAGAAGGAACAGCCGGATTTGGTGATTTATACCGGGGATGTCATTGCAAGCAATAAAAGTCCGAATCCCATTCAAGCTTTTAAAGATGCGGTATCGGTCCCCGAAGAAATGCACATTCCATGGGCCGCCGTATTCGGCAATCATGATTCCGAAGCTGCTGAAATGACTCGTGAGCAGATGCACTATCTCCAGCTATCACATCGGTACTGTTATGCACAGCCCGATCCGCCGAATGTCCACGGGGTAGGCAATTATGTGCTTGAAATTCTGGACGGGCTTCACCAGCCGGCAGCCGCCTTGTTTTTTCTGGATTCGGGGAGCTACTCACCGCTTGAGCATCTGCGGGTTGGATTCTATGACTGGATTCGCCGAAGTCAGATCGCATGGTATACGGAAGCGTCTCATCGTCTGACCGCTAGAAACGGAGGTGAGCCCCTCCCTTCACTCGGCTTCTTTCATATTCCTCTGCCGGAATACAATGACATCTGGGATTTCTCGGTCTGTTACGGACAGAAGTTAGACGCCTATTGCTGCGCACCGCTCATCAATACCGGATTTTTTGCGGCCATGCTGGAAATGGGCGATATCATGGGAACTTTTGTAGGCCATGACCATGGGAACGATTTCTGGGGAACGCTGCATGGAATCCGTCTTTGTTATGGTCGTACGTCCCGCAATGCTTATCTGGATCGACCATTTCAACCTGGAGCAAGGGTGATCCAATTAACGGAAGGCCAGCGGAGCTTTGAAACATGGCTTCATCTAGAAGATGGAAGCATCGTTCATGATCAGCCTGCGCATATACCCGAAGGGCGCGCTCTTAAGATCGAATCGACTTAGACTGAATTGTCTGTATCTATTTATATCGCACTAAAAGGCTGTTAAAGTTTTGGATGCAAAAAAAGGGAGTGCCCCAAAAGGTCCATTGACCTGGGGCGCCCCCTGTCTGTCGTATGATAATGCGTGAATGAATAAGAAGTTACGTGTCCTTCATTGGTACATGTTACCCTCAATCATCGTCCACTGCACTTGATACCTTTCATCCATCAGAACGAGATCCGCATCGTATCCAACCTCGATTTTTCCTTTGCGAGATAAACCTAGAATATGGGCAGGCGTTGTTGAAGCCATGCGCACGGCATCCTCCATCGAAATGCCGTTGGCTTCGGTTAGACGCAACGCTTCATTCATAGTCACGGTACTCGATGCTAAAGTGCCATCCGCAAGCCTGGCAATCCCCTCGGAAACGGTGACGTGATGACCACCAAACATATAATTTCCATCACCTAATCCCATCGCCTGAAGCGCATCCGTAATAAGCACCATGCCTTCCGGCCCTTTGAGACGATGCATTAATCTGACAATGGCCGGATGAAGATGGACTTGATCGACAATCGCTTGCAGGCTTACATGCGGTTCTTCGAACGCGGCTACAATCAGTCCGGGATCTCGATGGTGAATCGGTCTCATGCCGTTAAAGCAATGGGTTACATGACTCGCTCCGGCTGTAAAAGCCAGCTTTGCTTCCTCGTAAGTAGCATCGGAATGAGCTACGGCAATCACGACACCCTGCTCTTTCAGAAAGGATATAAGCTCCAAGCCTCCAGGCAATTCCGGGGCGATCGTTACCATTTTGATCAGCGAACCCGCTTCCCGAATAATCAACTTCATTTCTTCCAGATTCGGGTGGCGAAGATATTTCTCGTTTTGCATCCCTTTACGCTTCGGATTCAAATAAGGGCCTTCCAAATGAATGCCGGCGATCCTTGCCCCTTGTTCTCGTCCGATGACAGCTTTTACGCTGCGGATCATGTTCAACAGATCCTCTATCGTTGAACTCACGGAAGTTGCCAGAAACGAGGTGCAGCCGGTTGCCGCACAAGCGCGTGACACTTCTTGAATGCTGTCCTCGGTTCCATCCATCATGTCATAGCCATTGGCCCCATGGATATGAACATCAATCATCCCCGGTATAAGCCACATTCCGTTTCCATCAAACCGTTCAGCATCGCCTTCGATTGTTTCAATTTCTTGCGTTGGTTCTATTCTCTTCAACTTTCCGTTCGAAATCCAAACCGTTGCAGAAGGAAGTATTTGATGAGGCAGGTGGACTTTGACATGTTGAATGATTTTGTTGTTCATTATGGCTCAACTCCGTCCTGTGGGTTATGAGTCTGACATTCTATGAGCGTAATATTTTTCTGGTCTAATATTTCTTGTATGTCAACGGGGATCGATTGATCGGTTACAATAATATCCACATGATCAAAGTCCAGCTTGAACCTTGATTTCACCGTGAATTTGGTATGATCCGCAACAAGTATGACCTGATCCGAGCGCCGGGCCATCTCCCTCTTCACCCGGACATCGTCTTCATATGGATAATAGAGTCCGTCAGTCTGGATTGCCGTCGCACCGATGAACGCTTTGTCAGCGCGGATTTCACTGATTTTATCGATGACGGAAGGACCGTATAATAATCGATTTTGGGTATGCAGATAACCGCCGAGCACGTAGATGCTCAGATCTTCTCGTTTGGAAAGTATCCCTACATTATCTATGGAGTGCGTAACCGCTGTTATCTGTTTCGCTTGAATATGCTCCGCAACAAATTGTACGGTCGTAGATACGTCCAAGAATACCGTTTCGTGGTCCCGAATCAGTTTAGCGGCATGCTTGCCGATCACGTTCTTGCCTGTGGGCTCATCAATAAGTCGTTCCTGATATGAAGTCAGTTCCTTTTGCAGATCAGGCAAGGCTACCCCTCCGTGTGTTCGAACAACCACTCCTTCTTGTACTAATCTGACAATATCCCTGCGTGCGGTATCCCGCGACACTTGAAAAAACGAGCATATCTCGCCAACACTCATCGTTTTATGTTGTTTTAAATAATCCAGGATTTTTACGAGTCGTTCTTCTTGGAACACATCTCATTCCTCCTTTGTTTAAGCATTTGCATTATATTTATAAGTATATATAAGCAATTAAAAACAAACAATAAGTATTTATAAGTTTATTCGTATTATTACAAACACTAAAAAACCACGATCATCGTGGTTTTTTAGTAGACATATGTTAGCTCTTCGACATTTCCCGTTCCGGTAATCGTGATGTAAGTCACTACTCATAGCTTGGATGATGATAGATTCCTTCTTGAACGGAAGCAGCCTGCCCTTACCGTCGATGCATGGAACCCGTTAATAAGTAAATGATTGCTGGATTGTACCGATCCTTGCATTTAAATATTGATTTTCTTGATATCTCATATTTTCGAACGCCTGCCCAGCGGCATTGGCTACATCGATGTCTTGTGCGCTAGTTCCTCCGCTTACACCAATGCCGCCGACAACCCTGCCTTCGTGAACGAGCGGAATCCCCCCGCCAAGTATGACGACTCTACCCTGATTCGTTGTATTAATGCCAAATGTAGCTCCGCCTGGAAGCGCAGATTGCGCTAAATTCGCCGTCGGCATTTGCATCGCTACGCTGGTCCAAGCCTTGCCAATGGCGATATCGATGCCTGCTATTCTCGCGTTATCCATCCGATGAAAAGCAATGAGGTTCCCCCCTTCATCAACGATCGCTACATCAGAATTAAGACCCATTTGTCGTGCTTGGTGTTCAGCAGTTTCCAATAACTTCTTAGCCGCAGTTAAAGTGAGTTTGTACATGGTAGCTCTCCTTTGCTTAAAAGAAATACTACATTATATTGCCGTTGCCTATATAGGTGAATTGCCCAATGCCAGTACTTCCGGAATACGGCGACATTAGAACAAGCTAATAACAAAAAAAGCCGCGATTTCCGCGACTTATTTGGCACCATGTTGAGTTCCTCCCGCTTTGAAAGAAGGCTGCGTACTCCTGGTGCAATGCTATTCGACTAGTGTGGCAATACTGAAGCCTGTGTTAGGCATAGGCAAATGCCAGTCCCAACCGTTCGATAATTCGATCCAATTGTCCGGTTAAATAAGGCGAGACCTCACCCAGTCCGGCTAATGCTTCTAACAAGGGGAAGGTTTGCCCACCCCAAGGGCCATGTGGATCATGGACCTGCCTGCCGATCCGCAAGCCATCCTCTTCAATGTAAATCTTCAACCGTTCCACACCTTCCACAAGCAGGTCGACCGGCAGCGCTTTGTTTCTGCGCCGGGACCATTCTGCCAAGAAGGACATCCCGCGTAGGATATCATATTCAAAAAAACGCGGAAAGCAAGGCTTAAGCCAATCCATATCCAGAACGCCGCCATGCTGTTTCGAACACACCAGACGATGCTCGATCAAATACCGGGCGCCTTCATCCAAGAAAGCGGCTTCCTGTTCGGTGAATTCACGGTCTGTATGCCATAAGATCGCTTCCAGCGGGGGAAGCGTTGAAATGATAGAGCTTTTTCTTGAATGAATGTAAGCTTCCGGCTCGCAGTTCAAACCGCCGTCTGGCAGCTGATGCTTTAAGAGCCATTCGCGAATCCAGGGCAGCTCCGTGTCCACATCACAGCCATATGCTTTCAGAATCATATAGAATACGGCAAGTTCACAATGGCAGCAATCCATCTTCAACCGGTCACTATCGTTGGTTGGCTGGTCATCGGCTGTAATGACGAAGGTCCGCCAAACCTGGGTTTCGAGTAGATGTTTAGCCCTGGCGATAACCGATTCCGGGATCAGCTTCACCTCTCCCATTTCGTATAGAGCGGCCATATGCCACCAAGCGCCATCCCATTTATGGCGGCTGTTCTCGCCGTGACCCGTCTCCCATTGCGAAGTAGATTCAAGGAATTGGATCGACTCTTCAATTGCCAAACGGATTCTCTGATTAGATTCCATTCTACATCCCCTTCATTGACATTTTCCGGTTCACGCTTCCGTCATTCGGATTTCGATTTCCTTAATCACCCTTGCTGGATTGCCCCCGACGACCACGTTATCCGGTATGTCCTTGGTAACCACTGCCCCGGAAGCAATCACGACATTATTGCCTACCGTGACGCCTGGATTGATGGTTGAACGTCCTCCGACCCATACGTTGTTTCCGATGGTTACCGGCTTTCCATATTCCGGCCCTTTAATTCTCTCGAACGGGTCCACCGGATGCGTTGCCGTATACACATGAACGCCTGGGCCGAACATGCAGTTATCGCCGATTCGCACTTCACACACATCCAGGATGGTACAATCAAAATTCGCGAAGAAGTTCTCGCCTACGTGTATGTTGTAGCCATAGTCGAAACGAATGTTAGGCTCCATTCCTATGTGATCGCCAGTTGATCCCAGCAATTCTTTCAATATTTGAATTCGTTGTTGATCTTCCATCTCCGTAGTCTGGTTAAACAGCCGTGTCATTCGCCTTGCATATGCCCGGTCTCGCATTAGTTCAGGATCGGAAGCGATATATAGTTCTCCATCCAGCATCTTTTGTTTTTCTGTTTTCATCCTGATAATCCAATCCTCTCTCATCTTGAAGTCAAGTCTCTGTCCGACAAACTAGTTGTGTCATAACGTCCTGTCTAAAGCGGCATAGCTCTCTGCCAATAAGACCCGCCCCACAGAAGGAAGTCATTAGATAGATATCACTTCCCCTTCTCCACAAGCTCAAGCGAATAAGCAAGGCTTTCCAAGGTCCTGGCAATTAACCCGTACATATAGTCCTGATCCGGATGTTCTTGTAATATCATTTGAGGCATGTGCATTTCCGGAATATACTTCAGACATTCCTGCCGGATGATGTTCACATCATCCGGCAGCACCAGGCTCCCAGTCAAAGCAATCGTTTCTGGATTTAATATGGCGATCAGGCTTGCCACTGAATGCGCAGCCAGTACATGAAAAGTTTTCCGATCGTGCAGCTGTTGGAATTGAGCCTCTTGGGATATGCCTAACGGCAAAAAAGCAATTTCGCCAGCAAATCGTGTAAAACCTCGATGAATACGCCCATCCACCATCATGCCTGCACCGGGTAAGCTGCCATCGATGAAAGTTACGACGGCAACCGTCTGTTTCTCATCATACCCTTGTTTATGGTAGAAGCCATATACGGTCAAGTTCATGTCATTTTCAAGAATGACCTCAACCTTATGCTTATCGCGAATGAACGCTTCCAAAGGAACGTTAATCAGTTCCGGTATATCACTGACATTGATGACCCCCTGGTCGACTGCACCGGGGACGCCGATCCCAACCGCCCGTATTTGCGGATATTGCAAGATAAGCCTCTCGATTACCCGATCGATTAAGGCGGGATCTATTCGATTATGTTCTTCATACCCTTGGTCTACAATCTCCCCGGCCATATTGGCGATTGCATATGTAAGAGAGCGGGATCCCGCTTCGGTTTTGACAATGGCAGCAATAATATATGAATGATGCATGTTATACTGGTACATTTTGGCTGGACGTCCGCCCTTCGAGTCATCCAAAGCCACTTCCAACACTTCACCGGCATCCAGCAACTCGTTAAGAATATGATTACAAGTGGCGATGCTTAAGCTGGTAGCTTGCGCGACCATGGCCTTCGTAGCCGTTCTCATCGCCATGAGCGCCTGTCGAACTTTCTCCTGATTCATTTGTTTAACCAACATGGTGTTGTTTGTAATGGAGTTCATAATCAAAACCTCAAATAGTTTTTATAACTCTTATAATATGTACTATATTATATCGTTATTCGTTTGTCTACCAGTAATCATTCCAGCCCTCTATCCATAAAATTCAGGTAAAACAACGACGGCAATTGATAACACTTCGTGATCCTTTACCCAATCCTTCGTTCAAAAAAGAAAAGGCTGGCAACCGACTCTACACCATGATTGCCAGAGTTGTGCCCAGCCTCTTAATCGGGCATCCACTTCCTATTTCAAGTGTCTGCTAGCCCGTCTAATGGACATTGCATTTTCATTTTTAGGATCATGTTGGAAAATTCCCTTTAAGATAGGAGTCCCATAGGTTATTGATAAATTCAATCTGAATGCTGTTCTCCAGCGCCGTGGAAATCAGGCCCCAGTCATCGGATACATAACCCGCCAGTTCAGCATTCCGGGTGATCCTGAACGTTTGCTTGAATGCATATTCCCGAATATCCCGGGTTGTCTGACTTTCAGAGGGACAAAGTTCATGCAATTTCTCGTAACATGAATTCCATGCCGAGTCAAATTCATGCGTGTCCCGCGCATCTAATTCGGCATTCCAATCCACTTCTTTATCAAAGACATTTTCAAAAAAGCTGCCTGCGCTGATCATCGAAAACATCTCGGCCGCTGTCATCAAGACTTCTCTCCTCCTTCTATGCTATGTGCCGATATACAGCTTCTCGCCTGAGAAAACAGCCGAATACCCCAACCTGTGCAGCTCGAAATACGGCGCCAACGGGTCGCCTTTTAGCCCGTAACGGTGCCACTGCAAATAGTAGGAGATCCAGTAATCGCAGGCAATCGAATAAAAAGCCTCGTCCAGAATCTCTATAGGCTCCTCTTCGTTTTTGTGCTCCATAATCACTTCGGACAGCGCCTCATAGACATCGGGATCATAGGATTCGCGAACGCTGTCTATTTTCCCTGGAGGAAGAAGCTCGATTTTTTCGATTCCATCCAGGTAGGCGACCGCTTCCGCTGCACGTTCCCATTTCGCAAAAATATCCAGCAGCTGCTTTAACTCCCGAATAAACTGCTCGCCATAACCTCTCAATACGTCCTCGGATACCTCATCCCCTTTGCCGTTAAAATAGGCCGGCACTGTTCCTCCGGTAAAATCCTCCGGGTCCAGCATCTCGTAAATCCGGGAGATCCGCCGCAAGTAAGCATGTCCATCCTCAAGCGGCTCAAAGGTGGCCTCCACCCCTCTTCCGCTAGGCATATACATTTGAAAATATCCATATAACGCTGCTTCTTCAATCACGGCCTCATCGGAATCTGCTTCTTCATCCATCAGGTTGAGCAGATACCGTGCATAAGCCTGCTTATCCATATGTACCCTTCTCCTTCTCGGCCGTTAAGCTGGTTATTAAGGTTCTGGTATCAAAAGTTCACCGACCGAATGCCCCTCAGCTAAACACGTTACTATATTAACACACAAATCTCCTTCATTGGCTTCGGTTAACAATAAGCCATCACCTTAGACGGCTGTGTTGATAGGTTCGTCTCTCTTCTTATCGTCCAAAGGTAAGCACCTGCATCGCAGGAACAAAAAAAGTCGCCAGATTGGCGACTTTTGTCATGAAAAATTCCGTTATGGTTGCGGTAATTTCAACCTACCACCATCTCCTTGATTCAATCAGGACCATTCATCAATGAACGCTTGAATGCGCTGCTTCACTTCCGAACGCTTCTCTTCGGTTATCCCGCCGATTTTAGCTTTATTCAGGTGCTTGAGCGCATCATTCAGATGTTTCACGGCCTGTTCCTGCTTCCCTTGCTTCTGCTTCAGCTCCGCTTGTTTCAGCGCATTGCCGATCTGCTGGCTCAGCGGATGGCTGATATCGCCTTGTTGCTTCCAGGACTGAATATCGTCCATCAGTGCCCCAATCGTATCCGATGCTGCAGCATCCGACACTTCAATCTTCATCAATTGCGTATCATTCGTGTAGTAAATATGGCCGTCGTGTCCGAGATTCACATGCTGGGATTCCGCCAGCGTCTGAAACTCCATCGTAACCGGGTCAACCACGGTGACGTGACCGGCAAGCGTCAGATACATGAGGCCGTCCTCGCTCCAGCGAATATACACCGGACGCCAGTTGCCGTATTTCTCCACGCCTTTGTATATCGTTTTGCTTTTTACGATTTCCAGGGTATCCGGATCTACGGCAAAGAGCGTCCCGTCGTAAGCCGCCCACAGCAGTCCGTCCGGACCGAAGCTGGTTCCGCTAATAATATGCGGCGTTGGAGAAGCACCTTCAATAGAAGGAACCCATTCCTTCTCCACCTTGCCCGTCGCGATATCCCAGACAAACATTTTGGCAGCCGGCTCGGAAGGCGTGATGCCCAGCCCGCCGGCAACGGTGGTTGAGCCATATACCTTACCGTCTTTTACCGCAATGCCGACAATCGATTGATTGTTGATGACGTTTTTGTATTCGGTATACTGGCTGCCGTTTGCCGGATCATAGATCGTCAAGGAGCCGCCCAGCTTGCCGTAGTCCGGTATGGTGCCGATGAACAGTTTACCTTCCGCTGCTCTCATGATAAACGGACGGTCCTGACCGGTAATTTTGAACAGGCTCTTGCGCTGAGTCGGATTCTCCGCATTGTATTCAAAAATATCCGCACCCGGATATACGCCCATATACATCTTGCCGTTCATGGCGACCATGCCCTCCGACTGACCCATTGGGAAGGTTTCGAAGGTTCCGGTGTCAATGGAATACGCGGACCCTGTGCCGCCAGGGTAACCGCTGATAAACAGCCGTCCATCCGGACCGTTCTCCATGGTTTGAACAGGAATCGGATTACCTTTCACCGGATAAGGTACGGCTTTGACCTGCTTGGTCGTCAGATTCATGTAAGCGACGCTGCCTCCGAATTGAACGGTTGCAAGCGAAACACCCGGTAGATCCGGATCGTTCGGCACCTCCACCCAGGCCGTATTGCGCAGGAACGTTCCGTACACGACGCCGGTGTCAACAGCAGCAAGGGTATTCAAATCCACTTCCATCAGATGGTTATTCTGGACGAAATAGATTTTATTGCTGCCCTCCGGCCCGTAAGAGAGGCGGATGCCTTTATTGTTCAGATGGTAGGTATCGCTCCATTGCTGCAGCTCCAGGTCATAGAACAGAAGCCCGCTGTTCCCTTTGCCGATGCCGGCAACCAAATATTTGCCCGCAACGTCCAGCTGGTTCACCATACCGATGTCTACCGCTCCGTTATAGGACGGAAGCTGGATGTTTTCCTTCTCCCCAGTCGCTACGTTCACTTTTACAATGCTGCCTTCAATCCCGATGCCGACATACAGATATCCGCCATGATATGCCGTGGAACGGCTGTAGCTTTGGCCCGTGCCTACGATGCCGTAGTCCTTCATTTCCCCTGTAGCTGGATCGTATCGGCCCGCTTTCGCATTCGGGTAAGAACCAAAGTAGACACGGCCCTGTTCATCGTGAGACAGGCCGTACACAACCTGCTCACCGATGCCGCCCAGATTTTTCAGCTGTTTCGTGACCGGAGAGTAGGCGTACAGCGTGCCGTTGCCCCCGATATACACCGTGCCGTCCGGGGTCGTCAAATGCGTCCACGAGCTTTCGGAACCCGTTAGCGGATGCGTGCTCAGCACCTCTTTGGTTTTCAGATCAATGACATGAAAAATAGCCGGCTTGCCGGACACCGTCGTATAAATAACCTCCCGTCCGTCTTGTATGCCAAAGGCCCCGTCATATATGGCAACGCTTTGCATCGGGGAGCCCAAATCGATAGGGTCGCTGTAGGTTTTGCCGATTTCCGCCGAGGCGCTTGCCGGGAAGAAAACCGCAGTCAGCAATGTGATGCAAATGGCGAGACATAGATGACGGAGTCCCTTCTTCGCTTGAGATTTGCTGTGGGTAACGTTCATCAATTCATCCTCGTTTCTGGTATGGAATGTACTGCCAAATCAATCAAATGGACCGACCTATAAGGGCAACTCGAGCGTTTACCTAGCAAGGATCGCGGCATCCCTCCTCCGTTATGAAGTGTTGTTCATGCTTCTCTGGTATTTATGTAGTTCATATGTTCGCAAAGAATTTAGCATACACCCCACTGTCTGTCAACTGGTTCTTATCTGGTTATTCAAATAGAAAACGATAACTCAAAAAAAAAGCCGCGACCTCATCGGTCGCAGCTTTCGTAACCATTTAGGTTCCTGCCGTTTTCCTGCTCAGCACGGATATCAGTTCCCTTTCGTCTACAAGGTAGGAGAAATATTGCTTCAGCCGTTCCCGGAACAGCAGCATCTCGTCCAGGCTAAGCCCTACATCTCTGCAGGTCTTATACAGCGGGGCTATTTCTCGATGCAGGTTGAGACGGGACGGCCGGCCTTCCATCTCCGGATCTACGTTCTCGGTGATGTAACGGTTCGCCGGAATGCTGTAAGTATGCCTGCGAATGTATTCCTGCACTTCGTCAGAGACTAAGAAATCGGCAAAGCTCTGGGCCAGCTCCCGCTCCTTGGAGCACGCGCTGACCCCGATTCCGGTGCCCAATAGCAGGGTTGTCCCATGATCAAAATGCGGCAGCGGCGCGACGTCATAATCAAAGGTCGCTCCCTTCAGCTGGTTGAGCAGATAATAGGTCGTCAGAATGACAGAGACCTTTTGCTCGCGGAACAGCTTCTCTGCTTCAAAAGCGCCTTGGGCCAAGGCCAGCGGGAACATGCCGTCCTCGTGAATCAATCCGCGAAGCCAAGACAGCCCCTCGACCGCACGGCTCCACGAAGCATCAATCTCAGCATTGCCCCTTCGCTGCATGAGGAATATCGGCCAGCGGTTCAACGAGTACAATTGCAAGGCCAGGCTGTAGCGCCCGGGGCTTCTCAGCTCACGCAGCATTCGCTGGAGATCGTCCCAGCCCCAACTGCTGTCCGGCTCAAACTGGCGCTTTTCCCGCAGATGCTCTTTATTGTAGGCCAAGAGGACGGGAGAATGAATGAACGGCTGCGCCGCCAGCCGGCCTTCGGCATCCATGAACGGGCTGTGCAAAAAAGTATAAGTAGACGCGCGCGGCTCCTGACGGTAAAACAGACCGGTACTGCCGTTCTCCTGAAAATGCATCATATCCTGGATGTTGACGGACAGCACATCCACAATGCCAAGCCTCATCAGATTGGCGATGCTTTCCGGATGTTCGTAGGGAAGGTCCACAATCTCCACAGCCACCCCCGGATGCCGCTCCTGAAATAAGGCGAGCACATCTTCCATTTCGGCCTCCGCATATAGGGAAGGGTACAAACCGAAACGAATCTTACGGGTTTGCCGGGAAGCTGCAACTACTTGGGTGCCTACGCGAGGCACTTTCACGATCAATTCTTCCTGAACCAGCTGATCCAGCGCCTGCCGGACTGAATTTTTGCTCAGTCCATACAGCTCGATCAGGGTCATCTCCGATGGTAGATATTCGCCTTGAGCGTAAGTGCCGCGTTTTATTTGTTGGCGCAGGTCGGTGACCATGTGCTTCATTTTATTTTGATACGTATACCGGTCGGATTTAGCCATATGAGACCACCTTTATTTACCATAACTGGTTTGCTGCATCAATCCATTCTTATAGTATAATCACTCTTCAGTTCGTTTGGCAAAATGAAATCCTGTGAAAGCTGTATCCGGGCAGACAATCGTTGAATTAACAATGCTACAAAAAAAGCCGCCAGGATAGGCGACTTTACACTTCAACGTATTTTTCCGATATCGCTTTAAGTAAAAACGGGATACTTCCGGGCATATTGTTTGGACACCCGGTATAATTGCTCGATCTCCAGCCGTTGGGTGGCACTGAATTCCTCATGATTTTTCGAACGGCAGCGATAGTTTGTCAGTATGCCCTCCAGCATGAGGTAATACTTGGCATTCACCGGGTAGAGCTGCTTCTCAAGAAATGACGACACACTAAGAAAATCAGACAGTTCCCCTGCCGCTTCCGGTTGGCTTTCCCAATTCCTGAACAGCCATGCATACAACTCGGGGTGGAAGTTGGCCATCACGCCGCTGAAGCCGAAAGCGCCGAGCCGGTAGCTGTCCAGAAGCGTCGCCGTATTGGCGTTGAAGATTTTCAGACTTCCGCCCCGGACCGCCTTGAGTTTATCCCCGATCAGCTGCAGGTCGCAGCTCACGTCCTTGATAAACCTGAAGCGTCCGGTATCGGAGCATTTCTTCAGCATCTCGGGCGTCAGAAGCCGCCGATACGGGGCTGGACACTCATATAATCCGAGGGGGACCTGTTCTGGTAAACGCCCGAGCAGCTTATCGAGATTCGCCAGCCACACATCATCGGATTCCTCAGCGGCGGCAAGCCTGTTCGTGATTAGTACGACGGCATCGACGCCGGTTTCGGCCATGGCGTTCAGCTCTGTTACCTGGTCCTCAAACGCATCCGATACGTGACCCGATGCAATGACCGGTACCCGGCCGGCAGCCTTCGCTTTGACGAAGGCTGCAATCAATACGCGCTCCTCCAGAGTCAATGTATACATTTCGCTGGATTGACAGACGGCAAAGAGTCCGTCTGCCCCCCGTTCGATATACCAATCGATAAGGCGCTCCAAGGCCTCGTAATCCACATTGTTCTGCTCCGTAAACGGCGTTAGCATAACCGGCCAGTTGCCATCGGTGATGATCTGATACATATGCGTCCCCTCCTGAATGGTTCGTATCATTGGTTGTGCTTTATTCTTTTGCAGTCAGTATATTTTGCGGTTCCCTTCCTTCGAATATATCCAGCAATGCCTGAGCGGTAATCATGCTGACCCGCGTATAGGTCTCGAAAGTCTCGGCTGCGGTGTGCGGCGTCGTTATCAGGTTCCCGATTTGCAGAATCGGATGGCCGGGGGTTACGGGCTCTGACTCGTAGACATCGATGGCCGCCCCGGCGATGACTCCAGACGACAGCGCCCGGGAAAGCGCCTGTTCATCCACGACGGCTCCTCTCGCGGTGTTGATGAACATGGCGGATGGTTTCATCCTGGCAAAAGCCTTGTCATTCATAATATGGTGCGTCTCTTTCACGCTGGGTAAATGCATGCTGACGATATCGCTATGCGCCAGCACATGCTCGAAAGTTGTCATTGCAACGCCGTATTCCGACGCTTTAGCTGTATCTGGATATTTATCATAAGCGATAATCTCGACATCAAAGCCCTTCAACTTCTTCGCGGTGAGCTGTGCGATATTCCCGAAACCTAAAAGGCCGATCGTTCCTCCAGCTAGCTCAGAGCCGACAAAACGTTCCCAGCCGCCGTTCTTCGTCGATCGATCCAGCTCGGGAATGTGCCGACGGACCGAGATCATCAATCCGATCGCCAGCTCGGCCACCGCGTTGGCATTGCCTCGTGGTACATTGGTTACTTGTATCCCATACTTTCTTGCAGCCTCCAAATCGATATTGTCCACGCCAACGCCGAAACGGGCGATGCCTTGAAGCTGCGGCGCAAGCTTGAATACCGCCTCATTCCAAGTATCCACGCCGGCAATGACGCCGTCGACCGATCCCACCACTTCCTTCAGTTCCTCGAACGTCAGCGGACGTCCGAAACGATTCTCGATGATCTCGCATCCATGGCTTTCGAGCAGCCGCTTCGCATCCGCGCACAGTTTGGAGTAATTCGTAGCCGTTACTAACACTTTTTTCGCCTTCATTATTTAACTCCTCCTACCGTCATTCCGCTTACCATATATTTTGATGTAAACAGATACATCACGATGACCGGAATCGATGCAATAATGGAGCCACCCATCAGGGGTCCCCATGCGAAGACGTCGCCGACGATCATATCCGACAATCCCAGCGTGATCGTCTTGTCAGCGCCTTTTGTGACAACAACCAATGCATACAGATATTCGCTCCAGCATAACGTGAACGAAAAAATGAAGGTAGCCGCAATGCCCGGAGCCGATAACGGAAAAATGATCTTGGTCATCGTACGGATTCGCGAACATCCATCGATCATGGCCGCTTCCTCGATTTCGTCCGGGATGGATCTAAAATAGGAAATGAGCATCCACGTAGCATACGGAATCGTGATCGTCGGATAAATCAGCATGAGACCGTAAATGGAATTGTTGATGCCGATGGCCGTCACCAGCATGTACAGCGGGATAAACAGAACGGCTCTCGGCATCAGGTACGCATACAGAATGCTTTTGGAGATGAAGCTTCTTCCTCGAAACCTGAGCTTGGAGATCGCATATGCAGCCAACATGCTGACCGTGATCGAGAACAAGGATACGATCAACGAGACGAACAAGCTGTTTTTGATATTCGTCATAAAGCCCTTTTCGTTGATCAGCTTATCGTAGGCGGTTCCGAGAAATTCCTTCGGCCAAAACGTAGGCGTCATGGAATAGATCTCCCCGTTGGATTTGAAGGAGGTAATCACCATCCAATATAAAGGGAAGAGCGCGAATATTAGCAGCAGCGCGAGCGTCGAGTATACCGTAATTTGCTTGCCGAGCGAGTTCTTCATTAAGATCACTCCTTACTTGTCGGACGCCAGCGAACGCTTGGTCACATAATTGATCAGCATGATAAGCGGCGGCAGCGTAATGAGGGAAATCGCAATTGCTTTGCCGAGACTCATGTTCAGAAAGCCGACGGTATAGCTAAGCGTGGATAACACCTGCGTGCCATTGTCTGGACCGCCGCGTGTCAGCAGCCAGATAATCTCGAAGTCGTTCAGCGTCCAGATGGTGGTGATGACGGAAGACAGTATGGTCACTTCTTTTACCGAGGGGAGCGTCATGTAGAAAAAGCGCTTGATCGCTCCCGCTCCATCCAGCATAGCGGCTTCATACATCTCTTTGGACACCGTCTGCAGTCCGGCCAATATGGCAATGCCCATGAACGGAATGCCCCGCCACACGTTGACGAGAATGACCGAGAACATGGCCAGGTCCGGTGTGGCCAACCAGCCGACGGGACTGTCGATGAGCCCTGTTTTGAGGAGCATGGCATTCAGCACGCCGCCGACGTCGGAGTAAATCCACTGCCAGGTAAATACGGAGACGATCGTGGGGATGGTCCACGGAAGAAACAGCATCACCCTGAAAAAGTTTCGAGCAACGATATTCTCGTTAAGCACGAGCGCCATAATCATCCCGAAGACCGCTTTCAAAATGACGGCCACCATCGTAAAGACAACCGTATTCCATACCGCCTTCCAAAACACGGAATCGGTAAATAGCTCCGTATAGTTGCGCAGGCCGATGAACGTTTCGGGAACGCCGACCACTTTATTCGTCAAGCTAAGATAGACCGCCCAGCAAAAAGGGAGCGCCATGACAGCCAGCAAATAGATTAGCACCGGACTCATGAGAAGATAAGCCAGCCTGCTGCTTGTATCACTTATTTCCCGCCTAGGCGCCCGGGTTTTCCCCGGCGTTGTTTGGACTTCCAAGCTTTTCATTGAGAGCACCTTCTTTCTGACGCCTCAGGCTCATCCGCAGCCACGGACCTTGCATCGATGCCTTGTAATCGGACTGCGGAGCCTGATGCGCGGTTAAGTCATAACCCTACTTCACGTATACCGCCTCGATCTTGCTCTGTAATTCGTCCACTGCTTGTTGAGCCGTGAAGCCGGAATCCAGAAGCATCTTTTGGAAAACGTCGTTGACATATCGAAGGTTATAAATCTCTCCAGCCTTCGGGTTATACTCCGCAGGGTATCCAAGGAAAGCGAAATGTGCGATGGAGTCGACGAATCCTTTGTTCTTCTCCTCCTGCCATACGGATTCGTTTGCCAGGTCCGTGTAAATCGGACCGGTCAATGGAGCTCCATTCTGCACCCACTGGCCGTACCAGGCTTTGTCCGTCATATATTCGATGAAGGATTTGGCAAGCTCCTTGTTCGCAGATGCCTTGAATATGCCTAGATTGTTGCTAATGCCAGGCACTACCGCTCCCTTCGGTCCTGCGGGCAGCATGGCGATCCCCGTATTCTCGTACAATTCGGGATTATCGTTCTTGATCGTCGCAGCCAAGCTGCCGACGTTGAAGATCATGGCCGACTGGCCGCTTAAATACGATTTGTTGTTGCCGCTGTCATCCCATCCGATGGAGCTCGGAGGCGTTACCTTATCTTCGATGAAAATGTCCCTGATCAACTGAACCGCCTGAAGAGTTTCGGGCGAATTCACCGCTACATTCTTGCCGTCCTCGGTATCGAGGGAACCTCCGTAGGACCAGATGATCGCCCGGGTCAGCCATTCGGCATCCGAATTGCCTTTCCCGTACCCGAGTCCAGCGCCGTATATCCCTTTGGAAGAATCCGTGAGTGCCTTCGCCATTTCGCGGAATTCCTCCCAGGTTCCAGGCGGCTCGCTGTAACCGGCTGCCTGAAGCATGTCCTTGCGATAGTATAAAGCCGTGGACTCGGTCCAGAACGGCACTCCGTATAACTTGTCCTCGAACGTCACGGAGGTTTTCAGGCTGTCCTGTATTTCCCCGTTTGCGTTCTCCACGCTGCCCACAACGTCGGTAACCTCCTCAAGAACGTCCTTGGCATAGAACTGTCCGACTTCCTGGTAGCCGAAGAAGGAGACGTCCGGCGTAGTACCCGATTCGATGGCTGCCGACCATTTCGGATAAAAGTCCTCGTAAGCGATAAACTCCACGTTGACATTCACATCATGCTCTTCCCCGAACTGTTTTGCCCTCTCTTGGATCATCTGGTTTTGCTCTTCGAACATCTGCTTCTTCATCCAGAATGTCAGGGTTTCCTTGCCCGGCTCCTCACTCCCTGATCCGCTGCCACCCGTTCCCCCTACGCTGCATCCTGCCATCAATATCATGACTAAAGCTGCCGTTACCCATCGTATGGAGTTTTTCTTCATCTTCATCATGTTCACCCCTCAGCATATAGTGGAATGTCCTTACACCATTCATTGTAAGGGCTTCATAAACTGGGTTAAATGATATAGGCTTAACATCCGCTCTCCTTACTTAACATGATGCCGCAATCGAAAGCAGCGGCCGAATTAGACAAAAAAAGCCCGCTTCCAGCCCAAATGCATGGCTGAAAACGGACGGTATTACAGGCTTTATTACGGCATTCCGGTTTCCAAACTGTTTCGGTATTCTTGCGGCGTCACGGAATAATACTTTTTGAACACCCGAATAAAATAATTCGGGTTGTGGTATCCAAGCTTCAGGGCAATTTCGAAGTTTTTCAAGGAGTGGTCGGCCAGCAGCTCGGCCGCTTGCTCCATTTTCAATCGGAGCACATAATCGCTCACGTTCGATCCGGTCTCCATTTTAAAGAGGCGGGACACGTGAACCGGATGCATATACATATGGTCCGCAATGGCTTGCAGGGAAATATCCTGAGACAGATGATCCCGTATGAACCGTTTCATCCGGGACACGGCAGCGCTCCGGTCGCTGCGCGTTGCCTGTTCGGCGCTTGACTCCAGTAGAGGCAGAACTTGGCCCACCCATTTGCCGAGCGTGGCCGCAGTCGTGCATTGCGAGAGTCCCGTTACATCCGCAAGGGACGCTCCGACGATATCGGCCAGACTGCGTCCGTTCTTGTGCGCATATGCGCTTAGCGAGGAATATATATAGAAAAAGGCTTCGGTTACATGCTCTTGCGATTGGCTGTGCGCGAGCGACAATTCCTTCAGGATCTGCTCAAGTTTCTCTTGGATTTGCTTCCAACTGCCGGATTCCAGCAGATGAGGGAGCAGCGGAGGCTCATAACACTTTTGCAAGGAACGGACCGGATGCAGCTCCTCCTCATCTTCTGCGTAAACGAACATATCACTGTGGCTGCCGATATGGCGGCGCAAAGCGAAAAGACTGTCTTGATACAGCTTTCGGACATCTTCCGGGAAGGAACCTCGCTTTCCGATCAGGACGGAGATTGTTCCTTTCAGGTAACGGCTGACATTCATCTGCAGCTGTGCAGCGAAATGCTTGAGCTCATTCTCCTCCGTATGCTCATGAGGGTGCATCCTAGCCGCCGAATCATCGCTTTCAAAAACAAAAAAGACGAGATATCCATGTATGTCCCTGCATCGCCACAATCGAAACCGTTCCCCGAAGATCTCGTCCGCCATGTTACCGATCGCGTACTCCATGATGGAGGAGTCATAAGGGCTCATTTCCGTCAGACGGTCCTCCATGCGTACAAGCATCAGAGCCGCTTGGTTTCCGTTGGCGGATTTCATTTCAAGCAGCTCCAGTTTTTCGGCCCAAACGTTCTTTGGTGATTTCATGCCTTGAAGCAGCTGATTCAGGAATTCGCCTCGAATATGTGGCAGATTAACCCGAAAAGCCTGAACCGCGCGATTATAGGTTTCGCTGGACTCACGCTCCTGCCGCAGCGATTCCACAGCTCCGCCTACTTTTTCAAGAACGACTTCGTCGCTGACGGGTTTTAGCAGGTACTCATAAGTGCCAAGCGTAATGGCTTCCTTCGCGTAAGCAAAATCGGCATACCCGGACAGCAGGATCGTTTTGATATGCTTCCATTTTGATTTCGTGATCTCGACAAGCTCGAGGCCGTTCATCCGTGGCATCGTGATGTCGGAAATCATGATGTCGACCGGCTGCGTCTGCAGTATTTCCAGCGCTTCGAAAGCGGAGTATGCCTTGCGCACCTCATCGATTCCGATTTTCTGCCAAGGTATCGTATGCGCAAGCCCCTCCACCACGCTTGCTTCATCATCAACGATCAGCAATGTATACAACGTTATCCCTCCCTTCCCTACTCGGTATTTCCCAGCATATTTCCACGCGAAGTCCTCCTGACGGCGATTCTGAAAAGGACAAGCCCGCATGTTTGCCGTACCGGGTGACCAGTCTCTGATGAATGTTCCATAGGCCGAATCCCCCGCTTTCGTTCAAAGGCTCTTCGACCTGCCGCTTCAGCTTGTCGATGATGCCTACGTCCATGCCCTGGCCGTTGTTGTCAATTCTGATCCTGCATCGACTCCCTTCGATTTCTCCGGAAATATGAATCATCGCGAAATCCAACTGATCCTCAACACCATGGATGACGGCATTTTCCACGATAGGCTGAAGCAGAAGACGCGGAATCTCGAGCTGCATCATGCTGTCAGGAATCTCGATCTCGAAGGTTAGTCGCTGAAGCCGCAGCATCTGAATCGTTAAATAATTGTCAACCAGCTTCACTTCCTCTTCAAGGGGCGCGGTCGGTTTTTCCAGTCGCGTCGTGTACCGGTAATACTCCCCCAAGTTCAGGGCCATGGCCACGACAGCTTCCTTATCGCCAAGATTGGCCATGTTTTTGATGTAGAACAGGCAGTTATACAGGAAGTGAGGGTTAATTTGCGATTGGAGCTGCTTAAGCGTGGCTTCCTTGGATCGCAAAGACTCTTTGTACACCCGTTCGATGAGCTCCTCGATTTGCTCTGCCATGTTGTTGAAGGAGTGAAACAGATACATGAACTCGTTCTTCGGCACATCCTTCAGGCGCGTCATGTATTGACCGTCCCTGATCCTTCTCACCGCATGAAGCAGGCGGGAAATCGGACGCTGGACATTGCGGTACAACAACAAGGTCAGCAGTAAAACGAGAACAAGCAGGAGCGATACGGAAATATAAAAGAGGGCGCTGCTTAAAGTGATCGGGGAATATACGCTGTCCAGGCGGACGAAATCCACCAGATACCAGCCCAAACTGCTGGACAAGACGTAATTCATTACATATTTGCCCTGCCCCGATTGCACGATTCGGCTGCCCTCTTCCCCAAGCTGCAATTCGTTCAGGGTGCCGGCGGCCATTCGTATCGTTTCTTCGACCGATGTGCTGTTGGCAATAACGGTTCCGTCAGGTGCATACAGGAATGGCTCGCTGTCCCCGTCCTGTTTCAACCGATTCAGCATATTGACCAGATTCTGGTCGGTGAAACGGACCTCCACGATCAGATCCTGCGAAGAAGCGGACGTTCTCATCCAGCTAAAAAAAGCTTGTCCTCGCGAATCCCGTTGATAAGTCCAGTTCTGCTTATGGGCATGAGCCAAGTATTCGGCATCATACCTTGCCGACAAGTCGGTTGTCAGCAATTCACGATACTGCGTCAGGTACATTAAGATTTGGCTGTCCCAGCTGCTAGTTGCAATCTGCATGTTCAACATATCCGTGATCCGCTGCTGGCTGTCGATTCGTTCCATGGGAGTGCTGCCTGAGCGCTCCGCCAGATAACTCTTAATCCCGTCATCATTGCTCGCGATCACCGAATATTTCGTTAGCTGGTCGATCATGGCGTCCATCTGACTCATGAAAAACGTCAGTCGGTTCCGCTGGCCCTCCTCCACAGCCGAACGGACGACGTTGATGCTGACCTGATGGGAGTAGGCATACAGCAAAATAATCGGAATAACCAGGACCGCCAGCAATGTTGTAAGCTTGGCAAACGTACTTGTTCTTAACCGCTTCATCAATAACATACCCCCGTGTCAGAGCGATTCGCTCTACTTCTCGCTGTCGATCAGTTCTTGCAATTGAACGTTTGCCGACTCCGCAGCAATTCCGACATCTTCGCCGATAATTCCTTTCACCACGATACCGCCGATAATGTCCCGTGCTTCCTTCACGTGAATGACTTTTGGACGGTCGTAGCTCATTCCGATCGGAATGGATTCATTGATCACCGGAATCAGCTCATCCGGAAAGCCGGAGATTCCTTCCTTGTCATGCCACAGCGAGCTCCGCGCTCCCGGATTACCGATCTTCTGGGCTTGCAGCACCATGTCCCTGCCCGAAGCCCACTCGATGAATGCCCAGGCAGCATCCTTGCGGGCAGAATTCGCATTGATGCCAATGGCCCATGCAGTGGTGCTATACGGCTTGCGACCGGCATCACCTGCCGGAAAGAGCGCATACCCGATCTTCTCCTTGGCTAATCCCGATTGCGCTAGCAGGGAGTAGATCGCGCTGGCATCGGTGAAAAATACCGCCTTTCCTTGCGCAAAGAGATCTGCGGATTGCGGCCAGCTGTAACTAAGCGCATCGGGCGGTCCATAGTTTCCGAGCAGCCTTACATATCGCTGAATCCCCTTGAGCGTTTCCTTTGTGTTCAATGCCGCTTTATCTGCGCTTAGAAAATTCCCGCCCTCGGAGTAAACGAATGACGATAGCTGGGTTACGAGAGCGCTTCGCTGCCCTCTAGCGACAAATCCGTACATGCCATGCTCGGGATCATGCACCTGTTTAACCGCCGCTTCCAGCTCTTCTAAGGTCTGCGGGACTTCGATCCCTTTTTTCTCTAGCAGGTCCTTGCGATAGTATAGTATCTGCTGCTCCGTCGATAGCGGGACGGCAAGCAGCTCCCCGTTCACCGTTACCGATTCCAGCGCCGTTGAAGAGAAATCGGCGAAGTCGTAACGCGGGTTCGATACGGCATACGATTCCAAGGGCGTTAACCAGCCGTTGTTCTCATACAGAATTAGCTCTTCCAGCGGCCGGATCATGAACACATCGGGACTTTCGCTACCTACCGTCATCTGTACGAACATCTTTTGGCTGAGCTGCTCATTGGTCAACGCTTGAAAATCCACCTTGATACCCGTCTGCTTCTCAAATTCGGGAAGATGGGCGCGAAGGATGTCCGCAACCGGATTTTTAGCCATATATGCGGTAATCCGCACATTGTCAAACGGGCGTTCCGGTTGGTGAGACATACTGCTGTCGGCCCCGTTCCTCCCCGCCATGCATCCGGTCGCCGACACCATGATGACGACAATCCATAACACCATGCAGAAACGTCCTGCAAACTTCATAACTTCCCCTCCTGTCAGTCGGTCATAAATCGATATTAAAGCGTTTACAATGGAGAAGACACTGAAAAAATTTAACATATGGTATACATATTTAGCCTTTCATGCATGGACCTAATTCTCATTCGGCATTACGACAGACGAAATGGCCCTCTTTATCAAAGACTTTATTAATAGAAAAAAGCCGCTGATCTCGTTCCGATTAGCGGCTTAGAAATTCACCTATTCTGCTTTCTCTTCATAGACAACGACGGTCTGACTTTCCGCTTCCCACTTGACGGTTGCATTCAATGCCTCGCTTATAAATCGTACGGGCACATACGTATTGCCCTTTGTAACGGTAGCTGGGGCATCCAGCGAAATTTTCTTGCCATTGACGGACGCTGTTTTACTGCCAACCAGGAGTTGGATGCTCACTCCGTCCTTCGAGACGGTGATGGAACGCTTTTCAGGATTCCATATAACCTCAGCCTCCAAAGCCTCGGCTATGGCGCGAAAAGGAACATATGTATTGCCTTTTTTGACAAACGGTTCGGTGTCCGAAGCTTCGCCGTTCACATACAGCTTAACTCCATTCTTTTTACCTGCCTTTTTATTGAGCTTTCCCATGGTTTTGTAAAGATCCAGGTTTTTAAAATTGGCTTTGATGGCTTCTTCTTGCAAATACACGGCTTCAGTAACGCTGCCGTTTGTTTCAAGCATGTCCGCTGCCGCTTCTAACGCCTTGTCCTTTTCTATAATGGCCTCAAGTTGTTTTTGTTGCTCGTCCGTTAACTCGGCCGCATATTCGGTAAGCAAAATATTGGCTAGAACGGCGCCTGCCGGTTTATCCTCAACGTTTTGAATGGCATTTAGCAAACCTTTGTATCCTTTGTGTCCTTTGTTCTTGGAATCGACTTTATCGGTGGAAGGGTCGTTTGCTTTCTCTGTTTCCGGCGTTGTGGATTCCTGAACCTGGTCCTCTTCTTTGCTGGACTTATCAGAGGAATCGACTTCCTCGGTTTGCTGCTTGTCATTACGAGTTTCTTTTTCTTTTGGTCCCTTTGGCGATGCCGCGTTACTTGTCTTGCCGGGGGGCGTGTTGCTTGGTTTGGCTGAGATCGTGCCTGCGGCGGTCGCAAACATCAGGGCCGCGCTGGTTAGCAGGATGACTGTTTTTTTCATGATGATTCCTCCTGAATGATCAGATATGCATGCTCCATTCTTTATCGGCAGAAAAAATAGACTTCAATAGATCATCGTAAAGATTTGAATAATGCGGTGAAAATCAAAAAGCCGCCATGAGGGCGACTTTTCTTGCACATCTATTTTGTTATGATCTGCATTCATATTGATAGTAGTCTTGTGCATGCACGGCTTTAAATCCAACCGACTCGTATAACCTCAGCGCATGGTCGTTTTTCGTTTCGACTTCCAAGTGCACCGAGTATCCGGCTGAGCTCTGTTCCTTCACGATTCGCCGCAACGCTTTTCTGCCTATTCCTCGGCCCTGATATTCCGGCAATATGGAGAAACCATAAATCCACGCCTGCCCCTCTTCGCGGCTGACTCGAAGCTTCCCGACCGTTTCTTCGTTTACGTCAATCATGAACATACCCGTATTATCAGCAAAATGATGGCTCTCCATCGCCCTGGCATCTTCTTCGTCCAATCCGAATGCTTCCACGGATAAGCGCACGCTTGTTTCATAATCTTCCAATGTTGCCTGCCTCAGCAGAATACCGTCCGAATCCTCAAGCGGCATTTCCTGCCACGTCATTTGATGCTCCGAGAAAGCATGCTCCGCACCTAGTTGGTGCAAAAATGCCTTTGCCGCATCGGATCCCGCTGGCGCGTTCAACAAGATTTTCTTGTATCCGGCGAGTTTTACCTGTTCCATTCCGAGATGAAACAATCGCTGGAAATGCCCTTTTCGTCGTTCGGCAGGCTTTACCATGCCGCATACTTCGACGGTCGAGCCAAACGGATATAGCCCAAGAAACGCTACAAGTTCCTTTTCCTCATAATGAAAAAAATCCAGATTCTCCGTTTTGCGTTCTCTGAGCATTTCCCAATTCAGCTTTAATTGGACATGGTCATGAAGTTCGCACTCGGCTTGCAATCGTTCAATGTCTTTTAGCTGTTGTGTCGTTAGCATGTTATCTCCTAATCGGTTCTGAATGTAATTTACGGTCTCGTGCTATTTCAAAATATGGGATAATACGGCTACCGGCTTCCGGCCGGTGATCAGCTGTTGGCCATCCGTATAACCCTCTTCGCGTCCTTCAAGCTCTCCGATGAGGACCGAACGCCAATACCGGATTCGTTCCTGCCGATCTTCGTCCCCGATCGCGTTGTGCAGCTCATTGGGATCTTCAACCAGATCGAAGAACTGCTCCTTGCCTGTTTGGGAGAACCAGATGTATTTCTCCTTTCCGTCGGTAACCCAATGATTGGACTGAAGCCCTTGAGCGTGCTCTCCATGAAGATGGGGACGCCAAGCAGGCTTGCTTCCCCCATCCCTTCCTGCTGACGCTAGTCTCCAGATGCTCTCGCCTTCGACCGTTTCCGGTATAGGCACGCCGGCCGCTTCCAGCAGCGAGGGCATGATGTCCCGCATTTCCACGACATGATCTGAAACCGTGCCGCTCTTCAGGCCTAAACGGTTGCCGGGATCGTTGACGATAAACGGCACGCGGGTGCTGCCTTCGTACGGAAGAGACTTTCGGAATAAATGATGGTCCCCCAGCAGCTCGCCATGATCGGAAGTAAACAGGATCACCGTGTTGCCTAGCTCCCCATATTCGTTCAATGATTGCAAAAAGCGTCCGATTTGGTGATCGATATGCGTGATCAGGGCGTAATAGGCAGCCATCGCTTTACGCAGACGGCGTTTCGGGACAAGTCCCCGCCCCGTTATAGGGGAGTATCCGGCCAGATCCGGGTCCTCCGTCTCTGCCCAATCGCCAACCGGCGGCTCCGGAATATCGGCATCCTCATACAGATCCAAGTAGGCCTGCGGAGGGTCGAACGGAGGATGCGGCCTGACGAATGACATCCACAGGAAGAACGGCTTCCCGGGGTCCCGTCGCCGCAAAAAGTCAATCGACTGCGTTACCACCCAGTTGGTTGGATGCTGCATTTCCGCCAAATGCCAAGGACGAGCGACGGTTGATGAATTGCAGTCCAAACCAAGATCGGTCATGTCGGCGCCCGGCACCCTCTCGCGAAGCCACTGCAAGTAATCGTCAACTTGATCGTAATGCTCCTGCATCGGAATGCCGTGGTTATTGCGGTTGTGATGCAGGTAACCATCGTGAAGCATTACGTTGTGGAACCCCAGCAGATTGCGTGCAGGGTAAACATGCATTTTACCGATACACTGCGTGTGATAACCGGCTTTAGCCAATTCCCCCGGCAGCGTCTCCTTGTAATTCCACGGGACGCAGTCTTGATAGCCGACACGGCCGTGAGCGCGCTGGGATTGGCCGGTGAAGATCGCCGCTCTTGCAGGTACGCAGGTGGGTGTGGCAGAATACGCACGGCTAAACCTTACGCCGCTCCTTGCAAGCTCGTCCAGATTGGGCGTTTCCACCACAGGGTGACCTGCTATGCTAAGGCAATCAAAGCGCATCTGATCGACCGTAATGAGCAGCACATTCGGCCTTCCCTGGCATTGAGTCGAATTCATCATATTCCCTCCTCGGCATGATACTGATATCTATTTGATCATACCTTGTTGCTGAGGGTTGTCAATTACTCTGCGATTATCCGTAATGGCCCAGGATGATTACGACGGTTATGAATCCACCAATCCTACTCTGCTTTACTTCTCTGTTACGTCTACGTTTTTGCCATAGGCTTCAAGCTGCGTTAATGCCGGAAAAAGCGCCTCATCGCCTTTGATCAATCGTTTGAGCACCAACCATTCCACTTTGCGGGGTTGAATCTCAAAATATTGGATGCTCCGGCTTTTCACGGGATAGAGCTGCTCCGTTGAACCATCGGAGAATGCAATCGTGACTTCCTTCCACCAGCTGTCATGAGGAAAATCGCCGCGTAAAACAAGACCGATCCGGTCAAGCTCAACCGTTCGCCCGAAATCCAGCGTCAGCTCCGCATCCGACTGCTGGTTAATACCCCAGGATTGATATGGATAGGAGCCGTGATTGTTGTTGGCATAAATGCCGTCGATCGCATTGCGCGCAAAGAAGGTGGGATCATTTCGGGTTTCCACGTTGGCGTGAGCATGCGGGTAAGCGTTGGAATCATGCTTCTGGTCATGGGTATTCAATACCAAATTCCGATATTGGGTAATTTCGCTATCCGCCGCATAGCGTACCGAAACATAATGTTTTGTCCCCGTAAATGCCTTCTCTGGGTAGGCTTGCTTGAACGACAACGGTATTTCGTATTCCCAGCTGGTTCCCTTGACATATACCAGGGACGGAAAGAGTGCCTCATCCAACTGAACCACCAAATACCGATTCGGGTGCTCCGTCGTAATTCTAAATTTGTCGCCGGCGGCGTATTCCAGCTGTTGACAGGCCAGATAAGTGAAATCCTCGTCTTCCCGCTCCATCACGCGGTCATGGGAGGATTGCGAATGACGGTCACCTTCCACCCTCACGTTCTGTTCACGATTCAGCAATTCAATTTTGATTCTTGGCATGATCCTTCTCTCCTTGTTCAAGACATATAATGAACTCAAATGGATTTATATGAACCCATACGAACATTATACATCGAACGAAACGAACAGCAACTCCTACGACAATAAACATCAATGATTATTTTTCAAGTGCAAATAGGGCTGCTGTTGTTCCATGAATCTGAGTCGTATCAAAAACAGGAATATTCGTATCTTCCTGTTTAATAAGAAGACCAATCTCAGTACAGCCCAGTATGACTCCCTGGGCACCTTGCTTCTGTAATTGGTTGATCACACGCAAATATTCGTTCTTGGATCGTTGAGAAATAATACCCAAGCACAATTCGTCATAAATGATATGGTTGATAAGTTGTATGTCATCTTCATCAGGAATCAGCATATGAATGCCGGCTGCAATCAGTTTTTCCTTGTAGAAATCCTCAGTCATCGTGTATTTGGTTCCAAGCAAAGCTACGTGATTTATGCCGCTTTCCATGAGCTTCTTCGAAGTGGCATCTGCAATATGAATAATGGGAATACGGATTCTTTGCTGAATGATTGGAGCAACCTTATGCATCGTATTGGTGCAGATTACGATAAAATCCGCACCACCCCTTTCAAGGTTTACGGCAACATCTCCTAAAATTTCTGCGCTCTTGTTCCAATTCCCAACGGCCTGGCATTCTTCAATTTCTTGGAAGTCCACGCTGTATAGCAAAATTTTTGCGGAATGCAGCCCACCCCATTGTTCCTTTACGACCTCATTTATAATCTGATAGTACATCACGGTGCTCTCCCAGCTCATGCCTCCGATGAGTCCAATTGTTTTCATCATTGCCTCCGTAAGTATCAATTTTTCTGTGTCATTACTCTAATGTAAATAGATGTTATGATCAACGCAAGCAGCAGCCTTCGTAACCGGTCGACAAGACGGCCGTCGTGCCGAAAGCCAGGAATCCGTTAATCATAATGAGCAGCAGCCCTGGCGCCAACGCTGCCAGTGGCCAATGGAATCAGATCAGCCGATCAGCATCCATTCAAAAAAAGGACACTGCCCAAATCAGGCAGTGCCCTAACTCTCTCTATGACTCATAATCAGTGCATTACAAAGTCATGGCATGTCCATATTTCGCGAGGAAGGCTTCCTTAGCTTTGTAGTCCTTCATCACGCTGCCGACGCATCGCCAGAAGGATCGGTCATGATTCATATGCAAGAGATGACAGAGTTCATGAATGACCACATAATCAATGACCTCGATGGGCGCCATCGCGAGGCGATAGTTGAAAGTGAGATGCTTCGCCGAGCTGCAGCTGCCCCATTTCGTTTTGGACTCCTCGATGATGAAGGATTTCGGCGTGACTTTGAGCTGCTTCTGATAAATTCGGATTCGTTCCGCGATCACCTTCTTGCAGCTTGCGAAGTAAAATTTCTTCAGATCCCGTTGAAGCTCCTCTTCCGTTCGCCCGTCCGTTTCGATTAACTCATGCAGCGAATAATACTGCCCAAGATGAAGGAATTTGCCTTCATCCTCGTATGCCTTGACCTTCGGAGCCGTTCGGGCTGCCTCGATCGCTTGCAATTGCTTCACGATTTTGCTCCCATGCCGCCTTACGGCGTTGATCACCGTCTCATCGCTTGTACGATTCGGTGCCTTCACCGTGATCAGACCCGATGGGTGGACATGGATCGAAAGCTTTTTGCGTGGACCGTATTCTACATGACATTCGATTTGTAGTTCTCCTACTTGGATTTTCATCTATCACCAACATCGTTTCCGTAAGTTTTTTATTGTCAGATGGCGGAAAGTCGTTTAAACCTCACGATTGCATCTCGTTTTCGATTCGTTTCATAAAGTCTTCGGCCGCACTGTAGCCGAGTTGTTTAAGATACCAATTGTTGGCCGCCGCCTCGATCAGACTGGCTACGTCGCGCCCCGGCTGAAGCTGAACCTCGATATGAGGAATTTGGATGCCTAGATATTCCGTAAATTGAGGCACGGCCTCCAGCTCGTTGTTTAGGGAATTTTCACGCCAAGGCACCAATTCAATGTCAAGCACGATTCGCGTCTCATCCTGAAAAGCCGTGCGCCCGTATTGACGCACCACGTTGATCAACCCGATGCTTCGCAGCGCGAGAAACTCCCGGGTTGTCTCATTATGCGTTCCGAGAAGAGTCGAAGGGCCCAGCTTTTTGAGCACCACGATATCGTCCGCCACAAACCGGTGGCCCCGCCGGATAAGGGTGTGGGCCGTTTCGCTTTTGCCAATACCGGATTTGCCCCGGAGCAGGATTCCAATGCCGGATACATTCACGCACACCGCATGGATCGACATCTCCGGAGCCAGCGTCTTCACCAAATAACTGTTCAACTTGGCAATAAACTCCGTTGTCGTCTCGGTTGTACGCAACAACGGTATGCCTTCCTGATTGCAGAATAGAGTCAGATAAGGGATCTCCTGCTGTCCTGAGGTGACAATAAAGCACGGCGGATGATATTTGACGATATTTCCGATATGCAGTTTGCGTTCTTCTATGCTAAGCGTCAATAAATAGTTAATCTCCTTACGGCCGAGCACCTGCACTCGCTCCATCGGAAAAAAATCGAAATACCCGACGAACTCCAGACCCGGTCTGTGCGTCTGCGGACGGGTAATCATTCGATCCATGCGATTGGCGCCTGCAAGCACTTCCAAATGAAATAACTCCGTAAGACTTTGAACGGTGATCGACTTCATGTTGTTCTCCTCCTGCGGCTATAAGTGTTCCTGAAAAGGCCTGATCATTATTGCAGCATTCGGATATATTCAACGGCCGAGGGGTACTTTCCTGCAACTCATTGCTCAAACGCTAGATGAACGACAGCCTCGCGCCGATTTGACCGATATGGTTAACGTCTGCCCACAAGATGAAATAAGCGTAGAACATATCCCCAATTTGGACAGGGCTCGGATATCTCACAATAAGGGCTGCTTGGTTATTCATCTCCGTTGGCTGGTCAGCTGACGGATAAATGAAGCACGCTTCTTGATTTTGTATCATAGCAGGGACAATCCTTGGAGAAGAACCGTAAGGCATTAATGGATGAAAAGCTTCGGAGCTGCATACATCGGCAATCCGGTCGCCAGACGAAATCGCGGATACCTGGAAGAAACCGTCGAAGCCCTCGTATCTCTCTTCACTGACCGGCCGCCAATTTGCGGGATACGGGAAGGACACCCGGTATACAAGGCTTGTGAACATGCTTTTCGGAACCTTCCTGCCACCTGGGGACCAGTGCAAGGCAGTAATCCTGCCTCCGCTAACGACGTGCATCGGCATCTGTTCCCTGATATCGACGATCCAAAGCTGACTAGCGAATTCTTCAACAGTGCACCCGGACAAATAGGCGATTTTGGCACCGTCCGGCGACCAATCGACGGGCGTGGCGAAACAGTTGGAAACTGCAACCGTCCTTTGATCCTGACCGGTACGGCTGTCAATCTGGATGAGCGAATAGTAATTTGGCTCGCTGTAGGCTGTTGCGCTGTAAGCGATGCTTTTAGAATCAGGAGACCACGCGGGAAAATAGTTTTTCGCGAGTGGGCCGCCTTCCAATGCATAGATGGTGCCGTTTGCCAAATCCACCGTCGAAATCATGGAGATGCTTGCTCCAGGGGATGTATACAACGCGAAGGTTCCATCCGGGGAAATCCGAACGTCGTGGAGCGGACCGTCCGTTAGACGTGTGATTTGTCTCCGTTCCGTGCCATCGGTCCGAATGCGGTAGAGCTGCGTAACCCCGCCAGAATCAGGAGACGCAAATAGAAGCTCCATGCCCGAAGGGAACCATTGGGCGTCCGTTGCTCCGGTCTCCGGGATGGAATAGCTTCGATGAGAGGCCGTATCATAAATGACGATCCGATCATTCTTGACATACGCCAAAGACCGGCTATCGGGAGACCAGTCCAGCAGCGTGTACGGTTCGATTTGATCAATTCTGGCTACAGTGAACGATACGGTATCCAGCACATGGACCACATTGCCGATACCGATGAATGCGATACTCCTCCGGTCGGGCGACCAATAGGGAACCGAAAATTCCGCGCCGAGCCCTTGAGTAAGTTGAAAATCAAAACCGTCCCGAGGGCGGTACAGCCATATGTCGAACGATCCGCCGCGGTTCGATGTGTAGGCAATCCACAGTTGAACGATACCATGAGAAACAGTTTGCAAGGCCAACATCCTCTCTTGAATCATCTGATACTTCAGATATATTCAAAGGAGGACGGTTAGGCGACCGTCCCGGAACGCATTTATGAGCAGAGCTTCACCATAATACCGACGCTTGGATCGGTAAATGGAATAAGCTTAAGCGATGGGCGTTCCATTCGGCAGATCGAAATCCGGCTTCAGAAGCACCACGTCCCCTTGCTCCGGTACGCCGCCGAGCACAAGCACCTCAGATTGATAGCCGGCAATGCGTCTAGGCGGGAAATTGACGATGGCCACGACTTGCTTTCCTACAACGCTATCCGCGTCATACCGTTTCGTAATCTGCGCACTTGTACGCTTGATCCCGAGCAGGCCGAAATCAATCTTCATTTTAATGGCGGGAACGCGCGCTTCCGGGAAGGGCTCTGCTTCCACGACCGTCCCGACGCGAATATCCAGCTTGGTAAAATCATCGATGGTTGCCATGCATTTAACTCCTTACAGGTAGGTTATGGAACATGTTCATGTGCTTCGCGACATGAAATTTAAGTACCATCTTACCACCTGGGGTTGCAGGCATTCAAGAGACAGATTGGTTTAGATCGTTCTATGACGAAGGAGAGATCAGCTTAGGAGTCACACGAGATGCCTGACTGGCCCCTCTAAGATCGTTGATCTTCCACAAGCCTCAGCCAATTCTGATGATGCTTGCACACCTTTGCCCAAATCTGATCCCGTTCTAAAGTGGAGTAGTTGACGAGCGGCTCGTAAAATACGTCCGCCAGGATCTCGAACCACTCCGATTTCGACGAGACCTCTACGGTATCCAGCATGCTGCCGTTCCATTTTCTCCAAATACAGCCTTTAAGCTCGTTCATGCCCACATCGTGCCGCTGCCTGACAACCAATAGATCCATCCATGGGGATTCCGGCGATCGGCTGTAAAATTCATGATTTGTTTTAAATAATTCCAAGCTGTTTACAACCTCAGGCGCATAATCTACCCCTACATAGGAATATTGGGGATCATGAATCAACCGCCAGCCCTGATCCGTTATGCCGGACGGCTCAAGCACATACGTGAACGGCCCCTGTTCATATTTCCCGAATTTCAATGGAATCGGCTCCCATGGCATATCCCCGAGACCGACGTCGACAAGCCAAGACTCTTCTTCCCCAAGTTCTTCGTTCATGAGGCTGACCGTTAACCCAAGATGGAAGCCGTTAATCCGTGGCTCTTGTCCTAACGGCTGTACGCCGGCCTTATGCCAACTAACCGCATACCCCAAGGCTCGAAGAAGAGCGGTAAAAGCTCCATTCAAATGAAAACAATAACCGCTTCGTTGATGGATCAGCAGTTGCACCGAATTTTGGATATCCAAGGGAGTCGGTTTCCCGGAAAAAATATCCAGGGTCTGCCAAGGAATTCTTGCCACGTGCGCTTTATGCAGCTCGAATAAATATTCCTTTGTCGGAGCCTTGATTTCGGATATTCCTAATCGGTTCAAATACGCCTTTACCTCGCTATGCGTGATCATAAATACCTGCTCTCCTTCTCCTGTTTTTAGCTTATCATAACTAACAAATTGACCTGCATGGAATGGTCAGTTTGTTGGTGTTATAAAAGACAGGAGGGTCCCGAGTGGTTAGTTCATGTTCCAGGCTTTTTGCAGCAGCCGAATGCCCGTTTCCATTTCGGACGCATTCAAGCTGGCAAATCCCAAGTATATCCTCGGGTACTGTCCAGCGTCTTGACGCTGATTTATCCACGTCTTCCGCAAGTCGTATACTTTCACGCCGGCTTTCGCAGCCTCCTGAATCAATTCCTCCGAGGTAGCTTCCTTTTTGACGAGCAGTTGAAGGTGAAGTCCGGCATTCTGACCCGTAATTTCAACAAAGTTGCCAAGATGAGCCTCGATCAGCTCGATCAACCGATGATGTCTTTTCTTGTACAGGTTACGAACTTTGCGAATATGGCGAAACCAATGCCCCTGTTCGAAAAAAGCGGTCATGGCCCACTGCTCCACACGCGATGGGGCAAAGAACACCTCCTGCTGCATTTGGGTCAACTGATGCTGCAGTGCCTGTGGAAGAACCAGATAGTTCATTCGCAGTGCGGGGGTGAGCACTTTCGAGAAGGTGCCGGCGTAAATCACCCGTCCGTTATCGTCCAATCCTTGCAGCGAAGCAATCGGCTTGCCTTGATAGCGAAACTCGCCGTCGTAATCATCCTCGATGATATATGCATGTTTAGCATTCGCCCACTCCAGCAATCGTTCCCGCTCCGGATACGGCATAATGCTTCCCGTCGGGAACTGGTGAGAAGGCGTTACGTACACGAGCTCTGCATGACTTTGCTCCAATCGGTCAAGCGAGATCCCCTTATCGCCAAGCGATATCGGAAGAATCTCGCAGCCATTCAGCTGAAATTGATCCCGTACCAGGCTGTAACCCGGTTCCTCAACGGCAACATGCTTCATCCCTTTCAGCATCCTGGAGAGGAGACCTATGCTATATGCCGTTCCGGCACCGATAACTATTTGATCCGGCGTCGAATTGACCCCTCTGGAATTCCGCAAATATTCGGAAATCACGCGCCGAAGGGCGTATTCGCCTTGTGGATCCCCATACCCTCCGATCTCGCATACATGGTGGTCCAGCGCTTCCTTGAGCATTTTATTCCAAATTCGTACCGGGAAGGCAGCTTGATCTAATCGGGTTGGATTGAAATCGATGACATTGGGATTGGTATGCGCATGGGAACGAATAACCGGCATCGTGGTCATGGAGGGCGGCTGTTGATGCTGTTGGGAGTAGGAGAATTCCTTGTAGGGATTCATGACGTATAGCCCCGACCTCGGTTTACTGATCACATACCCTTCTGCCGTCAGCATCTGATAAGCCGTCTCGATCGGCGTCTTGCTTATATTAAGCTGAAGCTGGAGGGATCGCACGGATGGCAATCGTTGTCCGTCGGGAATGGCGCCGTTTCGGATACCCTCACGAAGTTGAAGGTATAATTGCTGGTATAACGGAAACTCGCTTTGCTCGGGTAAAAGGATATCAAACATAATGGACCACCTCAGGCTTTTTAATATAAATTCACGACCCACATTCCATTCAATCTGACTTGCATAAACAGCTCCAAAGTGACCATTTCTATGTGGTCAAATATATTCTAAGCTAGCTATAGGCTGAATGTACACTAAAACTACCCGTTCAGTACGAAAGGACGAATGAGCCAATGACAACGCTTATCCATCTTCGGCACAAAATAGGGCAAGGCATATCCCCCCGTCAATTTATGGAGGGCATGAGGAGCCTGGAAATGAAACTGAGCCGAATCCCCAACACCAAGGAACAGTTTAGGCAAGTCTATGACCGCTTTCAATGGGACGACCAAGAAGTTCAACGGTTCTTCGCTGAACGTAACGAGCATGGCCAACTGCACTGCCTTATCCTCTGTACGGATTGGTGTCCGGATGTGATCTGGAATGTTCCCGTCTTGTTCCGGGTAATGGAATACAGCCGCATACTGACCGAAGTGCTCATCATGGAAGAGCATCTGGAAACGATGGATCTCTTTCTTACGGGCGGTGGCCGCGCTCAACCGATCGCCCTCTTCCTTAATGCGGCAACCGGCGCGGTTCTTGGACAATGGGGCGCACGACCGGCATACATCCAATACGTCATGGACGAGTTCAAAAGAAAACACGCTGATAAACAAGCCGATTCATATCAGGAACAATTGGATCAGGTCTACACAAGGATCGGTGAACTCTACCATGACGGGAACGATTACCGGAAGGTCATGCTTCAGGAGCTAAAGGAGCGGTTTACTTCATTCGCATGAAATGGAATCGCACTGACTGCGGTTCGACATCGGCATCTAGGACATATACAAGGTAACGTGCGATCAAAACCTTCTATAGTGAGCATGAACGTAACTTAAATCACACTCCCACTGCTTAAATCTTCCTGAATATGTTATCATTACTATCGAAAGCGCCTAATGGAGTTGTTGTGTATACAACTGCTTATTAGGGTAAGTAATTAGAAGCTTTCCATGTATAGGAATTCATTAATTGAGTGCAAGGGAGAGAAACATGGATGACAAAAAATGAAGCTCAGCGCCCGTCCCGCGTCGTGATCATCGGTACAGGAGCTGTAGGAGCAACGACTGCGTACACCTTATTCTTGCGGGAAAGAGTATCTGAACTGGTATTGATCGATGCCAACCATGACAAGGCTCTTGGCGAAGCCTTGGATATGAACCACGGCCTCCCTTTTGCCGGCGGGGTGAAACTTTGGGCTGGAGATTACAGCGATTGCAAGGATGCAGACATCATTGTCATTGCCGCAGGCTCCAACCAAAGACCGGGCGAGACGCGAATTGATTTATTGAAGCGGAATACGGCCATATTTGACGATATTATTCAAAATATCGTGAAATACAATGATCACGGCATCATTCTCGTGGCTACGAATCCGGTTGATATCCTGTCTTACGTCACATTGAAAAAGAGCGGCTTCCCGGTTAATCGGGTAATCGGTTCCGGTACCCTGCTCGACAGCGCCCGCTTCCGTTATTTGATCGGGCAAAACAAAGGCATCAATCCGCGCAGCATTCACGCCCATATCGTCGGCGAACACGGCGATTCCGAGCTGCCGCTCTGGAGCATCGCCAACATTGCCGGTATCGGGATCGATCTGACGGACGAGGAAAGGGAAGATATCTTTGATCGTACCAAGAACGCCGCATATGAAATCATCAACGCCAAAGGCTCCACTTCCTATGCTATCGCATTGGCGCTTGACCGGATCATCGTCTCCATTTTGCAAAACGAGGGTTCCGTTCTCAATGTGTCCACGCTGCTTACAGACTACCATGGCGTGTCCGACGTATATCTAGGGGTGCCTTGCGTGGTTGACCGCACCGGCGTGCGGGAAATTCTTAGCCTTGAGTTTAACGACGAGGAATTGACCCAATTCCATGCTTCCGCTAACAAACTGAAAGAACAGATTTCCAAAATCTTCGAATAACCCAAACAAGGCTTTCCGGATGAACGTTCCGGAAAGCCTTGTTTTATTTGGTATGGCATCCGTGCACGACGAGGCCCGCTTGCTATCCATTCGCTGCATAAATTGAGAATGCGCTGTATATCAGAAGCAGCCCCATCAATACATTAAACGTACGTTCATATCGGGACAACAGGTTCTGGAACAGCGAACCGCATAGCGCCCAGGTCATATTGGCGCAAATGCCAACGATGGTGAGCAGTATCGAGAATAATAACAGATGCACATGGGTTGTTGCGATTGGCATCACGAAGGTCGATACGGCTGTAATCCCGTATAAAATGACCTTCGGATTCATGAATTGAAATATGAATCCGAACGTAAAGCTGTTAAATCCGCCTGGCTTATCATCTGCATCCCCCTGCGGCCTGCTTCGCATGATTTTTACGGCAAGATAAATCATATACAGGAAACCGATCATATTCATAACCGATCGAATCTTCGGGATGTATTGATACATTGCCAAGTTGAAGTAGCTGGACAGCAGCATGATGATCAAACACCCGGTTGCAACCCCGCCGATAAAGCGCATCGTTGCTCGAAAACCGTAACTTCGTGCATTGGTCATCGAAATAATGTTGTTGGGACCGGGCGTAAATGAAGCTACAATGGCATAGGTCAACAGCGGAAGGATAAACAAGCTCTTAACTCCTTTCTTGTTTGTATGTTATAGTGATTCTAATGGGTCGTTATAGCGACCGTGCGTTATCATTATACTTTATGTATGTTATAACGCACAATATGTACAGTATAGAGGTGAACCATCATTTGAAGCCCATCAATCTGATATTGGCGAACAATTTAAAGATGCTCCGGGAGCAGAGAAAGCTGAGTTTGGATAAAGTCGCGGAAATGACCGGCATCAGCAAGACGATGCTGGGTCAGATTGAACGCGGGGAATCGAGCCCCTCCATAACCACCGTATGGAAGATCGCCAACGGATTAAAGCTTTCTTTTTCGTCGTTGATCAATGAGCCGCATTCCGGTATCGTCGTGGTATCACGGGAAGAGGTGCAGGCACTGGTTGAGGATAACGGCCGCATTCGAATTTATCCGTATTTCCCGTATGAAGACGGGCGGCGCTTCGAGATGTATTCATTAGAAATGGAACATGGCGGTTATTTAAGTGCAGAGGCCCATATCGAGGGTACGGAAGAGTTTATTACCGTTTTCGATGGTGAGGTCACCATTCGTGTCGATCATGAGGAATATACGGTAAAGCAAGGTGAATCCATCCGCTTCAAGGCAGACAAACCACATGTCTATCACAATTCGGGTAATTCCCTGAACCGGTTAAGCATGGTGATCCATTATTCCGGATCATGATGTCGATGGAAGAACAGCAACGGCCCCCTTTTCATGAAGGGTGCCGTTGCTGTTTTGATGCTGTTGTATTATTAACGTTTTACCGACGCAGCGAATTTGCGCTGACCACCCCATACCGGGACAGCAGCTTGCGGCCGAGCAGCCCCACGGCCCGGTCTGTCAGGAATCCCATCAACCCCAGGCAGATCAAGCCGACAAATATCCAATCTGTACGGAAGAACAATCGTGAATTCCATATAAGATAACCAACGCCTTCATTGGATGCAATCATCTCGGCCCCGATAATCGCCATGAACGAGGTTCCCATGGCAAGCCGAATGCCGGTGAACATGAAAGGGACGGTTGCAGGAATGACGACATGCAGCACAATCTGCCATTCGGACGCCCCCATGCTGCGGGCGGAGCGGATCTTATCCTCCTCAACGGATAAAACGCCCGTCAACGTATTCAAGACCACGATGAAGAAGGTTGCATACAGAATAAGCATGATCTTCGATGTCTCCCCGATGCCGAACCAGACCAGAAACAGGGTTATGAACGCAATCGGAGGAATGAACCGAATGAAATTGAGGAAAGGCTCGGCGAAAGCACGGATCGGTCCGACCTTCCCAATCATGATTCCGACAGGGATCGCTAGCAGACTGCCAAACGTCCAGCCAAGCAGCACGCGGTACGAACTGATTCCGATATATTGAATCAAGGTGCCGTCCGTCAACAATTCGTATCCGCCCTTTGCCGTATAGACGGGACCGGGCAGAATTTCCGGGCCATACGCAAGGGACAGCAGATGCCAGACGCCAAGTCCTACCATCCATAACAGGATATGCAGGGACCATTTTTTAAGATGATTGCTCACGGGAACGCCTCCTCACTACTCGTCAAAATGCGATTGGATTTGGTTGTACAGGGCATGGAAGGCCGGGTCTGACAAATCTCTCGGGTATGCAAGCGGCACCTCATAGATATCCGTTATTCTAGAGGAAGGTCCTGCAGACATAATGCCGATGCGTCCTCCCAGCAGAAGTGCCTCCTGAATATCGTGCGTCACGAAGATGACGGTTTTGTCCGTATCCTGCCATATGCGGACCAATTCCGTTTGCATCGTGCGTCTTGTCATCGCGTCCAATGCGCCGAACGGTTCATCCATGAGCAGGATCGAGGGATCATTGGACAACACCCGTGCCAGCTGTACCCGTTGTTTCATGCCGCCAGACAGTTCGCGCGGATATTTGCTTTCATGTCCCGCAAGGCCCACGAGCTCAATAAATTCGCCGGATATCTCCCTTCTCTTCTCAGCTGGCATCCGTTTCATGCGGAGGCCGAACTCCACATTCTCCCTAACCGTCAACCACGGAAACAAGGATGAGTCGGCTTGCTGAAATACGACGGCACGATCCTGGCCGGGGCGCTCCACTTCCTTTTCCCCTACCCTTACTTGACCTGATGTCTTGGAGACGAAGCCGGCGATCAGACTGAGCAGCGTCGACTTCCCGCACCCGCTCGGTCCCAGCAGGACGAAGAACTCCCCGCCTTTAACCGCCAGGTTGACGTCCTGGATGATATAATGTAAACCGCCTGCTGATGCCTGCGTGTAACTTTTATTCAACTGCTCAATATGGATTTCATTCTGCCTTGACGCTGCTCTCATTTTCATCATCTCCTTACTTCAAATCAATGACTCGATCCGGGAAGGCTGTTCTTACCAAATCCAGATTCAATTTATCATTCAGCTCGAAATCCTTCTCGATGATACCGTTAGCGACCATGTATTCCTTCTGTCCCCGCAATCCCGCATAGGCTTTGTCCGTAAATCCAATGCTCCATGGATTCTTCGGCAGATCTTTTAAGGTCGCTTCCTTCGGCTGCTTGACTTCTTCGTACATCAAATCCGCTGTTTCCTCCGGATGGGCTTGGGCATAAGCCGACGCTTCATCCAGCGCTTTCAGAAGCGCTACGAATCCTTCCTTGTTGCTGTTGATTAATTCATTTGAAGCGATTAAACCGGTGCCAAGCCTTACCGGCGTCTTCGACATATCCGATAGCTCTCTGGCTTCGGCAAGGGCACCGAACTTTTCGTTCAGCACTGCGCCATATACCCATGCGGCGTCAATTTCTCCTTTTTTCAGCGCCACGTAGGCCTCGTCGAAGCCTCCTTGCCCGATCAGCTCCACATCCGACAATGCAACCCCGTTATCGGCGAGATAAACATCCCACAGATAGGGAATGAATGTGCCTCTGGAGAAACTCAATTTCTTGCCCTTGAGATCGGCAGCGCTGGCGATCTCTTTACGGACGAACAGTTTCCATTCGCTTGCGCTCAAATCCGTGGCTGTTCCGGTTGAGGCGAATATAGAGTAATCGCCTTTGCTGACAGCATTCAGGAGTGGGAAGTCTGCACCGAATGCAACATCCACCTGCTTAATAAACAAGGAGTTCACGCCTTCGGCCGGCGTTGCGAAGTTCACCAGCTCGGCATCAATCCCGTGTTTGTCGAAGATTCCCTTGCTCTTAGCTATACGAAACACCGCATTCGTGGAAATATCGGCGATTTTCAATTGAAATTCACTCTCTTGACTGTCACCGCTGGCCTTACCGCATCCGCTAAGCAAACTCATTGCCAGCGTCGATATCAGAAACCAAGCATGCCATCGTTTCAAATAAGGTCTACTCATCGCGATCCCTTTCTTTCTGCGTTATTTCATCGGTCCTGGCCACGCATAACGCCCCCTCCCCATAGGAGATCGTGCCTTCTACTTCCACGGTACTAACGGCACCTCTCGGTGCGGCACCTGGCAGGCGGTAATCTGCCACATCAAGCGGAGCAATCTCGGTCTCTATGGGCAATTCAAGCTGTGGCACCCATTCATAAGGAACCCGGTATGCGCGGTAGACCATATTGGAGTTGCGGATATTTTTATATGGCGAAATATATTCCCATACCAGTTCAAATTCTCTTGTCACCTCGAATATTCGGCCGTCGGCTCCTTCGGTAATCAAGGTGTTGCCGTTGGGCAGACGCTGTGCTGAGCTGATATACGGACTGTAGAAGCGGTAAGAGTCCAGCGGAGCCTGAAAGCCGGCCTCCGTGGGCGTATACTGCCATTCAATCTCTAAGGTTACGGGATTGATTTCCAGAATTCGCGAATGGTCGCGCCGCGCTATTTTCAAGCCATCTGCCGCTTCCGGATTCGGCTTTCCGTATCCGCCCCAGCCGCCGTTGTCGAAGATCAGAATATTGCCTTCGCCCGGAAGTCCCTTCGGTATGAGGTGAGCATGATGCTGGCCGATAATCCAGCCAATATGCTTCGTTTCTTCCGTGGAATAGTCAGGGCCAAGCTTCCAGACAATGTTCCCGGTTTTTTTGTCGATGATGGCAATAATGTTCGTTTCCCGTGCATCCCAGATCATATTATCGGGATGGAAGCGTTCGTCCCCCGCATCATAAAACCGGTTAGGACCAAGCACAGATACCGAGTTAATATGCATCCAATCTCCGGCATGGGCTCCGAAGCCGCGGGTATTCGGATCACGGGATAACGCTAGCTTCGCGTCTTCATCAAACCCGAGTTCATCAAAGTGATCGCTAACCGCCCATTCCCAAATGACATTGCCTTCCCAATCCACTTCGATGATCGTATCGTCCAACAGTTCGATGTCGGAAATTTCGGGACGCTTCACATTTTTGTGAGCAAGAATAAGCGTATTGCCGGAACCTACCTTCGGATCCTGCCCGGGTACATAATAACCGACGGGATTGCCCTCCCGCTGGTAATCATGATGCTGTCGAGCCATCCATTGTGCCGGATGACCCGGATCCTCTATGTATTCATAACGATCGAATTTCCAGACGATATTGCCTTCCCAGTCGACCTGTACCAGATTGGTTTCATCCTGAAACCCGTACTTCGGATCGCGCTCTGAGGTGCTCCCAAGCACATAACCTCCGGGAAAGAGCTTGTTCGGAAATCCCCGAAGCCCTTTCCATAAGTGAACCTCCCTGCCGTTCATGTCAATCAGGAGGGCGCCGGTATCCGCGGCTTGATAAATCGTGTAGCCGCTCCACGCCTTCCCCGGTTGAAATACGGTTGTACCCGTTGGATAAATCGTTGGATGTCCCATCGTTCAACTTCCTTTCTAATATGAATTTTAGTAAGAAATGAATTTGTTCGAGCGTTTCAGTGAGCCTGGTTTGCTATGATCAATTGCTGCCGGCATATCGAAAGATGGGCGGGGCGGTCGAAGCACGAAATCCGAGAAGCCCTCCAGATGATCGTTCAACCGTTCAAAATAATGGATCAGATCCCGCAGCTCCTCCTGCGAGAATATTCCGAATATTCGTTCGATCGAACGCCAGCCTATGTATTCGTTACGCTTCACCATTTCTCTTCCAGCATCTGTGATGTCCAGCACAATCGATCTCCGATCGCTCTCGCTCCGTCTTCTTACCGCGAACCCGCAAACCTCAAGTTTATCGCACAAGGCCGTTACCGCTCCGGACGTAAAATCGAGCTGTTCCGCAAGCTCCCCAAGCTTCTGCTCCCCATCCCGCAATATGGTGTTCAGGATCAACAAACCTGGCAGCGATACGCCTTCTATCGAGATTTTGTCACGCTCCTTGACAAATCTCCGCACCATTTTGCGAAAATGCCAATCCGCCTCTTCCATTAATGCCCAATCCGTTTCTTCCATGCCGCTCCTTCCTGTGGAACGATAGCCTCAGACTCCAAGTCATAATCCGTAACGATGTCCGGAAAATACAGAAAGGCTCCCATTTCCCCTTCCGTCAAAATAACGAAATCGAGTAAACAGGAGCCTTTGGTAGACCAATCGGCTGATATATCGTTCAATACTAAGATAATGAATGATCATTTAATGAGGACTGAATGAATTTGCTTGTGGCTAGATTAAACCAATTAATACCACCTGTCAAGTAGGAATTAAATATTTATTTAAACCATCAAAACAAAACCCCGCACTAGATGCAGGTTTCTCCAAAGCCAAGCATATTGATATCGCATAAAGGTTGTTCCTCTTCTTTGTCGATAGGTCTCGAAGAGGATGCAAGAATAGGCTGTATGTCGATTCAGAAAATCCTATAGAAAAAAGCCGTCGAGACGGTTCCTCGACAGCCTGCATGCATCCATATGTTTGAGCTTGCTGTTAACATGCAATCTCATCTACCTTAACCCGATTTTAATAAATGCCCGCTTTCTTGGAGGTTTGCTGAATCCCGTCGGTTCCATGAACCACCGTGTTTCCCCAGCCGGTCAGGTTTCCGCTTGGCCCTGCAGCCAGATCCAAATCGTTCAGCTCCGGGCTGTTTCCGTACCAGGACCAAGCCAGCCAGCCTACTTCCTTCTGCTGTCCGTACTTCATAATAGCAATCTCATCGACATCGGCACCTTGATGATAGCCGCCGAACTCCCCAATGATTAAAGGCAATCCTTTGTTTAAAACATCGTCCATATTCGTTTTCACCGTAGCGGCATCCTTACCGGCATACTCATACATATGGATGGAGAATACCGTATTCTTCAGTTGATCGGAAGCAAATACCGCGGCCCCCTCATCCACGATGGATTGCGGGTATTGCCCCCATCCCGCTGCATCAACGATCAACGTATTCTTAATGCCCGCGTTTCTTAATTTGGGAATGGCCTGCTTATAACCATCGGCCCATCCGCTGCTGTTCCAATTTCCATAGCATTCATTAGCAATATTGACGATGACGCGGTCTTCTTTTCCGATCAATGCCCCTTTGATGCTGATCCAATAGTCGACGGCCGCTTCAAGGGAAGCATACTCATCTTTGCCTGTCGCATCATGCACCTCCAGAACGGCTATCATTTGATGCTGCGACACCAGCGAGATGATACTGTTGACGGCGTTCAGGTCATCCTTGGTCCATTGCGCCCCGTTCGACAAGACGACTCGTACGGTATTGGCTCCCGTTTGCGCGATAGCCGGAATAGCCGCGTTCAGATCATTCTTGTACCAGGTGTGGGGATGATTTACACCCCTCATCACAAAGGCCTTGCCCGTTGAATCATACAGCTTGGTACCGTTTACATAAAATCCTGTGGCTGCTTCTGGACTAGGAAGCCCACCGCCTACTGACACAAACGCCAGGATCGCGACTAGAATAGACTTCCATCCCTGCATCCATATCAACATCATCTTCCTCCCTCTGGATTCATATCATTTGATTTCTAGCCTCGACACTAGCTGATGAAACAAAACCGAAGTGATTAGATTATTTAGGTAATCGTTTAAGTAATAATTCGAATTTTATATGCCTCACCTTCACCTGTCAATGGTGTATATATGTTTATAATAATGTTGCGTGTAAAAGATTTCGTTGACATCGAACGATACTCTTTCTTAAAATATTTTCTAAGGTTAACGATAACTTAATAACGGAGGCTTTATATGACAATGACTTTACATACCCTGGGTTCTGAAATCCGAAAAGAATGGCTGGAGCATATCCTGCCTTTTTGGGGAGGATTGAAGGACGAAACCAACGGCGGGTTTTACGGCCAAGTGAACGCCGATTTAAAGATTGATGAACAAGCAGCCAAAGGCGGGATTACCTGTTCAAGAATTTTATGGAGCTTTAGCGCAGCCTATCGGACGACGGGGCACGAAATCTACGCATCGCATGCCAGGCATGCCTTTCAATTTCTCGCGCGCCACCTCATTGATCGCCAATATGGCGGACTGTATTGGATGGTGGATTACAAGGGAGTCCCGACAGATACGAGGAAACATATCTACAATCAAGCTTTCGGCGTATATGCATTAAGCGAATACCACCGCGCTTCCGGGAACCAAGAGGCATTGGATCTGGCCAAAGAGCTGTACCGTCTGATCGAGAGTAAGGGGTATGATGCGAAACGGCAGGCCTACAAGGAAGAGTTCGACCGGGAGTGGAACGAGCAGCCCAACGAAATGCTTAGCGGCAACGGCGTGGTCGCGCATATCACGATGAATACGCATATTCACGTCCTGGAAGCTTACTCCACGCTTTATCGGGCATGGCCCGAGGCGGTGGTCCGAGAATCGCTTCATAACCTGCTGTCCATTCTGTACCATCATATTTTCGATGCTGATCGGAGACGTTTAGGGGTGTTTTTTGACAAGGATTGGAACCCGCTCGTGGATGTCACTTCATTTGGCCATGATATCGAGGCCAACTGGTTGATGGATGAGGCGCTTGAGATCATCGGAAGCACGAATCCGGATTATAAGCGCATGGTTCTGGACTTGGCGTATGCCGTTTCTGAACGGGCCGTGCAGCAGGATGGTTCGCTCATGAATGAGCAAGAAGGCTCACGTCTGGATACCTCCAGAATCTGGTGGGTCCAGGCTGAGGCTATGGTCGGTTTTTTCAATGCCTATCAGCGTACGGGAGATATTCAATTTCTTGAACAGGTCTTCAGAATGTGGAATTATACGAAAAAAAATATTATCGATTCCCGCCCGGGCAGCGAATGGTTTTGGTCCGTCAATGAGAACGGACGGCCGGATCAGCACGAGATGGCCGGACCATGGAAATGTCCGTATCATAACAGTCGATTTTGCTTGGAAATCTTAAATCGAATCGAACTTGTAAGCAGCAAGCTCTAACAGAATAACAATCAGAAATGCGCCTTCGCCTTTATTTGTCTCAGACGAGCAGGTATACTGTACTTGGATCATGGAATGATTGCATACATACTCGGACAGATGGTCTACTTCGACTGTAGATAAAAGGAGACAAACGCGATGAACAAAAACATAACGATGAAGGACATCGCGGAGCAAGTTGGCGTCAGCACGGTGACCGTCTCGAAAGCCCTGAACGACAAGGAAGGCGTAAGCGACGAGTTAAAGGCAAGAATCAAAGCCATCGCCAGCGAAATGGGCTATCGGGTGAACACCGTTGCCAGGTCCATGCGCGAAGGGCTGACTTACAACATCGGCGTCATCATTCCCGAACGTTTTACCGGACCCGACCAATCGTTCTATCTTCGCGTCTATCAAGAAATCTCCAAGGGATTGGAAGACTACGGGTATTACGGCATACTTCATATTTTAAGCAGCTCGGATGAACAGGCCTTGCAGCTGCCGCGCATCTATTATGATCGCAAAGTGGACGGATTCATTCTGCTGGGACAGATCAGCAAACCTTACATCGAGATCATGCACGCCATCGAACCGCCGATTCTGTTTCTGGACTTCTACGATGACCATTCGGATATTGATGCGGTGGTTTCGGATAATTTTTACGGTGCCTATGAACTTACCAATTACCTGATCCGGCAAGGACATCGCACCATTGCCTATGTGGGCAGCTTGCATGCCACAAGCAGCATTCAGGATCGGTTCCTGGGTTACTATAAATCGCTGCTGGAGCATCATATCTCGCTTCGGCAGGACTGGGTAATCAACGATCGGAATGAGCACGGCAATTATCTCGACATCGAGATACCGGATGAATTGCCAACAGCTTTCGTATGTAATTGCGATCAGGTCGCCTATTTGGTTGTGCAGAAATTGCAAGGCATGGGTTACCGCATTCCCGACGACTGCTCCGTCGTCGGTTTTGACAACGATATCTACGCTACGCTGACCGTGCCGCACCTGACGACGGTTGAAGTCAATATGAAGCAGCTGGCTCAAACGTCGATCCAGTCCATCTTAAGCAAAATCAGCACCCCTGATACCAAATTCGGCAGAATTGTGGTGAAGGGCAAGATCATCTATCGTTCTTCCGTCGCCAAGATGTAAACCCTCCCACCATCAAGCATGCCCCGAACCACGCATCGTGCACACAGGGAGCAGTGCGCACGATGTACAAAACGATTGCAAAAGAAAAGACAGCTGCATGGATGCGGCTGTCTTTTAAATTCGTTAAAAATTTACGGCTATTTATTTGCTTGTCTTCCACGTTAGCGCAGGTCTCGTCAAAGAATAAACGGCACAAACCAGGGACACGATGACGATCCCCCCGCCGACCCAGGCCGTGCTGGCTACGGTGCCTCCCTTCTCTAACACGAGGCCTCCAATGGCAGAGCCCAATGCAATGCCGATTTGCAGCGCGGAATTGTTAAAACTTTGCTGGATATCGGACGAACCCGGATCCACTTGAATCAGATAATTCTGCAGAGGCGGAGCCAGGCTCCAGCTCAATGCCCCCCATATCATCATCACGATTAAAAACACGCCAATCGAAAATGTGGATAACGGAAGCACGAACAATACCAGCATGAATGACGTAATGATGATCACGATGCTCTTATGCGATCCGAGCCGATCCGCAAGCGCGCCGCCGAACGCCCCGCCGCCGACGGCGGATAGTCCGAACAGGAAGTAACAGATGCTGATCCAATAAGGGCTCAGCCCAAGCTCCGATTCAAGAAACGGCGTGAAGTACGCATATATGGTGTAATGCCCTGCAAGCATGAACAAGGTGGCCAGATGCGCACCGGCGATTTTCATCTTGCCCAGCGCCTTGATCTGAACGGATAACGGCGTAACATTTTCAGGCTTGATCCGGTCCAGGAACATATAGATCAAAATCATGGAACCGATCGACAGGAAGCCGATACCCAGGAACAACACCCGCCATCCGAAAGCCTCGCTGATCAGGATGCCGAGCGGCACGCCTAGCACCAATGACGAACTAATCCCCATATAGATAACGCCCAAGGCTTTAGCGCGATGTGCAGGCTCAACCACCTTGGCGGTAATCGTCAAAGATAACACGATAATCAATGCCGTACTCATCGCGGTTAAGATTCTGGCTGCCATGAGCAGCGTAAAGTTCGGACTTACATAAGCCAGCAAGTTACCAATAAAGAAAATAAACAAGGAAATCAGGTAAAGCCGTTTGCGCTCCACTCTTGCCGTCAGCGCAAGAAGCACCGGTCCCGCTATCGCATAGACCAGGGCGAACACGGTAATCAGCTGACCCGCCGTACCGAGCGAAATATGCAAGTCGTCCGCAATGAGCGGCAGTATCCCGCCAACAATAAGTTCAACCAGCCCGACGGATATCGTCGAAATCGCTAGAATTAATACTTTCAGATTCATCTGGAATGAAATCCCCTTTCTTCGATGTCATGTTTATAATCAACAAAAAAATCCTGACTACAAAAAATGACAAACATTTTCTGTAATCAGGATTTTACGGTTCCTGGTAGAGACCCTCAGACCATATTAATGAGGTTATACATTCAAATAAAATATTCAGTTGCACAACAATCGTTGATTAATTTATCACATCCGTTACGAAAGATCAACCTCCCATGCAGGATTCCAGCAAATCTCCCACAAATGTCCGTCCGGATCGAGAAAATGACCGGAATAGCCTCCCCAAAAGGTGTCTTGTGCCGGTACGGTTACGGTAGCGCCCGCTCTACTGGCTTGCTCCATCACCTCATCCACTTCTTCCTTGCTGCCGACGTTGTGGCCGATCGTGAATTCCGAAGAACTCGGGGACGATAAGGGAACATTCGCTTCAACCGACAGATCCTTGCGATTCCATATCGCCAGCTTCACACCGGCTTGCAAGTCAAAAAATGCTACAGCCCCATGCTCGAATTCAGTGCCAATGATTCCTTCGGTCGGGAGCCCGAGCCCGTCACGATAAAACTTCAGGGACCGTTCCAGGTCATCAACGCCAATCGTAAGTACGGATATGCTTGCTCTCATTTTACGTTACCTCCTGTACATCATCATTGTTACTTCTACCCCATTGTCGTTCAACACCGGAATGAAAGATTGTAAAAAACGGACAAACCTTGCCGCCGCCAAGCATACAAAATTTATGGTTGAAAAGCCTGCTTCGGCGACATGCCGTATAAGCGTTTGAAGGTGTTAATAAAATGAGGCTGATCATAATATCCGTATTGGGCAGCGATTTCAGGAAACCGGTTAGGCTTGGAACGGCGCATCTCCTGCAGCAAATTCTGGAATCGTATGATGTCCGTCATTTCCTTCGGCTTCATGCCCAATTCCTTCTGAAATGCTCTTCTTATGTTTCTCTCGCTGTAATTCATTTTTTCGGCCAGAGCATGAATCGTTATTCTCCCCTTGGAGGCGTATAAATGCTGCATGCCTTGCTCCACCAGCGGTTCAGAGCGAATGTTACTCCGTCTTAACGCGTTGAATAAAAAAGTCTCAATCAGCTCGATGCGCCGGGCGGAGTCGAGAGCTGTCACCATTTCTTCGTTCAAGTGATTCACCTCTGCACCCCACGCTTCATCCAAGAGGACGGGACCCTCACGAAATTCGGAAGCGGGAAATTGGATGAACGGACGAACGGTTTCCGCATAGAAGCGAATACCGAACAGAGACTGCTCCTGCGTGAGTATCGCCGCTTCATAACGGGACATCAGGCCCGTAACGAAACCGGAAGCCGAAGCGGTCCGTGCCTTCAAATTAAATATGATATCCACGCAGCCGTCGGGAAGGATGCGATGGAGCGGAGCTTGAATGGACGTGACTCGGTATTCCAAGCTCCAATAACAGGCTACATATGGCATCAATGGCTGGCACGGCCTATATTCCGTATAGGCATATTCTGAAACAGGAGATTGAATCTCTATGACCGGTGCTTGTACAGGCATAAAATTCCGCAATGCGCTCACCCTTAATTATGCTTGAATTAACAAACAACTTGATAAGAAAGTAAAAATGTAGTCTTAGCGTCTATCAATCATGCTGTCCTGAACGTATCTGCAGGTTCATAATTTGCCCGTCTCGCGACGTAATGTAAACCTTCCAATCCCCCGTTACTCCACGCCCGTCATGCATGGCGAATGTCCGGGTTCCCTCCGTGCCGGCTTTGACATCCGCGTATCCGAATTCCTCCGTTCCCCGGTAGACCTTCAGCATCACGTGGCCCGTGCTGTTCTTGTTATGAACCTCAACGGTTAATTTGCTGCCCTGCTCCGGCATGGTGGTAAACGTGTTTTCGTACGCATTGACGCCCTGGTACTCATCCAAGTCTATATATTGCACCTTAAAAGGCGTGTTGCTGTCAGCACCATCAACTTCCTCTATGTACGATGCCTGATGATGAACGAGTTCGCCCGCACTCTGAGGGAACAGCGTCAGCGCCAGAAACATGGCGAAGCCGACTCCAAGCCATTTCATTTACGGCGAAACACCTCCAATAAATTTCCCTATGCGCACCACCGCCTCGCGCAAAGCCTCCTCTTCCTGGACCAGCGCGATTCGCACGTAGCCTTCACCTTCAGAGCCAAAAGCATCTCCTGGTATAACCGCCACGCCTGTATTCAACAGCAATTCGCGGGCGAACCGCCGCGAACTCCATGCTTCCTCGCGAAAAGCTTCTGGCATCCGAGCCCATAGAAACATCGTGGCCGGCGGTTTAGGAACGTCCCACCCCGCTTCGGCCAGGGAAGCTGCGAGGACATCACGGCGTTGTTCATACAGCGAAGCAACACCGCGTTCTTCGTGGGAAGCAGCCATGGCTTGACGCAAGGCATGGACCGCCGCCGTCTGAACCGGCTTGAACACGCCGAAATCGATGTTGCTTTTGTATTCCCGCAGCGCGCCGACAGCTTCCTCATGACCGGCAAGAAAACCGATGCGACAGCCTGCCATATTAAAGCTTTTGGAGAAGGAGTGAAATTCCACGGCGATGTCGATGGCGCCTGGAGCCTGCAGTACGCTTATCGGGCGATAACCGTCAAAGCCCATTTCGGAATAGGCCAGGTCATGGACGATGAGCACGTCCCATTTTTTCGCCAAACCGACCAACTTTTCAAAAAAAGCAAGATCGGCCTGAACCGCAATCGGATTCCCCGGAAAATTCAGCAGGATGAAGGTTGCTTTCATCCAAATCTCGTCCGGTATGCTGTCCAGATCGGGCACGAACCCCCGCTTTTCTTTCAGTGGCAAATACCAAGGCGTTACCCCTGCGATCGCAAGGGCTCCGGCATAAATCGGATATCCCGGATTCGGCACAATAGCCAAATCCCCCGGATTGCATATGGCTTGAGCCAAATGCGATAATCCGTCCTGAGAGCCCATTAAGGCCAGTATTTCCGTGTCGGGATCGACGTTCACGCCGAAGCGGTGCTTCATCCATGCTGCCGACTGCTCTCGGAATTCCATGGTTCCTCTGGTGCCCGGATATGTATAGTTATCTTCTTTTAGCGCTTCTTGGCTCAGGATCTCGCGTATATCGTCAGAAGGACCACGGTCAGGACTGCCAATACTCAAATCGATGATATGTCTTCCCGCCTGGGCAGCTTCTTGTTTCCATTCGCTGACCTCGGCAAATATCGAAGAACCGATCTGTGATAATTTGTCTGCACGCCATGATCGCTTAGAAGTTTGATTCGGCATGGTATCCACCCACTCCACTTTTTTTTCCTACATTATAGCATGAAGCCGGCTTTAGCTTCTCTTGGAATTCCGATCTGGGGCTTGACTTGAAAAGCCTTTCATATCGTAAGATCGAACCATACAAAAAGAGAAACCAGGAGAAGAGACAACCATGACCAGATTGAGAGAAACCATTTTTATTATCGCGTTTACGTTTGCAGCCTTTGTGCTGGGTACCACCGAATACGTCATTGTTGGATTATTGAAGGACATTAGCGCAACTCTCAGCATTTCGCTTGCGGCTGCAGGTGTCCTCGTATCCTGCTTTGCTATCGCTTATGCGCTCGGAACGCCTTTTGCAGTGACGCTGCTCGGACGCATTCCACGGCATGTTACCATCCTGTCAGCGTACATTGCGGTGTTGGTGTTTAATTACTTGACCATCTTCGCCACCACGTATCCTGTCATGCTGTTCATTCGCATCATCACCGCCATTCTGTGCGGATTGACCTTGTCGCTGGCCATTGCCGCAACCAGTGAGCATATGAGCGCTTCCCGCAGGGCTGGCGCGGTTGCCTGGATCATTGGAGGTTTTTCCATAGCGAATGTCCTGGGCGTTCCCGTCGGGACGCAGATCGGCCAAATGGCTGGATGGCAAACCGCTTTTATCGTTACTTCACTTGTGGGGATCATCCCGCTTGCGTTCATGTTGGCCGTTATGCCCAAGAGCAATACGATTAGCGTAAGCTCCATGAAGCAGCAATTTGCCTTATTCAAAAACCAACGGATTCGTCTTGCGTTCTTCATTCCGGTTTTCGGCGTAGGCTCCGTATTTATCGTATACACGTACATCACGCCGCTGTTAGAGAACGTGCTGGGGATACCGCAGCAATGGATCAGCACCGTCCTGCTGGCTTACGGCGCTTTCACGATTCTAAGCAACTGGCTTGGCGCCAAGGTAGCGCAAGGCAATTCCCGGGTTAAATTGAAAGTGATTTTCACCATCCAAGCGATGATTATGACGGCTCTGGCTCTCACCCTATCGCTCCCGTGGATGGCATTAGCATCCTTGATGCTGGTCGCCTGCTTCTCCTTTGCGCTCAGTACCGCCGTTCAGTTATACCTGATTGACTTGGCAGATGAATCTTCGCCCGGCTCCAAGGACTTCGCTTCCACGCTCATGCCGGTTGCATCCAACATGGGAATTGCGCTCGGCTCCCTTCTGGGCAGCCTGGTCGTGGACAGCATTGGCCTGGCCTACCTGCCGTGGGCCGCAGTTGCATTCGCTATAGGAGCTTTTGTCATAACTTCCCGCTGCCATCAGCTCGACCAAGAGCAATCGGAGTTAACGCTCCTGACATCGGTTAAAGCTTCATAGAACTATTTTAATCCTTCTCATTTTAGGTGAGAGGGATTTTTTTGAACGGCGGAAATCGGTCATTCTCGCTATAACAGATACCTTATCACTAAAATGGCACAGTAAACTCGTATTCATTCGATGGTCAACTAATCCAAAGCCTATTTGGAATTCAAAAAGCTTACCCGTTATGTAACGGTGTAAGCTTTTTGTTATCCTATTATTCAGTTCGGCAGGAATCGGCATGAGTCCAATATCATGCCGATTCCGATTCCAGCCAATAGCGAATCCTCTGTCCACACAATCTCCCTATTCGGCTGATTTCACCGAAAAAAACACCAGGGGTTGCGTCGCATTACCGACTCATCCATTAGGATAACGCCATAGGTACAGCTTTGTTAAACCCCTTGGATTTGCGATATTAGAGGACACTGGTTCCGCTATTCCATTGTTTTTACCTAATTCATGGCATTATGCGGACAAGAGATCCGCTATTGTTGGATCTAGCGTGGATTCTTCCGTGATTATGGTGCAATAACGGATGCTGTGTCCGCTTGATCACCATAATAGGCCCATTTCGGCGAAATAGCGGATCCTCTGTCCTCATGAGCTCCATTTGGGGCATTTTCCAGCATGTAGCTGGGCCTCTTCTATAAGCATGAGTCCAATATCATGCCGATTCCTGCAAATAGCGAATCCGCTGTCCACACAATCTCCCTATTCGGCTGATTTCACCAATATAGGGGCTGCGTCGCATTACCACTCATCCATTTGGATAACGCCATAGATACAGCTTTGTTAAACCCCTTCGATTTGTGATAATAACGGACACTGGTTCCGCTATTCCATTGTTTTTACCTATTTCATGGCATTATGCGGACAAGAGTTCCGCTATTGTCGGATTTAGCGTGGATTCGTCCGTGATTATGGTGCAATAACGGATCCTGTGTCCGCTTGATCACCATAATAGGCCCATTTCGGCGTAATAACGGATCCTCTGTCCTCATGAGCTCCATTTGGGGCATTTTCCAGCATGTAGCTGGGCCTCTTCTATAAGCATGAGTCCAATATCGTACCGATACCAGTAAATAGCGGATCCTCTGTCCCCATCGTCTCCCTATTCGGCTGATTTCACCAATATAGGGGTTGCGACGTATCACCGACTCACCCATTAGCTGTCCTCACAATCACCATAACAGTCTCACTCCAGCAGGCAGCGGTGCCCCCTCATTCTACATCTGCCCACTTAGTCTACATGTATCCAATTATAGGACCATTCCAGCATATAGCGAGCCTCCGCATCGTCCATCCGCTCGATCGATCCCCTGCTTAAGCCGCCATCTCCCGGCATGCCTTCGCACATCTGAAGCAGGCTTCCGCACATTCCTGACAGTGCTTAGCATCATGCTTCTTGCACTCGTTTCCGCAAGCTTCACAAACATCGGCACAGATCCTGCATATTTCTCTGGCATACATGCTGTTCGTGGACATGGCCTGAGCCGCAAAATTACATATATCCGCGCACTGTCGATCCAATCGTATGCATTCCTTCATCATCGCAACATCCTGCTCCTCCAAACATGCAGTGTAACAATGGTTACAAGCTACCATACAGCGCAAGCATTCCTCGATGCATTTTCGAAATGATTCGTGTGACATACAACATTCTCCTTTCAGTCTTAGCGATTATAGGATTACCTTGTACCAAGGTTGTATGTTATTAACCAAAACTTGTGAAGATTCAATGAGGATTTTTTGGAGCATCGAGTTGTCGAGCTTAAAGGTGTGATTAGATTAAAAAAGACGACTGCGCAGCAGCCGTCTCTCCTTTTTCATGATGCCATGAATGCACCATTTCCCGTTAATATACTTCGAGTTGGGCATTCATCGAACATCCCATTATTTTAGCCAGTCCTCACAGGAATCCGCCATTTTTTGCAAAGCTTGAAAGAACATACTGGCATGGTAACCATCACACACCGCATGGTGCACCTGCAATGAAACCGGCAGCAGCATGCGCCCTCCCTGCTCGGCGTATTTGCCGCCCGTGATGATCGGCAGCAAATATTCTTTATCATGGGCAATATTCAGATTGAACCCGCTAAACCTTGCCCAAGGGATCATGGATATGGGAAACGTATTGGGTGGTGGATTCTCCTTAACGAAGATCCCTTTGACATCTCGATAACGTTCCATGTCCTGCTCATATAGATCATGGAATCGATCAAAATCGTTCGCAAATTCAGTCCATAAGCTCGAGAAGGTATGATCATCCTTGTGAAAAAAAGTATAACTTGGCGTCATGGAATCCCAGTACCCCAGCTGCCCCCCTGGGCTATACGAGGTTTTGAATTCTGCGCGTTCATTGACAACCCGGGTCACCATGTAAATAAAAGCCGGGTAAAGCTTATACCCCCGAATCTTCAGTGCTTGAAGCAACAGCGTGATATCCGTGTCGACAGTCATGCTGTAGGTGCATTGATTTACGTTTGTGTAATGCTCGAAATACGGCAGTCTGTTCCACCGCTCGATATCAATGGTATGGAAATTCATTTATTTGCCCTCCTAAAATAAAATCGTTCTATTTCAGGAGGGTACATCCACCGCTTTAACCACAAGCCATCACTCCAAAGTTTTATATATCCGTCAGCAAGCTCAACGATTACATCTAAAATCCCGTATGACTTTCACGCTATCATAGAAAAAGGCCGTGTTGAACGCTCATATTGTGTTGTGTCCCTATTATAAATCATCACGCTCTTAAAAAATAGAGAATGACGATCCATGCTCCCGCCTGCTTATGTACCTTTGAACTCAACTCAGCGCGTCTCGTCGACGGGATCCGCTCTAAAGAAAAGGCTTCGCTCCTCAAGCAGAAGCTCAAGTCGCAAAGCCTTTATCCTTCCAATCTTAATGAATCACTTCCGGCAATTGGGTAAACAGCAGGTTTACCGGCAAATTGCTTCCCGGCGCAGCCGTCAGCATGATTTCAACCTTTTGCTCAAAATCGCCTGTACGGTAGAGAACCGCTTGCTCTCCTGGGGATACCTGGCCCAAGGAATAAATCGGTACGATCGTTCCGTTCATCATGGCATAACCCGAGTACTTGCCGCCCCGCGGATTAAACGAGATCAGGGTATTCGGCGCTACGCGATCCAGCGTGATTTTATACAGGACCCCGAAGTTGCCGGTATTGTGCGTAATATCTCCAACCATAGGATCCATGCCTTGCAGGTTAGGGTCATCCTGGTTGTCTCCAAGAACGAGACGCTGGGATTCTGCCCCCACCAGCTCGGAATAACGAATGATCCGCGTCGAATCCGGATAGGTGCCGCGGTTATGAACGCCATCGCGATCCAGGATCGGCAGCGTGCTCAGCACCTTCAACGGATCGGATTTTTCGTCAATCATTACGACGTCGAACTGGATCGGCAGGTCGCTATACATATCCGAGTACAGGGAAATGACATGCCCCTGCTTCATTCGAATCTCGCTCAGCTCCGTCATGACCAGCTTCTGTTCGCCAGGTGCAAGCGTTACGGAAGTTCGCTTCGAATCGTCCTGCATGGATTGGAAATAATTCAGCACGGACTTTTTGCCTGCTGCCGTCGCGATCGGCGATGGACCTGCAAATCCCAGGTAATCTTGTCTGAGCGTTACCGGAGTACTGTTCTTGTTAGTTGCAATCACGTACATCTTCACGTTTTTGTTCAGATTGTTCACGTGGTGAATCATGAAGCGCATGTCGCCTACCGCTGTCTCTTGATACACGATGCCCTCGCTGTTTACGGTTTCCGGGCTGTTACTGCGGATCAGCGTGCTTGGCTCGTCGTAAAAATCATAATTGATCTTCGGACGCGAAGTGACATTGCCGAGGAACGAGAATTTCTCTCCTTCCGGAATGAACAGCATATTGAAGTCGTCTTGCTCATACAACGTCTCGTTCGTTACGTTGATGGTCGTCTCGTAGGAGGAGCTAAGTCCCTTCTTATCGGTGACGGTCAACTTGATGGTATACACGCCAGGCGAGAAGAAGGCATACTCTTTGTTCTCCCACTTGTACGTCAGGTCCTCGTTCTTGTCCTGGTCGTCGTAGCTTTGATCCGTATAGGTGATCAGCTCGCCCATTTTATATTCCATCTTGTCGGTTTCGAACATGGCTACAGGCGGAAGGTTCGGCTGAACGACCGTAATCGTTTGGCTGTATGGTTCACTCCAAGCTCCCGTCGAATCCTGAACCGAGTAAGTGACTATGTATTGACCTGGCGCATCAAATATATCTTGCTTGCCTTCCCAACGCTCGTCGATGATTTCACCTTGTACATTCTCAACCTGAGGTGTATAGGTAACTGTAGTCTGCCCTGCAAAGATCTCTTTAGGTCCTACCGTAAACTTGGCAACCGGCTTGCTTTCCAGACTCATGATGACGCGCTTGCCAACATTGTCCACTTTATATTGAATGTCCAGCGCTTGCGTGATGGCTGTCAGCGGAACCATGAAGGTGCTCTTGGTTTGGTAAGAGGTGCCTTTCATAGTTTTGGTTACGCCGTTGACGGTATACTTGCTGCTGTCCGTTTTGAAGCGGAGCTCATTGCTTCCTTTAGTGATAATCGTTTCTTTGGTCTTCTTATCGTAAGTGACCTTGAAGCCTACACGATCCACAAGGGCACGGATGGGAACATAGGATACTCCCTTCTTGACTTGCATCGGCTGTGGTGCATTGTAGGTAACGCCGTCTTGAACCATCTTCGTGCTATTAAAATAAAGAATAAGTTCCTTGCCCGTCACGGATGGCGTGTTATTCTGGTTATCCTGCCCTACCGTAGTCGTTCCCGGATCTTGGACTTCACCGGACTCCTCCACCGGCACTTCGGTCGTTCCTGTTTCGGTTGTACCTGTTTCAGTGGTTCCTGCTTCATCCGGCGCTTGAGTTCCTTCTGTCTCTGTCGTATCGGATGTCTCTTGAGCAGCGCCTGAAGCGTTTGTACCCCCGGATTTTAGTGATTTCGTTGCCGCTGAATTTTGCTCATACACTTCTTGGGTGACTGACGGTTGCGTTTGGTCTGCGGCATTGGCATCCGCGCTCGCCGGATAAGCTGCGGCCAATTGGGCAACAGCCAATACGGTTAGCAATGATCGTTTCTTCAGTTTCATTCCATAACTCCTTCTAATCCTTTTTGATATTTTAATGAGGTCATACTATTAGACGTAAATTTTGGTAAAAAAGTTTCTCTGAACTGTGAATAATATTTAAGATGATGTAGAACTTTGTTAAAAACCTATAAAAAATCCCGAAACAGCATCAACGCTGAAACGGGACTAATTGGTCACACGATAGAATTCATATAAATGTTCCTAGATTTCATAAATCCATTAACCTTCCTAAGGTTCCGATTCATCATCATTTTGGAATATACAATATAGGCATTGTAATCAACCGAGCTCATTGTTCTACGTTCAGATGCTCCTGCAAATTCGTAGCCGCAATAACCTTTCTCCCGCTTGCCGGGTCATATTTCCACAGATGAAGACCCGTATCTCCTGTCGGGACATGAATGTCGGTATGATAAGGAAGATTCAAGAAGCTCCGAAATAACATCGAGATCATCCCGCCGTGAGAAACAATGCAGACGCTTTTCAACTCGGGTTCGTTATCGAAGGTAGTAAACAGCTTGGACATGAATTGCTCGGCCCTTGCTCTGAGCTGCACTTCAGATTCTCCGCCTTTAATGGCATCATGCCGCTTCCTTCCGCCCAGGGGCAGAGGGTACTTTATCAAAGCCTCTTCCCTTAACATACCCGCGATAACCCCATTATTTTGCTCCATCAAATCAGGATCATAGGTAACGGGTACTTTTGTCGTTTTAGCGATCATGATAGCGGTCTGCTTGGCCCGCTGAAGCGTACTGGAAAAAATCGCATCCAACGTATATGCATGATGAATCCAATCCGCCAGCAGTCGTGCTTGCTGTTGACCGAGGTCTGTTAAAGCATAATCCGCCCATCCTTCACACCGATTCAGAATATCCGCTTCCGACTGTCCATGTCTGACGACTAGAATTTCAACCATATGCAGTCCCTCACTTACATCCTTCAGTAATTATTGTTTCTTGCCAACAGCGATCCAGCGCCCGTCCACATCCTCAAACACAAGCTCATGATTGTTATAATCCGTTATGGTTAACGGTCTGACAATCTTCACGTTCAATTCCATGAGCGCCTGCTCGATCTCTTGTAGTCCATACGCAACAAAATAGGCATCGTACCCGTAACCGTAACGGATTCGATTCGGCACGACCTCCACGCCTGTCATCGTTAATACGATTTCAATGGAATCCCTGTATAAGCACACATGCGGTTCGTCTGCATCAAGATAGTTCACGGCACGGAACCCGATTTCTTCATAAAACTGACTTGTCCTCTTGATATCAGATGTCGGAAAGATTTGCAGGCAATGGGAAAACCCTGTACTCATGGTTCTATCTCCTTATCTCCTGTTCTAGCCCTCTTCATAACGACTAAACTGCTTATCCTTCATTTCCCGTATATCCCGGATCGCTCATGTGACCGGATCTTCTCCCGGATCCCCAGAAATTGACGCAATGCCAAACAGATGAAGAATCGCTAAGTAGAATGGGTAAAGCGCCAATCCCGCTATGGCAATGAGTCCTGTTACAGGGCTGGGTTTGTCGGCCGGATTCGTGATCGGGAACCATGCAGCCGTAATGTAAACCAGCATCATGAAATAGGGAATCCATAAAATTAGAGCAAAAAAACTTGCTTTGCGACCGTTTAACCAATATCGGACCAGCTTCGGAACCCCCCAACCCGACAGAATGAATCCAGCAACGCAATAGACTAAGGTCAGCGCATTCACGTGATCCAGGTCCCACCCTGTCAATCTGCCAATCCGGTACACGTTGACCATCAGTTCAATCCCGGCAAAAGGGAACAGCGCATACAAAGCAGCCGCCATATTTAATCGAATGATGAAGTTCATATCCACTCTCCTTGCACGCATTCAACTGTAACCGATATGCGGCAGGCCGCTTTATGAAATCAGCTCTTTAATCAAATACAAATTCAGATCATCATCCGCGCATACCATGTCGCCCGGCACCACAGGTTCGTTGTTGTACATGATCCCGTTGCCGTCCGGAATATAACCGCGCCGTACATAGATTCTTTGAGCCGCTCCATAGTCTCTGTATAATCCCACCCCGATGCCGATACGCGGCAGTTTCTTGCTCACGATGATCTCGAATTCTTCTATGATCCGATTGGCGATCCCGTTTTTTCGATACTCGGGAAACACGTTCAGATCATTGATTTCCGGAATGTTCTGATCCCGAAAATACGGATAAGCCGACTCATATTTCAAATGCGATACGCCGGCCAGCTCACCCTGTACAAAAGCCAACAACGTGATGCGTATGCCGATTTGGTTTTCTAATTCACAACGATCATAATACTCATCCGAGCGTTGTATTTTTTGCTGTTCAAATGCATCTTTCCAAGTACGTTTAAGGTCTGCGTTACCCAAAACTTTCAATGTAATGTCCATAGGGTTACCTCGCTGTTATGTATTGGTATGGTGAGTACCGTCAGCCTCTATTTTAATGCTTTTCCTTAACTTGGTAAATCATTCCGAAGCAATTGATGCATGAAATCAAAACGGCCAAGACGAATGTCCCGGCCGCTGCCCGATTTTTACCACAAATAACCCTGTTGCTAAGCAAAAAACTCGGTCTCTGCTACTTTCTGGCCGACATCAGCATAAACATCGGACGGTGACCTTCTTCCTCCCATTCGGGATGTGCCGCCAATTGTGCCTCAGAAGGACCCCAGTCCTCAACATGAGTTATGGTAAAGCCAAGCCCGATCAACATATTGAGATAGGTGCCCATCGTCCGGTGCTGCTTAATTACGCCTTCGGCAAGCCAATTCGTTGTACGCGGTCCTTCTTGCTGGTAATGATCAACCGGCCAAGTTTGATGCCCGCTGGGATGCTGAATCCATTCGGGGCGGCTTGAAGCCGTGTATATCGGATGCTCGACGGAGCATACCAGGCTTCCGCCGGGCTTAAGTGAACGGTGCACTTCCTTTAAGAGGCCCTGCAAGTTTTCAATATAATGAAAAGCGAGCGAGCTATACACCAGATCATACTTTTCAGAATCTAGCTCCAGTGTCTCCAGATCCGCTTTGATATAGCTGATGTTGGAGTCCTGCGTTTCGGCGTTCCCCCGTGCCAACATATTCTCGGACACGTCAACTCCGATCACTTTCTCGGCGCCGCCATGCTCCCTCGCCCATCGGCTGAACCAGCCGAACCCGCAGCCTAAATCAAGAACGCTGGCACCGCTCAGATCCGGCAGCATCGATCGCAGCGACTCCCACTCGGGAGCGCCGTCCAAGCCATGAACGGAACGACTTAATTGGCTGTAACCCTGAAAGAATCCTTCATCATCATAAATGTTTTGCGTCATCACCGTTATAGCACTTCCTTCGTCTAGAATATCTCTCCTAAACTTACTTTCTTCATGCGTGGTTCTCAAGTTTATGTTTGTTTCTGCCTTAAACAGGATCAAACACCCATAAAAAAGCGATATCTGAAGATCGCCACCGATCCTTCAAATATCGCTGCATTCTAACTTTTCCTTCGTTCGGCCCGAATAATTCTTCGTATCGATTGCTCCGTTAAATAATAACGTTCAGACAATGTACGAATGGAATCGCCCTTCATATGACACTTGAAAATGTTCCGATTCCGCTCGTCCAGATCTCGCTTGGCTCCGGTTTGTTCTCCCCAGCCCTTGCGGTTCTCCGACTTTCTGGGAATATAAATATAACTTCCATCAATATACTGCTGAATGGTTTTGATTACGTGTTCCGGCAAAATATGTTGTGCTTTTTCGTATTTCATACTCCTTGCCCCTATCTACATGGAATCGTGTAAATAGTGAGCAAAGCCAGCACAAATATAACAGCGGCTAATTCATGTTGGAAGTAGGCTCCGAACAATTTCTCTGCCCGTTATTTCCGTGCAGCTTTGCCCGGAGCCTGATTTAACCACTTGAACGGTCGTGCTCCTAACGTGAGCCATCATCATTTTCACCTCGCCCGATTGGATGATACAAAGTTCATACGCTTCCCTCTATTGTAACAAATTCGATTTCCTTTGTGTCAGGTTCGAATAACGAGATGACGAGTTCTCCCGATCCCACACCTACCCAGCAACCTAGTAGACAAACGAATGTAAAAAAAGCTTACTGGGCCGTTAAAATCAGCGGTCCATCCTTCGTGATAGCGATCGTATGCTCATATTGCGCCGACAGCTTGCCGTCGGCCGTTCTCGCCGTCCACTGATCGTCGTCGATCGTGATGCGGAACGTACCTTCGTTGATCATCGGTTCAATCGTAAACACCATGCCTTCCTTTAACCGAATGCCTTTGCCGGCTACGCCGACATGCTCATAGTTCGGCTCCTCGTGCAGGCTCCGTCCGATCCCGTGCGCCAGCAGATCGCGTACGACCGAGAACCCGTTCGCTTCCGCATGCTGTTGAATCGCCGACGTTATATCGCCAAGCCGGCCCCCGGGGAGTGCCCGGGCGATCCCCAGATCCAGGCATTCCTTTGCCACCTTCATTATGTTTCGCGCCTCCGGCCGGATATTGCCCACTGGATAGCACCAGCACGAATCGCCGAACCATCCGCCGTATTCCACGACGATGTCGAGCTTCAGCAGGTCCCCATCCATCAGCGCCCGGTTCGAAGGAATGCCGTGGGCCACCACATCGTTGACCGATGTGCAGGTTTCGGCGGGGAAACCGTTGTACCCTTTCGTAAACTGCTTGCCGCCCAGCTTGGTGATGTGTCTGGCAACAAAGTCATTGATCTCCCGGGTGGTGATCCCGGGCTCGATCAGTTTGGCCACCTCGCGGTAGCAGTCCGCAACGATTTGGCTCGCCGGCTTCATCTCTTCGATTTCCTTAGGTGATTTTAAAATGATCATCTATGTTTATTCGCTCCTTATCAGCTCTATAGTTTTAAAAACCGCACGATATCCATGGCCTCCTCGTGCAGCTTTCCGCGGCGAAGCGAGAGCGAGGCGCAGCCGACCAAGGCGGCCAGCAGCATTTCCGCGCGCTGCAGCCGATACGGCGGCTCCGCCGCGTTTGCGCCGGAAGCGGCAGCCTCGTTCGCCGCCCGCCCGGTTTCCAGCAGCGCGGCAAGCGGCACAAGCACCTCTCGGCGAAAGGCGGTCGTAAGCGGGGCCGAGCGCGCTTCAGGCAGCGCGGCAAAGCCCTCACCGGCCAGCTTATGCAGCAGGAATAGGGCGTGATCCTCCGCCCAAAGCTGCAGCAGCCGGACGCCGGCGGCGGCGACGGGGCCAAGCTCTGCGGCAGCAGCCGTTTCGAGGCTTGCGCTGCGGGAATCCGCGGCAGCCGAATTGCCGATGTCAGCCGCCGCAGCCAAGCCGAAAGGCCAGCCCACAGGCGCCTCTCCCGAAGCAGATGCGCGCGAGATTTCCGGCGGGACCTCCCGTTGAGCATCCGGCGAGACCTTCGGAGGGGCATTCAGCGGGACCCCCAGCCATTCCCCGGCCCGCTCCAATGCGTCCCACAGCAGATCGTGGAGCAAATCGCCCTTATTGCTGTAATAATGGTATACCGTTCCATAGCCGAGTTCCGCCTGCGCAGCCACATCCCGGATTTCCAGTAAAGGCCCTTTATTCAAAAACACATCGGCAGCGGCTTTACGGATTTGCGCCAGACGCCGCAGCCGGATCTCTTCGTTTTGTTCCTTCGTCCGTGGAGTCATCTCGTCCGTTCACCTCTTTTGTTTTTTGACCTACTCTTATGTCAATATAAAACATCAGCTTGCGAATAACAAGAGTATAGCTGGAGGATTTGCGGTTCAGCCTAGAAATCGGTGCTTGACCACGGGTTAGCCTTAAACGCGCGGACCTGTTTAGAACATTGCTGCGCTAACGTTTCTCATAGCCTTAATCGGTTCCAGAACTCAAATCATTGTCACCAACAACCATTAGATATTTCCCCTCTTTTACGCACCCGCATACACTCTTCCGGCCAAGCACCGATTGATCGTTTCGGGCCGGAAATCCCGCTAATCCCCAGGCTGAGGCTAAAGCACGTTTTATTTCAGAATCTTAATACTAGGACCTTTCTCCTCTTTTAAACGTTCATTCCGGCCGGCGGACACCGAGCATGGTATACTGTTCCCAACCATTCAATGATTAAGGAGCCTGTACCGTGCTAAAAGAACGCATTGACTACTTGTGCAAGAAGAAAGGAATATCCCGCAAAGAGCTGGTTGAAGGATTCGTGACCACTGCCCACTTTGCGAACATCCTTGCCGAACGATATCCATTGCCCGAAGACCTTGCCGGGCATCTGGCGCAGCGCCTTCAAGTGTCTCCTTCCTACTTGGTGAAGGCAGGAAACACCGATCAAGATACGCTGGAGACCGCAAATCGCATTTTTGAAGAGCTTTCCCAAGCGGCTTCGCTTCTATCAGAAGAGCGTATCCACGATCTTCCCGATCGCCATGATTGTTTAACGGTGGAGCTCACCGTAGCTTTGATGAAAGCCGTTTATTACCAACAAGTGAATGATGCGGTATCCCATGATTACCTGCACCAGAACTATCTGAATTTTTACCTCGAGAAGTATGGGCGCCCCGATGAAGCCGAGCTCCCGCTGCCTGCGAAGAAAGCGATGCTTTTCTACAAAATCCAATTCTACCGGTCCAAGAACCGTTATCATGAGGCTTTAAGCCACGCGAACCGGTTAAGCGAATATGTGCGGGAAGGGACCGATTTATGGCTGACCACGCAAAACTTCAAGATGGAGGCCAGCATTTTTTTGAAGTTATACGACCAGGCCAAGCAGGTGTTTGAAGGAACGATGCGACGGGTTTATGAAGAACGGCTATTTCACCGCTTGACCGATCTGTACATCGCTTACAGCGGTTATTGTTACTCGATGGGATTGTATCAGGAAGCGCTAGTCACCCTGTCGATGGCGGAAGCCAATCTGGTGTATGCGGTAAACCAGGGGAATATGTTATCCACCATCATGAACAACCGGATCATCATGCTGACGATGCAGGGAGAGCATGAAAAAGCGGAGGAAGAAATCCGGCGCTTTGCGGAACTTCTCGAACGGGAATCGGCGGAGGTACGGGAGCAATTCCGTCCGATCCTATTGATTTACCGCTGCGAGTCGGCTGCGGCTCAAAAGCAATGGGGGCTATTAACCCAGTACATGCAAGAGCTCCAATCGTTGGAGCTGACAACGGATCAAGAGATGTCCGCATTTTTTTATCAATGCCAGCTCGCCTTGGCTCATGGACACCATGAAGAATTTATGGAGTATGCCCTGAAATGCCTGCCGTATTACGAATCCGCTCAGCTCACCATGCGACTAGAATCCTTATATGAAGCATTGGCGGCCGTATCGGAGGAATCAAGGAAATACAAGGAGTCGACCGTCTATTATAAAAAGCTGGTCTACCTGCTTCGAAACAAATAATTCATGCGTTAGAAGGTCGAAACGACCAACTTCATTCGCAAAACTTTCATCATGACTTACCGTTCATTGGCTTTGCAACCGAATCAACTTGATTGAACCCTATGAATACCGCAAAAGTTTTTCCGAAACGATGAGGTTCATTCCATCATATTGCCCGAAGTTTTGTTTCCTTGCGAAACCATTGTCGCCACAGCTCACCGAGGCTAACATTGAATTATAAATAATTCATCTAAGCGAGGTGCTCGATTATGGGATGGTTTAGCAAAAAGAAAAGTCCGCAGGAATCGCTGGAGAAAGCAGATCAAATGATGAACAAAGGTTTGACGGGTATGATGATGAAGGGTTTAGTGCCGAAAGAACATCGACACGCCATCAATCAAAGTCTGGAGCAAGCGAAACAGGCACAGATGGCAGCGGCAGGCGCCCTTTCGTTAACGGCGACCGCCAACGTACGATCCATACGGGATACCGGAAAGCTGATCAATTTCGATCCCGTCGTCATCCTAGAACTGGATGTCACCGAGAACGGAGGAAAGCAATATACCAAAACGCTGGAAACGCTCGTATCGAAACTGCAAATTCCGAGAGCCGGTGATACCATCGGCCTCGCTCAGCATCCAGCCAATCCATCGGAACTGGTCTATATGGGGCTGATAAGCTGAATGCGCCACGTAAAAAGGACCTGAATCAGGTCCTTTTTGTTGTTATATGCCTGCAGCTTCCTGCAATTTTTCGTTCAACATTCGGAAGGCTTCGTGAATGCTCTCTTTTGGCGTCTTGCCGTACCTCTCCCCGATGTTGACTTCCGAATAACACTGATCTTCCCCTGCCTCGTTCAGATAAGCGACCAATCCGACCCCCGTCGAACGGTACACATCAATCAGGATCGGTTCCAGCTGTTCCTTGTCCATTTCAAAGTACACATGGAACATATTCGTTACGGGCACGGCAGGCTTCGTCTTCACGCCTCGGCACTGGCCGAACATCGCTGCTAACTCTTTGGCTTCTTCGTAATACCGGCCCATGCTGCCTATTCTTTCCGCATAATAATAATCCGAGCTGATAATATACGGGTAAAGACTGACCAGATCGCCGCCATGCCGTCTCTTCCACACTTTGGACTTTGCCGTGAAATCGGTCCCGCCGGCCAGAATGGCGCCGGCAATCCCGCCGATTCCTTTATAGAAAGATACATACACGCTGTCAAAAAGAGCACAGATTTCTGCAGCCGTTTTCTGATAATACGGTGTAATCTCGAACAATCTTGCCCCGTCCAGATGCAGCTTGATGCCTTGAGAACGGCAATAGGCCGAAATGGCCTCCAACTCCGCGTAATCAGGCAGCTGCCCTCCGATTTCACGCTGCGGCAATTCCAGAAGCAGACATGCAATGTCACGATCCAAACGCTGCACGTCCTCAAGCGTAATCAAACGCTCCTGATCGCCAAGCAGAATCGGCTCGATATGATGCAGCTCTTTAAGCCCGTCCTCCTCGTGAATCTCCAAATGGCAAAGCGGGTGATACGCCACTCGCTTCAGATCCGCATCATCGCACCAGATCCGCAAAGCAATCTGCTGCGCCATCGTTCCGCTGGGAAAGAATACCGCCGATTCCTTACCCAGAACCTCTGCCATTCGCGTCTGAAACTCTTCGATGATGGCGCCCTTGCCGTATGTATCCCCCATCTGCGACCCATCCGCGCTGCGAAATGCCTCGAGCAGCACTTCAACATTCCTGCGGCTATGGCCAATCAATGGGTATGCTGTTTCGCCGTAAGCCTCGCCAAGCGATTTTCGCTGTTCTCCCATGTCGCAATAACTCCCCTTGTTCCATCGATTTTGAGCCTATTCTCTTTACATTGAATGAACCACCCTTTAAGCATACTAGATAAATGAGCAAGTGAAAAATAATTTGGATGACCTAACTTTTCGGAAAAACTTGACAACAGGAGCAGTCTGAAATAACATTGTATATGAGCATATGTTCATATTAAAATTCAATCGGCTTTTTGAATCATTCGTTCAACATTCTTAGGGTTTATCTGAAGGGAGTTTACGATTATGCACCATCACAACCACCGGCACGGTCATGACCACAGTCACCATGATCACGCCCGCTCAGGGAATAAGAAAGGTCTTGCCATCGCCCTGATCATCACGCTCGGCATTATGATTCTAGAATTTGTGGGAGGCTTGCTTACCAACAGTCTGGCCCTGTTATCCGATTCCGGCCATATGCTAAGCGATGCCAGCGCTTTGCTGCTCAGTCTGGTCGCTTTATGGTTTGCCGCAAGGCCCTCATCGCCGAACAAGACCTACGGCTTTTACCGTTTCGAAATACTGGCAGCACTATTGAATGGCGTCGCCCTGTTTGTCATCGCCGGCTTTATCGTCTGGGAGGCGATTCAACGCTTTGATGACCCGCCGGCAGTTGCCAGCGGCAGCATGATGCTCATTGCATCCATCGGCTTGTTGGCTAATCTTTTAAGTGCATGGTCCTTGATGCGGATGGGCGACGTGAAGAACAATGTGAACCTGCGAAGCGCCTACCTCCATGTCATCGGCGATGCGCTTGGCTCCGTAGGTGCTATTGTCGCCGGGATTCTCATGATTGCATTTGGATGGTATATTGCAGATCCTATGATTTCCATTCTGGTTTCGATCTTGATCCTGAAAAGCGCCTGGAGAATTATACAGAATACCGTTCATATCCTGATGGAGGGTGCACCTGCAGCGATTAACCCTGATGAGGTAACGAAATCCCTGCTGTCCATTCCGGGAGTCACGGGCATCCATGATCTCCACATTTGGACGATCACGTCCAATTTCGACTCCTTGAGCTGCCATCTTGTCGTGAATGATGACGTGCCTGGTTATGAGATCCTTCAACAAGCGATTGATCTTCTGGAAAGTCGATTCCACATTGAGCATTCAACCATCCAGATTGAGAACAGCGCCATCGCTCATAAAGAATATAAAGTGTGATCTGGTTCCTGCGGTAGTCCTTCCGTTCATGAAAAGGGGAAATCCGGCTGCCGAGGTTTACACTTTTTACAAGCTCGGTTGACCTCCATAATGAGACTATCAAGACATTCTACGTAAGTTACCGCGAAATCCTGAATGTCTGATAGGGAGGTTGCCATGAATAACGATATATATACGCTGGAGAAGCTAAATGAATATCGGCAAGCACATTGGGACGAACTGGATCGTCAAGGAAGATTCATTATTCATGATGAGATCGGCGTTGGTGAATCGGAGTCAAATGCGAGGAATCGTCGACTTATCGATAAGCTTTACGGGTTCTTTCGAAAACGGAGATCACGAAAAACCCATTCAAAATCCTTATAAGCCAAAGAGCAAGCGCGGTTGTACGCGCTTGCTCTTTTTTACGGGAATCACGCCCGCCAGATCTGCTTAAAATCCAGCCATCCCAGATTATTAATGACGACTCCCTTGTAAGAAGGATGCAAACTTGCGAAGAATCTCGTATGAATCAGGAATGATACATGCGCTTCCTCCCGCAGCCTCTCCTCGATGTTCGATAAAATGCTCAACCGCTCCTCGCACCGTTCGCTGGCAAGCGCGTCATCGATGCATTCTTTTACCCAATCCTGCAGGGACGGATCCAGGAACTCTTTGACAATGCTGCCCTCCTGCTCGTAATTCTCGATGATGCATACTTCTTCGCCCGGAAGAACTAGGCCGTGCAAAATGCAGTCCATACTATTCACCACGTCGGGATGCAGCATGGTATCCATACGTATCTCCCGGATCATCAATGAAATCCCAACGGAAGCACACTGATTCTGGATCCATTCGGCATCCTTGATATGATTGGCCAGCGTTGCCATGATGACGGGGGAACCGTCGTAACCCGACTGCCTCAACAGCGACTTGGCGAACTCGGGATCATAACGGTCTTTGCGGTAAGGCGCTTGTTCATCCATAATGAACCCTCTGGCCGGATAAAGACGATTGTCGCCCAGCTCCCGGATCATCTCCGAACGGTTCAGGATCAGATTGAATGCGCGGCGAAATTCGACGGATTGAAACGGCCCCTGTTTTTTCATATTCCATGTAATCAAAGTCGTGCAGCCTTCGGAGGATTCTATGATATCCACAGCATGATGGTCGCCGCCATGACCGAATTGCTCCGAATCCTGCAGCAGCCGCTCCCAACTGACGTTGCAGTGCTCGGCATCTTCCGGCATCATAATGATTTGGATGCTGTCCAAATGCGGCCGCCCTTGATAATAGTGGGCATTCGCATGAATGGTCAGCCTTTCCTCGGTCCATTCCTCCACCTGAAAGGGCCCCGTTCCGACAGGAAGCCTCCAGAACTGTTCTTCATCCTGAATCAGCAGATGTTTAGGCACGATGGACATGCATATGGAACTGAGAAACCGGATGAAAATCCGATTCGGCTTATTCAGGATAAAACGGACCTCGCGGGGCGACACCGCCTCTACGCTGTGCAGTTCACGCACGGTCCAAGCATTCCGTCGATCCTGACCCAAGCGCTCCACGGTGAATTTCACGTCCTCGGCCGTTAATTCCTTGCCGTCATGGAACAGAATCCCTTTACGAAGATGAAACGTCCAGCTCGTTCCATCCTCGCTGCTCTCCCAATGATGCGCAATCACAGGCATGTATTGATCCTTTGCTTTATCGTATACCACCAATCGATCGAATATTTGCTGGATCATATGAGCTTGAAAACTGTAATAGCACTCGGCGGGGTCCAAGGTTTCGATCAGCCGATAAACCGGCAGCCGCAGCGAGTCCCTGGCTTCTTCCTCCCCTTCCTTCATCTCCTTGCAAAAGCCAAAATGCCCGTTCATCCACTCCACGTAGGAGTCGTTGGTCCGAATGCCTTGTCCGTAGGTACGAAGCAGCTCAAAGGCTTGCTTGTATTCCCCTTTTTCCGCGAGCTGCTGTGCCGCTTCCTGAAGCAGCTCTGCTTGATCCGCTTGAAAGGTCAGCTTGGACCGGTTTCCTCGCCCGCGTCCGGCTTTCCACAGAATCCAGCCCTTCTCTTCGAGCTTGCGCAAAACGAGCTTCGCGTTGCGCGACGTGCAATAAAGCGTGTCGGCAATCTGCTCAAGCGTCACTTCCGTAGCGGTATGGACTGGAGCGTTAACAGCAAGCTTCCGGTGCAGCATGAAAAATTGTTCGTACAGCATTGCGATCCGCTCCCCCCTTGGTAAAATCCAATACGTTTATTCTACTTGGAGATCGTTTCGAGCGCGAGTACCTTTTCGGTAGAAATCCATTATATTCAAAAAAGAACGGCTCCATTCCCCCTAAACCGTTAGCCTTAAACTGCACATCCTTGTTACATCACAGAAGCCCTTCGTTTCATATCAAGCCATCAAGTTCCGGCTTATGAACTCCTCCGCTTCCTTCAATTTTAATGTAAGCTCCATGCCGTCGGACATGTTCTTCAATCGAAGCACGCCAGCCGCCGCTTCATCTTCGCCGATCAGAATGGCATAAGGGATGCCTTCCGCCGAAGCGGAGGCTAAGGTCTTTTTCAATTTGCGCCGCTGGGTAGCCAATCGGGTACGAATCCCGCGATTCCGAAGTGCCGCAGCAGCCATCAATCCTTCCGGGACAGCTTCTCCTATCGGGATGACCACAACGTGTGGCCTGTTCGTTTCAACCACCCGGTCCCGAAGCATCTCCATGATGGATTCCATGCCGAACGAAAGCCCTACCGTCGGATATGCCATATCTTCCCGTCCAACAAGCTGCCCGATGATCGCGTCATATCTGCCGCCGCCGCCAAGGCTTGATCGAAAAGCATGGGACGCGTCGTAAATTTCGTAAACGGTTCCCGTGTAAAACGACAAGCCCCGGGAAAGAAACGGATCAAATACGCAGACGTCCTGCAAACCGACACGCTGCAGCAGGCTTTGCAGGATTTGAACTTCGCGCGCGCCCCGCCCCGGCTCCAGGTTGTATGTTCTGGTAATCTGCTCGAACGTCGGTTCCTTGAGATCCACGAAACTCAGGACGCTTCGGCAAATTTCCGGATCAATCACCTTATCCGCGAGCTCTTTCCGAACCCCTTCCCTCCCGATCTTGTCCAGCTTATCCAGTGTCAACATGACGGATGAACTTAGGTCGGCTGGTACACCCATAGCTCCCAGGAGTTCACCCAGAAAGCCACGATTGTTCCACCTGAGGACGATCGGAATTTCAAGTCTTCGGAACACCTCGGCTGCGAGCTGCATCAGCTCCGCTTCCGCTTCCGGACCCGCAACCCCCACCACATCGACGTCGCATTGCAGAAACTCCCGCAATCTGCCCCTTTTGACGGGGCCGTCCCGAAATACCTTCCCCATCTCATATCGCTTGAATGGCTGGCTGATGCCTGGGTTCAGCGCGATCACCTTGGCGAACGGTATCGTCAGGTCGTAGCGCAACCCCAGCTGTCGCGCTCCCTGATCCGTCAGATGATACATCTCCTTGAGTATTTCTTCTCCTCCAGCATACTTGGAAGACAGCAGTTCCAAATCATTCAGGATGGTTGACTCCATCTCCGCGAAATCGTAACATTCAAACACTTCGCGTAGCGTCGATTGCACCTTTCTCCTTACAGCCTGTTCCTGTCCAAAATAATCATATGTCCCTTTTACGTTCTGCATCGCTGCTCATCCTTTCGTTCCGAGAAAATAAAAAACGCGCCGGACCTCATGGTCCCGCGCGCTTGGTATGCGGCAGGGAGGCCAACGCGAACAGCGTTAGCCCGCCCTGTAGATTTACAGGCGTGCTAACGCTGCTTGTGATGATGAAGTTGATTCGATTTGATGCTGTTCATGTCATAATCCCCTTCACTTTGAGCCATTGATTAAGGGGAATTATAGCGCAGCTGATTTATATATTCAAGGGCAATTCCTCTTAGATGGTTCGGGACCAATGGCGATGTGCCGCAATCGCATCAATGAAGGCTTGGCCGAACAGCTTCGAATCCTCATTCTCTTGAGCGACCACGATCCCTTCACCGCTCGCCGCCGGAAGCAGATTCATTCCTTCGGCGATGGCCGCGATCGGTTTGAAATGCTGATAAGCTTCCTTGATGAAGTCCAGCACCTTCTGCTCCGTCAGGAGCTCTGACACGCTTAGCGCCCCGCCCGCGACAAGCACCGCGTCGAATAACACGGAATCCGCCCCCAGGAGCGAATGTTTCACTTCCAGTTCTCCGCCGGATTTGCCTGTAATGACGCCAAGCTTCGGGCTAACCACTTCGGTGATGATGCCGGCTTGCTGAAGCTGCGCAAGCACGAACGGAAGCTCGTCCGTGAATCCATTGCCTGCAAGCACAGCTACCTTGCGCGTTAACGGGAGCTTCGCGGTGTTCATCATGCTGAGAGCCGGAGAGGAGTCTTTGGAAGCGGAGCCGCTGGTTTGGGGAGGAATGGTTCCTAACCCTTCCGAAATTCTTGTCGCGAGTTCGCTGTCCACATTCGCAAACAGGTCGACGATCTGCTGGCGGATCTCCTTCCGCTGCACTTTGCCAAGCTCGAACTGGAATGCGGATACGATATGCTGCTTCTCCACCTCGGACATGCTGTTCCAGAACAAAGCCGCCTGGCTGAAGTGATCCTTGAAGCTGTCGCTTCGGGCTTGCACCTTGCGACCCTCCACCTTCTCGGTATAATGCTCGTAGCCGCCCCGTTCGGCTGGAACGGGCTTGGGCGTGTTGCCCGCAATGCCGTTCTTATGATAGCTGACCGGCCCCTTATTGATGGTCATGCGGTGCATCCCGTCCCGTTGGTTGTTATGAACCGGCGCAATCGGACGATTAATCGGAATTTCATGGAAATTCGGCCCGCCCAGACGGGACAGCTGCGTATCGGTATAGGAGAACAGACGTCCCTGCAGCAGCGGATCATTGGTAAAATCGATGCCGGGCACGACATGGCCCGGATGGAATGCAATCTGTTCCGTCTCCGCAAAGAAATTATCCGTATTGCGATTAAGCGTCATTTTTCCGATGATTCTGACCGGAACGATCTCTTCCGGCCATATCTTCGTCGGATCGAGGATATCAAAATCAAAATTGAATTCCTCGTCCTCCCCGATCATTTGAACGCCAAATTCGAATTCCGGATAGTTCCCCGTGTCGATGGCATCCCATAGGTCGCGGCGGTTAAAGTCGGGATCCTTACCTGCCAGCTTCTGCGTTTCGTCCCACACGAGAGAATGAGTGCCCAGCACGGGTTTCCAGTGGAATTTCACAAAATGCGCCTTTCCTTCCTCGTTCACGAAACGGAAGGTATGCACGCCGAAGCCCTCCATCATTCGGAAGCTTCGCGGAAGCGAACGGTCGGACATCGCCCACATCACCATGTGCGCGCTTTCCGTGTTGTTAGCTACAAAATCCCAGAACGTATCGTGAGCGGACTGCGCCTGCGGAATCTCGTTATGGGGCTCGGGCTTTACCGCGTGAACGAAATCGGGAAACTTCATCGCATCCTGTACGAAGAATACAGGCATGTTGTTGCCAACCAGATCATAGTTGCCCTCTTCCGTATAAAATTTAGTTGCGAAACCGCGCACGTCCCGCACGGTATCGGCTGAGCCCCTGGAACCCGCCACCGTCGAGAACCGGACAAATATGGGCGTCACGACGGAAGGATCCTGCAGGAATTTGGCTTTGGTATAATCTTTCATCGATTCATATAACTGAAAATAACCATGGGCTCCAAAACCGCGGGCATGCACAATGCGCTCAGGAATTCGCTCATGGTCGAAATGCGTCATTTTCTCTCTGAAATGGAAGTCCTCCATTAACGTCGGACCGCGTTCGCCGGCCTTAAGCGAATGCTCATCCTCAGAGACCGTAAGCCCCTGGTTCGTGGTCAAGTTCTTCCCGTCATTGTCTACCGTAAATTGTTCCAGCTGTTGGTCCTTGCTCGTCTTGTTGTTGCTGTTGTTGACATTCGAATTGGAATTTGAATTGTCCATGATCGGAACCTCCTGGTATGTAGTAGATGAGTCTCTGACAAGTGTTTCCCTTGGTAACAGGTCCGCTTGCGGACCCGACATCTAATTACCCTGCAATATGGAATACGAATCCAGTTTCATGCGACCTTCATAAAAAGCTCATGCAATCGAGCTGCAGGCTTAGCGCCGGGACATTCAACGTCTTTCCCTTGCCAATAAAAAAAGCAGCCTCCCTCTTCAAAAGGTCGGCCGCAATGTAAACTGTAATGGCTTAAATCCCTGTCAGTTTATCCGGATTTCTCACGATATAGATATCCTGCAGCAATCCATTCCGGATATTGAAGAAAACGACTCCCGTTACGTTCCCGGCTTGCCGGAAAACAACCCCGGTTTGATGGTTCAATTCCCTGACCTCGATCTCCGGCGCAACACCATCCTCCAGCAGTGCTTGGCGCAGAATGCCGCTAAGAAAACGGGCAACCCGCTCCCGGGTTTCGACCGGCCTTGCCGCCGCGATCACTTTGCCGCCGCCGTCGGACAGAAGGACGGCATCGTCCGCCAGCAGGGACAGGACATGTTCGGCGTTTCCCTCGGACAGGGCCGTGAAGAATCGGTTTACCCATTCCTCCTCGACGGACCCTACGCCAATCAGGTCTTCCTCCGTGATCCCCATTTTTCCTCTTGCCCTGCTCATGAGCTTGCGGCAGTTGGCCTCGGTTTTATCGATCAGCCCGGCGATTTCCGGGTAATCGAATCCCAGCGCTTCCCGCAGGACGAATACGGCCCGCTCCGAGGGAGACAGCCGTTCGAGCAGAACCAGCATGGCATAAGAGAGCAGCTCTTGGTTCTCGACGGTCTCATAGGTCTCGCCGTAGGATTCCGGAATCGGCTCGGGAAGCCAAGGACCGAAATACTGCTCTCTCCGATTTCTGGCTGACTTGATCTCGTCGAGACAGCGATTCGTCACCATTTTGCACAAATAGGCTTTGGGCTCCCGTATTTGTCCGATGGGAAGGCTTTGGACCTTCACGAACACATCCTGTACCGCATCCTCTGCATCCGTAACCGTTCCGGTCATTTGATACGCCAGATGAAACAGAAGACCCTTATACTGTTCATACAGCTCTAACATACCGTCTTTTCATCCTTTCAAGCAGGATCGTCCCTTATCTAACGAACCATGCTGGAATAATTCCACATGAACGATTTGACCTTGTAAGCCAGCTTTCCTGTGATCATTAGATCCATTCCCCAGGCACGTGACCACACCAGGCCGTGTCCGGGTCCCAATCCAACCGTATACCCTTCATTTACGCTCCTGTGCTTGGCGGCTGGGGTTCCGGTTACATCCGCCTGCACGATGCCGCCAAGCCGCGCCGCTTGCGGAATCGCTTCCTTGCATGTCATCCGGTCTGCGGCACCGCTTGCTGGATCGACCACATGCGCGCAATCGCCAATGCCGTATATTCCCGGCGCATCCTTGACACGGTAGCTTTCATCCACAACGATCTGCCCGTCCGCCGTCACGGGCAGCCCCAGGCTAAGCAGGGCGGGATTCGGAGCCAGACCAAGCGTCCACACCGTAAGGCCGACAGGGATGGGAGCTCCTTCAAGAAAATGAAGCTGCCCCTGTTCCTCCTTAAGCGCTCTTCTCCCCTGATGAAGGACGATGCCAAGCTCGGTTAGATATCGTTCAAGCCGTTTCCCTACTTTGGCAGGCCCTTCGAGGAACAAGCGATCCTGAGCATTGAACAGATGCACCCGAATATGTTCCGGATCTAAACGGAGCTTATCCGCCTCAGCCCGCATCGCATGAATCAGCTCGGCCGACGTCTCGATTCCGGTAATGCCTGCACCGGCTACGGCAATACTCATCAGCCGCTGCTTCTCCTGCGCATCCGTTTCTGCTGCTGCCAGCCTAAGATTGGACTGCCAGCATTCCCGGATACGTTCCGCCGCTTCCAAGCCTGTCAGCGATATGCCGCCTTGTTCCGGTGCTGCCTGACGCACGACGCTTCCAATCGCCATCACAAGGACATCATACTCCATCCTATGCTCCTGCCCTCTGCCGTCTTCCAAGTTCAGCAGCTTGCTCTCCTTGTCAATGTTAGTCACCCTGCCCTGTATGAAGCGGGTGCCTTCCGGCATGACCTGTTCCCACGGGACGGTTATGCTTTCCCCACTTACGGCAGGGCGGAATAAAAGCACTTTCCGCACATGGGCGGAACCTTGATCGATAAGGAACAATCTTAGCTTTCTTCCGTTCAGCCCTTTTTGGCAGCTTTTATGAATGGCTTTGAGGGCATGTATGCCGGCAAAGCCTCCCCCTACGACAACGCATGTGAAATCCTTTATCAAAACAACCCATCTCCTTTGGTTTATGCGATTTGCACATAACACGAGGAGGGGGCTGCTTTTGTGACATGACCGCCAACCTTTTTTAAGGGAACCGGCTGCTCTTCATCAGCAAGCCCCATAAATACTCCCTTTGCTGTCCGATTCATCCTTAAAATCATGCCAATATGTTGCGCTAATCCTGCTTCACACGGTCCGATATCTCAACGAGGCGACGTATTCCCTCATCCAGCTGAACTTCGCTGATATAAGAGTAACTGAGCCTGATCCACGATTCCATCCGATCCAGCGGATCGCATATCCGTCCGGGAACAAACGCTACCGATTCCGCCAGGCATTGCTGCAATAACGCATCCACGTTGATCGTTTCCGGCAGCCGTACCCATAGATTCAAGCCGCCTCCCGGGCTGCTCCAGCTCCAATCCGTAGCCGCCAGCAGGTTCTCCATCCTCGCTTTTCGAAGCTCCAGCGCAATCCGAAGCTTGGCCACATGCTCCTGCAGCCTGCTGGAGAAGAAATAATGCTGAAAAATCTTTTGCGTCAACAAGGGCGTACCGTTGTCCGAAAGCGCCTTGACCGGTACGATTACCTTCATCAGCTCCGGACGTGCGGCCAGGACCGATATCCGCAGGCCAGGGGCAACGTATTTGCTGAAGCTTCGAATATGAATGACGTAACCCTCGGTATCGTAATAAAAAAAGGGCAGCGGCGGCGGATCTCCAAAATAAATGTCGTGATAAACCTCATCCTCCACCAGAATGCATTCATATCGTTCGGCTAGTTCAACCAGCGCCTTGCGCTGCGTTACCGGTACCGTATATCCTGTCGGGTTTTGAAACGTCGGGTTCATGTAGAACAGCTTCGGCTTCTCCGTCCGCATCATATATTCGATATGTTCCAGGTCGTATCCTTGCGGCGTAATCTCGATGGGGAGCAGATTGACATTTTGCTGAACAAAAACATCAATCGCCGGGCTGTATGTCGGCCGTTCGATCAATACAGCATCTCCGCTTTTGACGAGCGAACGCGAAATCAGATCAATCGCTTGCTGGGATCCCGTCGTAATCAGCAGTTCTTCCGGATGAACCGCTATGCCCTGCTTCTCCATGAAATACCGGGCCATTTCCTCGCGCAGCTCCAAATCTCCGGACACCGAAGAATAAGTGCTCAATACCTTCGGATACATGTCAAACACTTGTTTGACGTGGTTGGACAAGAATGCATTCGGCAGCAGCGCAGGATCGATGAGCGCTTCCGACATCTGGTAATCGACCTGATGCCTGTGAATGTCGGACAAGCGGCTGCGATTGACGTACAGCGATCTGGCCTGATATTCCCAAGGCGGGCTGAATGCAAGGAGTTCCGCCGAAACGTCTTCTGCCTTACTCGCCACAAAATACCCTGATTTATATTTCACTTCCACGATGCCATCCTCTAACAGCTGCTGATAAGCCTTCAACACCGTTAATCGATGAACCTTCAAACGCTCCGCCATGACCCTAACCGACGGCAGCTTGTCAGACTCCTTCCACTCCCCTGTTGCAATGCCCTTAGCAACGGTATCGTAAACCAGCTGCTGCAATGACCCTTTTCCTGCCTTTTCATCCATCATCGAAAGCTTCATCCGTTCTTTCCCCCTGACCTATTTGCAGGCGAATCTGTTCTATCAGACCCAAATCTGTTCTATTAACTACCTATTATAGTATAGAAAAAGGAGGATGCAGCATGATTATTTTTAACTACTTATTAATGTGCGCCATTTTCAGCACCACGTTTCTCGCGATCAAAATCGGCGTGGAGGCTGGGCTGCCGCCATTTCTCTCGGCGGGGCTTCGATTTCTTCTGGCGGGCGCCTTCATCTTCCTGTGGATGATATTGCAGCGCAAGGCAAAACCGAGCCTGCTCTTGCGCAAGGAATTCCTTCTGATCGGGATGACCAGCACGTTTCTGACGTTTGCGACGCTGTATTGGGCCGAGCAGCATGTAGCTTCTGGCATTGCCGCCATTCTGTCGGCTACGGGCCCCATGATGATCCTGATGATTCAATCCGTTGTCATGCGGAAGAAAGCCCGGCGCAGCGATTACTGGGGCTGCGCGGTCGGATTTGCGGGCGTGTGCGTGCTCATCATGCCCAAGCTGGCGATCGGGAGCGACCTCATCTGGATTCTGAGCTGCATGGTCATCCTTATAGGCGAAATCGGTTACAGCGTGGGCTCGCTTGCTACCCGCAAACTGTCCTTTGACATGCCGGATATCTCGCCGATTACGATCAATGCGGTGCAGATGATGCATGGGGGCTTGGCTTTATTGCTTCTATCCTTGTTCAGTGAACGCGGGCAATGGACTGGGCTGACAACGATGCCGGCCATAGGATCCGTCTTATATTTGACAATCGTCGGCTCGATGCTGGGCCATAGCCTGTATGCCTGGCTGCTAAAAGCGACGAATGCCTTTTTCCCGTCCACCTGGCTCTTCGTGTCGCCGATCATCGCGCTGGGACTCGGTGCATTTCTGTACGGCGAAACGATTTCACTTTATTCGGTCCTAGGCAGTTTGTTCATTATCGGCGGGATTCTGATCGTGAATCTGCCTGAGCTCCGGACACGTTTCATGTCGCGCCGCATGGCATCAAGCTCAGGATAAAGCGTAGCATGGTTCCCCGAATGAATGGACAAACGGAAACGGCTGCGATCCGTAATTCTCGTTACGTGTCGCAGCCGTTATGCTATGCGTTCGTTCCTATTGTTATGTTACGATTCCTAATCCACTTTGGCACGATAAGCATCCGCGGTCAGCAGTTTGCCTAGCGCTTCGTCCAGATCGCCTTCCACCTCTACCTCCATAATCCATCCGCCTTCATACGGCTCTCCGTTCACAAGCTCAGGCTGGTCTTCCAAGGAGGTATTCACTTTCGTAATGGTTCCGGAAACAGGGGAATACAGCTCCGAAACGGTTTTGACCGACTCAATGGTGCCGATGCTATCGCCTGCGGAAACCGCAGCGCCCGTCTCGGGAAGCTCTACGAATACGATATCGCCCAGCTGGCACTGCGCATGATCGGAAATACCGACGCGCACCACATTCCCATCAACCCTCAATGCCCATTCATGATCGTCGCTGTACACCAAATTCTCTCTGATTTCGCTCATTTTCGAATACTCCTCTTTTCTTAAAAAATGAAATTAAGGTGAATGAAAAAAAGGACGCGAAAAAAGGCTTTCGCCTTCTCTCTGTCCTCGGTACCTGAGAGTTTGTGATCGGCCGCCTCTTAACGGTTCGATCTTTCCCCTTGGGTGGCTTGCGCACTCTCCAGAGCTGCGTCGGATGGCGGTTCGTTTACCTGAGAGATTACTCGTCAGCCCGGCAGGCATAACGGTTTGCTCCTTCGGTGCCGCTCGGGTTATCCCCAACTCGTTAGCGGTCTCTCCCATCCATCGTCATTCGCATATTCGGTTGGCTTATTCTCCCACAGAATAAAACAGGGACGAGTCGATGTCAAGATTTCTAACAAAAATTTTAAACATGAACAAATTTTTGATGAAATAAAGGTTGACACTTTATGGAGAGGCACGTTTATAATAATCACAAGAACGTAGGAAGATGACAACTCAATATGTTTCACGCGGATGATGGTATTGGGAGAGATTACCGACAGACTGACAGGTAGCGCCGAAGGAGTAAGCCGGATCACACGGTGAATCTCTCAGGCAAAAGGACCTTTACCGGACGCACCTCTGGAGAGAATTCTGAATAAGGAATCACCCACGGGGAAACTCACACACGCTTGACACAACACTAACATGACATGTGGGGTAACTCTCAGGTACAAAGGACAGAGCAGAAGGATTACGCAACGAGCGGGCTTTTTGAGCACGGCTTGTTATCCTTCTGTCTGTCCTTTTTTGGTGTTTCCCCGATAGACCATGCCAATTAAAGAGGTGAAGAGATGAGTTCATTACAACGTACACCGCTTTACCCGCTTTATTCCGATTTTCCTTCTACTCGCTGCATCGATTTCGGCGGCTGGGAATTGCCCGTGCAATTTTCCGGCATCGTGCAAGAACATGAAGCCGTACGCAAGCACGCCGGCCTGTTCGACGTCTCCCACATGGGCGAATTTATGATCAGCGGACAAGACGCCGAAGCTTTCATCCAGAACATGACCACGAATGACGTCACCCGAATTACGGTCGGTCAGGCCCAATATACGCTAATGTGTAATGACAACGGCGGTACGGTCGATGACCTGCTAGTTTATAAACTGTCGTCGGATCGATTCATGCTGGTTGTGAACGCATCCAACATCGATAAGGATCTTCAGTGGCTTCATGAACACGTCACAGGTGATGTCGCCATCCGGAACGTATCCGCGGAGACGGCACTGATTGCACTCCAAGGACCTGCCGCCGAGAACATCTTGTCGAAGGCAACCTCGGAGACGCTCGGCGATCTCCCCTCCTTCCATTTTATTCAGAACGCGCAAGTATGCGGCCATGCCGCCTTGCTCTCACGGACCGGTTATACCGGTGAAGACGGCTTTGAAATTTATTGCTCCGCCGGGGATGCGCCGGATATCTGGAGAGGCCTGTTAACCGCGGGGGAAGACCATGGACTCATTCCGGCCGGACTTGGTGCGCGCGATACGCTCCGCTTCGAGGCGAAACTGCCATTGTACGGACAGGAGCTTTCGAGCACGATCTCACCCGTTGAAGCCAGCCTCGGTTATTTCGTGAAGCTGGACAGCGGCGATTTCATCGGACGGGAAGCGCTTCAACAGCAGAAACAAGACGGTGTGCCGCGTAAGCTGGTTGGCATTGAGCTTATTGATCGCGGTATCCCGCGGTCCCATTACCCTGTATTCAACGGTAATGGTGAACCGATCGGTGAAGTGACCAGCGGTACTCAATCTCCCTCGCTTAAGCGAAATCTCGGATTGGCCTTGATCGAAACCCCTTATGCAAGCTTGGATTCCGAGGTATGGGTCGAGATTCGCGGTAAGAAATTAAAAGCCAAAGTGGTTAAGACACCATTCTATAAAAGAGGAGCTGCCTTATCATGAAGCATCGTTACTTGCCTATGACAGATCAAGATCAGGCCGACATGCTTGCCGCCGTCGGAGCGGAGACCATCGAAGACCTGTTTGCCGATATCCCTAAATCCGTCCGATACAACGGCGTCCTCCCGATGTCGAAACGGCTGGGCGAGCCAGAGCTGCTGAAGCATATGCGCCGCTTGGCGGATCGCAATGCCGATTTCGACCGGTATACCAGCTTTCTCGGAGCCGGATTGTATGACCACCACATTCCCGTCGTCCTCAACCATGTGATTTCCCGCTCCGAATTTTACACGGCGTACACGCCCTACCAACCGGAGATCAGCCAAGGCGAGCTGCAAGCGATCTTTGAATTTCAATCTTATATCTGTGAATTGACCGGCATGAAAGTAGCCAATGCCAGCATGTATGACGGTTCAACGGCACTGGCTGAGGCAGCGGCGCTTGCCAGCGGGGCGACCAAACGAAAGAAAATCGTTATTTCCCGAGCCGTTCACCCGGAAGCCCGGGAGATCGTTCTGACTTCGGCTCACGGTCTCGATCTGGAAGTCGTTGAAGTCGGCATCGTTAACGGCGTTACCGACCCGGATGCGCTCGCCGCTGCCGTTACGGATGACACGGCAGCCGTGCTTCTGCAATCGCCGAACTTCTTCGGCTGCATTGAGGACGTGAGATCGATCGAACCCTTGGTTCATGATCAAAATGCATTGCTCGTGCTGAGCGTAAACCCGCTGTCGCTCGGACTGCTCGAATCCCCTGGCGTGCTTGGGGCCGACATCGTTGTCGGCGATGCCCAGCCGCTTGGCATTCCTGCCTCTCTCGGCGGGCCGACCTGCGGATTCTTTGCGGTATCCGAACCGCTGATGCGCCGCATTCCCGGCCGGATCGTGGGCCAAACCGTCGATAAGGACGGAAAGCGCGGCTTTGTGCTGACGCTGCAGGCACGGGAACAACATATTCGCAGGGAAAAAGCAACGTCGAACATCTGCTCGAACCAAGCGCTGCTCGCGCTGTGTGCCTCCGTTTATATGTCTACGCTGGGTAAAGCCGGCATGCAGGAGGCAGCGCTTCTGAATGTGCGCAAATCCCATTACGCTGCCGACCTTGTCGCCAAGGGTTCCCTATCCCTCCCATTCAGCTCTCCGTTCTTCAATGAATTCGTAGTGAAGCTGCCTGAGGGAACGAACGTGAAGGAGGTCAACTCGAAGCTGCTGGAGGCCGGTTATATCGGCGGTTACGATCTTGGCTCTTCGTACCCTGAGCTTCATGGATGCATGCTGATCGCCGTGACCGAACGGCGGACGAAGGACGAAATCGACCAGTTTATTGGTGAATTGGAGGCGATTGTATGAAACCGGAAAAAGCCTTGATATTTGAACTCAGCAAGCCCGGCCGCGTCGCCTATTCCCTGCCCGAATGCGACGTACCGGAAACCGACGCCGCTTCATTCATACCGGAGAGCCTGCTGCGCAGCAAACCGGCCGAACTGCCGGAGGTATACGAAGTGGATGTCATCCGTCATTATACCGAGCTGTCGCGACGGAATTTCGGCATCGATAACGGTTTCTATCCGCTCGGCTCATGCACGATGAAATACAACCCGAAGATCAACGAGGATGTTGCCCGTTTTGCCGGTTTTGCCAAGATTCATCCGTACCAGCCTGAGGAAAGCATTCAAGGCGCACTAGAGCTGCTGTATACCCTGCAGAACGACCTAGCCGCATTGACCGGCATGGATCAAGTAACGCTGCAGCCTGCTGCGGGTGCCCATGGCGAATGGACGGGGCTGATGCTGATTCGCGCCTACCATGAGAGCCGCGGCGAGAAACGCACCAAGGTCATCGTACCCGACTCCTCTCACGGCACGAACCCGGCCAGCGCAACGGTAGCCGGTTACGACACGATCACGATTAAATCCAATGAACGGGGCATGGTGGATCTGGATGCCCTCCGCGCCGTCGTTGGTGAGGATACGGCGGCCCTTATGCTGACGAACCCGAGTACGCTTGGCCTGTTCGAGGAGCAGATCGTGGAAATTGCGGAAATCGTGCACGACGCTGGCGGTCTGCTGTACTATGACGGAGCCAATTCCAACGCCATCATGGGAATTACCCGGCCAGGCGACATGGGCTTTGACGTGGTCCATCTCAACCTGCACAAAACGATGAGCACACCCCATGGCGGAGGCGGCCCCGGCGCAGGCCCTGTCGGCGTGAAAAGCCTGCTGATCCCGTTCCTGCCGAAACCGATCGTGTCCAAGCGCCAAGACGGCACCTTCTACTGGGATTACGACCGTCCCCAGTCGATCGGCCGCGTGAAGGCGTTCTATGGCAACTTCGGCATTCTGGTTCGTGCCTATGCGTATATTCGCACCTATGGACCGGAAGGACTTCGCCGCGTCTCCGAGCTCGCCGTGCTGAATGCGAACTACATGATGCATCGTCTGGCTCCTTATTACGAAGTAGCCTACCCGGGCCTATGCAAGCACGAATTCGTGCTGTCCGGCAGAAAGCTGAAGGAGTACGGCGTGCGAACCCTGGACGTTGCCAAGCGGTTGCTCGATTTCGGCTATCATCCGCCAACCATCTATTTCCCGCTCAACGTGGAGGAATGCATCATGATCGAGCCGACCGAAACGGAGAGCAAAGAAACGCTGGACGGTTTCATCGACACGATGATCCAAATCGCAAAAGAAGCAGAGTCTACGCCTGACGTTGTCATTAACGCCCCTTACACCACGGTTGTGAAGCGACTCGACGAAACGACGGCAGCGCGCAAACCGGTATTAAACTGCACCTGCGGATAGCGCAGGAGTTGATCCGTTATAATAGCTTAACAGCTATCGACATGCCTTCTGAGAAGCCAGACCGCATACAGCGGCTGTTTCTTGCAAGCTAAAGATTAGATGTGGAACGTCTCTGAATTTCATGCTCTCTAATCTCATAAGAAAGGGTGTCCCTCACCGCACAAGCGGCTGTTGGGACACCCTTTTTATGTTGCATAATATAAGGCTTAATGCATCTGTAGGATCTCAGACACACAGCAGCCCACTTGCCCTCCCATGATGCTCTGACACCCTAGGGACAATCGCTGGCCCTTTCCATCTATCTCAATAATCCTGCTGTCATTCCTGGTACTACCCATGCCAACGATTCAGCATCGCTCAGCGGCTCACAATTTGGACCATATCAGTTCTCCGCTCACGGCATCTATATATTCCAAAAGATACTCTGAAACGCTTACTCCTGTTTTGGCTCGTCTCTTGTGCACGGGATCATAGATTAACCGGTAGCGGGCCGTGCCGTCATCACCATCCATATACCACCTGAGCGACATCTCCAGCCGTTCCGCATATCGTGCGAGTGCCGATGCCGCAGAAACCGCAGCCTTAAACCCGCAAGCCTCCAGCTCACGGATTTTCTCATGTGACACACTGCGGTACTGAAGCACTTCTCCTGTAATCGTACTTACGCAAATATTTACACGCTCCAGACGTACCCGGTATTGATCGATATATAGCGGCAAGTGGAAGAATTCCCGATCCCGCGGCTCAGCTTCACCCTCATCTCCCACTTGCTCACTGTCCGTTATCCCGGCTTCCCAATCCCATTTCACTTCCAACCGCAAATACTTGGCGTATGACGGAAAAAATCTCTGCAAGAACTGCTCTGCTCGTTCCCAGCATTGCTCGCGAGTGAGCACCGCCTCTCCGTCGGAGCTTTCCGGTTTATATTGGTACGCCTCTAAGCTGCCTGTGGCCTTATCGATATGTATCATGTGAGCTGCCTGAAGATTGCGAAGCGTATTTCCCCACCGCCGTTCAAAATATCGATCCACCGATAACGGATCGGTCGCCGATTGATCCGCTTCATCCTTGTTCATATCGCTTTTATCAAAGTACAATAATATCAGGTTTTGATCGTCTCCCCTTGGCCGATCCAGAACATACCGCTCCGTATCAATGCCCAGCTGGGCCTCCCAGAATGGAATTAAATCTGAATTTTCATCTGAGCTTGAATGTTCGGTTCCGGTCCTTGATGGGAGAACAGGCTTAACGGTATAAACGTTATCTAAATTACCGGGATCCGCAGGCGTGATTGGAACAGTCGGCGGCAGCAAATCATGCTGCAGGTTATGTAAGGGTTCACCCGTAACGGCATCGATCTTACGACGGCCCTGAATCGGTTCATACACCAGCCGATGCTGATCCTCTTCCCCCTCCATGTCATATATAGAGGGATACAGTGTGGTTATGATGGGCTGCATCTCCATATCCTGAAGGATCCTTTGCTTCGCAGCCTCCGCGCTAACAAGCCTGTCCGGCCAAACCGGCAGCTCCATTCCCGGGAATTCTTCCGCCTTGTAAAGCACGATATTGAGATTGGCGTCAAGCCGGATCACACAACCGGAGCGCGGCAGCGGCACTCCGCCGACCTCGGCCCTAAATTCAATCTCAACATAGTATCGTTTGATCTCTGATCGAATCCAGGTAAGCGCTGCATAATTCGGATGACGCCGGGTCATGAAGGTTTTAGCTATGTCGGTTGCCTGCTCCATGGCGCGTCCTGCCTCTATCGCGCTTCCCCATATCGTATCATCACGCTCTTGATCGATCTGAAGCCTCATCAGCTGACCGGTCTTCAGGCTTAATGAAACCTCAATTCGACTGTTCTCGGATTGAGGGTCCTCCCAGATAAACGTTCTCTCTTTTTCATCGAACCCCTTAGGAGTGTTATCCTCCATAACTAGTTCATAATGCTCAGGAATGAGGGTGATCGTTCCTGCAGCTGACCGGAGCGCCTGGATATCCATGGTCATATCCCGCTTCGCCTCCTTCTCCTTCTCTATTAGAAAGCTCTATTTTATGATATAAAGTATATAATTATATACGGCTTACTTCTACCAAGCTGACAATTTACGAAAGATGCGGTGATCGAATGAGTAACCCGACACATGGCCTGGATGTTAACCAGTATCTTGATCGTATAGGATATACGGGCCCGATTGTGAACAGCGCTTATATGCTCGCCAGACTGCAGGAGCAGCATGTGCATACCGTCCCCTATGAAAATCTCGATATCCTTGACCGAATTCCGCTGTCCCTGGATATTCCCCATCTCTACGATAAAATCGTCACCCGCCATCGCGGCGGCTACTGCTTCGAGCTCAATGCGTTGTTTGGCTGGCTGCTGCAGGAACTGGGCTTTAAGGTCACTCATTACTTCGGTCGCTTCTGGCGGGATGAGACCGATACGCCTGCTAAGCGGCGGCACCATATCCTGCAGGTGGATATCGAAGACCAGCGATATATTGCCGACGTCGGAGTGGGAGGCGCCGGACCTCGCCACCCTTTGGAGCTGGTAGATGGCCTGGAACAAACCCAGGGGAACGAAACCTACCGGCTGGTTCAGACCGAGGCTTATGGCTGGATGCTCGAGGAGTGGAAAAAAGATGCCTGGGATCCGGTCTTCTCTTTTACGGAAGAACCTAATCTACCGAAAGATTTCATCACCACCTCCTTCTGGTGCGAGCATGCCCCCGATTCGCCGTTTAATAAAACGGCCCGGGTATCCATACGTACCGCTGAAGGCAGAAACACCGTGGATGACGACGAGTTCAGAATCTACAAGTCCGGCGGCGTTCACACCTTTAAACCGGGAAATCCACAGGAATATGCCGAAGCGCTTCATACTTATTTCGGTATCCCTATCGATAAATAACAATAAACCGGGCTTCCCCCTAGCAGGGAGCCCGGTTTTTACGATTAATATTCAATTTTTCGCTCCGCAGAGCTCCACGCTTGGAATGGCAGCAAATAATCCGCTGTCCGAACCTGCTTCATGGGGATGGAACGCTGATCCATCGGCATGGCGATTTCATCGTATATGAAATGATCATCAAACCCGATCTCGGCCGCATCCTGCTTCGTGCTTGCATAATAAACGGCATCGGGCCTTGACCAGTAGATAGCCCCCAGGCACATCGGACAGGGTTCGCAGCTGGTATAGATCGTGCAACCTTTCAATTGAAAATCCTCTAAATGCAGGCAGGCTTCCCGTATGGCTTGCACCTCGGCATGAGCGGTAGGGTCGTTCAGCGCAGTAACCAAATTACGGCCCCTGCCGATCACTTGGCCATCCTTAACCACAATCGCCCCAAACGGACCTCCTTCCACATGCTGAACGTTTCGATGGGCTTCTGCAATCGCCTGATGCATCCAGTACTCATGATTATGATCATTCATTATGTACAGCTCCCTTCCCATGTTCATCCCGTTCCCGGTGTGCGTAATCAAACCACGCTAATCGACCGGGCGGCTAACTCTCATCATAGCATATCTTCTTTCGATCTCCTTCATTTTCCAACCTTTTCGCTAAAATGGATTGACGAACCGTATACAAACGTATACAATCACGAGTATTGGTATACAAACGTATACATTTGACGTTGAAGGAGGTTGGTTACATGCGGCAAGAGGAACCACCTATGCCGGGCCAGAGCCGGTCGGAGCATCGCGACCGGGACAGCCACCGGCAAGGCGGACGCCACGGAAGACGGCGCGAGGAAGGGCATGGCGGCAGGGAAGGCGGGAAGATGGCGCAAACGTTCCGCCGGGGACGTGCGCTCTCTTTTCTGGACAACCTGGTTGTGAAACGGGAGACCCTGAAGAAACAGGTCAATGATCCGGACCTGCAAGCCATTCGGGACGTGGTCAGCGGAGAGCTGAAAGCGGTGGACCAGATCATTCAGGAGTACATTCAGGCTTTTGAATTGTATGATACGAGGCAGTCTCAGGACGGCCAGCAATAATGGCCCAGGCCATTCATAAACCAATAACCATGACAGAGGTAGGACTTGGAGCGTGATGATTTTTGATTAGAAAGTTTTTTTCATACTATCGGCCCTATAAGGGACTTTTTGTACTGGATTTTACGTGCGCCGTCATTGCGGGACTGCTGGAGCTTGCTTTCCCGCTTGCCGTCAGCAAATTCATCGACGAGCTGCTGCCCAGCCAGGATTGGCCGCTTATCCTGATTGCCTGCATCGTCCTGCTGTCCATCTATGCGCTGAATACCGCGCTGCAGTATATCGTGACGTACTGGGGTCATATGCTCGGCATCAACATCGAGACGGACATGCGGGAGAAAATGTTCTCCCACATTCAGAAGTTGTCCTTCCGCTTCTTTGATAACAACAAAACCGGCCACCTGATGGGCCGTATCACGAACGATCTTAACGACGTCGGCGAAGTGGCCCACCATGGCCCGGAAGACGTGTTCATCGCCGTCATGACGCTGCTCGGTTCCTTCTCCTTGATGGCCTACATCAACCTGGAGCTTGCGCTGCTGACCTTTATTATCGTGCCGCTGATGGCATGGCTGATCATTAAGTTCGGCGGCAGAATGACCACGACTTATCGTCAATTGTTCCGAAACGTGGGCAATTTCAATGCCCGCATCGAAGACAATGTCGGCGGCATCCGCGTGGTTCAATCGTTTGCGAACGAAGAGCATGAGAATAAGCTGTTTCAGGAAGAGAACAAGCAGTTCCGCACCACCAAGCTGCTGGCCTATAAAACGATGGCAAAAAGCACGTCCGTCAGCTATATGCTGATGCGTTTGATCACGGTATTCGTGATGATCTGCGGCGCATGGTTCTTCATTCAAGGCAAAATCGAGATGGGCGAATTCATGGCATTCCTGCTGCTCTCCAACATCTTCTTCCGTCCGATCGAGAAGATCAACGCGGTTATTGAGAGTTATCCCAAAGGCATTGCCGGCTTTAAACGCTACCTGGAAATCATGGATACCGAGCCGGAGATCGCCGATGTGCCTGATGCCGTATCCCTTTCATCGGTACGGGGAGATATCCGCTTCGAAGGCGTCACCTTCGGGTACGAGCCTTCCCGAACGATACTGAATAACATTCACCTGACGATCCGTGCCGGAGAAACGGTTGCATTCGTCGGGCCGTCCGGTGCCGGAAAGACCACGATCTGCAGCCTACTCCCCCGTTTCTATGACGTGGATCAGGGCTCGATCACGGTGGACGGGATCGACATCCGGAATATCACATTGCAAAACCTGCGCAAGCATATCGGTATCGTGCAGCAGGACGTGTTCCTGTTCTCCGGCACGATCCGTGACAATATCGCCTACGGCGACTTGAATGCAACCGACCATCAAATCTGGGAAGCCGCACGGCGCGCTTCGCTGGATGAACTGATCCGAAGCCTGCCGGACGGCATGGAGACGGTCATCGGGGAACGCGGGGTTAAGCTGTCCGGCGGCCAGAAGCAGCGTCTGTCCATTGCGAGAATGTTCCTGAAGAATCCGCCGATCTTGATTCTGGATGAAGCTACCTCGGCACTGGACACGGAGACGGAAGCGCAAATCCAGAAGTCCCTGGCTGAGCTGTCCGTCGGCAGAACAACGCTAGTGATCGCTCACCGACTGACCACCATTCAGAGCGCGGACCGAATTATCGTCGTCAATTCGGAAGGCATTGCCGAGCAAGGCACGCATCAGGAATTGATTCACTCCGGCGGTGCGTACAGCAGGCTTCACCAAGTTCATTAATGAAGCCGATGAATGGTTTGGTTGTGGATGAAGATTCGCCTCCAAGAAATGAACATCCCGCATTAATACTGAAAAGGATGGCTCCCAGCGAAAGGGAGTCATCCTTTTTTTGCCGCGCACCTATAAGAAGCATCCTGCTGATTTTGAGCAATCAGAATATTGTTGAGAGGATCCTTGCAAATTGTCCATGGATAAGAAAGTTGTCGCAGGGAAACATTAATGGCGTACTACAAAGACCATCGTTACAGGAGGGCTATATGTTTTATATCTACAGTGTCGGTTTGCTCTTCGGCGGACTGTCGATCATCAATCTGGTCTTCTCGTACCAAACCAAGCATATCCAGCATCTGTTCTGGCCTACCCTGCAGTTTCAGTTGTGGATGCTTCCGCTCTTTGTCATTGCCAATATGTGCATCGGGTACGGGATCCGCTTTGGTTACAAAGCCACCGATCAGCTGGGGTACACGTTGATCTTCTCCAAATGTCTGGAGATCCTGATATCGTTGGGCGTGGCTTACTTGTTCCTGAAGGAGGTTCCCACCTGGAAAAACTGGGCGGGGATCGGCATTATTGCGCTCGGGATCTTTCTGGTGAAGCAAAAATGAGCGCCCCTGCGCACGGATGTCTGTTTTGCCTAAATTCATTCTTCGCCAACATCCTTCGGACATCGGTACCTTGCTTATCGCTGTCTCTTCCCCATCCAGCCTTGTTCGAAGGCATAGCGGGTCAGCTGTACCCGATTTTCCAAATGCAGCTTTTGCAAAATGTTCTTCAAATGGTTCTTGACCGTATTTTCGGAAATGCAGAGGTCGCTCGAAATATCGCGGTTGGACAATCCCTCGGCGACGAGTCCCAGAATTTCCTTTTCCCGCGCCGTTAAGGGACTTTTGCTCGGGTCCGGCTTGTCGTATTGCGAAAATTCCTTCAGGATGCGGAACGCGAGTTCCCTGCTCACCGGTGCTTCGTCCACCGCAATGGCTTTCAGGTACTCGTGCCATGATTCGGGATTCAAGTTCTTTAACAAATACCCCTGGGCTCCACGCTTCAGGGCATCAAACAAATGGGCGATGTCGTCGGATACCGTGACCATAACGATCTTAACATAAGGGAACTTGTCCTTCACCAGCTTGGTCGCTTCCAAACCGCCCATGCCGGGCATCTGAATATCCATCAAGATGATATCGGGCATCCATATTTCGGTCAGTTCCAGGGCATCCTCACCGCTTTGCCCTTCCGCCACGACTTCAAAGGTCGGATCGCTGCTCAAAATGGTGCGAATTCCTTCTTTTGCCAGATCGCTGTCATCGATGATTAACACGCGAAAAGGTTGACTGTTCATGCTGTGCTCTCCTTCCTGATGTTGATAATCGTCTGGTCGTGCCGCCTTTCCATCTGGAACTTCCAGCCCATGGCCTCGGCCCGATCCTTCATGATTTTGATACCATACCGGTTGCTGCCGAGCGGCTTGTCCAGATCAAAGCCTTTTCCATCGTCGGTGACAGTGCAATGCCAGCCCGAATCCGTTGTATTCGCGGTAATCTTGACGTGTTTTGCCTCGGCGTGCTTATGGATATTCAATAAGGATTCCCTGATCGAAGCCAGCAGCTCCACCTTTTCTTTGGCTGACAGCATGGCGTCCGGAATTCCCCACTTGATGTCGAAATGCAGGTCCGTCTCCTGCTTGATTTCCTCGATCAGGCTGCTCATGCTGTGCATCCACGGAATGGCTTGCGGATCTGCCGGGTAGCGGAGATTCGCAATAGCCTCTCTTACGTAGGTGTTGGTACGATGAACGCTTTCCTTGATTTCCTGATACGGAATGTCCCCCGTACGGCCTGACTTCTCGATTCGGTCGATCTGGGCGTTCAGCAGGAACAAGGATTGGGCGATTCCGTCATGGAGCTCCCGGCCGATCTTCTCCCGTTCATGCATGGCTGCTTGCAATGCCCTCGATCGGTTCAACTCCTCTTGATTCCGTTCAATCAACGAAAATAACTGGGTAAGGAACAGTATGGAAACCAAAAAAACGATGACAGGTGCCAGCAGATTGCCAAGATCCATCGATATATAAGGCAGCAGGAACTCATGGCGAACATATTCCCATATGCCAATCGTCAAGGTTGGAATGATGAGTATCAACCATTTCATTTGTTTATAAGACATACCCTGCCTCCTATTTCAATATAAAAGTAATGTAATGACCCCGCCTTTCTTCCTACCATGTTACCATTGGTTATCTCTTCATTGTAACCAAAATCGTTCATGAGCGGAATGACTCAATAGAGCTACGAATAATCACCGGATTCTCTCGTGCTGTAATAACCTATTTACAATTCAAGTGCTAATCGCTTATAAAGAGTAAAAGATATCCATTCATTCCATTTCCGATGAAGGGGGCTGCAGTTGGATGACGCAAAAAATTGCAGTGATCATTGTACACGGATTGGGAACACAAAAGAAAAGTTATGCGGATAAATTCATGAAAAACTTGAGGGACACCTTCTCCCGGACCTCCGGCATCCCGCATGAGCAGTTGGCCATGGAGGCCGTGCATTGGGCCGATGTTTTTGCGGCACGCGAGAATGAATTAATCGGCAGCAGCATTAAACCTTACCGTTTACGTTATCAGCACCTCCGGCAGTACGTAATCAACAATCTGGCGGATGCCGTGGCTTATCAGCCCGTGGAATCCGAAGATCAGAACTACGAGGCCATTCATCGGACGATCAGCGAGGCGCTGCACCGCCTTGCCCTGTCAGCCGGCCCCCGTGCTCCGTTATGCGTAATCTCCCATAGCTTGGGGTCCGTGATCGCCAGCAATTTTTTCTACGATCTGCAATTTTCCTCCCGCGGGCATCGTCTGGTCGTTAATCCCGAAGCACCGCTGGAGCGAGGAGAACTTCTGACCTTGTTCTATTCGCTCGGAACCACTTTGCCGCTGTGGAGCATGCGTTATCGTGACTTTGACAAGCCGATCGTGGTTCCTTCAGCTCAGCTGAAGCTCTATTATGAACATCTGCTGGGTGAATGGGTCAATTTCTATGATAAGGACGATATCCTTGCTTACCCCCTCAAAAGCATTAACGAAGAGTATGACCGCACGGTACGCCAAGACATATCCGTTAACGTGGGCAACTGGCTGACAAGCTGGAATCCGTTGTCGCACAGCGGATATTTCTACAGTAAACCGATTCTCGAATATATCGCTTCGCAATTGGAAGCGACCTGGCGAAGCATAAATCAGGTTAAATAAGCAATGCCGCAAAGACATAGGATCTTTGCGGCATTGCTCTTATATGATGATCCGATCATAGAATGAACTTAAGCACCAATTCCAACGTTGATCGAAGATGGCAGCATGTTTTTCACTTTAGAAAGCTGCTGTTATATCAGATGGTTAGATTCATCACCCATTGCTCTCCGATCGGCCCCATTCTTCTTCTGCCTGTATCTTTGAAACCAACACTTGCATACAGCTGCTGAGCCGGTACATTCTTATGATTCACGACCAGCACCACCTCATTGCAGGAAGGAAATTCTCTCCTAATGAACGCTGGCAGTGCAAGCATCCCTCGTTTGGCGTAACCTTTACGCTGCTGTCGATGATCAATGGATAAAGCAGTCAACAGCATCGCATGAGAATGACTTGTATATTCCTTGACGCGCTCCGTAGCATGCAGGATAAAGAAACCGACAGGATGACCATCAGCTAAAATGACGATGGGAAACTGACCTTCCCCTAGGTTTAAAACTTCTTTCGGATGAGAGGTGAATTGGACTTGGTCCTCCGGTAGCTCGAATTCTTTCAAGACGGGCAGATGTTCTGCCGTGCGGACAACAAGCTGGATTTGTTCTGCGATTGGCATGGGCCCTCACTCCTCTGTCTAAGGTGACGTTGATTTAATCAGGTCTTCTTCGCGTTGAACATTTGTTCCCGCCTAATTATCCTGTTTCTTCGCCGTACCATAGCTGTCGGAAGCTTTCGCTGGAAGCCAGCAGCTGCTCCGCCGTGCCCTCGGCCTCAATCTCACCGCCGTTCAACACGATGATATGGTCAGCATGGTTAAGCGCAGCCTTCCGATGCGATACCACAAGACAAGTCGCACCTCCGCGCTCGCTGAACAGCCTCTCCCATAACTTGCGCTCCGTCTCAACATCCAATGCACTGGATAAATCGTCGAATACGTAGAGTTCCGCATCCCGAACCAACATTCTTGCCGCGGCTGTCCGCTGTGCTTGACCGCCGGACAGCTTGACTCCGCGCGGACCCACCATCGTCTCCAACCCATTTTGCAGATGTTTGATATCTTCTTCCATTACGGCCGCATGAAGCGCGCGTTCCAGACTGCCCGGCTGCTCGGATATACCCAACAGAATGTTGTTGCGCAGTTTGTCGCTGTACAGCCTTGGGATCTGCGCAGTATAAGCACTTTGTGGCGGTATGAAGAAATCAGCCGGCTCCGTTACCCTTTCGCCGTTCCATCGGATTTCGCCCTTTTCGGCTGGCAGCAAGCCCAGCAATGTGCGAACCAGCGTCGTTTTTCCGCTGCCTATCATCCCGGTTACGACCGTAAAGGTACCGCGCGCGAGTCTCAGATTGATATTCGAAATGCCCCGTCCGGTTTCGGGATACTGGTACGACAGCCCTTGCGCTTCCAGCAGCGATAGCGGAGGTGCCTCGATATATGCCGTTTCCATCCCGTCATCGATCGGAGCGCCAGCAGCGTGATTGGATGCCCCATGCTGTTGCCCATATCCTGCGGCATGATGACCGGAATTCTCTTCATGGGTTCGCTTGCTCTTAACCTTGCCGATACCAATGTAATGGGCTGCGGTAAGCAGAGAAGCCGGTGCTCCTTGCAGCATGGATTTGATGCGCTGAAAGCTGACGCCCATCTGCTTGTAATACGTCATGAAATTGCCGACGTTCGATATGAGCTGGGTAACAAATGTTAAATAATATACAAAGAGGGACAAATCCCCGACGGTAAAATCGCCGTTTCGCATCTTAAGGCTTGCGAGCACGAGGATCAGGCCGGTACCGAGGTTAACGGAGTTCGTGAATACGGAGGACAAAGTTTCCGTCAGAAGTTTATCCTTCACCATGGATTGGCGCCGTTTCTCGCTCAGACTTACGAAACGCTCCACCACGCGTTTCTCCGCTCCTGCGACCTGGATCGCCTGCACGTTGGCAAACATTTCGCTGATCGCCCCGGTTACCTTGGCGGTCGATTCCCGGCTTGCCGCCCTGTATTTCTGGATGCGCGCGGTTGCGATCTGGGCTGCGGTCACCACCAGAATCAAAGGAACGAACACGAGAATCGTTAGCTGCAGATCGATGGATATGAGAATCCAGCTGGCGACAATGACGAAACCGACAAGCCCTAATGTATCTACTGACCAGCTCGTCGCTTCTTCGGCCTGATCCACGTCATCCCGGAAATTGCTGATGGCTTCTCCGGGCGAGCAAGGGATCGCTCGCGCGCCGGGCTCCTTCATGACATGCGACAGCATATTGCGGCGGAGCAAGGTGCTGATGCGGAAGCGGAAATGCACGTCTGTCATAAAGCCGCCGAAGATCAGCGCAATCCGTGCCAAGGCAGCGCCGATAAGCAGCACCGCAATCGCCCAAACGCCGTAAGGAAAAGAATAAGTGCCTTCCAAATGGTCGAAGAAGGCCTTGGTTAACAGTCCGGGCACAAGCGGGGCCATATGGATAAGGGACCACGCGAACAGGTTGATGAGGTACAACCCCGGGCGGTACATAATCAACCGCCAGAAAAAATGCCTAGTTTTCATGCCAGCACCTCCTCCATTCCAACGGCAAGCATGCGGCTGAACCGCGATTGCGGATCTGAGGCCAGCTCTTCCCTGCGGCCGCTTTCGAGCATTCTTCCGTTCTCCAGTATGAGAATCCGGTCGGCGCGCTGAACCGTAGCCAGACGATGGGCAATTATAATGCAGGTCTTCTCCTGCAGCAGACGCGAAATGGCTGCTTCGATCCGGTATTCCGTTAACGGATCAAGCCGGGAGGAAGCCTCATCAAGAATGACAAGACCCGGATCCGTCAAAAATACGCGTGCAAACGCCAGCAGCTGGGCCTCGCCCGCAGACAGGCTTCCGCCTCCAGAAGCCAGATTGGTATCCAGCCCTTGGGGAAGCGAGCCATACCAATCCCCTAGTCCAAGCTCTTCTAACACGGATATAATGCGGGTATCGGCTATGCCTTCATCAAACAAGGTCAGATTATCACGGACGGTTCCCTCAAGAATCTCAATATTCTGCGTGACCATGGCGACCTTCCGCCTTAGTTCATGGAGCTTGCAGCCTCGAATATCAGTTCCCGCCAGCTCGATGCTTCCCTCCTGTGGATCATAGAAGCGTAGCAGCAGGCGGGCGATCGTCGTTTTGCCGCTGCCTGTACGGCCGAGCAGCCCAAGAGTCTGGCCCGGCTCAAGGCGCAGCTGCAGATTTTCAAGCGTAGCCTGCCCGCCCTCTTCGTAAGCGAAGTAAAGGTTCCGGAATTCCACCGACAATGGGCCTGACGGAAGCGGCGCGCCAGGGCCGTCTTTGATCCTGGGCTCGGTTGCAAGCAGGTCGCGGACCCGCATCAAGCTGGCATCCGCTTTTTGCAAATCCTCCAATTGGGTACGAATCTTTTCAATAGGCTTGGCCAACAGCTCCGTATAATAAAACACGAGATAGATGGAGCCGATCGTCAAGCCGCCCTGTCCGTTCTTCCACAGTATGGCGCAGACGATAAAAGCCGCTGCATTGCCAAGCGCAAACACCAATATCGTGGTGCTCCACATCAAGAAAAATCCGATGAACGCACGAACGCGAACCGGCAGCATCCGCCTGGCCATCTCATAAAATCGATTCATGACATATCCGGCCGCCCCATTGGCACGCGTATCTTCGGTTCCTTCAAGGTGCTCGCCGATGAATCCGTAGAAGTCCGCATTCAGCTCGCGCCACCGCTTCCAGACCGGTATCGCAAATCGCCGGATATGTTGAATGACGTAAATGCTGCCGACCACGAACACCGTCATGACAAGGCCGATCCAGAAGTTCTCCCGATACAGCAAAGCCAGGATCCCGATCATGAGGATCAGATTGCCGAACAGATGGATAATGAAACTGGAGAAGAAATTGGCGAGCGCATTCACATCGCCATCCACCCGTTCAATTAGAGATCCGGAGGTTTGGGTTTTGTGGAAGCTCATATCCAGCGACAGGCAGTGCTCCGCCAACTCGGCACGAAGCTTGTTGGTGGTCGTCCAGCCCAGGTTCTCGCTATAATAAGCAGCCGCTATGGAAACGCCTTGTTGAAGCAATGAAAAGAGAATAAAAAATCCTGCCGCATAATAAAGGGAGGTCAGGCTTCCCTCTCCTTGAGCCGTATCGATGAAATACCGGATGATCTGCGGATTGATCAATTGGAGTCCGATGGAAAATAACAGCAGCACCGTCAGGGCTGCCAGAAGCTTCTTATGGGGGAATACGTACCTGGCGAGCATCTCCCGATACATCCCAATCCCCGTGGTCCTTCGCTTGCTGTTTAACGTGTGATCGCTTTGCATTTCGTTTATAATCCCTCCGCTTCGGTTAACCCTATTGATAATAATAAGCTCCATGGTAAGATATGACAAGAACGTGGGTTCCCGTTTTTCAAATAAATTACTAGGAATCGTTATGGGACGCACCAGCACCAAGTAAAACCTGAGCCCTAGCTTCTGGATCACGCCAAGAAGACCAGCCCCTCGGCATGGGAGCTGGTCTTCTAACAGGTTACGTATAGGAATCAAGATTTCTTATGTCTCTGCAACTATTTTCAAGAATTGATTGATCATTTCAGGGGTTATTTGGTGCTTCTCAGGCATGGTTGTAACGGCTGCGTTCTTGTCGACAGATTGAATGGCTACGTTGGATCTGACTCCATTCGAAGCGATACCGGTTCGGGCTTGACCATCATGAACGTTATCATGGTTGGCTAACATCATCATCAAAAAAGCACTTCCCAATCCGATCGACCACATACTCATTTTGTTTTTCTTGTTCATCGTCGTTGCTCCTTCCATCACTTGTAGTGACATACTTAGTATAAGGTCCGAACCTTAGTGAGAGATGAAAGCAATCTAAAATTCAGTTAAGCAAGTGACGATAGGATCAATTTCATGATAGTCCGTCTTTGGGCTGGATGCATAACATTGTTTTTTCATAGACTCGAACGAATCGTTCGTCTAACAAGAATAATAAAGTGATGCCGATAACGTTTATTTCCAAACCTGATCAAGTTTATCAGAATAAAAAGCAATGGCTCTCTGGTAGCTCCTGGTCCCCTCGTCATTACTGGTTTCGCTTAATTCTCTAAGCAGCAGTTCCATCGCCTTGTCATACTGTCGCAAATTGTACAAGGTCATCGCGTAGAACACCCTGAACTCCCGCGCCCCGGGGTAATCCCACAGTCCCTGCTCGAATGTCTCCTTGGATTTACCGTACATCCCCAATGTGCGGTATGTGCTTCCAAGTCCAAGCAAGGCGCCGCACCGTTCGGGATCCTTCAGCCCTAAAGAGATCGCCTTCTCGTAATAAGGAACCGCTTCGCTCTCAAGGCCCATCATATCATGCACCCAGGCCAGCTGATAATGGATATCCGGATCATCCGGGGATTGGGGCAGCAGCTCAAGGAGAATTTTTTTCGCTTCCTCCGGTTTGCCTTCGGCGCGAAGTTCAATGGCTTGTTGTATCGTTGTCATGGGGCACAATCTGAGTTTTTTTCCGCGTTTCCTACCTTATCTTACCAGACGCCATCCGCACTGGTCAAAATGCAACACCCGCCTCATCTTATAAATAGTCTAAAGATGAGGCGGGTGTCACAGGCTGCTAATGTTTATGCTTTGTTCTCAACGTTCAAAGCTGGCTTTTCCTCAGCCGCCATATGGGCTTTGCCCGGCCAGAACGCCCACTTGCCCAACAGCGTCGTGATTGCGGGTACCAGGAAAGGTCTCACGATGAACGTATCCAGCATAACCCCGATGGCCGTGATGATCCCAAACTGTACCAACACTTGAATCGGAAGCGTGGCCAGTACGGCAAAGGTTCCTGCCAGGATCAAGCCGGCCGAGGTGATCACCGAGCTGGTCACTCCAACGCCTTCTTTGATCGCTTGCTTCAGCGGCATTTGCTTCCGCTTTTGCCATATGCTCGAGATCATGAAGATGTTGTAATCCTCGCCTAACGCAACCAGGAACACAAACGAATACAACGGAATCGCTCCCTGGATGGCTTCGGCTCCCAGGCCGTAATGAATGATGATCCAGCCAAGCCCGAGGGCCGAGAAGTAAGACAAAATGACGGTTGCAATCAGATAAACGGTAGCTACAACGGATCTCAAATACACCAATAAAAGCAGCGTAATCAAACCGATAACGACGGGGATGATCAATTTGGCATCATGCTCGCCAGCGATCTCGGTGTCGTACTGGGTAGCCGTTTGACCGGAGATCCACACGGCTTCGGCCGGATTGCCGACACCTGCCTTCTCCAGTGAAGCCTCCGCGATCTCCCGAAGATCCGTAATGTGCTGCATTGCTTCCATGGAGTAAGGATTCATGGACAGCTCGATTTCATAACCGATGATATCGTTATTCTCGGCCCCATTCTGCGGCTCGGATACGCGATCCACGAAATCCAGCGCTTTCAGCCGCTCCTCGAGGTCCAAAGCTTGCCCCCCGCTGTCCACCATCACGCGAACCGGCGCAAGCTCTCCTTCCGAGAACTGCTCGCCGATGACGGCGAATCCTTCACGCGAAGGTACATCCTCAGGGAAAGAGGATAAGAGATCGTAAGTGAACTTGATTTGGGACGAGAACGTCGCGAGTCCACCCAGTAATACCAATGCTGCCAAAACGACGGTCCAAGGCTTCGTTGTCACCAAGCGGCCGATCCGGCTCTCCTTCTCCTTGTGAGGGGCAGGAACCGGCTTTCCTTTTTTCAGGGCGCGTTCCGCTTGCATCTCCGGGGTTCTCGGAATGAAAGGATAGAACGAACCTCTGCCGAAAATAGCCAACAATGCGGGCACCAATGTCAGACTGGCTATAAACATGATGAGAATCGACAAACTGAAAGGCACGGCAAAACGTTGATATGCCCCGTACTGAGCCAGCAGCAGCGCGAACAGAGACAATACAACCGTGAAGCCGCTCATCGCAATAGCGCCTGATGAGCTGGTAATCGCCTGAAACAAGGCCTTGCGTTTATCGGGCTCGTGCCATAACAGCTGGCGGAATCTCGAGATCAGGAACAAGCAATAATCCGTTCCGGCTCCAAAGAGCAGCACGGTCATAATGGCGATGGACTGGGAATCCACCGTGATCCAGCCTTGATCCGCCATGAACCCGAGAATCGGGCTTGTTACCATATACGCAAAGCCGACCGCAACCAAAGGAATCAGGGCCAGAATCGGTGAACGGTAAATCAACAGCAGCAATATCAGAACAAGAAGCACGGTTGCAATCATGAGCGATACGTCGGCATCCTCAAACAATCCGGTTGCATCAATAGATATTCCCACCGGTCCCGTTACGCGAGCGCTGATTCCGTCTCCGCTCTGAACGGCAGCCTGAAACGGATTGCTGCCCAGCAATTGTTCCGACCGCTTCTCCAGCTCGGCCGTTCCTTCCTTAAGCTGGTCCGTCTCCTGATCTTCTTCAAAAAATACAGGCATCACCAGCGTGCTCCGATCCTCTGATAACTGGGCGCTTAAGGCTTGCGGAGGCAGCTGATGGAAAGGAACGACGAACGTCTGATACGGGAGCGGATCGGACTCAAGGCTTGCCGTCAATTCCTGCAGCTTGGTCAGATCCTCTTCGTTTAATCCGCTTTCTTTATGCCATACGACGAGAGCCGGCACGCCGCCGTTGCTCGGAAATTCCTTGTCGGCCATCGCTTCCGCTACGACGGACGGAACATCCTCCTTCAGATTGGCTGCATTGTTATCCTCTTTATCTCCAACAGCCGGCCATAGCAAATTCAACGCCAGCGCGATGAGTATCCATACACAGAGCGTGACCCATTTGCTTCGCTTTCCCGCTACCCATTTTCCGTAATTCGGTCCTGATCCGTGCATATGCAGATCCTCTCCATTCCTACGTAGTCTTTGTACTTCATCATGGTTCTTCCTTCGTAAACCTTTCGATATAACATTGCAAATTAATTATATATACCGGTCGGTTAATATTCAATATTTATTTTGAAAATGCGCCCCTCATGTCTTACACTATACACAGGAGGTCATCATGACAAAAATACGTAACCCCCGAAATCCCGGACGTCCCAAAGCAGCTGCCGATCAGATTCCCATCCAGGAAACGATCCTCTGGACCGCCTCCAAATTGTTCATGGAGAATGGCTACGAGTCCGTATCGTTGCAGCAGATCGCGAAGGCTTGCCAAGTGACCAAGGCTTCCATCTATTATCATTTCACAAGTAAACCCGAGCTGTTTAAAATAGCGGTAACCACGATTCTAGATAAAGCTTATGCTTCTACACATCGCTTTTTGCAGGAAGCAGATACCCTAGAGGCTGGATTGATCCGGGTAGCCGAAGCGAAGATTGCCAAGCCTCATGCCGAAATGGAGACCATGATGCGGGAAGCGGAGCCTTTTTTGTCTAAGGAGCAAATGGCCGCTATCCGTGAGGCGGAACAGCGGATTCATGAAGTCCTTGCCGAACAGATTCATCAAGCCATGCAATCCGGCGAACTTCGGGAAGGCAACGCCTTGCTAATGGCACAGGCTTTCTCGGCCATGCTGATGCTGGGCAATCGTGAAGACACCCGAAGCGGTTATGCCAGCTCCCGTGATATGGCTGTTGACATCGTTGATTTATTCCTGCATGGGGCTGTAAGGCCTTCCAACGAGAATCTCGATGTGTAATTCCAAGCATAATCGGGCAAATTTCTAGACTAGAAGAGTTTCAACGACTACAACCAAAAAGAACGGAGATCTGTTAATGACCTCCGTTCTTTTTGATGCCTGTTTAGATTTCATTCCAGAACGCAACGTCTTCTAGCGGCAATCTTACCGTCGGACGGCCTGGAGCGGCTGCTTTCCCGATGGCGATCAGCATCACGCTGCGGTAATGGGAAGGAATATGGAACTCCTCCACAAACCGATCCTTGTTATATCCGCCCATCGGAACGGTATCGTATCCTCTGGCGCGAGCGCTCAGCATCAGCTGCATGGAGATCAGTCCGGCATCCACGTCCACGATACTTTCCTTAATGGACGGAGCCAGGTTCGCATACATATTTTCGGCCGTATGAATGAAGCGCTGCTTCACCTCTTCGGTCATATAACCGGCTTCTTCAGACATGGAATAAATTTTCTCGCCCTTCTCATACCATTTCAGATCGCCCAATACAGCGATGACGGCCGATGCTTGAAGAACATGCTCCTGATTGTTGGCGATCGGATGCAGCTTCTTCAAGAGGTCCGCATCATCGATCACAAGAAAACGCCATGGCTGCAGGTTGCTTGAAGAAGGCGCAAGTGTAGCATCCTTCAAGATCGCTTCCATCTCTTCTCTTGGAATCTTCACCGATGGGTCGTATTGACGAACCGAGTGGCGTTCCTGAATCACCGTTTGAAAATCGGGTTTTGTTGTCGTTGTTGCAGACATGGTTATCCCTCCAAATTTATATTGTGCAATATTCTGCACAGTTTATATCGCGGCTTAACTGTGTTGTTTAATGCACAGTATAAAGCACACCTAAATTCTTTGTCAACCCAATTTAGAAGGGTTCATTGAGCGATGTCCGCGATCGTGCGCGACTCCAGTATTTTCAAGGTGCTCTCCTCAATCTCGGACAAGATGCCGGCAAAGGACTCCTTGATTTCCTCGGCAAAACAATGCCCTGCTGCCGCGTCCAGCATGCTGTCGCTAATCGAGCTGTGAACCTGAAGAATCGAGTATACTTCAGCCAGCGAAATATCGTGGGCATTCTTCCTCAGACGGTATCCCCCGTCCCTTCCTTCACGCGATTCAATCAGATCCGCTTGGGCAAGAGTTTTCAGCACGCGCCGAATCAACGTCGACTCCGAGTGGAGATACGATGCGATATCGCCGCTAGAACACTTGCCGGAGTGACGCTCAAGGGTCACAAGCGCTTGCACGGCAATACTGAAGGTTTTATAGGTGGACGGGCAGGCCATTGTCGATTTTTTGGAGGCCGCTTCTTTATTTATGCTCATGTTCCTACCCCCTTTTTAGAATAAAAAGCCCTTGAATGGGTACTCACCGGCAGAAGCAGATGTTCCCATCCAGCTTTTCATTATTGTAACGTAATCCTGACACTCCTTCAAGAACATAAGGGCCGCTGCTTAATGGCCCTCGTCCTCGACCAGCGCTTGCGACTCAAACAAATTCGCCTCCCGGTAATTCACGTCCATTCTAAGCTGGCTTGCCTGCGTCCGGTCTATATCGCCTTGCTCGAACATGCTCTGAATCTCGTTACGCTCGGATTGAATCGCTTTAAGTTCCAGTTCCATGCGTTCACTGCTCAGCTTCTGTTTTATTCGGCTCCAAACGCGATCGTTCTGGAGAAAATGCTCCATTGCACGATAATCCGCGATTACCGCTTGCAAGATTTCCTTCTTCTCCGCCGGCTTCACCGCTTGAATCGCGACGATCGCCGCACGAATGGCCTCGAGCTTCAACGCCTTATACTGGTCCCAATCCGGATGATCCGGAGACATCGGCACTTCTTTGGGCTCGTTGTTTGTCAGCAAGCGCTTCAAATTCTGCCATAATGTTCTCATTAACAGCTTGATTTTGTATCGGCTGGCAAGCAGCATTTCGACTCTGTCAAGCGAGGATAGGAACAGCTCGGCTGCTCGCGTTGAGGCTTTATGTTCCTTAAGCCATGCTTCGGCAACGCTTCGCTCCGCCGCCAGGCCGATTTTTCTAACTGCGATCGTGGCTTCCCAGAACTCCTTCATGTCGCTCTTATCCGTGATATGAGATTGCTGAAGCCGCTTGGTATACGCATAGATGAGCTGGACTGCCTCTTCCTTGTTCTCGTCGGTCATTTCTTCCCGTACGGTGCGAAGACCCGCCTGGAGCATTTGAATCCGTGCTTCTTTTCCAGGATCGATCATCGTCGCCGTATCGGCATTTTTTTCCCGGGTCAACAGCGGGAGCAGGACACTCGCGATCACCAGGGTTAAGAGAATGACGCCCGCACAGATAAACAGCATCAAGCTTCGCTCCGGAAAAGGACGGTTGTCCGCAAGGGTCAGCGGAATGGAGAAGGCCGCGGCCAGCGTCAATGCTCCCCTAACGCCCGAGAGGGCCGTCAGCAGGGAAGATTTGAACTGACGGTTCGTTGATACCCATACCCATGCGAATCGCAGCAATATCAGCACAGCCGTTATCAGAAATATGTAACCGACGACTTGTCCGTTATTATAGGCAGGGTCACTCCATATTTGATTCACGACGCCCGGAATTTCATGCCCTAGCAGAATGAACACTAATCCGTTTAGCGTAAAAAGAATGACGGACCAGGTGCTGTCCGATACCACTCTGAGCTTGATGGACGCCGAGCGCATGCGATCCCTCTCCACTGCGTGGGTGACGCCCGCCGCAACGACGGCCAGAATCCCGGATACATGAAACTCCTCGGCTATGAGGTAAATGATAAACGGCGTCAGGATGATGATCAGCATATGAAGCGTGACATCCTCCATACCGAGCCGGCGCAGCAGCATTCTGAACCAGATCACAAGAAAACCCAGCAATGCACCGATGATGATTCCTCCGACCGCGATAACCAAAAAACTGCCGATAGCCTTCGTCAGGGAGAAATAACCCGTCACCGTTGCTGCAATTGCAAAGTTGAATGCAACCAGACCGGATGCATCATTCATCAGCGCTTCGCCTTCAAGCAAATGCATGATTTTACCCGGCAGCTTCACTCTACCCGACAAGGAGCCTACCGCTACCGCGTCCGTAGGCGACAGTATCGCTGCCAAGGCGAAGGCCGCCGATAACGGGATTGCCGGAATGAGCCAGTGAATGAAAGGCCCCGCGATGAAGACCGTAGCAAATACGAGACCCAGCGCCAGCAGCAGGATGTACGATCTCAGCTTCCATAACTCGTCGCGCGGGGTCAGCTTTCCATCATTGAACAAGAGCGGCGCGATGAACAGAACCATGAACAATTCGGGATTCAGCGGCACATGATGAAAACCTTGGACATAGGCCACCCCGATTCCGAGGGCGATCTGGATCAGCGGGACCGGAATGAACGGCAGAAATCGATGGATCATATTGGAGATCCCGATCAAAACCAGAAAAATAAGGACCATTAAAAATATTTCCACCCTGCATTCGCTCCTTTTCTGAGGGGATTCATCTATGTAACATTCACTGCCTTTCAATAGACGGGTTTAGGTTATGTAGAATACCAATGGTTTATTAATGAGGCGGTAAAGTTTCAGCCTTTTGCCTGGATCATAAAAAGGCCCCCTAAAGAGTGTCCTTTAGGAAGCCTATTTAACCAGCCGTTTCGTATTAATAAGCAGTCCAGCCGGCATCGGCTGTGACGACGGTGCCGTTGACAAAGCTGGCTTCGTCCGAAGCGAGGAACAATACCACCTTCGCGATCTCTTCCGGTTCGCCCGCCCGCGGGTTCAGGTTCATGCCGGCCATGGCTCGTTCCATGCCGAACGAATTCGGCGCGTTGATGGTGGTGCCGATATTGGTGCTGACGCCGCCCGGAGCAACCGCATTACAGCGGATGCCCTGCGTCGCATACTGGAAGCCGACATTTTTGGTCAAGCCGACCACGGCATGTTTGGCCGCCGTATACGAAGCGCCTGCCCTGGACCCCATCAGGCCTCCGGCAGAAGCAATGTTCACAATGACTCCGCTTTTCTTCTCCAAGAAGATCGGCAATGCTTTACGAATGGTTCTCATCGGCCCCGTTGCGTTGATGGCGAATACGCGGTCCCACAGCTCATCCGTCACGTCCGCTGCCGGCACGAAATTGTCCATGATGCCGGCATTGTTGATCAAGATATCAAGCGTTCCGTATTCTTTAACGGTGGCGTCCACCAACTGCTGCACTTCTTCTTCCTTGGCAACATTCGCGGCCACAGCCAAGGCCGTGCCGCCATTCGCTGCGATTCCGTCCACTACGGCTTGCGCCGCCTCAAGCCGAAGGTCGGACACCACGACTTTTGCGCCTTCTGCAGCAAACAATTCTGCCGTCGCTTTTCCCATTCCGGAAGCAGCCCCGGTTACAATCGCAACTTTACCAGATAATCTCATGCTTCATACCCCCATTATTCGTTGATCAAATTTTAATATCAGGCACAATATATCAACAGCTGTTCAATACCAGACATATGTCAAATCTAGTATAATCAAAGTATGATATAGGTCACAATCATTAAAAAACGCAAAAGTGTGCGTTAACGAACAAAATACGGGGATCTGTTTATATTTGAAATAATTAAATTCGTTATATTTTCACCGAAAGGACTCTTGCCTATGCAAACGAACAGAAAAAGGAGCGACCGGCGCATCGTCCGCAGCAAAGAGGCTTTAAAGCAGTCGCTGCTGTCGCTGCTCTCGCAAAAAAGCTTCTCCAGCATTTCCATCACGGAAATCGTCGAATCGGCCAACTATAATCGAGGTACCTTCTATACCCACTATGACAACAAAGAGGCTCTGCTGGATGATATCCTGACTCCGCTCATGGAGGAGCTAATCGCTTCATTTAGAGCTCCATACGGGGATGTCGACGTTTTTCATATCGATGAGCTGCCCGCCAACGCGGTCAAAATATTCGACCATATCCATCAAAATGCCGGCGTGTACACGTCCCTGTTCAAAAGCGATGTGCTGCCGCTGGTCCGGGATAAAATGTTCACCGCCCTTAAGCAAATCGCCTTGGAGGATTTGGACTATCCGGGCGAAGAGCTCAATCATGAACTTCTCATCATTTATAATATGAACGCCTTAATCGGTCTGGTATTCCACTGGATCGAGAACAATTTCCACTATTCCGTCCCTTATATGAGGGATCAGCTGATTCTTATGATCAACTGGAGGCCGCGAAGCGTTAGGACGCAGATCAAGCGGACGGACCCTACATGAAATCGGCGTTGATAACCTTGATAAGGAAGTAGAAAAACCATGAGCCCTTTCTTAAGCAAGTGAAAGGATTCATGGTTTTTCAACGTCGATCTGCCATAGAACACCATTTAAAATACGCTTTCTCCTTTCCTTCACAGGTTCCTCAGCGGTTAATCGATCATGAACCCGCTTTTCTTACAACCGGATTCTTATTCATGTTGGTCTAAAGGCATGGATAGGACCGTCATCGTCGTTGTATGCCCATACTCGCTGCACTGATAGATAAAGGTTTCGAGAGACTTCATCGAACCTGTTTCGATTTTCATCAGAAAATTGTATTGACCGCTGACTTGGTATATCTCGACGACCTCCTGCGATTGTTTGGCGAATGTCGTCAGACGGCCGCAATGACTGGCCTGGATCAGGATGAAGGCCGTTACGCCCTTCCCCATTTTTTCAGCTGAAAGAACCGTACGATACTCTGTAATTACGCCTTTCTCCTCCAAACGCTTCACACGCTCGGATACCGCAGGCTGCGTCATGTTGACCTTTCTCCCCAATTCGGAGAAGGAGATTCTTGCATTATGCTTTAACAGCTCCAAGATTTGAAGATCAATTTGATCCATGATTACACACTCCCTGCCTTCCCAACTACAATTTCCAAGTCGAATGTACGAAACAGCTATGATTTCAAAGTATTACGGTAGGAATTCCTTGATTATCATCTGTAACTATACGGCTCTGATTTATACAATGGAACTAGGTTAACAAGCCACATTCTAGGAGGTAAATACAATGACGATCAGCCTGCACGATTCCATACGAATCGGAACCTTACAATTGAAGAACCGAATGATCATGGCTCCTATGCAGCAAAATCAAGGAACGCCGGATTCTCATGCAACCGATTATCATGTGAAATTTTACAGTGAACGGGCGGAACATGTCAGTATGATCATTATCGAATCTACCGTCGTGTCGGCAAACGGCCGGTTGTTCCCGGACGATATTGGAATATATACCGAACTGCATGCAGCTTCCCTACGCAGAATTGTCGATGCGGTCCATGCGAAAGGAACGCCGATCTTCATCCAATTGACCCACGCTGGCAGAAAAGCATGGCCTACCGTCACCGAAAAAAGTCTGGCTCCTAGTGCGATTGCCTACGATGATCAATATGGACTTCCCGAAACGATGTCCCAAGCGGACATTAACGCGGTCATCGACCAGTTCCGGATGGCTGCCCGCCGAAGCCTCCAGGCCGGCTTTGATGGAATCGAGCTTCATGCCGCCCATGGTCATCTCCTCCACCAATTCCTCTCTCCGCTGTCGAATCGGCGAACGGACGCATATGGTGGGAGCCTTGAAAACAGAGTCCGCTTCATCCAGGAAGTTCTGGCGGGCATCCGTACCGAAGTAGGAAACGCCTACCCGGTGCAATTGCGGGTTTCTGCATCCGACTTTGCCGATGGCGGCCTGACGCCGGCAGAGGTTGCGCTGGCCTTGACGTACCTTCAGTCCGAACTGGATGCCGTGCATGTATCTTCAGGCGGTCTCGTTCCTGCTGCGCCTTTAGCCACGCCGGAAGGCTACCAAACACCTTATGCGGCGGTGATCAAACAATATGTAAACATTCCGGTAATCGCGGTCGGCAATATACGCACCCAGGCGTTCGCCAATTTCATTCTAGCAGATGGGATGGCAGATATGATAGCCATCGGCCGCCCATTGCTGGAAGATGCAAATTTCGGTAAAAAAATGCTGACCTTAGTTTAATGACTGCGAACTCAAGCAACATAGTCGTTAACTTGCGCAATTCAATAGAAAAGCCAAAGGCCGTCTCCACAGGGAGCTTGAAACTCCCCTTGGAGACGGCCTATTCTTGAAGCCGATCAATTTTGCATCTGAACCAATTTGCCGATCCTCCTCAATAAACCGTGATCAAACGCCCCCATTGCTGTAGCAAATGGACAGGAGGTTTAGATTACCGTCAGGATCGAAACATCTTAAGCCGGCGGCAGGGTCGTCGATTGGCGGACGATCAGCTCCGGGGGGAGCACGATTCGACGGGCAGGATCACCCTTGCCGGACAGCCCCCTTACGACAAGATCAACCGCCATGCGGCCCATCTGCTCGATCGGCTGGGCAATAACGGTCAGCGGCGGATCGGTTACGCTGGCCAGAATCGTATCGTCAAAGCTGACGACCGAACATTCCTCCGGTACGCGCAGTCCGAGTTCGCGGGCCGCCCGAAGGGCACCGACCGCCAGCAGGTCGTTGCAGCAGAACAGTGCCGTGGGTCTTACCGCTAGCTCCAGCATGGCTTTAGCTCGTCGGTAACCATCCTCGATCTTATGGTCACAGGCCGTAATACAGCCGGGGGACAGCTCCAAACCGTGTGAAGCGGCAGCTTCAACAAATCCCCTTACCCGCTCGCTGCTGCTTGTCACCCGTTCATTCTCAGCAAGCACTGCGAGTCTGCGATGACCCAATTGTAGCAGATGCTCCGCAGCCAGCCGTCCTCCCTCCAGGTCATGTACCCGGACGCTGCTGGCATCAAGCGCAGGATTGTCCCGGGCAATAAGCGCTATCGCCAGCGAATGCTCTTGAAGCGGCTTAAGCAGCTCGCCATGGGATATACCCGTCCCGATAATCACGCCATCCACTTGCTTCTGCCTCAACAGATTAACGTAGCGCTTTACTTTCTCTTCTTGGTTGTCCGTGCTGCAGATGATCACGCTGTAACCGAGCTGATGTCCTTGATCCTCGACGGAGCGAGCCATCTCGGCAAAAAACGGGTTGGAGATATCGGGAACGAGCAATCCAAGAGTAAAGGTTCTTTTGCCGGCGAGGGCGGAAGCAATCGCGTTCGGCCGATAGTTCAGGCGCTTCATGATATCCAGAATTTCCTCACGCCGTTCGCGGCTGATCTTGCCTTTGCCGTTGATGACATGAGAAACGGTGGCAATGGAGACGCCGGCTTCGCGCGCAACGTCATAAATAGTCGCTCTTATCATCCCTTGTGCTCCATTTGTTTAATTTTGGAATTTCAATTTATTATGCGCCTTCCTCTCTTTTAGCGCAAGGCCGATTTATCGTTAATGCCGCCTGCAGACATTCAATCAAGAACCCTTGCCTGGATCTTATCTGACTTTATCTCATCAGCCAGTCATGATCCGGGTCGTTGCGGAATTTCCATATTCGCTTCGGACCTGCCATGACGTTCAGGTAATATACGTCATAACCCGGAGGGGCGGAAACCGGATGGTAGCCTTCAGGCACCATCACGGCCTCGCCGTCTTTGACCGCCATCGTTTCGTTCAGCGACCGGTCATCCGTGTAGACCCGCTGCACGGCAAACCCCTGCTCCGGCTCAATCCGGAAATAGTAGGTTTCCTCCAGCAGCGACTCCTCCGGCAGCTCGTCGCGGTCATGCTTGTGGGGCGGGTAACTGGACCAGTTGCCTCCGTCCGTGAATACCTCGACCACCAGCAAACTGTCGGCCGGCTTTTGCTCCGGCAGAATATTGTGCACCAGGCGCGACATGCTGCCGCTGCCCCGGTTCTCGACGCCCACATCCTGCGGCTCAATCAGACGTGCCCGATGATTCCCTTGCCCCGGGGCAAGGCACACCGCCAGCTCCGTTTCAGTAAGAGCCTTGACCTCATATTGCTGTTGCGAAGGCACATAAACGGTATAGGGGGGCGTCTTTTCGAACACGCTCATGCGTTTGCCAATGTTGTCCCAGCTTTCTCCCGCGGCCTTCACGTCGGCCCGCCCGGACAGCAGAACAAGGGCCGCCTCCTGATCTCCCGTGGCCCGGCTCAGCGTCTGGCCTTCGCTCAAACGGAAAACCTGGAAGCCTACGTACTCCCATCCTGCCGTCTGCGGCGTAATCGACAGCACGCATCCGTCCCGGTCCGGAGTCGTTGCGGGTACAATGAAGTTCGGCATGGTCTTTCTCCTCCTTTGTCGTGGATCAGATCTGCTAATCACGAAGCTATTAACCCACTGAAGTACCGGCGGTCAGCTCGGCCAGCTTCACCGGACGGCCCTGTTCCAGCGAGCGTTTAGCCGCCAGCGCAATCAGCTCCGCCTGCAGGCCGTCGTGACCGCTAACCGGCACTGGCGTGCCGTTCTGAAGGCTTTCGATAAACTGCTTCGCCTCGTTCATGTACGCTTCCGTGTACCGTTCCAGAAAGAAATACAACGGCTTGTCACGGGTGACGCCTTCCGGGCCGCTGACCACCGTGGTGCTCGGATAATCGTTGTCAGCGGTCACGCTGCCGCCGGAGCCGAATACCTCCACCCGCTGATCATACCCGTAGACGGCTTGGCGGCTGTTGTCGATGACGCCGAGCGCGCCGTTTTCAAACCGAAGCATCGTCACGGCTGTGTCAATATCGCCCTGCTCGCCGATGGCGGGGTCCACCAGCACCGCGCCTTGGGCAAACACCTCGACCACCTCGCTGCCCGATAGGTAACGGGCGATGTCAAAATCATGAATCACCATATCCATAAACAGGCCGCCGGAACCTTTAATATATTCCGGATGCGGCGGGTTCGGATCGCGCGAGGTTATCTTGATCAGATGCGGTTCCCCGATCCTTCCCTCGGATACAATCTCCCGAACGCGTCTGAAGTTGTGGTCGAACCTGCGGTTGAAGCCGATCTGCAGGCTAACGCCTGCCGCTTTTACGGCCGCCAGCGCTTCGAGGGTCTGGTCCACGCTCAAACTGACCGGCTTCTCGCAGAAAATATGCTTGCCGTTTGCGGCAGCCTGCTTAATGAACGGGACATGCGTATCCGTCGAGGAGCAGATCAACACGGCATCGATATCCGGGCTTTCCAAGATTTCGATGCTGTTGTTTGTGACGACGGGGATGCCCCGCGACGCCGCCCAGGCACGCAGCTCATCGCCGGCGAACAGGTCGCCGATGGCCGATATTTTCGCGCCGGGGATGCGCAGCAGGTTATCCGCATGGATTTTGCCGATTCGTCCGGCACCGATGATTCCGATATGAATGGTTTTCATATGAACGTCTCCTCTGCTTCAGGGCTACCAGCGCGCCGTCACCATTTTTTTGCGGGTATAGAATTCCACGCCGTCCGTGCCGTTGGCATGCAGGTCTCCATAGAAGGAGTTTTTCCAGCCGGAGAACGGAAAGAAAGCCATCGGCGCAGGAACGCCGAGGTTTACGCCCAGCATGCCGGCATCGATATGTTCGCGGAACAGGCGCACATCGCTGCCGTCCTGCGTGAACAGACAAGCCCCGTTGGCGAAATCGGAGCGGTTCGATATGTCGATGGCCGCATCCAGTGTTTCCGCCCGCATGATGGACAACACCGGGGCGAAAATTTCGTCCTTCCAAATCTTCATTTCGCTTGTCACTTCATCGAAAATCGTCGGTCCGACGAAATATCCGGCCCCGTTCACGGCCTCGTCCGCGCGGCCGTCACGAATCAGCTTCGCTCCTTCCCGCTCGCCCGCTTCGATATAAAAGAGCGTGCGCTCCTTGTGGGCTTGCCGGATCACCGGCCCCAGGAAGACGCCTTCGTCCGCTCCGTTGCCGATGGAGATTTCATCGGCCGCCTGCTTCAGCTTCGCGATCAGCGGCTCCGCTACGTCCCCTACGGCCACCACCACGGAGCAGGCCATGCAGCGCTCACCGGCAGAGCCGAAGGCAGCGCTGACGATCTGGGTGACGGCGGCGTCCAAATCGGCTGTCGGCATCACGATGCTGTGGTTTTTTGCTCCGGCCAAGGCCTGCACGCGCTTGCCATGGGAAGAAGCGGTTTTGTACACATGCTCCGCCACCGGTTGGGAGCCGACGAAGGACACGGCGGCGATGCCGGGATGCTCCAGCAAAGCGTTGACTACATCATGGGCGCCGTGAACGAGGTTCAGGACGCCGTCCGGCAGGCCCGCTTCCGAGAACAGCTCTGCCAGGCGCTGAGCCAGGAGCGGCGTACGTTCCGAAGGCTTCAGCACGAACGCGTTGCCGCAAGCGATGGCGAGCGGAAACATCCAGCATGGCACCATCATCGGAAAATTGAACGGCGTGATGCCGGCCACAACGCCGACCGGATACCGGTACATGCCGGATTCTAAATGGGTGGCGATGTCCGGAAGCTGTTTGCCCATCATCAGCGTCGGCGCGCCTGCGGCAAACTCGACGCATTCGATGCCGCGCTGGACTTCGCCGTAGGCTTCGGCATAGCTTTTGCCGTTCTCCGCCGTAATCAGGCGTGCCAGCTCCTCCCAGTGCTCCACGAGCAGCTGCTGATACTTGAACAAAATCCGCGCGCGTCGCGGCACGGCGGTCTTGGCCCAGTCGCGTCCGGCTTTGGCGGCGGCCTGCACCGCCTGGTCCACATCCTCCTTGGTGGAAAGCGGAACGTAAGCAAGGATTTCTTCCGTCGCCGGGTTGTAGACCGGATCGCTGCGTTCCGATCGGGATGGCACGAATTCTCCGCCGATATAATTGTTCAGGATTTGCGTCATGCGCGTTGGCCCCTTTCGATGAATCAGTCAGGATATATAATGAATGCTCCTTCAAGAATTGGCGGTAATTTCGCCTCGCTTGCAGCGCTCGATATAATCGAGAACCGCGGCGCTTGTCGGCATCGCATCGGAGCAGCTGTGGCTGGAGATGACGATGCTCGCTGCAGCACTTCCGAACTCCATGCAGCGTTCGATGGCCCAGCCCTGCATCAGGCCGTACAGGAGGCCGGCGGCATACGAATCCCCCGCTCCGAACGTCTTGATGACCTTCGCCGGAAAGCTTTGGGCCGTATGGCTGGCACCGCCGGGGGTATAAGCGATGGACCCCTCCTTGCCGTGCTTGATAATGACGATTTTGGCCCTGTAATCAAACCACTTGGCAGCCGTGACGCGGTCGCTTCGTTCCGGGTTCCCGCCGAACTGCTCCATCATATCGAACTCTTCGCGCGTGCCGAGGACAATGTCGCATTTTTCCGCCGCTAAATTGTAATAGGTTGCCGTCTCCTGCGGGGATTTCCAGGTGTACGGACGGTAATCGAGGTCGAACGCGATCACGGCGCCGTGGCGCTTGGCATAGTCCAGAGCCAGAAACACGGCTTCCCGGGAGGGGCTGGCCGCGAGCGCGGTCCCGGAGATGAGTACCATTTTGGCGGATGCGATCAGCTCCTCGCTCACTTCCCCCGTCTCCAGCAGCAAGTCCGCGGCGTTGTCCCGATACATCAGAATGCTGCAATCGGTCGGGCTCCTGATCTCGGTAAAAGCCAGACCCGTTACGGCCCCCGTGTGGTCGGTGGAGACGCCGTTCGTCGCAATCCCGTTATCCTCCAGATACTTGGTAATAAAACGCCCCATCTGATCGTCCGCCACCTTGCCGATGAAGCCTGTATTCAGGCCCAGGCGGGCCATCCCGATACAGATATTGGCGGGGGATCCGCCCACATATTTGGTAAACGTGCTCGTCTCTTCCATCGGCCGGTTAATCTCATTGGCGTTCAGGTCGATGCACAGTCTGCCCACGGCCACGAAATCCATCGGTTTTTCGTTATTGAACGTGATTTCACTCATGGATAAACCTCCTCGTTCGGATCGGCCCTGGCCGAGCAACCATATGATTCTGACTCCATGGCTCCGCTCTTCTATGGACCGTATCGCTTACAGCTCGTAATACTTTCAGTTAAAAATTTCCAAACGGTAAACACTCCCCGCTCAAGCCGCGCACATTTGAGTTCGTTACTGGGGGATGAGTAAGTTACGATTCCTCCCCAAACGGGAGTCATGTCGCCTTGAGCCAAGCTCGACCCTCGAGAGGTGGACTTCAACCCTGTATCTTCTTCAGTCCGTCCAAGCTGTCCAAGTATTCAATCGCCCGTTGAGCGTACTTCTTGGCCGGATGCAGCACCGGATCCTGCTCACCCTCCAGCATCGCCCAGCCGTCATAGCCGCGTTCAACGAGCTCTCCGATTATCGGCGCGAAATCGATGCATCCATCGCCGGGAACCGTAAACACGCCCCTGCGGATGCAGCTTACGAAATCGCAGTTGTCCAGTCTCGCCTGTTCCAGCACATCAGGCCGGATATCCTTCAGGTGGATATACGCGATCCGGTCATAATGCTTACAGAGCAGCTCCAGCGGGTCGTTCCCCCCGTAATAGGCATGACCGGTATCGTACAGGAGAGACACCAGCGAAGCGTCGGTCATGGCCAGCAGCCGGTCGACATCGTAAGGCTGCTCCACAACCGTACCGCCATGATGATGATAAGCCAGCTTCATGCCGTAACTCGCCGCAATCTCCCCTGCCTGATTCAGCCCTTCCGCCAGGCTTTCCCATCCGGCGTCATCCAACCGGAGCACGATGCTCTCATTCGGCGTCCGGCGGGGATCGAAATGCAGCGAGCCGCCTACCTCCGCCGTGCTGATGACTTTGCTGCCGAACCCCGCCAGAAACTCCGCATGCCGGCGGTAGTCCTCCAGCTCCTGCTTCCGGTAATCGGGATCGGAGAACAGCACCGATTTCCACTGGGAAACCAGCTGGATACCGCGGGCATCCAGCTCCCGCTTCAGAACCGCAGGATCCTTCGGGAATTTACGGCCCATCTCCGTGCCTTTCAGCCCCAAAGCCGCAATATCGTCCACAATCGTCTCAAACGACGTGCCGTCTCCATGCTCTTTTACATCCTCGCCGACCCAGTTGATGGGATGGATCCCAAGCTTAAACAGCCTGTTGCTCATATCCAGCACTCCTTTGCTTTGTGAGGTAGGGGCATGCTTCCTTGCTCAAGTGCCCTTAGCAGTCGGCTTTCTTGCCCCGAACACCTTCATGGCCTTCCGTCTATAGGGCTACCTTGACAGCCTTTCTTGTCCGCACCGCGCTTGCTTTCTCCTGCGCAGATGTTTCGCGTTGGATGACGGTCATCAACCACATCCTTAGGCTATAAAGTTAAAGGCCTTTCAGCGCTGCCGCTTAGTAGGGCCTGGCTTCCTTGCTTCGAGCCGCCATCTGGCGCTGCGCATCGGTTACCTTGTTAGAGGAAGATACCTCCGGCACCTCCACGCGCCACCAGGACTCATAACCGTCGGTGTTCGTTCCCGGAACGACCGGAATTTCGATCAGCGTTGTCACCGTTTCCTTCCGTGCCTGAAGCAGCGCTGCATGCAGTTCTGCCGGCGTGCGGCCCTTGTAGGCTTTAGCCCCTAGCGCGCGTGCGTGGGCGGCAAAATCAATCGGAAGATAATCGCCGGTGAGTCGTCCCGTGCCTTCCTCGCGGCGGCGGAACTCGTTGCCGAAGCCGTCGCTGCCGTTGCTCCGCTGCAAATTGTGAATGCATTGGAAGCCGTGGTTGTCGAACAGCAGTATCGTTATCTTGCGACCTTCCTGCAAGCTGGTGACCAGCTCCGAGTGCATCATCAAATAACTGCCGTCCCCCACCAGCGCATAGACCTCGCGGTCCGGTTCCGCCAGGACCACGCCCAAGGCGCCGCTTACCTCATATCCCATGCAGGAGAAACCATATTCCATGTGGTACGTTTTCGGTTCGGCCGGTCTCCATAACCGGTGCAGATCTCCCGGAAGACTGCCAGCCGCACAGACGATGACCGATGACGGGGAGATGACCTCGTTGATGACGCCGAGCGCCCTCGTCTGCGACAAGCCGTCGGGATGCTCCGCAGCGTACAGACGGTCTACCTCACTGTCCCACTCGGCTTTCAGCTCAGCAAGCTCGCCTTTTTCGTACCCGGCTTGATAGCCTTTTTGAGACAGGATCTCCTTCAGTGCCTGCAGCCCTTCCTTCGCATCGGCGATCAGCGCTTCGCCGCCGAGCTTGGCTCCGTCCGCGCTGTTGACGTTCAGGTTCAGGAACGATACGTCCTCCCGTTGAAACGCCCATTTGGAGGACGTCGTAAAGTCCGAATAGCGGGTGCCGATGCCGATAATCAGATCGGCCTTTGCCGCTGCGCGGTTCGCCGCCAGCGAGCCGGTTACGCCCATCGCCCCCAGGTTCAGGGGGTGATTCCAGGGAAGCGCGCTTTTACCGGCCTGCGTTTCTGCGACCGGGATGCCGAAGGCTTCCGCAAAGGCTGCCAAATCCCCGGTTGCCTCGCTGTAGTGCACGCCGCCTCCGGCGATGATGAGCGGCCGCTTGCTTGCTGCAAACCGCGCCGCCGCCCGCATCAGTCCATCTGCCGCAGGCGGTCGGCGGTCGATCGCGTGCACGGTTTTCTCGAACAGCGATTCGGGGTAATCGTAAGCCTCAGCCTGCACGTCCTGCGGCAGCGCCAGCGTGACCGCTCCCGTCTCCGCGGGATCCGTCAAAACGCGGATCGCCTGCCGGACCGCCGCAATCAGCTGCTCCGGCCGGGAGATCCGGTCCCAGTACCGGCTCACCGGCTTGAATGCATCGGCGGCCGATACGGTGTAGTCCGACGAGGCTTCGATCTGCTGAAGTACCGGATCAGGCTGGCGGCAGGCAAAGTTGTCCCCAGGCAGCAGCAGAACCGGAATACGGTTCACGGTTGCCGTTGCCGCCGCGGTGACCATATTCAGCGAGCCGGGTCCGATGGAGGAAGTGCAGGCCCAGATTTGCCGCCGGTTCTTTTGTTTGGCGTACGCCGTTGCGGCGTGCACCATGCCCTGTTCGTTTTTGCCCTGCATATAAACCAGATCCCCGGCGCTTCGTTCCAAAGCCTCGCCAAGGCCGGTCACGTTGCCGTGGCCGAAGATTCCCATTACCCCGCGCACGAACTTCGTCTCCACCCCATCGACGGAAACATACTGTGCATCCAAAAATTTCAGCAGCGCCTGTGCCATCGTTAATCGAATCGTTGTCAACCGGTTCATCTCCTTTTCATCGTCAATATATCCTGTGAAGAAAGCCATTTACGAATTAAGCGCTTAACTCATCGTACCGAAACGCCTAACCAGTTAACGGTTAAGCGCTTTAATGAAAGTGTATGCCTTACTTGCCGTTCAGCATGCCTTTCAATTTCATGATCTCCGCGCACGCCAGCATCATGATCCCGATCCCGTGGTTGTCATTGACCACCGTGAGCAGATCATGCTTATAATAGTCCCCGGTGAATGAATAACGGGATCCGCTGCACACTCCGTGCACGCTACCGTGACGGTCGATGGCCTGCTCGGTCAACCCCTGCCATGTTCGAATGGCTGCATCGGCAAAAGGTGCAGGCTCCTCCAGCCAGCCGAACCGGACGCCTCTGGCAAAGGCATAGGCGAACATGGCCGAGCAGGAAGCTTCCTCATAAGCTTCCGAATCGGTAATAACCTGCCTCCAGAGTCCTGACTCCCCCTGATAAGAAGCAATTCCGGCGCACAATTTACGGAAAAACTCAAGCAGCGCAGGCCGGTCCTTATGATCCTCCGGCAGACGTTCCAGCAGTTCCGATAAGGAGAACAGGCTCCATCCGTTTCCGCGCCCCCAAGGAATTCGGGTCGCTTTCCCGTATTTGAAATCGAATACGTGGCTCATCACGCCTTCCTCCGGCATGAACAGATACTCCCGGTACCTCAAGAACTGCCTGGCCGCTTCGTCCAGATAGGAGGAATCGCCTGTCATCCCGGCGTAGCGTGACAAGAACGGCGTGCTCATGTACAGATCATCCGCCCACATCGTATCTGCGGAATACTCCGAAACGCACAGACGATAGAAAGCGCCGTCCTCCCGGCGTTCCAGTCGGTTCACCATAAAATCCGCAATGTCCTCCGCGACTTTTACAACTTCCGGATTGCCGCTTTCCTTATCGTCTTCCAGCATCGCCGAGCCGAACGAACCACAGTTGTCCAGCATCTTGATCAGCACCAGCTGATGGTTCACGGACGGAAATCCGTAGGTATCCCGGTCCCAGACGGCGTATTCGTACCATTGGGTGCAGATGTCGATATGCGCCCGGGCATATTCCGCGATATCGGGCCGCCCCAGCGCTCGCGATGCTTGAAGAAGTCCATACATCGTCACACCGAGCGGATAGTCCCAGCGCCCGAAATTGGTGGCGGACCCGGAGGTCCATTTGTTGCTCAGCATGGCGTTCTCATAGAACGGCCTGACCCGGTAGCCCGGCGCATCCAGGGACCAGCCGGTCAAACCGCGGCCGTCCGCGCGCGGAAACAGTCTATTGACCGAGCACACCTCCTCCGGCGTTTGCTCCTCCCCTGCGGCCAGCGGCCCGGCATACATCCACGGAGACGGGGCGCCTTGTACCGGGACGGGAAGCTCAAACTCCAGCTCTCCCTGTGAAGTATAGGCATGAAGCTCAACCCCCCATCCCGACGGCCCGCGGCAGCTGCGTACCAAAAGATCCCCGCGGCAGGCCGAAGCGGGCAGCTTGCAACCGAAGTGACCTCCCTCATTGTCCATGACGGAATCACCGCCGATCCAGATCTCCGTCCTGCCCATAGTGCTGCCCTTGAACTCAACATGGTCAACGCCGGCAGGCACCTTAAGCCGGCTCCATGCATACCCCGCAGCCGGGGCCTCCGGCAAGCCGAATATTCTCTCGAAATTCGGTTTATCCGCTTCCTCTTCACTCCAGCCTGTGAGCGGAAGCCAATCCATGCCGGTGTCTACTTCGGACCCGTGAGCGTTCGGAAAGACGCCGCTTTCGCCGAGCGTGCCGGCAGCCAGCGGTCCGACATATGCCCAACCTGCGGTGTCCTTCCGGTCTGCAAAAGGAGACAGCACCTGCAGAATGCGGACCTTGCCCTCCACGGCTCCGAAGCGGCAGCCGAATCCGGCTTCGGTCCTCCGGACCTCAATCAACAATGTGTTCCAGCCCGGGCTCAGCACCAGCGGAATGACGATTTTGGCATCGGGCTTCATCTCGTCCTCGGCACCCGAACGATACATCAACCGCTCGTTCAGATAGAAGCGGACCGGGCTGTACGGCATGATCGCGGCATCCAGCGAACGTTCATCGTCGCTCCACACCAGACCAAGGGCGTAGGCCGCCTCCCCTTGCTTCGCTTCCCGGAACCGGTCGCCGAAGTTGAAGTCATAATATCCTTCCTCGGTCTGAAGAATACCCGTTTCGGCGAACGGCCGCAGCGCGAACGGAATTTCCGGATTCGCCCCGATATAGCGCCCTGCGATCGTCTTCAGTATCCCGGCATCATCGTCGCCCATCCAATACCGTATGCTTTCACGGGCTTCGATATAGCTTGTCATGATGATCCTCCCCTTTCCGTTCGGTCGAACCTCGCCGCTGGCGAAAGCTTGATATGAATCTCCTTCACGAAGGGAGTCACCACATTCAGCAGCAGCGTTCGGAAGCCGAGCGGATAAGCCGCTTCCCGGACGCCAGCCGCCGTGTGCTGCAATCCGCCTCCGCTGATTTCCAGCCAATCGCCGTCTATCTCGTAACGAATGCTCCCTTCCATCCAGAACTGGGCATCCCCGCCGGCTGGAGCAAGCTCTCCGCCGCTAAGACTGCCGGCCGCCGGAAAAATCAGCGAGATTTGCGACACGACCTCCTCCGGCTCCGTCGAGGAAATGACCAGCTTCCAGCCATCGCTCGCTTCCACCACTTCCACCTCCACCTTGTGCCGCTGGACATGCGTCTGCGGACGGCAGTGATGCGGCAGCAGATACCAAGGGCTGACGCCTTCCCTTGCACTATCAGGCAGAGCTGCTTCCGGCACCGGTCCGTTATAACCCTTTTCCTGTTCGCCGGATAACCGGTATCCCTGCTCCAGCGTCGTCAGCCGGCTCATCTTGACAAAGCCGGGGTCGAAATAGGAAGCGAACTGCACGCCGAGAAGGCGAGCCGCTCCATGACGCAGAGAAAAGAAGGAGGACATCTCCGTGCTCACGGTCACGCTGGTGCGGCCCTCACGGATTCGCGCGACCGGAGCCCCAAAATCCGTGTGCATCCGGCTGTATCGGATAACGCCGTGATGGCCGGCACCGGCATATCCGGACAAGTAGCGCTCCCTTGGAAATTCGCCGTTCAGCACGACGCGGTAATGCTCCGGCATGGGCGTTGTCTCTGCACGCTCGCGCATGAGACCCGGATCCAAGAGCAGCCGAACGGCTGCGTTGGTCGGTGCTCCGCCGGGATGTTTCAGCAGAGACAGCGACTGTTCCGCCATCCCTTGAAATACCGGATCGCGGTCAAGGGAAGCCATCATCAGAGACGGCAGGAAGTACCCCGACATATCAAAACTGTGACCATAATCCTGCCGTCCGGAATATTCCGTGACGATTTCCCCGTCCGGGTGGACCAAATAAGTCATCATCTTCAGATTGGCCCGTACCGGTACCAGCAGCTCCGGACGCTTCAGCAGCCTGGCCGCGTGAATCAGCATGACATCGCTGACGACGTTGTAGATCCCGTTGCTGCGCTCGGTCCATTCTCCGTCCAAGGTGGCGTCCATGCCTTCGGCGAGCCACTCCTCCGCCCTGTTCAAGGCATCCCGCGAATCAAAAAGCTCATTCAAGAAGCCCAGCGCCGCGCAGATCACCCATCGGTGGTTCGGCGTATGGCAGCCTCCGGTAATCAGCGCAGGCAAGGTGCGTTCCAGAAACAGCAGCATATCCGCAGCCGCTCCCTTCAGCTCTGCCCAACCGTCAGCCAGAATCAGCTGTGCGGCTTGCGCATATCCAACCACCACGAAGGCGGTATCCGGCGGGGAATGGAAATTCGTCCAGCCGGGCGAAATCGTACCGTCGCCGTGCTGAGCCGCAAGCATATAACGGGCCGAAAGCGCAAACCTGTGTGCCAGCTCCTTATCGCGGTAATATGCGGATGCCGGATTGCAGAGTGCTGCTGCCCATATCGCCATGGCGGTCGGCGTCCCTGTGTTATGGTTGGGCGATGGCAAACCGTTCTCCATGGTGCGAACCCCGCCGTGCCAGCGATGCGTTTCTTCTAAGATCTGGCGCTCCATCCCCTCCCGCACCCAGCTGTCATTGACTTCAAAAACCCTGTTCACCATCATACGATCCCCCTAATATCCATCATCCTTAGCCCTTCACGGCACCCAGCATCACGCCGCTGACGAAGTAACGCTGCAGCCACGGGTACACAACAAGAATCGGCACCGTGGCAAATACGACGCTTGCCGCTTTCAGGCTTTCCGTGGTTGCTCTGACACCGGCTGCCGGTCCCTCGTTGCGGGTCAAATCCGTAATCATATTGTTCTGTACCAGCTGATACAGCTTCAGCTGCAGCGGATAAAGCTCTTCCTTCGTAATATAGAGCAGCGTGTCCTGGAATCCGTTCCAGCGCCCGACCGCGTAGAACAGGCTCAGCGTCGCAATGACCGGCAAAGACAGCGGCAGAATGATTCGAAGCATCGTTCCGATTTGGCTCGTACCGTCGATCTCGGCCGCTTCCTCCAGGCTTTCCGGAATTCCGTTGAAGAAGGAGATCAGGATAATTAGATAAAACGGACTGATCAGCCCCGGAAGAACAAGCGCCCAGATCGTATTCAGCAGGTTCAAGTCCTTCACGAGAATGTACTCCGGGATAATGCCCCCGCTGAAGAACATGGTCACAATGATGATAAACATAAACACTTTGCGGCCCTTCAGCTTCTTTTTCGTCAACGGGTAAGCGGCAATCATCGTCATGACCATGCACAGCACCGTCGTCAGCAGCGTCAGCATAATCGTAAAGCCGAGAGAACGGATCATGCTGGAATCCGAGAATACGGATTGATAAGCCTGAAGGCTGAACTCCACCGGAAACAACGTCACCTCGCCGGACGTTACCGCCCGGTTGGAGCTGAATGAAATGGCGATAATATGGAAAAAAGGCGCCAGACAGAGAAGTACGAAAACCGCCAGCAGGATCATGTTTACGGAATCAAAAACGCGGTTCGATACACGCTCGCTCATGAGTGAATCTCCTTTCTGCAAAAACGTTAAATGATGGACTCGTCCGTCAGTTTTTTGGATGCATAGTTGGCGCCGAGGATAAAGACCAGCCCGACGACAGCCTGGAACAGGCCGACCACCGTTGCCAGGGTATACTGCCCGGATTCCAGCCCCGTCCGGTACACATAGGTACTCAACACGTCGGAATAATCCATGACCGCTTTATTGCCGATGACAAACGGACGGTCAAAGCCGATCGAGATCATATTGCCGAGGTTGATGATGAGGAGCGTCACAATCGTCGTTTTCAGGCCCGGCAGCGTGATATGCCGGATGCGCTTGAATCTGCCCGCTCCGTCCACCTCCGCCGCTTCAAACAGCTCCTTGTTGATGCCGGTCAAGGCAGCCAGATAGAGGATGGTTCCCCAACCGGCGCTCTGCCACACCCCCGTCGCGAGGTACGTAATGAGCCACGTGTTTTTTTCGGTTAGAAAAGGTACCGATTCAAAACCGAGCGCCATCAGCATGTTGTTGATCATCCCGGATTGCGTGCCGAACACCTGGTATACGATGCCGCCTATGATAACCCATGAAATGAAATGGGGAATGTACAATATCGTTTGGGACAAACGTTTAAACCATTGGATTCTAAGTTCATGAAGCATGATGGCGAGAATCAAGGGCGCCGGAAATGATACCACAAGGTCCAGCAGGTTGAGCATCAGCGTATTGCGGAGGGTTTTATAAAAATCCTGGGTCTGGAAAACTTCGCGAAAGGCATCCAGTCCAATCCATTCACTTCCGGAGATTCCTTGGAAGAAGTTGAAGTCCTTAAAGGCGATCTGTACGCCCCACATCGGGCCGTATTTGAAAATAATGAAATAGACCAAAGGCAGAACAAGCAGTGCGTATAATTGCCAGTACCGGCGCAGGTAAACGGTTCCTCTCATCTGTATCATCCTCTCCTTGTCCATGACGCCGGGAGCGAAGGAACGGCCTCTTGAAGAAGCCGTCCTTTCCTTTTTCCCGCTGGTTTACTTAGGTTGCATTTCCTGATAAACTTTGGTCCGCTCATCAAGAATCGCCTGGCCGCCGCTGACCATGTAATCCTTCATGGTCGCTTCAAATGTTTTCTCGAAATCTTCCGGTTTCGCCATGGCCGTTTTCACGATCATCTCTTCGTATTTGGCCTGCAGGTTCGTGCCGTATTTCGCCTCAGCCTCGATCGGACGGTCGAAATTGACCGGCTTAAACGTATCCGTTGCCGAAATTTCCACGGCCTTGCGATGCAGATCCTGGAACTTTTCCGGGAAGTTGGTTGTCAGTTTCTCCCGGTTCTGCGTTTCGTCGCCTACAAAATTACCGTTGGCGATAATGGCAATGTCGCCGCTGTTGTAAAGCCGGTCAATCACCTCTTGAGGAGCGTCGGTCTTCATGACGGGAATGCCGTCCACCATTTCGTAGTTCTCGCCTTCCACGCCGTTTTGCAGCGCCAGCAGATTGTCCGGGTCAGCCATCCAGTTCAGGTATTTGATCGCTTCTACAGCATGTTGGCTTGTTTTCGGAATCATGATGTACATGCCATTTGGAGCGTATTCCGGCTTCGCATGCTTGCCTTCGGAGTTGGTGAATGGATCGATCGGCATAAGCTTGGCTTCCGGCTGGTTTTTGAGCAGCGTGTCATAGGTGCCGTCGGCGTAGTACATGTTCGGATAATCCTCCGTCAGGAAGCCCGTAAGACCGTTGGTCACGTCCTGGGTCAACTGCTTCTTGTCTTCGTCCAAGCTGAAGTCACGGCTGATCAGCCCTTCGTTGTAAAGCTTGTTGAAAAATTGCAGCGCATCCTTAAAGCCCGGAAGCAGGGTCGGATAGTCGTTGGCTCCGAGCTTTTGCAGCAGCGTATACTTCTGCTCTTCCGTAGTCGGCTGAATAAAGGACCAGATCAGCGGATCATATTGAGCCGGTTCGATCGTCATGCCGAAGGGAATCACCTTGCCGCCGGTTTCGCCCGGATCCTTTTCTTTAAAAGCTTTCAAGACCGCGTACAGCTCATCGGTCGTTTGAGGCACCTCCATGCCGAGCTTTTCCAGCCAATCGGCGCGGATAAAGGAAGAATACTTGCCAAGGAAGGCCCGTTTGCCGGGAACGGCGAACTGTTTGCCCATGTACTGGCCGTAACTCATCGCGTCCTCATCGAGGAATTCCTTCAGATTCGGACCGTGCTCGTTGATCAAATCCGTCAGTTCCGTCAGCCCGCCCTGCTCCGCGTAGCGGTTGAAGGTCGGCGTGTCATACGTAAATACGATATCCGGCACATTGCCGCCGCTCGCCATGAGAACGTTCAGCTTCTTGATCTCCTCGGAACGGGGGACCGGTACGAATTCCATCTTAATGTTGTTAGGGGTTCCAAAGTTGTCCTGGATATATCGGGTAAGATAACTGTCGGTGATGGTATAAGGCTTCGGTGTATTGCCGCGGTCAAAAATTTCGACCTTCAGCGTAACCTGCTTGCCGTCATTGGAGCCGGAATCCCCGCCCGAAGCATTGGTGCCGCTGCCAGAGCCTGAGGAGCACCCGGATAATACGACCGTTCCGACCATCAACATGACCAGCGTGAGCTTTGCGAGCTTGCCCCATTTTTTCTTGCTTGCTGCCATCATTACATCCCCTTTTCTATTTGGATTATGTCCCTGCCGATTTGCGCCAATCTTATTCATGATAGAAAGCTGCGGATTCATCCGAATTGCTTCGGATCCCGTAATGTAAGCGCTTAACCTCTCGGGTGTTCTCAGTATGCCTCAAGGGCAAGCGGATGACAATAAACCAAATTCCAAACGCGAGAACCCGCTTCGTTACAAGGTTTCAACGTAGAGAAATGACGATTTTCGTTATCTAAACCGTTTTCTAATCATGACTTTAATGCTTGATATATCCGGTGTTTGTTCCGTTTGCAGAACCCTTCCACATCACCCGTGGCATTCGGTACGCATACCGACATTCTCCAGAAAATGCGAAACGGGTGCTGCTTCCGGCCGGAAACTTCTGCACCCGTTTCTGGATAAACTATAATCATAAACCGTTTTCGTTATCGAAGCGCTTTCTAGGATCCGAGCTCCGTCCCCGGCGCAGGCTTCATTCGCAGCTTTCGGTAGTCGCCCGGCGTCACACCCGACGTCCGTTTGAACACCCGCCCGAAGGTAATGGAGTTGGCGTATCCAATCTTCTCCGCAATTTCCTGTATCGAGAGGTCGGTCTGCGCCAGAAGCTCCTCCGCCCGCTTCATGCGCAGCTGTACGAGGAAATCCACGAATTTCATATCGTATTCCATCTTAAACAGATAGCTTGCATATTTTCCGGAAATCTGAAAACGGTCGCTCAGATGCTTCAGGGACAAATTCGGATCGTCGAAATGCTCTTCTATATAGTGCTTCATCTCGCTGATCATGGCACGGTAGCTCTTGGTTTCGCTAAGCGCAACATAGGTGCGGTAAATTTCCGTCAACTGATCGGTGATCCTGCTCTGCAGCTCCTCTAAGGTTGCGGCTCCAGCCAGTACGTGCTCCCTGCCCTCCGACAGCTGGTTCCTCAGCTCGTCGGATAACACACCGACCTCCCGGGCCAGCAGCTGAAGCATGCTGTTTACCAGAGAACGGATCGTATCGTCCTTCAGACGCTCTGCCTTGAATGAAACAAACATGTCCTTCAGACGGGTTCTCCAGCCTTCATTATTTAATCGGAAGTCCTTGACCAGCTCCGAGATTTCATTCAGATAAGGAAGCAGGCGGCTTAAATCTCCCCGGGGCAGCTCGTCCCCGACCAGCACGGCATGATCGCCCATCGCCAGCCTGTGGCCGAGCGCCTCGGAGGCTGATTGGTGCGAAGCGCCTATTTCATGCAGCCCGGCAACCGTGCTGCCCAGCCCGAACCTCACCGACAAACGAAGCTTTTCCTCGACCCAGCTCCGACATTCCTCAGCTGCGCGGATCAGGGAAGCACGCGTCTCCTCCTTCATCTCCGGAAGCGCGATCAGAATGCCTACGCGGCTGCCGGCGATCCATTCTAGCCAGCTGTTGAAGCCGGCATTGCGTGCAAGCTCCTGGAACACGTTCATCAAGGCAAACTTCAGCACGTTCTGGTCGCGGACGGTATGAACATCCTGAAAACCGCTGTAATCGTTGATTTCACCGAGCAGGATGACGTAACCCGCCGGCTGTTCCGGCAGCTTCATCGGAATCAGCTCTGCCATCCGGGACAGCAGTTCCTCTTCGGGCTTCTGCCCGCTGATCAGGTCCATGAACAGCTGGCTGCGCTGAAGCTGGAGATTCTCGTGCCGCTTTTTGTCATAGTCCATGGACCGGCTGATCAGGCTTTCAAGCGCACTATCGATCATGGAAAGCTCATCCTTGGCGGCCTGGGGCATGTTGAGCTGAATGGACTCGATGCGGTTCATCATGGCTTTGATCGGCTGATAATTCCGCCTGGTAACATAGACGATATAAATAACGGCAAGCACCACGGTTACGAAGCCGATCACGATCCAGATGTAGGATACGACCGACACCCAAGCATAGAGCTGCCCGACCCGGAGACCGCTTTCAAAAGTCCATCCCAGCTGATCCGATTGCAGCGTCGTCAGCACCTTGCCTTCTTTGGCCCGCTTATCCTCTCCGATTTGGGATGCTTCAAATATGAGATCTCCGCTGGAGTCCAAAATATTCAAAAAGGAAACGCTGTCATTTATCATCGGATTGATCATCTGCTCCACCCGGTACATGCTTACGTTAATGACGAGCAGCCCTTGGCTTCCGAAGGGAAGCGGCAAATTTTTATACATGGAGATGACCTGCTTCGGCTCGTTCTCCCCGAGTCCCGTCATGGATCGAACGGCGGACCACCCCCGGTAGTCGTGCTCTTTCACGGCAAACTCGATATAAGAACGGTCCGGAAAAGTCGAGAGCGGGCTTTGGCCGCTGGTGGTCAGCACCGACTGATCCGAATGACGGTATAAATAGACCGATTCGATCAGGTCGCTGCCCGATTGTAACCCGCGGAGACGTTTGACAAGCGAGTACATCAAATTTTGGTCGGATGACGGGTTGCTGAACAAATAGCTTGAGTATAGGGCACTCGTTTCCGCTTCGTTCAGCACGTTCATCTCGATGGCGTTGATGGAACGATCCAGATCTTCCATAATAAAACGCGTGGAAATTCCGTTCGCTTTGGCTGCCTCTTCGCGCGAGGCCTCATTAAACATGATGAATGAAAGAAACACCAGGATCGTAATCGTGATGAGGAATATGGGAAAATAGGAGAGAAGCAGCTTGCGGTACCAGTTTTGCTGCAAAGAAGTCATTCCTTTCTCTTCCAGGTTAAGCGTTTTACTTATGCTTGTGCTATATTGTAGCATGTCCGTGTCCCTCCCTGGAAGAGGGCTGTCTTCGAAAGAAGGACGCTGATACAGCATTGAAACGAGGACATCCATTGTTACAATAAAAAAAAGCCGCGATTATCGCGACTTCTTCTATGCTTTTGTTCACGACCCACCCGTAACTGCAAAGCTATTCGAGTTCAGAGGCTGGATACGTTTCGAGTACTCCTCAGCCAAGGTTAAACGCCCATTCCGTTCATGAACTCCGAGATCATGATTTTCCGTCCGGTCTTGGCGCTTTCCAATGCAGCCAGCACCATCGCCATGCTGTATACGTTGTCGCTGCAGTCCGTTTCCGGCTTGATGCCGGCTTCCAGTGCGTGAAACATATTTTCCAGGCAGCTATGATGTCCGGTCTTCGCCATGGCAGGCAGCGTGCCTTCGATCCGCTCATACTTCCGAATGAAGCTTCCCGATTGATCCCCTTCCGCCACGACCTCCGCATAGATCTCGTCATGTCCGTCCCAGATTGCCGTTCCCCTCTCACCCGTGACGCGCCAGGCGGCTTCCCAGGAGGTTTGAGCGCCTTCGGCACACCAGGACCCGCGGTAATTGAACACGGAGCCGTCCGACATTTCATAGATGCATATCGCCATCGCATTGCCGGCGTACCAGGAACCGGGCGGGTTGAACTCCTGACAATATACGGATACCGGATCGGCTCCGCTGATCATGCGGGCCTGATCGAAGGTGTGAATGGCCATATCAAGCAGCAGGGGACTGTCCATCAGGTCCCGGAATCCGCCGAAATGCGCGCCAAGAAAGAAATCCGCCCCTATGAAACCGGGCTTTCCGATCGCTCCGCTATCGATCAAAGACTTGAAAGCCCGTATTCTCGGATCAAATCGGCGGTTTTGCATAACGGCATGGGTTCTGCCAGCAGACTCTGCCAGCTTCACGATATCCAGACATTCCGTCATCGATTCCGCTAACGGTTTTTCGCTGAATACATGGCACCCGTGCTTCAGCGCAGCCGTGCTGATCCCATAGTGGCTGGCGGGAATGGTCACATCGAATACGATATTCGCACCGCTTGAAGCAAGTGCATCGTTAATATTGTCATACGTCGGACAGGAAAGACCGTGCCGATCGGCAAATGCCTTCGCGAAAGTCTCCTGAATGTCCACGAGACCCACGATTTCAACGTCCTCCCGCCCTTTGGCATAATCCGCCCAAGTATTCGCCATGCTCCCGCATCCCGCGATAACAACTTTAAACGCCGTGGTCATATTTCCATTACTCCCCCTGAATACGTCATCGTTTGATTAACCGCTTTCAAATCATCGCCTAGTGGTTGTAATCATTCCGATATTGGCTTAATGTAGATGAAGCAACTTCATTATAATGGCGAGACACAACAATATCTCTATACAACCTTGTGCAATACCACTCTTATCTTGCGGTTCGAGGTGAATTCGTATGTCCTATCCTAGAGAGCTTCATGAGAATACCAGGCTTGGCGATAAGGCGTATCCCGTACAGGTATTTCATAACTTCTGTCCCGGTGCCAAAACGAAGGATTGCATCCTCTATCTCCACTGGCATGAGCACTTTGAGATCCTATGCATGCGCCAAGGGCGCGCCGTCTTCCATATTGATACCACCGCATATGACGTTAAGGCTGGAGAGTTCATCATCATCCCGGGCGGCAGTCTGCATGTGGGTTATGCCCTCGAGGATGGCGATGTGCGGTTTGATTGCGTCGTGGTGAATGCATCCCTGTTCAACGATTCTCTTCATGATCCGGTTCACGCGCGTTATGTCGCTCCATATATGGAAGGCCGGCTGCGTTTTCCCGTCAAGCCTGCGGAGAGTGACCCGGCTGGCGCAGATTGCTATCCGCTGCTGGATGAAGTCATTGAAGAGCTTGCCGTCCGCCGTCCGGCTTTTGAGCTCATTGCCAAGTCGAAGCTGTACACCCTGTTCGTGCTGCTGGCGCGCACGTTCATGCCCGCACAGCTCGCGGAGAAAACGAACGAGCCTTATTTTGCGAATCGGGAGCGTTATAAAAAGCTGATACAGCATATCGAGAACAACATCGGCGAGAAATTGCCGGTGGAGGCCGCCGCTGCGGAAGTCGGTTTGAATCCGTTTCATTTTTGCAAAATGTTCAAGCGTTTAACGGGCCGCACCTTCGTGGATTACGTCAACCTGACCCGGATGAATGAAGCGGAACGGCTGCTTCGCGAACGGACGTTGACCATCACGGAAATTGCCGGCATCGTCGGCTGCAGCAACCCGAATTATTTTACCAAGCTGTATAAACAGTACAAGGGCATGACGCCTTCCCAGGCAAGGATGGTATAAAGCTGCAAGTTGATCCTGATTGCTTAGCTGTTATTTCAAGCTGCTCCCTGCTCGATGATAAATTGGCACCATGCATCCTATATAATAAAAGACTCAACTCCAGCAAAGGCTGCTGTATGTTGAGTCTTTTGGCATTCGTTATCGCATCGGCGAAGCCCCACTTAATACGCCTTGGGCACCTCCACTTTCCTGGTATTCCCGTCTTCGTTCGTGAAATAGATATGAACCCCATGGTCCTGATCGTCCAGAAAATACGAGACGTATTTACTCTCATCCACCTTCATCGGCACCAGGAGAGTCGCGATGCGATGGCTTGAAGCTGACTTCGTCTCCGCATGCAGATGCCACTGATTATCCAGCCCTTCGATCTCTTCGGGATCGACGCCGGTGAATTGATTATGCTGATTCAGCGATAGATCGCCTGAGGAGCAGTACACGAATCGTCCCTCCATCTCCGCTTTGCTGCCCATCACTCGGAAGGTCTGCCCCGACAGCTTCATCCGGTTCAAGGCATGGAACAGCCACTCGATGCTGGCTGGCTTGGCAAGGTCCACCGTATCCACGATCACAACATAAGATTCGTCGAAGAAATAGATTTCGCGCACATAACGCTCCAGGTAGGGGACATTCTCCCGATAGGCCTGCGTTGCGTTCATGCGGGCGTACCCCAAGCCTGCTGCAGCGTCGACTTGCTCCACCCTGCCGCTGGCCTCGATGCAGAGAACCTTGTCTTTTCCCGCATACTGACCATGGCCATCGATAAGAATATTGTTCGTGGAGCGCGTCTGCCTACGCCAGTTCATATGCATCGTGCTGCCGAAGGCGATATAGTACCCGCTCTCGATAGCCAGCGGCTCGCCGTATGCGTGCAGCAGGAAGCCGTTCTGGTCACCGTGACTGTGGCTCATCGAGCCGTATCGGCTGCTCTTCGCAAGCAGCATGATGTGTTCATCCGGATCATCCATCCGGTGATGCATTGCCACCCAGTCAATATCGCGGAACCATTTGACGGATTGAATGGCCCCTTCATTGGGTTCCGAAGCGTCCGATAAGGCAAAGGGAACGGTATCCGATGGAGGAACGGCTTCCACCTGAGGAAAGTCATGCCGATACAGCATATCGTCAAACCGGAAATCCCACCAGCCGTAATTATAAAATTTGGAGTCGGCATCCGTATCCGATTTGGCCACTTGTTCGAAATACCATTGATACAGCCCGTTTCCCGTAATGCCTGCAAACTGGCGAATATTGAAGGCCGTCTTCAGGCTGACCGGTTCTCCGAGGTAGGACTGGTCTCCGAAGCTGGCCCGAATCGTATCCGGACTGCTGCAATATAGCGGAAAATCGCCGGTGCGCCCGAAAAACGGACGTTTATAAAAATCGATCGCTACGTAATTGCGGATGAGATTGAGCGCATCGATCACGAATGCCATGCCGGTTGTCCAATAGAGCGGCCCTTCCGCCCAGCCCCCGTCCTCTCCGCCCCATGGGGAGTAGAGGCAGGCGTAGTATTCCAGCGTGTAATCCAGCCATGTCCGCGCGCTCGCTTCTTCATGAAGCAAGGCGATGCAGGCTGGGACCAGAACCGAGGATAACGAACGAACCGCATGGCTGTCGTAAGGGACGTGATGGATCTTCGAGCGCTCCATCACATGGAAGGCCACCTGCTCGGTACGGCGCAGCAAGGCGCCCCTGACGAGATCAATCTCCTCAGCGCCGAGGTAATCGTGAAGCCAGTCGTACCCCCAGGAAAGCGCCCCGACCATGCGGAATGCGGCTTCATCGTTGTAATCGCGGGACGTTGTTCCCTCCGTATCCCAACGGGCCGCGTGGAGCAGCCACGTTTTCGCTTTGGCTATCAAAGCATCATCCTGCAATATAACTCCTGCCACGCTTAAATGCCGGACGGCATAGAGCGTTTCCTGGCAATCCATGTACATTTGTCGCCACAGCTTCGCGACGCGCTTGTTGCCCGGATAACGCTCCGGTTCCGGGATTAGCGGCTTATTCACCCATGGAAGGACCGATCTCTCGTAAAAGGCCTGCCAGCCGCAGTAATCTTCATCCTTGCGGAGACCTTCCCGGAACGCCTCAATCCCCTTTTCGTCCAACCATAATCGCGGATGACCGGTATGCGTGCGTTCGTACCTTTCCGCTCTGCCGGGCAGGGGAGTCTCGGGCAGCCCCGCCGGGACATGAAACATTCGGGATTGGCTCCAAGAAGAACGGTTATGCTCCAAGTCCGCGGTATCCTCGACTTGCTCACCGGTCAGCAAGGCATAGCGCCAATAATAAGTACCCGGCTCCAGCGGTCGATCCGGAGTGTATAAGTTATAGGGAATCGGCGATATCGTCGTCGTGGCCCCCGTTTCATACGAGGGTGAAGTCGAGATCTGCAGCATATAACGGTCGTCCTCAAGCTGTCCCGGCATCCAGGTGAAACGGGGAGGATTCTCGAGAAGCTTACTCCCTTCGTCCGGTTGATACGGCACGGACAATAATCCGCTTTTCGGTTCAAACAAGGTTTTCATCGAGCACCCTCTCCTTCAACCCGTTGTTGGTCATTGTAAAGCTTCTTGTCGTCCTCCCATCCGACAGATGGAGCCAATCCCCGTCCGCAGCATGCGTCCATCGCAAGGATATCGGCTCATCTCCGGCACGATAAACGACGATGAAGCGGGCTTTCGAATCCAATCGGTGAAGCCGTATTCCTTCCATGGGACGGCTGGGATCGTCAGCAAGCCCAGGTGATTCCACTCGTGAGCATACCGTTCCTTCAAAGGTGGCAAAGGATGCTACCGCAAGCGCTCCTGACTCGTTAGCGATATGAAGGTCAACCTGCATACCGTCTCTGGACCATACGTTAGAGGAGCGCTCTTTTACGTATGCGCGTCCGTCCTCGTTTCCCGGTTCCGCCGACCCGCTGTACTGAACCTCATCCGAAGCTTGGCGAAGCTGCCCTGTGCCGACGTAATGAAACCACCAATCCACGGCGGCCGGTTCATCCAATTCCACTTCGAACCAATCCAGCAGCCAATCTTCCGCCATGATCAAATGCCGGTCCAGAACGCCATGATCGTAGGCCTCATCGGCCCGAACCCAAATATAGGAACGGTTTGGAGCGGATTCATACCGCATGCATTTGCCTTCGGCCGGATTCTGCGAGCGGCCGCCTACGGAGACGGTGTTATGGCAGGCAGTATGGGGGTACCATTCCTTTTTCAGAACCGATCCATAAGGTACAGTTCCACGATCTGGCGAAAGAGGCTGATCCCCGGCATGAATCATCAGATTCAATTTATCAAAGTGACCATGCGATCCGCCATGGGGGCCAAAATCAATCAGCGCTTGAAGGCCTTGGGGATCGTTCGTCCTTAACAGGGCGAACCCGCTGTGAGGAAGAAAAACGGGATTAGGCGATTCGCCGTCCGCATGGTTTAAGGTACCGCCTGCGATCCCCCCCGCTTCATGAGCTGTCAGATCACGATCTGCTTGCATAGCTTCTCCCGGTCTTGGGACCTCACGGGTGACCTGTACTTCGATAATATCCCCCGTTTCCCATATCTCGCCCGATTTCAACATACGGGAGTTCCTCATGCCTGGAGCGGCCGTTTCGTTTCGGCCATCCCAAGATCCCGTGCCGTACAGCAGTGCCTCCAGCATGCCGATTCTGCCGGCTTCTCCGTTCAGTTCCCGATATGCATGGCCAAGCAATCGTCGATAGCTCTTATCCCCATACACGGATAAGCCGATCTCCGCAACTTCCGCAATTTCTCGCGCGAATGGTGCCCTGCGATAAGGACCGTCGTGAAGTGCAGGCAGGAAGCCGTTTGGGTCTGACAATCGAACCAGGACCGATAACATGCCCTGCATGCATTGGCCTTGCTCCCCTCTCAGGGAAAAAAGCTCTTCACCAACCCTGCTCCCCATTTCCGCAGCAATCAGGTAAGCACGAAGCACGAATACGTGATAGTAAATACTGCCTTCAAATTCAAGCTGATCGGGCTTGACGGCAATGGTGAGATGATGGCGCAGCCCGCCTTCCTGCTCAACCAGCTGCTTCAGCTTCTTCGTTTCGCCTTGCACCGCATAGATACAGAACAAAGCGGCGATCAGCCAAGCGGTATAGTTGTTCTCAGGATTTCCGCGTTCCCGGGACAAAATATGATGATATTCCGTCATGCTGCTCTCCAGCATGTACAGGAACCGGTCAATCTTCCGAAGGTCCGCCTCATCAAACCATACGCCCTCATCCCGCAGAAGCAGATATCCACGAAGAAGCGTCGTTGCCCAGATGGCTTCGGTTAAAGCCTGATGGAATGCCCTCCCTTTCAGCATCCATGGCTGCGCATCCGGGTGGACAGGATACAGCGGAAATTGCTCTGCATACCGAACGATCAGCCGTTTTCCAAGATCGGCGTAAACCTTCTCCCCCGTGCCCGCATAGACGGCGGCGGATTGCAGAGCATACCGTGCCATGGCCTGATGCTTGAATACCAGCCATGCTCCCCGATACGGTTCTCCTCCCCATTCGCAGCCATACGGACAGCGAAAGGTGCTGGAGTCGTCTTCCAGAGAATCAAACAACAGCTCCGTATGATGTTCGGGACAAACGAATTGGTGCCACCAGCCGCCGGGCTCCAGGGGAACATCCAGCTTCCGGTCGATCACTTGGTCCAGCTCGGCCTTCAGGATATCGATCGTTTGCACGCTCCACGCATACGAGTTCAGCTTCGCCTTCACCTTCATCCCATCCCTCATCGCATGAACATGCCGCCGTTGATTTCAATCGTCTCACCCGTTATATAAGAAGACAGCTCCGAGACGAGAAACAGCACGGAGCCGGCGACATCGTCCGGCGTGCCCTCTCGCCCAAGCGGAATGCCCTGAATGGTAGCTTTGCGCGCATCATCCGGGGTAAAGGTCGCGTGAAACGCCGTTTGCCCGATAAAGCCAGGGGATACGGCATTCACATTAATTCCGCTTGAAGCAAGCTCCTTCGCCAAGCCTTTGGTAAAACTCAGGACGGCAGCCTTGCTCGCTGCATAAATGCTGGCGCCCGGTCCGCCGCCGTTGTGCGCCGCAACGGAGGTCATGTTCACGATGCGCCCTCGACCGGCCGCTTTCATCCCCGAAATGACGGCTTTGCTTACGAATACCGTGCTTTTCATATTGACGTCCATGATCTTGGCGTAGAGCTCCTCGGTCATTTCCGCATTGGCCAGCCGCTGGACCAAATGTCCCGCATTGTTAACCAGAATCGTCACCGGTTCGCCGAACGCCTTTTCCACTTCCGCCACAAGCGCCTCCGCCTGTTCTGCTTGCGCAACGTCTGCGCGAAAAGCGCGGGCTTCGCCGCCAAAATCTCGGATCTCGGCAACGGCCTCTTCGGCAGCCTCCTTGCTGTTCAGATAATTCAGCGCTACCTTGGCTCCGCTTCTCGCCAGCATGATGGCAACCGCCCGACCGATTCCTCCGCTAGATCCTGTGACTAAAGCGACGTTACCCGATAGATTTATTTGCATGTTGATCCCTCCTGATTAGGTTTGCAGCTGTTTCAGCCTGTTTTCTTGCTCACGCATTCTTTCCATTCGCGGCATCGTCATGACGATGCTTGTGCCTTGACTCGGCGAACTATGAACCGTTATCCCGTACGCTTCGCCGTAAACCATCTGTATTCGCCGATGGACGTTCACGATGCCGATGCCGCCTCCGCGCCGGGCGCGTTTCCCCTCTTCATCATCGACCAGGCGGTTTTCCTCGAGCCTTTTGCGCAGTTTATGAAGCTTATGGTCCGCAATGCCTGCCCCGTTGTCCTCGACAATGACCAGAAAATTGTCTCCGTCGACTCTCGTATCAATCCGAATGTAATGCCACGCCTCGATTCCTTCCGGAAAGGCATGCTGGAAAATATTCTCCACAATCGGCTGCAGGGAGAGCCTGACCATCTTCTCCAACAGGAGCTCGGGCGGCGTTGCCACCTCGATCTCAAAATCGCGCCCGATCCGATGCTTCAAGATCATCATGTAATGCCGCACATGGTTCAGCTCGTTGGCAATCGTGATTTCCTCCAGATTGGTCTGAATGGAATATCGAAGCATGAAAGCCATGGCCTCCACCATGTCCGAAATTTCGTCCGAATCCTGAACGATCGCGTAACAGTTGATCGTTTCCAGCGTGTTGTACAAAAAATGCGGATTGATCTGCAATTGAAGCGCCTGAAACTCGGCACGCTGGCGCTCCAGTTGGATGTCCTGCAGCTCCAGCTGCGTCTTCTGGTTGTGGAGCTCCGTGTCGTATACCTGCTCGATCATGTCGGACAACCGGCTGACCATGAGATTGTAGCTGTGGATCAAACCCCCGATTTCATCCTCGCGCGGTTTCACGTCGGTGATGTGCGTCCAGTTCCCCTTCTCCGTCTGCCTCATCCCGTTCTTCAAATTACGGATCGGATTCACGATCGATTTCCCGAATCTGTATGCCAGAACGAGCGCAATGAACAAGGTGACAAAGCCTACGATAATGGTGGTGGAGCGGATGCCCGAAATCGGCGCCCGGAGCTCATCCAGCGGCATCATAATGACGAGGCTCCAGCCCGAATATTCGGACTGGCGCGAGATGATCATCGCTTTCTCGCCTAATACCGGTTCAATGAAGCGATGATCGCCCTTGGCGATAATGCGCTTCGGCAGGTCCGTGGTCGTGATGCCCTCCATATCCACGTGCTCTGGTGCATAAACGACCTCGCCTTCACGATCCAGGATGAAAAAGAAACCCTGTTCCCCGAGGTCGACGCCATTCCATAAACCCGACAGCTGATCTTCATTGAATTCTACTGCAAGCACGCCTTTGACGTCGTAGGAATTCATTCCACGGATTTTGCGGGCAACCGTAATGACGTTGTCGCGATCCTGTTCCAGCAGGCTGGTCTTCAAGATGACGATCTCCCCGTTCCCCGGCGTCTTCTCCGTCAATTCACGAAGTCGGTCCGACGGATCGATCGACATGGCGGAGAAATTCTGGTTCTGATCGAAAATCGACCGGCCATGGAACCCCAGAATGTACATCATATGGGTCTGCGTGGGGTATTGAATGAAAATCTTCTGAAAGACATCCTTTCGGATGAGATGGGTGAACCGGTAATGCTCGTAGCTGTCGCTGGGGTCCATATCCAAAAATCGCTTCACCGAATCCTGCAGCAAAATCGTATTGCTGATCCGCTCGAACATTTTCAGCTGATTATCCGTTTGCCTTGCGGCGTTCGTGATGACGGTAGTCATATACTTCTCGACCTGCTCGTCGATCGCTTCGGATGATTTCATATAGAAGAATACGCCGACCGTGGTAAGCGAGAACATCACGACGATGAAGAAGTACAGGAAGATTTGACGGGACAGGCTCTTCCGCATCATTCGATCCCCAGCATCTCCCGGTATTCGGAAGGGGTGTACCCGGTGACCTTCTTAAAGGTTTTGGTAAAATGGGGATGATCCGCATACCCCACTTCGAACGAAATGTCCGTAATTTTATAATGCGGAATGGCAAGGAGCTTCTTCGCCTTCTCCATTCGTTTCTTGATCCGGTAATGGACAAAGGTCTCGTCCGTCATCTGCTTGAACAGCTGGCTGAAATAGGACGGATTGAGTCCAAGCATGTCGGCCACCTCATCCAGCGAGAGATCGCGGGACAAGTTGCGCTCGATATAGGCTTTCGCTTCCTCTACGGGCTCCTTCGCATTTCCTTTTCTCTTCTCGCGTATGAGTTTCACCGTCTGATTCACGGCCAGACGAAATCTCTCAAAATAATGATGGTTCCCTCCGGGCGCAGGCCCCGATATTCCCGTCATGCGTTCGAACGAATATACGTCCCTGCCGTTTAACTGCTTGATCAATTTCGCGTACAGCTCATCCAGCAGCTCCTGAAGCTGGATCGATTCGAACCGGCGCTCATTGCAATAATCCTCGATTTCCTGCAGCTTCATCTGGATATCGTTCATTTGCAAATGCCATACGGCCAACTCGAGCTGCTCCAGCCAATCCTCCAGCTTGGAAAGCGGAAAATAGAACCGCTGCTTCTCCTGCATGGATTTTCGATCCGCCATCAATTTGTTCATGGTGTTATGTACCACCGATTTGGTCACGGGCTTGAGCAGATATTCCTTAACCCCATACGACATGCATTTCTGGGCGTATTCGAAATCGCCGTAACCGGAGATGACAACGACCGTGATATCGCCGTATGCTTCATATAACTGCTTGCTTAACTCCAGGCCGTCCATCTTGGGCATCTTGATATCCGTAAATATGAAGTCCGGTCGTGCCGTCTGGATCGCTTCCAATGCTTCCATGCCGTTTCCGGCCGTTTCCGCTTGAATCATGGCCGGATCCGTCTGCGTGATCAGTTTCGCCAAGCCCATCCTTATCATAGGTTCATCATCAACGACCAGAATGCGGTACATCACCCATTCCCCTTTCAAACCAGCGAGAGTAGTTTAGCTTTAGCAAGATACTCCTCTGCTTGGACAAGCAGAGGAGTCATTCTTCAACACTATACTAAAACATGCCCCGCCTATTCGAAAGCGTTTTCTTTTTCGTTGTATCGTTTTGTGGCTTCCTCAATAATCTCTTTACCGCCCTTGGACAGATACTCCTCGAGCACCTTGCCGTAGTTATCGATCGGCTCCCTGCCGTATACCATGCGAAGCACATGCTCCAGAATCAGCGGAGGCAGTTCATCCGACTTCGGATTCAGCTCCGGATATTTCACCATCGCCTCCAGTCTCGGGTCGAATTCTATTCCGCGGCGGCCCTCAGTCGATAACATGTTATCAAAAGCATCAATCAGCTCTTTGCCGGAATCGGACAATTCGGACACGCGTTTGTTGTACGTTGTGTCCTGCACCAGCCACAGCCAGTAGTTCAAATAACGCATCTTATCCGCGCCTGCAGCGTCCGTCGGCACCTCGAAGACCGGCTTTCCGTCGGTTACCTGATAATCCTCGCCCTCGATGCCGAAGCTGAAGAACAATTCCGCGTCCTCACTGACCATCCAGTTGAAGAACTTCACGATATCCTCCGCTTTGTCCTTCGCCTTCGCGTTGATGAAGAAGGAACGCGTGACCGGATTATAATGGGCATATCCCCCTTTACCGTCAGGTCCTACAGGCGAAGGAATCAGCGCCACTTTCGCGTCCGGCACATTCTCCTTCAGCTGGGTTCCCCAGATCGGAAGCTCGTTGGCATTCATAGACCACATGCCGGCTTTGCCGCTCGTGACGATGGATTTGAAATCCGCGCTTTCAATGGTCGCGAATTCCTTGCTGATCAATCCTTCCTCATGCATCGTCTTATAGATCTGAATGGCCTGCTTCATATTTTCTTCGTCAAAAAAGGTGGGCTTTACTTGCCCGTCCGGGAATACCTTGAATTGGTTCAGGTAACCCAGCACGTCATAGGCGCCGAAGAAGGTATCGGCATATTTGAAATTCTGACGTCCCGCATAAGGCTGCTCCACACCGGCTTCCTTGAACGCGCGCAGAACCTCCATCGTCTCTTCCACCGTCGTCGGGATCTCCTTGCCTACCTTTTCCAGCAGGTCGGTCCGAATCCACGTGGCCCGTCTGGACGGATTGGACAGGATTTCGGGAATCCCGTAAATATTGCCCGTCTTGGAATCCGTCATCCGCTTCCAGGCTTCCTCGGGGATAAACTTGAGCAGGTCCTGTCCGTGCTCCTGCAGCAGGTCGTTGAGCGGAAGAAAGACTCCGTTCTCCACGGCACCCGCCAGCTCGGGACCGCTGATTCCGCCAGTGCCCTGCACCACATCCGGTATATCGTTCGTTGCGAACATCTGCACCATTTTATCCTGATATTCGTTATGCGGAATGAGGCGGATATCGAGGTCCGTATTCGTCATTTTCTCTAGCTCCAGCACGTACTTATCCTTGTTGATATCCGGATTCTTCTCAACGTAGGAAACGTTAAGCGTCCGCATCGAAATGGAAAATTTCGTGGCTCCCGCTTCATTCCCGCCTTGGCCGTCGCCCCCGGCGTTGGCTCCTCCGCCTCCGCCATTATTGCCCGCACAGCCGACGAGCATGGCCAGCACAAGACCTGACGTAAGCGCACGTGTCCAGCTTTTTCTCATGAATACCCCTCTTTTCAAGCTAATATAGTCGCTTATAATAGCGCTTTCAAACTTATTATCAGTATAGAGAGCCGTCTGGGCGGGAACAAGGAATGTCTTTGGCTCGGTTTGTCGTTTTTTTAGGGCTATTCTTTGATCGACCCGATCATCATCCCGTGAATGAAGAAGCGCTGCAGAAACGGATACAAGAGAATGATGGGCAGCGTGGCTACCAGAATAACCGCCATCTGAATGCCCTGCACGGACTGGGAGCTTGCTTCGAACGCCATGTTGCCCGTATCGGTCAGGCCCTCGTTCACCAAAAGTTCCCTCAATTTTACCTGGAGCGGATACTTGCTGCGGTCATTGATATAGTAAAGGGCATCCATATATTTGTTCCAATTCGTTACGGAATAGAAAATCCCTACCGTCGCCAGCGCCGGCTTGGATAACGGAAGCACGATGCTCCATAAAGTACGGACCTCGCTGCATCCGTCGATTCGGGACGAATCGATCAGTTCGCCCGGAATTTGGGTGAAAAACGTGCGAAGCACAAACAGGTTGAATGCGCTGATCGCCGATGGCAGCATCAAGGACCACAGCGTGTTGACGAGATTCAGTTCGCGCATCAGAATGAATTGCGGGATGAGCGGCGCCGTAAAAATCATGGTCAATAAGATGATAATCATGATGGTTTTCCTGCCGACGTATTCGGGCCTGGAGAGCGGGTACGCCAGCGAAGCGGTTGCTGCCAGATTGATGAAGGTTCCGAATATCGTAATATAGACGCTGATCCCGAACGCCCTCCAGATGGAAACATCGTTGAATACATGCTTGTAGTATGCAAAGGTAAATTCCACCGGCCAGAACATCACTTCTCCGCGATCGATAGCGCCCGGGCTGCTGAACGACTGGGCAATGACATTGAGAAAAGGGAGCAGCATGGTGAGTGCAAGAAAAGTAAGGATGATATAGTTCAATACAAGAAACATTTTTCTGCCTGCACTGTCATATTTCACGTTGGTGGTCACTCCCCTCTAATACAGCGACTCGCCGGTCGCTTTCTTGCTGATGGTGTTTGCAATGGTGATCAGGAACAAGCCGACAACGGACTTGAACACCCCGATGGCGGTGGCATAACTGTACTGAAGCTGCTGCAAGCCGGCTTTGTAAATATATGTGTCCAAAATTTCGCTGGACTGGATGTTAAGCGGGTTCTGAAACACGAATACGCGTTCAAACCCGTAATCCATGAAATCCCCGATCTTGAGCAGGAACAGGATCGTTATCACGGGAAGCAGCGCTGGCAGGGTAATGCTTAGGGTCTGGCGCCATCTCCCCGCTCCGTCGATTTCGGAGGCTTCGTAGAGATCCGGATTGATGCCTGCGAGCGCCGCCAGATAGATGATGGTTCCCCAGCCGACATCTCTCCATAATCCGGAGCCCACCAATACCGTTCGAATGTAGGAATCTTCGCCTAGGAAATAGATCGGTTCGATGCCGAACCACCCGAGCACCACGTTCACGATCCCCGATGATGGGGACAGGATGCCCACAAAGATACCGCTTACAATAACCCATGACAGAAAATGCGGCGCATAGAATATCGTCTGGACAATTTTCTTGTAAACGACCTGGCGAACCTCGTTCAGCAATAAAGCCAGGACGATGGGGGCCGTAAAAGCAAACAGAATGTCATATGTCCCCAGCAGAAGCGTATTGCGCAGAATTTTCAGAAAATCATAGTGCTGGAACATTCGCCCAAAGTGTTCAAGGCCCACCCAGGGACTTCCCGTTACGCCCGCAAACAAATTGTAGTTCTGGAATGCGATCACGGAGCCCATTAACGGAACATATTTGAACAATGCGAAGAACAGCAGTCCCGGCAGCGATATGAAGTACAGCGCCCTGTATTTCCACATGAATCCGAGCAGCTTTCTCCGTTTATCAAGCCTTCCGTCCAGAATCGGGCTTACCGCTGCTTTGTTTGGCTCGGCCATCTGTCATCACCTCTTGTTTCTCAAATGGGCCGGTGCGTTGTCATCTATCGGAATTTCGTCAAACCGGATGCTGATAAATTCAGGCTCCCGGTCAATGATCCGCGACAGCTCCTTTGTAAAAACGTCAACGATTTCGTTCTTCTGCTCATCCGTGCGTCCTTCGTACATTTTAATCGTAATTTGCGGCATCGGCTGATCGCCTCCTTAGGAAATGGATGTGATGAATATCCTTATCCTATAAGTTTTCATGACCGGGCAGCAATGGAGGAAGATCGGTTCCTTTGTGTTTTTTTTAGGTGGATCGGCGGCTTGTGTTTTTTTAAGCTCGGCTTGTGATTTCAACAGTTTTTAAACGGCTGGTCTAGAAATTCGAAGCGTTCTGTGGAACAATGGTTCAAAGCAGATGCCAACACGGGCCGCTCGATGCCATCAGTTATGGGAGGTAAGCGATGAACGGACAAGTGAAGGAAGAGGTAACGACCTATGCGTCGTTATGGGGAAAACTCGAAAAGAAAGTAACGCGCATGACGGGTCAGCTCCAAGGCAAAGTTCCCCATGCCACAAAGAACGGGATCTATGATTCCACCCGGATCGATTGGTGGACCTCCGGTTTTTGGCCGGGGATGCTTTGGATGATGTATGATATGACCAACAAGCCGCAGTATAAGGAAAGGGCTTGGGAATGGGATATTCGGCTTGAAGAGGCGCTGATCGAAGACAGTAACTTTCATCACGATGTAGGCTTTCAATTTCTGCCGACGGCCGTCATCAAATATAAACTGACCGGCGATCCGGATGCCAGGCGGAGAGGATTGTTGGCGGCTACCCTGCTCGCAGGAAGGTATAACCCCGTCGGCAGATTCATTCGCGCTTGGAATCAGGTGAAGCCTACCTCGTGGAACCACGGAAACGAAGGCTGGTCCATCATCGATTCCACCATGAATCTCTCCCTCTTGTTCTGGGCTTCCGAGGAGAGCGGCGATCCGAGATTCGCTCATATCGCCAGAGAGCAGGCCAATACGGTTGCTGAACATTTCATTAGACCCGACGGCTCGGTTCGGCACATCTGCCGGTTTGACCCGTTGACGGGAGAATATATGGAATCGCTCGGCGGGCAAGGCTTTGGACCGGAATCGGCCTGGAGCCGGGGAGCAGCCTGGGCTTTGCACGGGATGGCGAACACCTATCGGTATACCGGCGATATTCGGTATCTCGACGCTGCCAAGCGAGTCGCTCATTTCTTCGTGGCTTCCCTTGAGGAAGATTCCATTCCGCTTTGGGATTTTCGGGCGGAGCGCAAGGATATGGAATCCCCCGATCATGACGGGACGGAAACATCCCCAATGGCACCGGTGCCAAGGGATACATCCGCGGCATCCTGCGCCGCATCCGGGCTGCTTGAAATCGCGGACCTCGTCCCGCAAGCCGAAAGCGCTCTGTACCGCAGCAGCGCCTTGCGTATCATCGACTCTTTGACGAACCGTTACGCCGAATGGGATGACCCGGATTATGAAGGCATACTGAAAGAAGCCACAGGGCATCTGCCTGCCGGACAAAATATAAACGTCTCGCTCATCTATGGCGATTATTATTATGTTGAGAGCGCAGCCAAGCTAATGGGATGGAAAAACCGGATCTTCTGATCCGGTTTTTTTGTCGCGTTTATTTATACTTTTTCGGAATCCGAATATAGAAGCAGCTGCCGCCAACATGCGTATCTCCACTTTCGGCCCACACGTGACCGCCATGAGCGGAAACCAGCTGCTTGACGATGGCCAGCCCCATTCCGCTTCCGCCGCTTAACCGATTCCTCGACTTATCGCCCCGATACAGCCTTTCGAATATATACGGCAGATCGGATTGGGAGATGCCCTGTCCCGAATCCCGAATCCGAATCAGGGCATCGGCCCCTTCGTCCACGAGATCGGCTTGCACCGTACCGCCGGACGGGGTGTAGTGCAAGGCATTGCTTAACACATTGATCAGAATCTGATGCATCCGGTCTGGATCCACCTCGACTGCGATCGAAGAACTGCCGGCATATTGCAAACTCACTTCTTTTTCATGATACATCGCCTTCGCCAACGTGACGGCTCTCTCCATAATATGGCTCAGATCCTGCTCGGACCGGGACAGCTGAAACTCCGGGGATTCCATATCGTGCAGCTCCTCCAGCTCCGTGACGAGCTGAATCAAACGGTCGATTTCATCCAAGCAGGTGCGGAAACGGTCTGCAGTCGGCTCCCATACTCCGTCCTCGAGTGCACGGGTGTGACTCTTTAAGGTGGTTAGCGGCGTTCGGAGCTCATGCGCGATATCCTGCGTCATGTTCCTGCGAAGCTGCTCCTGTTTCTGCAGCTGTACTGCAAGCTCATTCAGCGAAGCACCAAGCCCCGCAATTTCATCGTACCCTCCGGCTGCCACGCGGACATCCCAATCTCCTTGCGTCATCATTTCTGCCGCCCGCTTCATCTGGACGAGGGGAGCCGATATCCTTCTTGCTACATAGATTCCTATTATGGAGGCTATGGCAATCGATAACAGGCAGGTTAAGATAATCGATTGCATCTGCGCCTGCTCCAAATGGTAGTTCAGCTCATCCATTCCGCTGTGTCCGCTGGACTGCTGCTGGTACATCGCGATATGGTAATGGTTCGTCACGATGTTGATCACGGTAAACACGATCAGGATCCCTGCCGTGATGCTGATAATGATGGCGGCGAGCCTCAGGTCTAGGCGATGCTTCAAGCCCCGTCACCTCCGAAGCGATAGCCGAATCCGTAAACGGTGAGGATATATTTCGGCTGCTTTGGGTCGGATTCAATCTTTTGACGCAGATTCTTTATATGCTGATCGATGATGCGGATGTCTCCGATAAAATCGTAGCCTAATACCCGGTCAACCAGTTCCTCGCGAGAGAAGTTCCGCTGCGGGTATTTGGCCAACAGCAGCAGCAGTTTATATTCGCTCGGCGTCAAATTCACGATTTGTCCATGGCTGGTGACCTCATGCTTCATGGAATGGATGACCAATGCGCCTTCATCATATACAATGACGTCCGCGAGCAGCTTGCTGTCATCCCCCCGCCTCAAAACAGCCTTGACCCTTGCCACGACTTCCCGAGGGTCGAACGGCTTCACGATGTAATCATCGGCTCCGATCGCAAATCCGCCGATCCGGCTGCTCTGAGCCACCTTAGCCGTTAACATCACGATCGGGACCGAGCTAAACGTTCGAATTTCCTTGCATATCCGTTCACCGTCCATATCCGGCAGCATGAGGTCCAATAGGACAAGGTCCACGGCTTGTCCTCGCAGGCAATCGAATGCCTCGGCACCGTTCGCCGCTTCCATCGTCAAGTAACGTTCTTTGTTCAAATAAGATACAAGAACTTCTCGAATATTCGGTTCATCATCCACGATTAATATGGTTTTCATTCCGGTATCTCCTTATAGAATCCTTCATCAGTACAAGTCAACTGTAACATAAGTCTCCATTGTAACTGAAACTTGTGAAGATTCCATGAGGATGAACAAGATGGTCCATGAAGCCCATGAGATTGTTGGGCTTCATGGTATACTAATGCATTTCGTTTTATCACGTGGCATTTATAAGAGACTTCAGATAAGAGACGCTTTGCGGCACCTGGCTTTCATGCAAGCCATGAAGAATCAGCGGCCCGTTAAAACGATAAGCGCGCAGGAGCTGAATGTATGCTTCATAATCCAGTTCTCCGGATCCGGCAGCCCTGTACCGGAATCCATCTACAGTCGAATAATCCTTGGCATGAGCCATAATGACATGTTCACCGAGCAGTGACAGCGCTTGATCTACTACCTCTGTCAAAGCCTTTCCGTCGTTCGGGTTGAACAAATTCGCTGCGTCCAGTACCACCTTCAACCGCGGAGTACGCATCGTATCCAGCAGCTGTCTGGCTTTAACGGCATCGCTGATCACATTGGCCGGCTCCGGTTCAACGGCCAGCTCGAGCCCGAATTCCTCTGCTATATTCACCAGTGCCTGCATGGTGATCAGCAGATCATCCCATGCTTCCGGCGAATCGTTGTCCGGATGTCTTCTCCACATATCGATTGGATCCCTCGTCCCTGTGCACAGGGTAATGACCGACGTCCCCATGAAATGGCACATCGCTGCCAAATGGCGAAACCGAAGAATGTCATGCTGCCGTTTCTCCTGATCGGGGTGGATCATATTAAAGGTCCCGGATACGGCCGCCATATGAAGATGCCGATTCTCGCACGCAGCTTGTATATGTGCCGCGGTCCCCAGATCGACGGCCTCCGGCAGCGACGGAAGAGCGGCGCAGGTAAGATTGAACTGGATGACCTCCAATCCGGTTGCTATGACAGCGTCCAAGTTTTCTTCCAGTGTCGGCCTCTCAAACGTCTTGGAGAATATGCCCAATTTCATCACTCATACGCCTCCCGATACTTCAGCCAGCTTTACCGTCTTGCCGCTCTCAACGGATCTGGCGATCGCCGCCATCGCGCGCATGGCTGCTACTCCGTCATCCAGGTTGGCTCCTCGCATGGGCGCCTGCTCCAGAATCGTATCCGCGAAGCCTTCAACCTGCAGCTTGAAGAAATGCGCATCTTCGCCTAGCGGCCTGTGATAACAACCGTCGCGCGAGGAGAACACCTCGACGTCGCTTGACTTGAAGAGCCACGGATTGTAGGTCTTGCCAACAACGCTTCCGTGTTCACCGTAAATTTGAAAGCCTTCATGCCAGTCCATCCGGACGGCGACCGTAAGATCAAGATGCCCTACAGCGCCCGATGCAAACTGAACCGTGACGAACCAGTTATATGCGCCGAATTTCTGCGTATTCCATGCCGTCACGCTCACCAGGTCCCCCCCTAAAAAGCGGGCCGTATCCACCAGATGGCTGCCATGCGTCAGCATGTAATAACGCAGCTTATCGAGCTTCGGATTACCTTCCGGCCTCAGGGCATTAGGACTAAGCCGCACCAACGGCTGCACGTTTTCGGTGACCGTATACCGGTAGGTGGAATCGCAGTACCATGCTTTCAGGGCGAGCATCTCCCCCATCTCTTGCTCAATAAACCGTTTAGCATAAGCGATGCCGGGATCAAAGCGTTTCATGTTTCCGATTTGGACAACACAACCGGAATCCCTTGCTCTCCGCTGCATTTCCTCACACTCTTCTACGGTGACGCCAAGCGGCTTCTCCACGAGAACATGTTTTCCTGCTTCGATGGCTTTAAGGGCGGCTTTCACGTGAAATTGATCCGCGATGCCAATGATGACAGCTTCCACCTCGGGATCTGCCAGCATCTTGTCATAATCCTTGTAGGTTCGTACCGGCTGATGGATTTCGGCCATGCGGTTCAGCAAATCCTCCGCGACGTCGCATATCGCATAAAGGCGTGCATTGCGCGCCCTCCGGCAAGCTTCGAAATGTCCGTACTGCGAAATGGGGCCGCAGCCCAGCACGGCTGCATTCAATGTCGTTCTATTCTCGGCCATGACAGCACCTCCTGTAGTTGATGATTATAAGAAAAACGCCGATCGACGTACTTTCTCAGAAGACAGACCGCGGTTAGAGGATGTTTTTCTTGCGATATCAGGAAGGCCCGTGCTTCGAAGTTTATACTTTCTGATATCTAAAGAAAAACGCCGATCGACGTACTTTCTCGGAAGACAGACCGCGGTTAGAGGATGTTTTTCTTGCGGTTATTGAATTGTTCGGCTCCCTGAAAACTAATAAATTCTATAATCTATGGCAAAAGCCGCAGGATATACTCCTGCGGCTGCATTCCCTCTTATTTTTTTGCCATGTATTTGCGAATGTCAAATGCTACCGCTGCTACGATAATAAGCCCTTTGATGATCAATTGCCAATAGGGACTGACGCCGATAAAGGTTAACCCGTAATTGATAACGCCGAAGATCAGAACCCCGGCCATCACGCCGGGCACCGTGCCGATGCCGCCAGCCGTGGATACGCCTCCGACCACGCATGCCGCTATCGCATCAAGTTCATACATGTTGCCATAGTTGTTGGTCGCACCACCGGTTCTTGCAGCCTCCAGCACGCCGGCGATGCCGTACAGTGCACCGGAAATAGCGTAGATCGCGATGAGATTGCGAGCGACATTGATCCCCGATACATGCGCAGCTTGCACGTTGCCGCCAATGGCATACATGTTTTTGCCGAGCCGGGTCTTGTTGAAGATGACCCAGCAGATGAACGCAACAAAGATAGCGATGATGACGATGTAAGGGAGTGAGTAACCGCCGCCGAAGTCGATGTAGCCGCTGCCCCACACGGTAAAATCCGGTCGTAAGCCGCCGATCGGCTGGGACTGGTTCGGCTCCATATCAAAATAGATGGAATTGACGCCGTAGATCCCGACCATCGTACCGAGCGTCGCTATGAACGGCGGCACATGCAGCTTGGCAACAATGAAGCCATTGATTAGACCGACGACAAGCCCCGCTACGATACCGATCAGGATCGGCAATAGAACCGATACCTGGGGCAAATCCGGGAAAAAGCGGTTCGCATAAACCTCCGTTTGCAGCATCGAAGCCGATACGACCGCGGTTAAGCCTACGACGCGACCTGCGGAAAGGTCTACCCCGCCAGTGATCAGAATGAATGCCGCTCCCAGCGCGATGATCAATCTGGTCGAGGATTGCTGCAGGATATCCCGCAATGTGGAAAAGGCCAGAAAGTTGGGATCTGCGACGGCAATCCCGATGACGAGCAGTATCAATACTACGAATATGGCGCGCTGCGCCAAATAATCTTTAACCTTGACGATGGCTTGCGTATTCATCGACTTCCCCTCCCGGATCGGCCGACCGCTGCTGTGCGGCCAGCCGCATGATTTCCTCTTCGCTTGCTTCCTGCCCTTCCAGAATTCCCGTCATCCGCCCTTCGCTCATCACCATGATCCGGTCGGACATTCCGAGCAGCTCGGGCATCTCGGAGGAAATCATAATGATGCTCTTCCCTTGCGTCGCCAGCTGCGTAATGATGGAATAAATCTCGAACTTGGCGCCCACATCGATCCCGCGGGTCGGCTCATCCAGCAGCAGGATCTCGGGCTCCGTAAGCAGCCATCTCGCCAGCAGCACCTTCTGCTGGTTCCCGCCCGACAGATTTCGAATCTGGGTATTGACCGACGGCGTCTTGGTTCTCAGCTTCTCCACGTTCGTTCGCGCATCCTCGATGCCTCTGCGTTCATTCAGCAGGAACGCCCAATTCTGATACCTTCGAAGATTGGCAATGACCGTATTCTCGTAGACCGAGAGTACCGGGAATATGCCGGTGACTCTACGCTCCTCCGTCAGCAGTGCCATGTTGTTTTTCTTCGCATCGGAAGGCGACTTGATCTTCACTGGTTTCCCGTTAATCGATATGGTTCCGGAGGCCACCGGACGAAGCCCGAAGAGAGCCTCAACCAATTCCGTGCGCTGAGCGCCGACAAGGCCGCCAATGCCCAGAATCTCGCCCTTTCTCAGCTCGAAGGATACATTCTGAAACGAGTTCGGATTAGTGGAGCTTAATTGGCGGACCTGCATCCGGGTTTCGCCCGGAATGTTCGTCCGTTCAGGATAGCGCTCCGTCAAATCCCGTCCCACCATACGGGTAATGATCAAATCGGTCGTCAATTCTCCTGCCTGCCAGGTTCCCACGTACTTCCCGTCCCGCATGATCGTGACATCATCGGATATGCGCAGAATTTCTTCCATTTTGTGCGAGATGTAGACGATGGACACGCCCTGCGACCGCAGCCTGTTCATGATGCTGAACAGATGCTCCACCTCGTTCCCGGTCAGAGATGAGGTCGGTTCGTCCATTACGATCACTTTGGAGTGATAGGAGACCGCTTTGACAATCTCAAGCGATTGGATCTTGGACACAGAAAGCGCTCCTGTCCTTGCTCTGGGATCAATATCGATATCAAGCTCGCGGAACAGCCGGAGCGTGTCCGCTGCCATCTGTTTCTCGTTCACGAATTTCAAGGGCCAGAAGCCCGTCATCGGAAATCTTCCCAGCCATATATTCTCCATCACATTGCGGTGCGGCACGGGATGAAGCTCCTGATGAATCATGGATATTCCGTGATTTAATGCATCCTTGGAGCTGTTGATGGCGACCTTGTCGCCGTTTAAGTAAATGTCGCCTTCATCAGGCTTGTAGATGCCGAACAAACATTTCATCAGCGTTGATTTGCCGGCTCCGTTCTCGCCCATGAGCGCATGCACGGTTCCGGGTCTTACCTTGAACGTTACGTCGCTTAATGCCTGAACGCCTGGAAACGCCTTCGATATATTCCGCATCTCCAGCACATACGATTCCGCCACTTTGAATACCTCCTTCGCTTTTCCGGGCCAAAAGGGTCCAATATAAAGGGACAACGCTACGATGAGCCGCTGCCCCTTCTTATAACCATGCCATTATTTCGCGTCGGCGATATTGTCCTTCGTTATTTTTTTGTAGGCGATCCACACGTATTTACCGTCGGTAATATCAAAGCCGGTATTCTCCTTGTTCGGCGTTTCCCCTTTGGAAAGCGCGGCCGCTATGGCAACGGAAGCTTTGCCCTGGCTCTTGGCGTCGTTAAGCACGGTTCCGAGAAGGGTGCCATCTTCCAGCGCCTGGACGGCGGGAGCCGTCGCATCGACGCCCACGACCGGCATGTACTTGTCGCCGCTGAAATAACCTGCCGCTTTCAAAGCCTCAATCGCTCCGAGCGCCATATCGTCATTGTTGGCCAGCACCGCTTCAATCTTGTCGCCATGGGACGCGAGGAAGGTTTGCATCTTCTCCTGTCCTTTCACGCGGTCCCACATAGCGGTATCCACCGCAAGCGCTTCCACTTCAATGCCGGCGTCTTGAATCGCCTGAACGGAGAATTTGGTCCGCAGCTCGGCATCCTGATGGCCCGGCTCCCCCTGCAGCAGCACATACTGCAGCTTGCCGTCCCCGTTCTTGTCTGCCTTCGGATTCGCTTTCCAATAATCGACGATCAGCTGTCCGGAGATCGTGCCGGATTCCTCCGCCTTCGCCCCTACGTAATAAACCTTATCCCATTTGTTCATGTCTTCCGCGATCGGCTCCCGGTTCAGGAAAACCACCGGCGTATTGGCGGTTTTCGCCTTGTCGATAATGACGCCCGCTGCCGTGCGGTCCACGGGGTTGATAATCATGGAGCTGTATTTTTTCGAGATAAACAGATCGATTTTCTCATTCTGGGTCGGCTGCGCATTTTGACTATCCACGATATCCAGTTTGGCTACGCCATTCGCTGCATCGGACATCGCATTCCGAACGCCTGTCATAAAGGTATCGTCGAACTTGTAAATCGCCACCCCGACTTGAGGCGTGCTGCCGCCTGCGGCGTCGCCGCCCGTGCTATCGCTGCCGGTTGAACTGCTCCCGCCGTTGTTGCATGCCGCCGTGGCGAGCATCATGCCTGCCATAAGGACAAACAGCCATTTTTTCTTCACTTGGGTTGACCTCCCTGATTCATTCGATATTTCAGTGCTGGCTGCGGAACTCCGAAGCCGTATCTCACTGACTACCGCCATTATGCCGGAATGACCCTGATATTCGAATTCAAAATCCTGCTGATTTCTAGCAAAATTCTCATCATTTACCGATTGGCTTCGCGACTTCCTTAATTACTTCACAAATGGAAACAGCACCTTTTGATTATCCATCCAGAACATATTGTCGGCATCGATCACCTTGGTCTCAAGCACGATCGGCTTATCATATCTCGAACCGTCCATGACCTTCACAGCCTGCTCTACGCCCAAGTAGCCCGTGCTGAATCCGTTCTGTACCACGAGTTTATGAAGGACGCCATCCTGAAGAAGCTGAAGCTGTTCCAGATCGCTGCCGAAGGTGACAATCTTGATCTCACCTTGAACCTTCCGCCTTGCGACTTCTTTTGCCGCTCCCAAGGAAGCCTGAATATCGAGTGCCAGAATTCCGTCGACGGCGCCCTGATCCAGCAGCTGTTTGGCGGCCTGCCAGCATGCATCCTCGCGTTTGCCGCAAGCCGCGCCACCCGCTATTTCAATTCCGCCGATATCTGACCATGCCCGTTTGGCTCCCTCTTCGCGGGCGATCAAGTCGGGGTCCTCCCTGTCGGAACGCAGGATGGCCACTGTACCCCGACCTTCAAGCAAGTCGGCCAGCTGCTCGCCCGCCTTGCGTCCGGCAGCTTCATTATTGATCGCGATCGCGGATAAGATGCCTGTGGTCATTCGTTCATCATTCAATGCAATCACGGGGGTACCCGCTGCCGCTGCCTTATCGCCTAATTCCTGCAGCACTGCCTCCGATGCCGGGTCGATCAAGATCGCGGAGGCGCCCTTCTCCAACATCTTCAAAGCGGCCTGCAGCTGCTCATCCTCATCGTCGCTAGGCTCCAGGGAAACATAATCGAGCGCCAATCCGTATTCCTTGGCGGCCGCCTCGGCGCCTAAACGGATCGCATCCCCCTGCTCTTCGGCGTGTACGGGAGCCACAAGGGCAATATGTTGAAGCCCGGGCTCCTCATCCGGGTCCGTATCGGATGAACACGATGTTAAGAGGATCAGGACAGCGACGAGTGCAGCGAAACAGCCCCTAGGTCCAATCGGTAACCGCAGCGGCCGAATAGTTCTAATCATGCTCGCGTTCCTCCTCGTCCATATCGTGAATGACCGGAATCCGTATGCGAACGGTAGTGCCCGCCTCCTGCTCGCTCTCGAATTCCAGCCCGTACCGTTTGCCGTAATACAGGCGAATTCGGTCATGGACATTTCGAACGGCCACGCCGGAACCGGCCGTATTGATAAATTGTGCCGGGTTATGAGGCGTCTCTTTAGCGTCCAAGATTCCTTCAACCATCTCGGGCGTCATCCCAACCCCGTTATCCGTAACCGTCATTTCCAACAATTCGCCTTTTACGGCTGCCCCTATGCGAATATGCCCCTGATCCACCATATACTCGATGCCGTGCACGATGGCATTCTCGATTAAGGGCTGAAGCACCAGCTTGAGGGTGTAACAGGATAGCGCGGCTTCGTCCGCTTCGATCGCAAAATCGAATTTCTGTTTATATCTCATCTGTTGTATGGTCAAATAATGCCGTGCGTGCTCCAGCTCTTCCCGGACGCTTATCGATGTCTTCCCTTTGCTCAAGCTCAAGCGAAACAGCTTCGACAAGGAAGTAATCATCGTAATGACCTCCTCCTTCTTGCTCATTCCTACCATGCGAACAACCGAATTCAGGGTATTGTACAAAAAATGAGGGTTGATCTGGGCCTGCAAGGCTTCCAGCTCATATTTACGCTTCGATTCCTGCTCCTTCACAATCTGTTTCATGAGCTGCCTGATCTTATTCAGCATCAGGTTGAAACGGCTGGACAGCTGCACTACTTCAAGCGGTCCCTGCAACGGGAGCTCCACGTCGAAATCGCCCCGTTCCACGGCTTTCATCGTTCGGCCCATGCGGCGGATGGGCCGGGTGAGCATGGCCGAAAGAATCAGGGATACCGCGATGGCCAGCACCAAGACTATGGCAACCACCCGGACCAAATAACGGTTGACCTCTTCTCTTGTGGTCATGATCTCATCCAAATAGGATACGCCCACGATTTTCCAGCCAATGTTGACGACCGATTTGACCGTATTGAGCCGCTTGACCCCATCCGATTCATCAATGTAGCTCTCCGAAGAGGTCAGCGCCCGCTCAACGCTCTCATTCCGAAGCCCCATGTAGATTAATTGCTGCTGCGGATGGTACACGATATTTCCCGCTCCTTCGTCAATGATGTACGCATACCCGCGCTTCCCCAGACTGATGCGGCTGCTCAGCTCGTCGATCTTCTTGAAGTTGATATCCACCAGCAGAATGACGTACATCGGCTCCCCGTCATGAACGACCGTAATGCCTTTGCTCATCGTGACGACCCATTCAAACGTTTGGTCGTATAAATTCTGAACATGGGGCAGCGAGAAGCTCAGATGGTCGGAGACTCTCATGGCCGAGTGAAACCAGCTCTGTTCCGTCACCTTGGCGCTGGGCTTGACCGGAATGGCCGGATGGTTCCGCAGCATGTCGCCCTGATCATTAAACAAAGCGATGGAGACGATGTCATCTCGGCTTCGCATGATCGTATCGAGCTGTTTTGTCACCTGTTCATCGTCCCACTGCCCGTCTGCCAGCATATTTTCCTCGATCGCCCGATACAGCTGCGCCATCCCGTCCACGTAATCCTCGAGATTATAGCTAACCTGGTCCACGATTTGCTGGGCATTCAGGAATACGCTTTGCTCTGCCGATCGCGAGAATTTATTGAAGAGCAGTACGGCTACCACGATCACAATGAGCAGAATGAACGCCGAGAAGGACCACATGATGATGGATTGAATGCTGTGCGCCCGGAATCGCTTAACCCATCGTTGAACAAACGGTAGGACCGAGTATCGCTTCGTATACGTGATTTTCACCGATGCCCTACCCCCTCGCTTGTGCCCGATATTCCTTAGGCGAAACGCCGACCTGCTTCTTGAAGCTGAAGCTGAAATAATTCGGATCGGCAAACCCGACGCGCTCCGCGATTTCGAAAGCCTTCAGGTCGGTGGATCGTAAAAGCTCCTTGGCCGTTTCCATCCGCAGCTGCATTAAGTACTGCACATAGGTCATTTTGAGCTCTTTTTTGAATACGCCGCTAAAATAGCCTGTGCTGATATGCAGGTGCATGCACAGCTTCTGCAGCGATATATCCGGGTCGCCGTAATGCTCCCGCGTGTATTGGAGCGCTTTCTCCACGATGTCTTTATAGGCATGCTGCCTAGAGCTGGAGATTTGCTTGCGGATGGCCAAACTGACATCCTGAAGCCAAGCTTTAGCCTCCTGTAGTCCGGAAAACTTGAAGATCTCGGCATGCAGCTGATACCCCGCTCCAAACATCTCCTCAAGCTCGATCCCGGATTCTTTAGCCGTTCGAAGTATGGCCGTTACGACTTCCAGGAGATAGATCTGAACCTCTTGAATCGTGCAGGATGCTCCGATCAGCTCATCGAATATGTGCGTAATCGCTTCACTTAATTCCTCCGCGGTTCCGAGCTTAAGATTGCGGATCAGCGCTTGCTCCTGCAATTCGTCCAGGCGGACCCCTTCCTGCCTCGGACTCTCCACGTCATCGATGAAGATGACTTTCTCGGCGCCGAGAATCAGCCGGTAGTCCAGCGCCAGCAGCGCATCCTGGTAGGAGTGCTTAAGATCGGACAGTGTCCGGACCCTGGAACCCACGCCGATCGTAACCGGCAGCTTCAGATAGTGAAGAATGCTTTTGAGCAAACGGTCCAGTGCCACCTGCAGGTCGCCAAACCATGACTCGTCCTCGCAGCCGTCATTCGTAATCAAGAACACGATGCTATCCTGATATATGAATGCGCTTCCAAAAGAAAGGGGATCCATCAGCTCTTTCGCAATGTTCAGCATGGCGTGCAGCATCAAGTCCATATCGCCGGAATGTCGCAGGGAGCTTGATGGAGCACTCTCCTTATGCTCAGCTGCCGGATATAAAGCCAACACCGCGGCGAGATAACAGGCGCCGTTCAGCGGAAGGCCGTAATTCCGAGTTTTCTCCTCAATGATGGACCGGGGCAGTTTTCGGGTTAACAGCGAAGCCAGGAATGATTCCCGAAGCAAAGGCAGGCTTGTCCGGTAATGCTCCTTCAATTGGCGCATGTCCTCTCGCTCCGCCACCTCCATATCGATTTTGTCCTTGATCTTGCCTAATAACTCCATGAAGCTTTCGGCAGAGAACGGCTTGAGCAAATACTCATCCACGCTGAGCGTAATCGCTTGGCGTGCGTAATCAAATTCGTCATAGCCGGTCAAAATCACGATTTTGCACAGCGGCTGATGCTCCCTTAGCCATGAGGCCAGCTGCAGCCCATCCTGAAAGGGCATACTGATATCGGTAATAACGACATCCGGCTCCAACCGCTCCGCAGCCTCCACGGCCTCTCTTCCGTTCTCCGCCGTCCCCTTGATCTCGAATCCGCAGGCTTCCCATTGGATTTCCTGAACGAGGCCTTCTCTCACATCGGCTTCATCATCCACTAACAGCACTTTATACAATGCGACCCCTCCCGTTTCTGTCCTGTTCGGTTGCAAACTGAATCTATAGTGATCTTACCTCGCCGCGCCAAAATTGGGAATCTTCCACATTATGTTTTTTGCAACAAAAAAAAGAACGAATGCTCGACTCCAGCGAAACAGCGCTTCCCTGTTCCTGGAGTCATGATTCGTTCCGAAATCGATTGTGCAGCATTCCTTACGCCTGAACGGGTACTGAGACGGGTTTTACCGGCGTGCTCAACCTCTTGATGCTCAGATAGTAAGCGATGCCGAGCGGGATGACGGCGCCCAGCCAAGCCAGCGGATTTGCCAGGCTTGCACCGAGGAAGCCGATCTGCGCGGTCAGGAAGATAGCAGCCAGTACCCGCATGATCAGCTCCATGATGCCCGCCACAGTGGGAATTAAGCTCTGACCAAGCCCCTGAAGCGTGAAGCGGTAGATGAAGAGCAGCGAAAGAAGCAGATAGGTGCTGCCGTTCGATAAGAAATACAGCCTGCTGAGCGACAGCAATTCCTCTTGGCCTTGACCCACAAAAAGGCTGACGGCGGCAGGACCCGCGAATATAACCAGCAGGCCCACGGCGATGCTGAATGATCCCGAGAGCCAAATACACTGCTTAACCCCCAGTTTGATCCGGTCTATGCGATTCGCTCCGAAGTTCTGAGCGGCAAAAGTCGCCATCGTAATCCCGAAGGAACTCATCGGCTGCGTGGCGAGCATATCAATCTTCTGTGCAGCGGTATAAGCCGCAACGGCTGATGCCCCGAGACCGTTTAGCGTGATCTGCAGAATAATGGCTCCGATGGCGATAATGGAGGCTTGGAAGCCCATCGGAAAACCTACCCACATATGCTGGCGAATAAATTTCCAATCGATGGACCAGTCGGCATTCTTGAATTGAAGGAGCGGGACCTTCTTATGAATGTAGATCAGACAGAGCAGGCAGGAGAACAGCTGCGATACAACCGTGGCAAGTCCGGCTCCGGCGACTCCCATCTTAAATACGAGAATGAATAAGAGGTCGAGCACGATGTTCAGAATGCTTGCAACGACCAGGAAGAGAAGCGGCGTCCGGCTGTCGCCGAGAGCGCGGAGCAGGTTAGCCAGCAAATTAAACAGAACGGCCGCGCCGACGCCCCAGTTAATGACGATCAGATACGAATACGCATCATCCAAAATTTCGGCAGGGGTGTTCATCATGACGAGGACGGGTCTCGTAAATATAACGCTCACGATGGTGAGGAATACCGTGAACACCAGACTGATCCATATACTCGTTCCCACGCTTTTGCGGACGCCTGCGATATCCTTAGCTCCAAAACGCTGTGCCGTTATGATAGACAAGCCAGCCGTCAAGCCTTGTGCAAAGCCGATGACAAAAAACAAAATGCTGCCTGTCGAGCCAACGGCTGCAAGTGCGTTCACGCCAATGGTACGTCCCACGATAAGGGTGTCCGCCATGTTGTAAAATTGTTGAAAAATATTACCGATCAAAAGCGGGATGGTAAACATGATAATCAGCTTGATCGGACTTCCTTGCGTCATGTCTCTCATGTAGATTCTCCTATGCCGTCAATAAACGTTCCTCTAGAGATTTATTTGAAATATTATGCTTCAAACAGCGCTTATCGCATCGAATGGAAACATTATAATGGGTGAGGGTCGTTTGTATTCTTGTGTATCTTATCATGAAAGAACATAAATTTCTCCCTATTTATTCCCGAAATCAAAACTAAAAGCAAGTACTCGTCATTAGAAGAGTCTGTACCCGATTTGGATCCCTGATTTCTCTATAACTGAAAAGGCCAACCGGTCATTTCGGTTGGCCTTTTCAACATGATGACATGTGATATCCCTATGGAATTCCGATGTTTATGCCTCTTCGACGGCAAGCTTATCCAAGGCCAGCTTCGCACGTGACCGCGCTTCTTCGACATCGCCGGCGGTTGACAGCGCGACTGCTACTCGTCTTCCGACCTTGGTTACCGGTTTGCCGAACATGCGAAGCTGCGTATTCGGAACGGCCAGCGCTTGATCGGCGCCTGTAATCGTATAGTCTTCCAGCTCTCGGCCGGCTTTCAGGGGGCGGCTGGCTCCCGGCGTGATCAATTCGATCTCTGGTATCGGAAACCCGAGAATGGCACGGACATGAAGCGCAAATTCGGATAGATTTTGCGTGACCAGCGTAACCAGCCCAGTATCATGCGGACGCGGGGATACCTCGCTGAAGTACACCTTATCCTCGGCCAAAAATAATTCAACGCCGAACAAGCCGTATCCGCCAAGCTCGTCGGTAATCTTCCGCGCAATATATTTAGCTTCCTCGATTTGCGCTTCAGACATGTCGTGCGGCTGCCACGATTCGATATAATCTCCGCTTTCCTGAATATGCCCGATCGGCGCACAGAAGCTTGTTCCATTGACGGAGCGGACGGTCAGAAGCGTGATTTCCGACTGGAATGAAATGAATTCCTCAATGATCACCCTTCCGTTCTGAACGCGGCCGCCTTCCATGGCGATGTTCCAGCAGGACTCGATATCCCCTTCCGAACGGCACACGCTTTGACCTTTGCCGGAGGAGCTCATCAACGGTTTGATCACGCACGGAAAACCCATGTCCAGGACAGACTGCTTGAATTCCTCATAGGTATCGGCAAATCGATAGTCCGCAGTCGGCAGTCCCAACTCCTCTGATGCCAACCGGCGGATCCCCTCACGGTCCATCGTAAGCTTTGCGGCTCTGGCGGTAGGAATCACCCGAAACCCCTCATCCTCCAGCTTCACCAGCTCCGCAGTAGCCAGCGCTTCAATCTCCGGAACGATCAGGTCCGGCTTTTCCAACTCAATAATAGCGCGCAGCTTCTCTCCGTCCAGCATATCGATCACATGGCTGTGATCGGCAACGTGCATGGCAGGAGCATCGGCATAACGATCGACGGCTACGGTTTGGACACCCAATCGTTGTGCTTCAATTACGACTTCTTTCCCTAGTTCTCCGGATCCCAGCAGCAATATTTTTTTCGTTTTGAACATCGTTGTTTTATCCCCTTTTCATAGTTTCAGAGACGATAGAAGCCCAAGAAAATAATAAAGAGGTAAGGGAAATAAACTCCCTTACCTCTGCCCAGGCGTACGGCCGTTGTCATTCATGTGCTCCCTCATGGTTCCCCATGCTACGCCAGTCACACATAAACCTATACATTGTTACATAAATGATACTGAATCTTTTCGTTAAATGCAATATCAGCCTGCGTCCTTAGGATTTAGACTTCAACATTTCGATCATATCCTGAAGCGAGTGTGACAGCCACTTCTTAGGATGAACGACAATCTGGATGTCCAGTCGAATGTCAGGGTGTTGAAAGGGAAGAACCGCCAGCTCTCCCCTCTTGATTTCCTCCTCTGCTACCATTCTCGGCAATAGGGAGATGCCGGTGCCGGACATGATATATCTTTTGATTGCCTCGGGGTTGCCCAATTCCAAACCAATACGGACGGGAGCTCCGCTGGCGCGCAGCACTTTTTCCAACATGATTCGGTAATTGCAAGTATCCTCGGTCATAATCCATTCGTAATCAGCCAGATGCTCCAGTTCGATGACGGGCAACCTGCGAAGCGGATGATCCGGATGGGCAATCAGATGGAGGGGCTCTTCCCGGATCGAGATCCAATTCAATGAAGTGTCTTCCGGTTTGTTCTCCAGAATAAGCCCGAGATCGTACTCGCCCTCTCTTACCTTACTGACGATGCTATCTTCACGATCCGTTTGCAAGCGGATGGCAAGATCTTCATGCTCCTGTCTTAGCCGATGAAGGACGGATGGAAGAAAATATGCGGCAAGCGAATCGATCGCTCCAATCGATAAGATGCCCCCGCCTTGTTTCGTCAGCTTTTCCTTAGACTGCTGGAACAGATCCAGCATTTGGACAGCATACTTGAACAGCTCCTCCCCTGACTTCGTCAGTCTCAGGCCTCTGCCATACCGTTCAAACAGCTTGACGCCGTACTCCTTCTCCAGCTTCTGGATCTGGGTGGTAACGCTGGATTGTGCATAACCCAATTCGTCAGCGGCTTTAGTAAAGCTCTTTCGAACAGCAACCTCCCTGAAGGTTTGCAGATAGCTCAGTTCCATCGCTCTCTCCTCATCAATAATATTGATAATAACTATCTAATATTATAGATAACCCCGATCCCGATTCCCATGGTAAAGTAAAGCCACAATTCATGAAATGGAGGAAAGATCATGTTGAGTCCGCTAGATTTGAGAGGTATTTATGTTCCGGTGGTCACTCCCTTTTCACATGAATACGCATTGGATGTTCCGTCTTATCATCGTTATTTGGAGAATTTGTTATCCCATGACATTCAAGGATTGATCATCAACGGTACGACCGGAGAGGCGCCGACGGTAACTTGGGAAGAGGTCGTTCAGGTGGTGAAGGAAACGCGAAAAGGTCTGGACGTGCGGCAATTGCCGGTCATTATTGGTACGGGTACCAACGATACGTTCTCCAGCATGAAGCGGACGGAATGGGCAGGACATATCGGGGCAGACGCGGTATTGGTGGTCACGCCGTATTACAGCCGCCCTTCGATTGAGGGCATTATACAACATTTCTGCAAAGTCGCGGAGGTGGGGATACCGGTTATTTTGTACGAAGTTCCTTCGCGCACTGGAATTTCCTTACCGGTTGATGCCATTCGAAGAATCATGGAGATCCCCGGTGTCATCGGAATGAAGGACAGCACTGCGAGTACGGAGCTTATGAGAAGCTTGTCTCCATACGATACGAAGCCTGTTCTATGCGGGGACGATGTCCGCTTTCATGAGATGCTGCGTCATGGTGCATCCGGGGGCATTTTGGCGTCGGCCAATGTGAATACCGAGGCTTTTATTCGTGTGTATCAATTAGCTGCCCAAGGGGATTATTCTCGTTCCGAAAAGGAGTTTGAAGTGCTGCTTCCCGTTATTCATCAGTTGTTCGCAGAATCCAATCCCGCTCCGCTAAAATGGCTGCTTGCCAAGCAAGGCCTTATCTCATCCGACACCCTGCGCCTGCCGATGGGCACCATTACGGATGAGCTCAAGCTATCCTTGGATCAAGCACTCAAAAACTGAGAAACTTTAAATCGTGGACGTAATAGATTTCTCCTCAAGAGTGGCGGGGCGCATACGCTGCCTTGCCTTTCTTGAATGGATGATTCGGATGCGATAGGGCGCACATGCTTTCAATCAGCAGATGATGGGATGGATGATACTGACATTTTACGCAAAAAAAGAAATCCTGCTTAAATCTATCGCTTTAAAGGATTGATGAATGAAATCGCCCCACTTATAATATGGGTACATTCAATTCCTCCCAGAAATTTGAAAGGAGACTTGCAGTGCTGCCCTATTCCACCCCTAATCATGATTTTGCCTTCGAACAATCTGTAATCGGTATGGCTTTGGTATCGCTAGATGGAACGATTCTTAAGGTCAATTCGGCACTATGTGATCTGTTGGGTTACTCGCCGCAGGAGTTAACTGCCGGGGCGCCGCAAGAAGAAAACAGCCTGCGCGAGTTATTGAATCGAGTGATTCAGAACGCTAGGGCTGCCCAGGGTCATCAGCCATCCGTCCCCCCGGTTGAACATGCTTACCGTCATCCGTCTGATCGCGAGTTATACCTTAGTGCACGCTGCAGCGTTGATCACGATCCGGAGCGGGGGCCCAAGGGATACTTGGTACAATTCGAGGATCGATCGCTGCTGAGGCAGCTCATGAAACAGCTGGAGCAGAAGGAACAGAAGCTGAACGAGAAGGAAAATTCGTTTCTGCAGCTGCTGGAAGAGCTCCCTCTCTCCGTACTCATAACTAAAAAAGGCATTGTGCACTATGTTAATTCTGCCGCGCTCCGACTCGTCAATGCGACGCACTCACATGACGTGCTGGGCATTTCAACCGACGTGATCGTCGACGCATCGTATCATCAAGCATTGATGAAACGCAGGGCAACGTATGCCGAGAGCGGAGAAATCGGAAGCGTCGATTATCTGATACGCTGTCTGGACGGGCAGGAGAAGATGGTCACGGGATTCACGTTAATCATACAATATGAAGGCGAGAAAGCGGCCGTCGGCATCTTCAAGGACATCACGGAGCAGCGAATGGAAGAGGACCGCGTGATGCAATCCGAGAAGCTGACGACCGCCGGCCAATTGGCCGCCGGCATCGCTCATGAAATTCGAAATCCATTGACATCGATTAATGGATTCGTGAAGTTATTGCGATCCGCGGAACGCAGCAACGAGCTTTATTTTGAAATCATCGAATCGGAGCTCAAACGCATCGAGCTCATCGTCAATGAACTCTTGGTGCTCTCCAAACCGCAGGGCGCCCACGTGAGCGGACCCATCGACGTGTCGGCCATACTGGATCAGATCATTACGCTGATGAAGGTGCAAGCCGCTCTCAAGAATATAGAGATCATTCCCCATTATCCACTGGTTCCGATCTATGTACAGGGCGAAGTCAACCAGCTCAAGCAAGTGTTCATCAATCTGCTGAAAAACGCGATGGAAGCGATGAATCACGGGGGAAGCATCACCTTGGACATTGTGCACAGCGGTCCCGAGGTACAGATTATCGTGCAGGATGAAGGAGTTGGGATGACGCAGGATCAGATCCAATCACTGGGACAGCCCTTTTTTACAACGAAAGACACCGGCACGGGACTCGGTCTCATGATTACCAAGAATATTATTCATAATCACGGCGGTACGATGAACGTGGAGAGCACTCCTGATCATGGGACAACCTTTACGATCCATTTACCTGCATTATAATGCGTACAATCGGAGGACATAGGCATGGACATTCAAGATTCAAACTTACATAAACCATTTGCAATAAACTGCTTCAATCAGGTCTGGGATATCTTGGAGAAGAAGCAGCGGACGACGGAAGACGAAGAGAACATGATTCACATGTGTCATGCTTCCTTTTGGCATTGGAGCCGGGTGGCGGATCATACAGAGCGCAACCTGTCTATCGGGTATTGGCAGCTCTCCCGAGTATACGCGGTAACGGGTCAGGGCGATCAAGCACTGCATTATGCCAAGCGCTGCATCACGATCGGGTCATCGGCTAACCTCGAACCCTTCTACATCGGTTACGGATACGAAGCGGAAGCCAGAGCCTATCTGGTTCTGAGGAACAAGGAGCTTGCATTGGCATCCAAGCAAAAAGCGGCAAGTTATCTCGACAGGGTAACGGATAAGGAAAGCCATCAGATGCTTGCCAACGATCTCGGAAGTCTGGACTAACACGCAAACTGCGCATTATCGGATCTTTTATCGAAGGGGTTTCGCCAGATGATAACCGATATAATAAAAGACCTCTCTGCATAAAAAGGGGAGCTTGCTTCTTACGCTTTGGTAAACGCTCCGTGACGCGGGAGAAGGATTGGCTTCGAGACCCATATCTTCAGCCATCGCCATCGCCCGCTTCATGTGCAGCGGATCGCTCACGATAATATATGAGGACAGCCCTGCCGCATCGCCTATCTTGTTGGCATAATACAGGTTTTGCTCGGTGATCGTCGAACTCGTCTCTACCAGGATATCCCTCTCCGGAACGCCGTGTTCGATGGCATATTGTTTGGCCGCTTCCGATTCGGCTACTTCCTCTTCGGACCCGCGTCCCCCTGTAAAAATGAGCTTGTCTACGTATTGTTGATCATACAGCCATAACGCATGATCGATGCGCCCCTGAAACACAGGCGAAGGTCTCCCCTCCCATACTGCTGCACCCAGAACGATCGCTGCATCGGAGGGAATATTCACCGTTCGCCCTGCATATTTCCAAATCGTGTATCCCACATTAATCGAATAAACCAGCATGATGGCTATCAGTCCCAGCAAAACTCTCAACAAGACGCGCTTTCTTCTGCTTCCTGCTTTCCGCGGCTGCATCAATCGGGTCATGCAACACCTCCAACTTCCACTCGTTCAACTCCAGTCTTCATTTTAGCATCATATGTACAGGGATATAATACAGCAAAGAAGCCTGCAGCTCCATAATCGAGCTGCAGGCTTTTGATTATCCAACTTCCTCTTGGTTCCAACGGACATCAATCCGTTTCATATCCATATAGCGTGACTCTGTTCTTCCCCTTGCTCTTGGCAATATGCATGGCTTTTTCCGTTTCGTCAGTCAAATGGGAAAGACTCAGCATGGAGGTGGGCGTTAGGCAAGCCGCTCCTACGCTTACCGTCATAAATCCGTCTTCCTCCGTTCGGTCCTTGGGGATGCTGAGCGCCAGGACGCCTTGACGTATCTTCTCAGCCACTTCATAGGTTCGGTCGGGATCGGTATCTTTGATCTTCAATATAAAGGTTCCGCCGCCGTAACGCGAAATGGCCGCTCCATAGTATTCGCCTATGATTTTCAGTGCGTCGGCAATCCATTGCAAACATAAATCGCCGCCATATAGACCATGAAGCGTGTTATACACCCGGAAATCATCGATATCGACCATCAGCAAGGCCAGAGAAACCTGGTTCTGAACGCTTTCCTCCCAATCCGTCGCCAATTCTTTTTCGAAAGTAGCCGGATTGGGCAGTTCGGTCAATGGATCTGTTGTCACGTAGCTCTGAAGCTGGTTCAATACATCGGAGTATACGCGATCGGGGCCTCCATCCGGGGTACCTTCTCTCAAAATGACCATAATGGACGATTTGCGTCCCTGATGAATGGCTGCCAGCATATATTCAAGCTCCATCCTCTTTCCATCCAGCGTATCAAACCAGCCGCTGCCGGAAACGAGCTGGGCCTGATTCTGATCCATCCGTTTGATTTGCTCTCTTAGACCCATGCGGGAACCATCGCTAGCCAAGGTGTATATTTCAAGCTGGAGCAGTTCCTCCGGCCTCGTTGCGCCAAACAGCGTCTCGGCCCGCGAATTGCAATACACGATGGTTCCCGCCGTTGTCAGTGACAAGAAGGCTACGGGGGAGTGGCCCATAAGCTGCAAATACCGCTCCTCGTTCTCCCTGAATATGCGTGCATTTTGAATGGCCTGTTCTTTGGCTTGTCTTAATTGAAAATCGGTTTGCTTGCGGACAATCGATTTCAATTGGGGGAGAACGCTTAATTCCTGAGCCTTCCATGAGTATGAAGTGCCCTCCACCACCTGCCTCCATTTTTCGAACGATTTTCGAGGGGATAAACGCATTTTATCCTCTTCTTGTATAACGGCTTTGGCCGGATCGCCAGCCCAATCCACGATTTCAACAACCTCCGGCCTGAACCACATGACATAGTTTTGTTGACCTGGCGACAGGGCGAGATACAATACGCCGGAGGCCGCACCCTTGAATGCTTTGGCAGGCTCATACTCTGCGCTGAGTTTCGAGCTGTGGTACGTATAATCCTCTGCTTGGGCGGATAACCAGCCGGCCAGCTCCATGACTTGCTTCGAAGTGGGCGTCGTGCCATACAACATCAAATTGTCCTGGTAATAGACGGCGGCACCGGTAGCGCTCATTAAATCCAGCAGGCCCTGCTCTTCGGTCTCAAGCTGCTCAAGCACCTGATAGACATCAGTGTTGCCGATGAAAATTTCGGTAAAACGGGCGGATAAAATTCGAAGCCTGAGCTCGGTTTGGTAATCATCGAGCTGCTGGCGTTGATACAGTTCGTTGGAGAAAAAGGATCCCAGAAAATTGCACAAGTTTCGGGTGCGGTGAGATACGTATTTTCGGCTGTAGTGATGGCAGGTGATTAATCCCCATAACTGGTTGTCATGGATAAGGGAGATCGTGGTTGTCGCGCCGACCCCCATATTATGAAGGTACTCAATATGAAGCGGCGACACGCTGCGAAGAACGGATAAACTGAGGTTCAGCGGCTTTCCGGTCAAAGGCTGCACGGTGGGGATGAGCTCGACCGGCGCATAACCCACGTCAACAATCGTACGCAGCCAATTTCTCAAATACAGTTCACGGGCTTGCCGAGGAATATCCGATGCCGGATAATGATGGCCCAGGAAGGATTCCAGCCCTTGCTCTTTGGCTTCGGCAATCACTTTTCCGTTCCAGTGATCATCGAATTCATACAGCATCACACGGTCATAACCCAGAATGTCCTTCACGAGCTCGCAAGCCACTTGACTTGCTTCAACCCGATTCTCGGTTCGTTTTATCCGACTGAAAAAAGTCTGGATCCATTCAAAATCATCCGTAAAGGGCACGGTATCTTCCGAAACCGGCTCCAGTTCCAGCAGAATCAGCCCTTCGCTTTCGTGAAGAATTCCGATAAACTCAATCGGCTCATCGGCAACCGAAATCGTAAGATTGATATATTGTAAGTCCGGTGTCGCTATTGCTTGAAGGTCTCGGCGAATCATAAGCTCAAATTGCGTTTTTCCGATAAGCTCCTCAAGACTCTGTCCCAAAAGGGATTCGGCGCTGATCCCGAGCAGCTGCTCCGTATTTCGGCTGCACTGCGCGATCCTGAAATCGTCGATAGGATTAATGGCAAGCAGTACGCCATGGGGCTGAATGTATCCTGGAATGTGAATAGGTTCTTTTTCGCAATTGGTCAGGTCGATCGGTTCATCCGTTACATAATCGCCCTCCGTCAGTAACTTTCGATTAAGTGCATCCTGTTCAGTCATTGCTTATCAACTTCCCTTATTCACAGATTTAAAACCAAATGCCCAATGCATCTCATTGTTATAAAGAGATACATTGGGCACAGCATATTATAACAACAGGTCTATGAAATTGTACGCCATTCAGACTCTAGGATAGCATAGTAATACTCATCCCACCAAACTTCGCCTCGAGGGATACACTGCCTAAAGCAGCCTTCTCTCCTCATGCCAAGCTTCTCCATCACCTTATACGAAGGCGTGTTCTCTGGCTGGCATGTCGCGATGATCCGGTGTATTCCCAATGCTTCAAAGCCATACTGAAGCAAGGCTCCGGCGGCTTCCGTAGCATACCCCATACCGTGGTAGGCTGAATGAAAGACCCAGCCGATCTCGTAAGTATGTTCGCCAAAGCAGGGATGAAACACCATGTGTCCGATCACGCGTTGTTCCTTTTGCAGCATGACGGCATAATGATGCGCCTGCCCGCCTTTGTTCTGCTCCAGAAATTCCTTCACCGTCTCTTCCGTATGGACCGGCTCCGGCATGTAAAACATCACCAAGGGATCGGATGTATATTGAAGAACATCCTGCCAATCTCCTGGTTCAAATTCGCGAATCACTAATCTTTCGGTAACGATATGCATTTGCCCGACTCCTCTTCAAGTTGTATTTCCGTGTCCTCTCTGCTCACACTTCAATACAGGGACAAATGCGATTCGCCGTTTATCCATTTCTTTGTCTTTCCTGATAACGCCGGTTCACCTTCTTTCATGCTGCAGGCTGTTTTTACTTATTTCGACTTTATGTATGAAACCCCTTCATAAATTGTAAAATCACTGGATATTTTGACTTAATATCGATTTGATTTTATCAAAATGCATGCCTTCATGATATAAGCAGAAGCTTAAGAATTCTTCTATCTTGGATAACTTTAAACCTTTGGATGTCGTGTAGGGAGACAAGACGGTATCTTGCAGATGTGTTGTGTACCTCTGTTCGATCCACTGGACTTGACCTTCAAGCCGTTCGATAAGTTCGCTCATGGAAGGCCATGAAGCGTTGATCTCCCTTGGTTTGGAGCCCGTCTGGAACAGCTCGGTATAATGCTCGGGGAGGTGCATGGTCTCGCCATTCACGCCGAACGTAAACCGTTCCAGCGTCAAATAGATATGTCCTGCATTCCACTTCACGTGGTTGTTCATTCCGCTCGGAATCCATTCCGCCATATCATCCGGGATATCCCTTACAAGATTCAAGGTTTGTGCACGTACAAATTCCAAATGTTCAAAAAGGTATGGTCGCATGTACCTCGCTCCTTCTCATCTGATCTAGCATCCGCTTAACCGAGTGTACCCTAAATAATAAAAAAGGAATAATACCGATTACGCTTCGTTTCATAAAAAAAATGGATGAATCAGGCGCGAGCCGTTCATCATCCATGGATATCGTAGTGTCTTTCGCGGATATCCGCCTGGATATAGGAAATAAAAGAACGGATGTGTGCGGGTATCGCTTCTAGCTTTTTGGTACACACCCGTATGGGATGCGGGATCGTTACGCCTGTTACCTTTACCTTGCTAAGTTCGCCGGAAGCCAGCTCTGTCTTGATGGATAGAGCCGGGACCAGGGCAGCCCCGTAACCCGCTTTAACCGCCTCAATGGTTTCGTTCAACCCCTCTATCGTGATGGAGGAACGAGGTCCCCGGATGCCTGAGGCCTCAATCAGAGACATTAACTGTTTTCGTGTGTAACTCCCTTCCTCCCTCAGCACAAAAGGCTCCTCCATAAGCTCGAATCGAGTAACTTCTCTGCCGGCTAGGCGATGAATTGCGGGTACGGCAAAAATCAATTCGTCCTCCATAATCGTAAAGGACTCAATGACCTCGTCTTCTATGGACCAACTGCCGCAAACGATCGAGATATGTACCGAATGATCCCGTAATCGCTGCAGCGCTGTGTTGGAATTCCCTTTCAGCAGCTCCACATCCATGCGTGGATTCTGTTGTTTATATCCAACCAGCCATCCGGGAAGCAAGGCGGTCTCCGGCAGCTCCGTCGCACATATCCGCAAACTTCCCTCCCGGCCAGATTTAATGGCTTGCATCATGTCTTCCATCTCGGCTTCCATCGCAAATAACCGCTGGGAGTGCGCGGCCAACGCTTCACCGGCTTCTGTCAATTGAATATTGCGCCCATTCGCCTCAATCAATTTCAAGCCGAGTTCCCGCTCCAGATTGCGGATTTGGGCGGTAACGGCCGGTTGGCTTAACATTAGATTGCCGGCCGATTTCGTAATGCTTCCCGTTTTGGAAACATCATTAAATATGCGGAGTGCATGAAGATTCATGGATCCATCCCTCGATTCTTGAACGATTCACTGTGATAAAGAAGGCTTCCGATAAGGTTTGATCGGTTAACGACATCCCGACTGGTGTCAGCGAGTATTTCATTCTATCATGCGGATTACAATAACCATAGGCATGCCTAAACTTTCGTTCGTCAGCTTGCACAAATCTGTCACGTGCTCCAAGTTCATATGTTCCATGGCTGCCCCCGTCTTCTAGTTAAATAACGGAATCGTTCAGCATGTTTTTCCGCCCGTGCTGCAACATTTCTACAGATCTCCCGTCTATAGAGGTGCAGCAAGTACATTTTACCAATTCGCGCATGGCTTGGCTGTATCCTAGCCTTTAGGATAATCTACACTTGGAGGATACCTATCATGAACAAAATCTACAAAGTATTAACAACCGCTACAATTCTGGCGATGGCAGCACTGCCGGCAGCCGCTAATGCACAGGACGCCCCTCCTGCTTCAGTCCATACGGGGCAAGGCAGCATCGTGAATCAGGCAAAGAAAAGCGTTCCTGGAACCATGGGTTATATAACGGAATACGTAAACGATAAAACGGGCAAATGGATTACGGTCACCGGCCGCGGTCTCGGTGCCACCGATCAACAAGAAATCAAGCTCTCCATTTCCAAGGACACTAAAATCATCGATGCCAAAGGAAACAAAGTCCAACTCCAAACGATTGTGGACAAGAACAAAGCAATTAAAGCCTTCTATGGCCCGAACATCACCAAGAGTCTGCCTGCTCAAGGCTCAGCGCTTACGATCATCGTTCAGGATAAAGACTTTGCGGGTATTGATGGAACCATCGCTGAGGTAACCAAGCAAGGCATTCTGGTGGAGGGTACCAATCTGTACAACGACAGTGAAGAGACTATCCTGCTTCATCTGGATCCAAAAGCGACAATCATCAATGCAGACGGCAGCACGCTCAATGCGGGTGGCCTGGAAGCCGGCATGAGCATTCGCGCTTTCTACGGACCTTATGTGGCATTAAGCATGCCGCCTCAATCGTCAACCAACTACATTCGGGTTCAAGCCCAAGCAGAAGAGCCTGTACAAGAAGAACCTGCCGGCACGAACGGAATCATTACGGACAAGGCAGATAACAAAATCACCGTCATGGGTCAGGCACTGGAGTCGGGCGGCGTCAATTACGTCATCCTTACCGTAGACGAGAATACGGAGATCGTCGATGCGAAGGGTAAACCGCTGACGGCTGAAGCTTTGAAAGCAGATCTCCGCATCGAGGCCTATTACAGCCAAGTGATGACCCTGATTTATCCTGCCCGGACTCACGCTGATAAGATCGTGGTTTCGGAAACGACCGCTCCCAAAATCGAAGGCACCGTTGCAGCATCCGACCGCACGACCAAAGACCAGCTGTATATCAATGTAGGCTCCGACCAATCAACGGAGAATGACGTCATTCTTAACGTTACCGAAGACACGCAAGTGATTGCGGGGCTCAGCACGGAATCGGAACTGAAGCCGGGTGCGAAGGTCGTAGCCTACCACTCGCCTATCATGACCAAGTCCATTCCAGCCATCACCTCGGCCGAAGTCATCATTGTTCAATCCGGCCAATAAGGGTTAATCCAAAATAATAGCTATTCAGCAAAAAACCATCGTACGCAGGACTCCTGAATACGATGGTTTTTTAATAGGATATCGATCCGTATCAACTATTCCTCAAACTCCACGTTGTGATAGACTTGCTGAACATCCTCAAGGTCTTCCAGTGCATCGATCAGCTTCTCGAACTGCGCCTGTCCTTCTTCCGGCAGGGACACAAAATTCTGTGCCAGCATCGTCAGCTCGGCAACGGTAAAGTCCGTTATGCCAGCAGCTTTGAATGCTTCCTGAACCGCATGGAACTGATCCGGTTCAGCGTAAACGATCACAGCTTCTTCCTCTTCCAAGATGTCGCGGACATCCAGGTCGGCTTCCAGCAGCAGATCCATGACTTCCTCTGCCGTCTTTCCTTCCACTCCGATGACGGCCGTTGGATCAAACATATAGGACACCGAACCGCTGACGCCCATATTGCCCCCGTTCTTGTTAAAGGCAGAGCGCACGGCAGGCGCCGTCCGATTGACGTTGTTCGTCAATGCATCGACGATGATCATCGATCCGTTCGGACCGAAGCCTTCATAACGAAGCTCTTCATAGTTCTCGTCCCCGCTGCCCTTGGCTTTATCCAGGGCGCGGTCAATGATCGCTTTCGGCACATTGTATGTTTTGGCACGCTCTAGTACAACCTTCAGCGCACGGTTGGATTCAGGATCCGGCTCGCCTTTTTTGGCGGCAACATAAATTTCCACACCGAATTTCGCGTATACGCGAATTGTATTAGCATCCTTGGATGCTTTCTTTTCCTTAATATTATTCCATTTACGGCCCATACGTTTCGACTCTCTTTCATCATTGAATCTGAAGCCGGTATTCAATAAATACCCCTGTCCATTATATCTCTATTAAGTCCCTTGAACAAGGTTAAGAGCGTAGATCCGGAAAATAGACACATACCCGTAATAATCATCAGGTTCGAAGGTACTTCAAGCGCATGATCCAATGCGGGAAGTGCCTTTTTGGCGAGCGATTTATAGACAACACAAAATATATGTTGATTATTTATAGACATAATATTATTATGTCTATGTATTAATCAACGAAATGCGCATTCGCTTATTTTTTACGATGTCCGGCCTGCACAATGCAGGTCACGAAAGGAGAATCATTCATGATGCTTAACAACCCGTATGTCCGAACCGTTGTGTTCTCACGCGTACTCTTGAACCTCGGCATTTGGGTCCGCAACTTCGCCATTCTGTTATACGTTACGGACATGACAGGCAATAATCCTGTGTATGTATCTCTCATATCCGTAGCCGAATTTGCCCCTATTTTCTTGTTTGCCTTCATCGGCGGTACTTTCGCCGACCGCTGGCGTCCTAAACGTACCATGGTCCGTTCGGATGTTTTGTCCGCGTTATCGGCATTTCTCGTGCTGATCGCCGTTCATAACGGGTCGTGGCAGGCATTGCTGGTACTCACGTTCTTCTCTGCCACCGTGTCGCAATTTTCCCAGCCCTCGGCGATGAAGCTGTTCAAACAGCATGTGCCCGCTGAACAGCTGCAATCCGTAATGGCCATGTTTCAATCCATGGTCGCCTTCTTTACGGTCATCGGCCCGATCGCAGGCGCATTTGTATACCAGAAGTACGGCATTGAAATATCGCTGATCGCCACAGGCGCCCTATTTCTGGGTTCTGGCTTGATTCTGACTTTATTGCCTCGCGATATGCTGGAAGAGACACAACCCAAGCACCAGAATCTCCAGCAAGAACTTATCGAAGGCCTTCGTTATGTATGGAGTAATCAAACGCTCCGAACACTAGGTGCGACCTTCGCCGCCGCTGGCTTGGCATCGGGACTTATCCAGCCGCTCGCAATTTTTGTGACGATTGAGAACCTCGGGCAGGATAAATCATTCTTGCAATGGCTGTTAACCGTCAATGGGGCGGCGATGCTGGTCGGAGGGGGATTCGTCATGGCATTTGCCAAGAAAATAACCCCTCAAACCTTACTGGCTCTCGGACTGACCGTTAGTGCTATCGGAAACCTCGGTATCGGCTGGTCAACAAACATCATGTTTACGCTGCTGCTTCTGGTGCTTAACGGATTCTTCTACCCCGCCATCCACATTGGAATCAACACCCTGATCCTAAACAATGCGGAGGGGCCATATATTGGTCGGGTGGGCGGCGCGCTTACCCCGATCTTTATGGGCATGATGGTGCTGGGCATGTCGCTGGGAGGATTGCTCAAAGACCAGCTGTCCCTGTTCTTCGTCTATGCGGTCAGTGCACTCTTGCTCCTCACAGGATCGGCGTTGCTGATCCCATTATTTAAAAAGAAAACGAGCACGGCCGGCGTATTGGAGCAATGAGCAGCGAAAAAGAGCCGCCTCCCATTTCGAGAGGCGGCTCTTTGGTTTGAAATATGGGGCGAGACGGACAATGAGGTGCGATGAACGTAACAAACCGGAGTTCTTCTTTAAGAAGGGCTCCGGTTTGTTAATAACTTAGTAGAATTACGCGTGAAATTGTTGACCGTCCAATACTTCCTTCACGTAACCGGCGCGAATGACATAATCGCCCAAGCGCTCGCCGATCCCGCGTTCTTCTGCGTACTGCTTCATGATCTGGCGAAGGGAGTCCAGAATCTCAGCCTCCCCGATGTTCTCTTTATAAAGCTTGTTCAGCCGGTGTCCGGAGAATCCGCCGCCCAGGTACATATTGTATTTGCCCGGTGCCTTACCGATAAACGCGATTTCGGCCAGCATCGGTCTGGCACAGCCGTTCGGGCATCCTGTCATTCGAATGACGATGTCCTCTTCGCTCAGTCCGTTCTCTTCCAGGATCGGATCGATTTTATCCAATAGCGTCGGCAAATATCGCTCGGATTCGGCCATGGCCAATCCACAAGTCGGCAAGGCTACGCATGCCATGGAATTTCTGCGCAGCGCAGAATAATGATGGCCGTCCGTCAGCCCGTAACGCTTGATGAGTTCTTCAATCTTCTTCTTTTTGTGGCTGCTGATATTGGCAATGATCAGATTCTGATTGGCCGTCAATCGAAAATCGCCATTATGGATTTGGGCGATTTCGCGAAGACCCGTCATCAGCAGGTAATCGGCATCGTCTTTCACGCGCCCGTTCTGGATGAACAGCGTGAAATGCCATTTGCCGTTGCTGCCTTTTACCCAGCCGTAACGATCGCCGTTATGATCGAAATGGAACGGCTTTGCCTCCTCCAGCTTCCATCCCAGACGGCTGGTCAGCTCGTTAACGAACCAATCGATTCCGCGGTCATCAATCGTATATTTGAAACGAGCATGCTTGCGCACTGCGCGGTCTCCGTAATCACGCTGAATCGTCACCGTTTTCTCGGCCAAGTCCACGATCTGCTCGGGTTTGCAGAATCCGATGACTTTCCCCACTTGAGGATAGGTTAGCGGATCACCGTGCGTCATTCCCATGCCGCCGCCTACCGAGACGTTAAAGCCTTTTAATTTGCCGTCCTCCACGATCGCTATGAAGCCGAGGTCCTGGGAATAAACATCGACATCGTTGGAAGGCGGCACGGCCATCCCAATCTTGAATTTCCGCGGCAGGTACACCGGGCCGTAGATCGGCTCCTGTTCCTCTCCATTCTGCGTGCTGTCCACGATCTTCTCGCCGTCAAGCCAAATCTCATGATACGCACGCGAACGCGGATCGAGATGACTGCTGAGCATGCGTGCCCATTCGTATACCTCCGAATGAATTTCGGATTGATCGGGGTTCGGATTGCACATGACATTACGGTTAACGTCACCGCAAGCGGCCAACGTGCTAAGCATGGCTTCATTGACTTCTTTAATGGTGCTCTTCATATTCCACTTCAATACACCGTGGAGCTGGAAGGATTGACGCGTTGTCAATCGAATCGTGCCGTTTGCATACTTCTGGGCTACGCGGTCCATCATCAGCCATTGCTCCGGCGTGACGACACCGCCCGCTGCGCGTACGCGCAGCATGAACTGATAAGCGGGCTCCAGCTTTTGCTTGTGCCGTTCGTTTCGCAAGTCCCGGTCGTCCTGCATATAGCTGCCGTGGAATTTCATCAATCGGTTATCGTCTTCGGGAATCGATGCCGTAATGCGATCCTCCAATGTTTCTACAAGACTGCCCCGCAGATAATTGCTTCGACGCTTGATGTCTTCGACATCGCTATGCGGCGCACTATTCGGTGATACAAGGTTATTATCAGACATGTTCCTTTTCTCCTCTCGAAAACCACAGGGATGACCTCAATACACATCCCGCTGATAACGTTTCTGTTGCTGCATGAGCGTCAGATATTCCGCAGCTTCTTCCGGACTCATCCCGCCTTCTTGTTCAAGAATGGACCCCAGTGCGGAGTGCACGTCATGAGCCATCTTTTTCTCATCGCCGCAGACATATACGCAAGCCCCTTCTTGGAGCCACTGGTACAGCTCCTTGCTGTTCTCCAGCATCCGGTGCTGCACGTACACTTTCTTGTCCGTATCCCGTGAGAAGGCAACATCCATGCGAGTCAACACCCCATCCTTCAACCAGCGCTGCCACTCGATCTGGTAGAGGAAGTCCGTCGTGAAATGCTGATCGCCGTAGAACAGCCACGATTTCCCTTCTGCGCCCGTCTCTTCCCGTTCCCCCAGGAAAGCCCGAAAAGGGGCCACGCCCGTGCCGGGTCCAATCATAATAATCGGGGTGTCCGGATTCTCGGGGAGCTTAAAGTTCGGGTTATGCTGAATGTATACCGGCAATGAATCGCCAGCTTCCAGTCGTTCTGCCAATTGTACCGAGCACACCCCGTAGCGGTTGCGGCCGTGTGCTTCATAGCGGACCGTACGAACGGTGACATGGACTTCATCCGGAAACGCTTTGGAGCTGCTTGCGATCGAGTACAGACGAGCCGGAATCTTGCGCAGAATGGATACAAAATCGCTTGCCGCCACTTGCTGCAGCCCATAATCCTGTACCAGATCCAGCAAATCCCGTTCCTCGATATAGGCACGAAGTTCCTGCTCATGTCCAGGCTCCAGCAGTTTCCGAAGCCCTTCGCTCCCCGACAGCTTAGCCGCCTGTTCAATCAGAGGTTTCGTGAGAACCGTGATTTCATAATGACGGAGCAAGGCATCCCGCAGCGTCCGCGCTTCGCCACTTTTGTTCACAACGACCGCTTCGTCTGCATTCCATCCCATTTCAGCGATGAGATCATCTACCAGCTGCGGATGATTTTCCGGATAGATGCCTAAACTGTCGCCAGGCTCATACTGCAGATTCGATCCTTCAAGCGATATTTCGATATGACGGGTTTCCCGGTCAGACCCTCTTCCGTTCAAATTCAAATTTTCGAGGATCTCGGCTTGAAACGGATTGCTTCTCGAATATTCCGATTCCGTACTGTCGGTCAGGGCTACCGCGCTTACATGTTCAACAGCGGACGATCCCGCTCCGGCCTCATTCAACGATAGGAGGACCTGATTCATCCATTCCGCGGCCGATTCATCAAAATCCACGTCGCAGTCTACTCTTGGCGTCAGCCGCTTACCGCCCAGTTCCTCGAGGCGCTTGTCGAAATCTTTACCCGTTTGGCAGAAAAATTCATACGAGGTATCCCCCAGCGCCAGTACGGAATATTGAAGATTCTCCACCTGAGGCGCCCGCTTGCCATGCAGGAACTCATAGAATGGAATCGCGTTATCCGGCGGTTCGCCCTCTCCGTGCGTACTTACAATAATGAGGAGATTCTGTAATTTCTTCAGGTTGTTCGGCTTGAAATCGCTCATCGAGGACATGGTGACCTGCAATCCGACTTCTTCAAGCTTCTTCGATAACTTTTTCGATAATCCATGACCGTTGCCCGTCTGAGACCCATATAGGACGGTGACTTCTTTAGGAGCTGACACGACCGGTGCCGATACGGCTGCCGCCGCGCTCGCTTGCGGTGAAGCAGCAACTGCCGCAGCGGCTGCCGTTCCCTGCAAAGCCGCGATAAAGCCGCTCAGCCACGTCCGCTGGGATTCCGTCAGTGTAGGCAGTAAGCGATTCAGCAATTCCACTTGTTCCTGATTAAAAGGACTGTTCGTTACTTGAAGTTCCAACAATATCCACCTCTCAAAAGCGCACATTATTAATTCCTACTATTGCGATACAATTAATTTTATTGCTCCTCTGAACCTATCACAGCTTACGGGACCGGTCAATTACAATGTTCTTATAGCATTTATCAGTTTTCCTGATAAATCGGTTTTCCCGACGTTTACTGGATAAAAGCAAGCCGAATTACGGAATATCGCCATCCCCGAATGGTAATGATACCAATGATAAGGAGGAAGACATCGGATGCACAATCAAGACTGCAATTTTACGCCGCTGAAACGCAAATTAAAGGAACAGCTTTCGGATATCACGGGCCACCTGCAGCAGGTTATCGTCAATTTGGATCGAGACGGCTCCTGCCTGCTAGGGGAGCTGGACTCGATACGAACCAAGTTCATGGAAGCCGAATCGATTTCATCAACGTATTATCTCAATTGTTTTCTCTTCCCCTTCACCAGCAAATATCAAGAAATCGCGAAATCTGTATACCATCTCAGCCAAAAAAATCTGGGTGCGTTAATTGTTATTCAACGCGAGGACGGCCTGGATTCCTTAATAACGCCCGGCATTCCCTTGTCGGCGGAAATCACGAGCCCCCTGCTTGAATCCATATTCGTTCCGGGCAGTCCGCTCCACGATGGAGCTGTGCTCGTGCGCAAAGATATGATTATTTCGGCTGCGAACGTGCTCCCGTTAACCGCCAAAACCTACGGGGATCGCAAGCTCGGAACCCGTCACCGTGCAGCCATAGGACTATCCGAGATCAGTGATGCCTTGGTCCTCGTTGTATCGGAAGAGACCGGGAGAACCTCCTTCTGTATGGAAGGCACAATGTATCCTTTATCCATCACCAGCCCCTAGCATTGGCTGTTGATTCATTCTGCCCCCTAGAAGCAAATGAAGAGTAACCCTTCCTGACCGAAGCCGACATATTTCAGTAGACTAAACCTTGAAAAAAAAAAGAGCCGCAGATGCTGAGTCTGCGGCTCTTTTTATGAATCCAACCGATGATGGATCTTTTATGCAAAGGTATAGGTCCAGAAACGCTCCGTTCCGAAGCGCTGCTCCACTTCCTTGGCCTTCATCTGTTTCTTGCCAAGCAGCTCGGCTGCTTGGAATTGAGAGCGATGAGCTTGAATGGAGTTCAGCTTCTGCACCATAAACATGGATACGTCTTGGTAGACATCCGGTTTACCCAATTCCTGTTCACAGTTGTTGGAGAAAGCCAGACATTGGACCACGGGTCTTTCTTCGGACGGCATCCGACCAATCGTTCGAATGACGGCCGCGCCTGTTGCATCATGATCGGGGTGCACGCTGTAACCAGGGTAGAACGTGAACACCAGCGATGGCTTGATCTCCTGAAGCAGAGAAGCAATCACGCCGTCCAGTTTGTCCTGATCCTCGAACTCAATCGTTTTATCATGGAAACCAAGCAATCTCAGATCCTGTATGCCGATGGCTTTGCAGGATTCTTCCAGCTCCGCTTTGCGTATCGTTGGAAGCGTAATGCGATTCGCGAAGGGAGGAATGCCCATATTGCGGCCCATTTCCCCCAGCGTTAAACACGCGTAGGTTACATGTGCGCCTTCAATAATATATTTAGCCAGCGTTCCGGACAAACCAAAAGCCTCGTCATCCGGATGCGGCAATACGACCAGTATGTTTTGCTCCATCGATCCTCATCTCCTCTCTCTATTAAAAAGGTTCCCGGCTCAGCTGCAAAGCGACAACCAGTTTCCCCTGACTGTCATGACCCGCCATGATGAGCCGTTCGGTGTCCGTCTGCTCGAAGTGGGTGAGTCCTTCCGTATATACCCAGCCTTGGCCCATCTTCAATCCGACCCTGTAAGGTCCGTTGCCGGATATGGAACCATGACTGTAACGAATGGTTGCGTTCGTTATAAAATTAGCCGCCGGGTGTTTGGAGCTGTCATAATGGGCAGCATAGGCGCCTGTCGTCATCTCAAGATGGATATATACATCCTGATCCTTCAATTTATCAATCATTTGCTGTACTTCAGTTTGATTTATGAGTTCCATATTTCCCTCCAATATAAAGAATCACTACGCCATAAGCAGTCGATATGATAATTCTATCATAATTATTGAGCAGGACGAAAACCCTCAAAACCGATGAACAAGATTATCTCTCGGCAAAGAGAGTTGCGTATTCCGGCTGTGCCGCATAAACGCTTAGCTCGTGCTCAGATATAACCGTATAGCCTTCCCGGCGCAGAAGAGCCGTAGTCACGCCATAACCGGCCTGTTTCACATTGTCAAATTCTCCGTTATAAATCATGGCACTTCCGCAGGAAGGACTTCCCTCTTTCAGGACGATCAGCAAGGCTCCAAGCTCTTGTGCCATTCGAAGAGCCTGGTGTGCACCTTGGATATACATCTCGGTCACGTCTCTGCCCGATAGCTCCACCACTCTGGCTTTTCCCGCCAGTACATCATCCCCGTTCCCTCCAACGATCTCCGCAGGTTCTCGAGGGATGGTGAATCCACCCAGCAGTTCGGGACATACGGTTACGGCTTTCTTCGCTTCAACAAGCAGCTGAATATTCGTATCCATGCTGTCAGTCGCATTATAGCGAACTTTCATACCGGCTAAACATGAGCTTACAACAATCACAGATGCCACCTCAAATCTTTCGTTCATACAAACTTACAATCGAAGCCGTTCGCCCTCATTCAAGTATCATGAATCAGAACCCAAATGTCAACGAAATGCAATGAAGAGCTGCCGTTGCGTTCGGAAGCCCTTAATGCCAAAAGTGTATCCATTTTACGAACCAGACCGCTTCTCTCCATCATGACTCATCTCAGCATGGGAGCAACCCTCTTAAGGAAATGATTCATTAAAATCGGCAAGGAAATCAGAATCGGCGGATCATCCAGCCGGGGAACGTGGAGCGTAACATGAAGATGCGGCGTCCTGGCGTACGGCTTTACGATAACGGGCTCCTTTGAACGGGTACGCAGCGTAGTGGACTGAGGAAGCAGGAAATCGACCGCCTGCATGCCCCATGGGACCGAAGTAGCCATCAAATAATATGTGCCGGGTCTGACGTCGGTAAAACGAAAGGAGCCGACGGATGAAAGCAAAGTACCGTATAGGGGAAACCCTTCGGGGATCGGCTTGGCAAACAGCCCGATCAAAATCACGCCCTGAAAGGGAGCCGCGGCCTCGATCGTGCCTTCAACCGTCAAATCGGGATTTTCTACCGGCATGGACTCGCGCCAGCTGTTCAGCTTCTGCAGGGCTAACAGATGCTCGTCGGCCTCCTCCTTCGAGTTCCGGAATTGCGAAGGGGTCACCCCCACCCTCTCCGTGAAGCGTGTCGTAAACGTCCCCAGACTCTGCTGGCCGATCTCCATGGCGATATCCCGTATGCTTAGATGCGTATGTAACAGCAAATCCTTTGCCTTCTCCAGGCGAAGCGATGAAACATAATATAACGGAGGCAGCCCGATTCGATCCTTGAATATACGCGAGAAGTGATATGGGCTGTACCCGATGTAATCCGCAAGCGTTGATAACGGGAGAGGCTCGTAAATATTCTTGTGAATATAAGCGATTACTTCATCGATTTCAGCATATCGATCAGTCATCAGGTCTGCACCATCTTTCATACCGGATATGTTATGTATGGATTCCAATTCATCTCTGTCGAAGAACAATTGTTCGCATTCATACTATCATATCCATTTAAAAAATGGAAGCATTTGCAATGCTATATTCACGAATTAAATAATTAAATTTGCAACTAAAAAGCCGCGCTGGTTGCACGGCTTTCATCATCTTAATCCATATCCGGAATATGGATTTCCACTTCTTTTTTGCTTTGGGAGGATCGCAGAATACCGTCCAGTATCGCTTGATTGCGAAGCACCTGCTCACCCGGAATCGGCGCCGGCTTGCCTTCGCGCACCGCGCTAACGAAATCCTTGATTTTCTCCTGGAATACATTCAGCTCATGGCTGATCAGCGGTATTGCGCTTTCGGTATGATGGCCCTGGATATCGTGGAACAAGGAAATCGAGCCTACCTTCCCGTCCCATACACCACTCCAAGGGCCTGAGCCTGCAGGCGTAATCTTCATGCCCGCGTCCGTCCCAAGGAACATCGTTGCCCCGAGCGTATCCATATGCATAGCCCAGGATGTTTTAAAGTTAAGCACAAGGTCGCCTTCAAACCGAATGATGGCTACCCCGAAATCCTCTACGTTAAACGCTCCGGCTTCCGCATGGTATTTGGGATTCGTCCCGAAATAATTCGACGTATAAGCGGATACCGTTAATGGCTTGGGATATCCCAGGGCGTTCAGCGCCATGTCCAGGGAATAGCATCCGATGTCCGCCATAGCGCCTGCCCCGGCGATTTCCTGGCGTACAAACGTGCCTCCTGGCATTCCCCGTCGGCGGCCGCCCCCGGTTTCCACATAGTACACTTTTCCAAGCTCGCCGTTCTGGATCAAATTCTTAATGATGCCCATGTTCGGGTCATATCGCGGCTGGAAGCCTACATTAAGCATATTCCCGGTCTTCTTCGAGATTTGAACCATCTCGATCGCTTCATCCAAAGTGACCGACATCGGTTTTTCAAGCATAACGTGTTTGCCCGCCGACAGCGCATCGATCGTCGTACGGTAATGAGCGACGTTCGGCGTACAGATGCTTACGCCGTCCAGGTCAAGATCCAACAATCTGCGGTGGTCATCGAATCCGATGGCTCCCTGCAATCCCCAGCGCTCAATAAACTGATCGGCTCTGCCGGGTAAAATATCAGCTACGGCAACAATTTGCACATCGTCAATTTGTTTATAGTACTTTGCATGCTCCCCCGCAATGCCGCCGCTTCCAATAATTCCAATTCGAATGGTTTTGCCCATGGCTGATACTCCCCCTACAATTTCACATTCATGGCTCGGTATGTTGTTGGCGTATATCCGTATCTCTTTCGGAAAACGGTATGCAGATAACTGCCGCTGGAGAAGCCTTCGTGAATGGCGATTTTGTCAATCGACCAATTGGTATCGATCAGCTTCCTGCACACGGCTTCCAGGCGGACATGCTCCAGGATCTCGCTGAAGGACTGACCTTCCGCTTGCTCCTTGAATATCCGCTGCAGCTGTCTTGAGCTGATATGCAGCTTCTCTGCGACGTCATCCAGCACAACCTCCCCCGAAGAATTCGCATGGATATACTCCAGCGCCAATTGATAACGGTAAGCCTTCATATCGCGCGAAGGCAGCTCCGCTTCCGATGGCTCGGATTCATATGCGCGCACAGCGCGCAGCAATATCTGAATAAGGCATTGTTTGATCGTTGTGTACAGACCCGAATATTTCTCCTGCGAAGCCTGATAAGCCTCAAGAAAATAAGGCATCGCGCGATGGATGTCCATCGTCGGCTTCATCGGCAATTCTCTCAGCTTCTCCATGCAGTCATCGGCTTCCGCCATTTCCCAAGGATCCGAAACAGGCAGTGCCGGGCTCTCAGGCTCGGAAATCTCATCGCGGGGAATGATGTCGACGTGCAGGCATAATTCGTCCATCGGTTCCGCGGTATCCGCTTCCTGATAATGAAGCACGTTCGGACCCGTTAAATAGAACATCCCTTCCCGCAGCGCATACGGCTCATCCTCCATAATAACGGTCCCCTTGCCGCGGGGTATGAAATGAAATTCATACTCCGCATGCTTATGGAAGGAGACAATCTTCCCGGGCGGGAAGGTGGTGAGATGAAACCGAAGGACCCGGATCTCGTAACGTCCCCAATAGACCCTAAGATCAAGCCGCTCCAAGGCATCCTGCCGCTCTTTCATCATTTCGTATGGAAAATGGTTATTCATCCCGGTGCATCATCCCTGTATCTTATGCTTGAAGTTCATCCAATCTTACAGCACGATGCTCCTTGGCCGAACGATTGGCTGCCTCCATCAATTTGGTCAATTCAACCGCATATGCGATATTTTCTTCGGCAACGGTATCTTCTTGAATATGAGAAATCCATTGTTCAAAAGCACTTGCGCGGTTCGCCGGTACCGGCAGCTCAACCCAAGCATCCTTGTACTCTTCTTTTTTCGTTGAACGAATCAGAAGCTTGCTATCCGGCGTACCGTACAGGATGGTTCCATCCGTGCCATGAATCTCGATCGTGAACGGAGAGAAGTTGTTAACGAATCCGGCTTCCACCACGCCGACGGCACCCGCTGCCGTAGAGAGCGTGGCAACGGCGTTGTCTTCTACCTCTTTGCCCGTTATGTATCCGAAATTCGCTTGGACGTCAATGGCTTCCTCGCCAAGGAACAGGCGCGTCAAATACATCGGATGGCAGCCCAGATCGATCAGGGCACCCCCGCGGCACTCCTCCAGGCTGTAGAAATGCTCAGGCAGCCAACCGGCGGTTGCGCCATTGTGGGACAAGCGAACGCGAACGAGCGTCACGGTTCCCAGCAATCCCTGCTCCAATACCTCACGGATCGCCAGCGTATAACCGTCATTCAGCCGCGGTAGCGATACCGTGAATTTGACCTGATTCTCCTTCACGGCTTTAATGATATCATTGACCTCCTGTAGGGTTGCAGCAATTACTTTTTCCGTGAAAATATGCTTGCCTGCCGCTGCGGCCTTCAACATGACTTCTCTGTGCATGGATGTCGGAGCATCCACGATCACGGCATCAATATCGTCGCTTTGCAGCATGTCATCCAGCGATTCATGAAAACGCACGCCTTGCTTCTCGGCGGCTTCTCTTCCCCGCTCCGGATTCTCATCCCATACCGCTACGATCTGAGCATCGGGATGCTCCTGCGCTTGTTTCGTATAATCCCATGCGTGCACATGCCAATAACTAATTTTTCCGATTCTGATCATTCTAGTCACCTCAGTATCTAATATTAAGACATCATGCCATTAATCTATCACACGTACCGCCTGATTCACAGTGTAAAATTGCGACAATCAAGTTAGAAATCACGACATGGCCGCACACAAAGAACCCCGTCGTATGACGGAGTTCGATGTGATTTCGACTAAAATCCAAATCGTTCTCTGGCTGACGTGATGTGGGCAATGTGGTGATTTCCATGCCATGCATACATGCCTGCGGCGTATTCCAAACTCGTTGTTCGCTGGTTTTCGGGATGGTAGAACGTTCTCAGATAGTCTCCATCCTTCATATTCTCCAATAAAGCGACCCATCTGGCATGTAATCCGTCGATCAATGCAAGCGAAGCCTCAATGTCTTGTGTCAATGAATCGTGCAGGGCAGCCCACTTCTGCTCGTCATACGGTTTAATCGTCGGGTTCTCTTCCGTCAACGCAAGTTTAAACCGGATATAGCTGTTCATATGACTGTCAGCAAGATGGTGAACAACCTGGCGGATCGTCCAGCCGCCCTCGCGATAAGCCGTATCCAGTTGCTCGTGGCTTAACCCCTGGACCGCTGCCCTCAGCTTCTCCGGCATTCCCTTAATCTCTCGGACCCAGACTTTCCTGTGCTCAGGCGACGTGCTGCCTCCCCAGTCAAACTGTCCTATCGGATACCTCAAATCCATGTTCCCTCTCTCCCTTCCATTATGTTTGAGATCATTCCATGTCATGATTTTAGCATCTCCGCCGAAAAATAATAGTGTCTGCACTCCTGATGGATGCTGCTAATTTCCCGTCGAAAAGGCCCTCGGCATCTGCCAAGGGCTTCTCTCCTGCTACATAACTGGAATGTGACTACATGGAGCCCAGTATTCCTTCGATTTCGTTCATCTGTCCAGCCGTTAAAGGTCCTAAAGCAACGGCTCCTATTAGTTCTTCCGCTTGCCTTCTCGTTTTGAAACCCGGAATCGGAATCGCCGCGCGGCTTCTTCCCCAAATCCATGCTAACGCTCCTTGAACTAAAGTACGGTCTTCACTCGTCAAAATCTCCCGCACCGCTTCAAGTTTAGCGAGGAACGACGGTACGGCTTTCCCCTCCTTGAAATAGGCGACCCAGTCGTGACCGCTTCCTCGCACATCTTGATCATTGAATCGGGTGTCCTGATTAAATTTCCCGCTTATCAGCCCCATGGCCAAAGGCGTATTATTGATGCTCGCCAAACCATGACGTTCGCAAAGGGCAAGCATCTCCTTATCGTCACTGAGAACATTCAGCACGTGCTGAATGGCTGCCGCTTCGGATCGCTCTGCAAATAACTCGGCATTGGCCGTATCCCAGGTACTCCAGCCATATGTACGGATCAGCCCTTCTTGACGAAGACCGTTTAAGGCATCAATCACCGTTTCCACCTCATCCGGTCGTAATCCGCCTACATGAATCTGATAGAGATCGATATAATCCGTATCGAGTCGCTGAAGAGACCGCTCGCAAGCGTAGCGGATATAATCCGGCGTAACATTATAACGCGTAAAAACTTCCTTCGTTGTTTCATCATAGGTATATCCGAATTTGGTGGCTATCACGGCTTCGTGCCGCTTTCCTTTTAATGCGCGGCCAAGCACCCGTTCGCTATGCCCTGTACCATAAACGTCTGCCGTATCAAAAAAGTTAACGCCCCTCTCCAGGGCTGCATGAATCCCTGCAACGGATTCACGTTCGTCCACCTCGCCCCATCCGTCGGACAAGCCGTCCAACGTAAAATTCCCGCCCATTGCCCAGCAGCCTAAGCCGAGCGGGCTTACCGGGATTTGCGATCTGCCTAACGTTCTATCCATGATAGTTCCTCCCTTTTCGAATTGGTTCGCCTTCAGTATAATTAGGAAAATGGTTTGTGATGAGATCCAATGATGGTGGATTTGGAGGAACCAATTAAAGGAGGGATACGGTGTACGGCATTTATATCGACCGTGAATCGAAACGATCCGTTACCCATCAGGTATGCCAGCAGCTGCGAAGGCTGATCGAATCGGGACAGCTGGCAGCGGGAGCACGGCTGCTTCCGACCCGGGTTCTGGCCAAAGAGTGGGGCATTGCGCGCAATGTAGTCATCGAGGTATATGAGCAGCTGACGGCTGAGGGATATTTGGAAGGGCGCGTAGGATCAGGCACCTATGTAGCGGGCGGGATAATACCTTCTCCCCGTCCACGAAACGAGCCATCTGTCGGCGAGCAGCCGATCCATAAAGTTACATCGACTGAACATTCGCACATGATCGATTTTGCCGCCGGCATTCCCGATCAGAAGATGTTTCCAAGGCACATCTGGGCCAAGTACTTGAAACAAGCTGCTGAGGACTCCGTGAATGCAAACCATGATTACGGTCACATCAAAGGTGATAAGATGCTGCGCTCTGCCATTTGCGACTATGTATTCCGGTCCAAGGGCATCCAATGCTCATCCGATCAAATCGTGATCGTGTCCGGCGCTTCCGAAGGGTTGCTCCTCCTTGCCAAATCGTTAGCTTCCAGGTTTCATTCCATCTATATCGAAGACCCCACGATCGATATTACCCGCGATATTTTTCAGATGATGAACTATCGGCTTGTGCCGGTTGAGGTGGATCACAGCGGCATGCGCATCGACGCCGTGACGAGTTTCGCACCAGGTCATCTGGTTTTATTAACGCCGTCACATCAGTTTCCTTCCGGCAGCGTACTATCTATCCAGCGCAGACATCAGGCCATCCGGATGCTGGAGGAAGCCGACTCCTTCGTGATCGAAGATGATTATGACAGCGAATTCCGGCTTCGAGGAATCCCGGTGCCTCCTCTGCAGACGCTCTCGCCTTCGAGAGTCATTTACGTGGGAACATTCAGTAAAACCTTAACGCCGAGCCTCCGGATCGGATTCATGATCGTCCCGCCTGATCTAACCGATGCCATAACCGAGATGAAAGATAAACTGAATATACATACCCCAACCGTCATTCAACAAGCGCTAAGCCAATTCATTCTGGACGGCCATCTGGAACGGCATATCCATAAGATGAAAAAAGTGTACAAGAAACGCCGCAATGTATTAACGGAGCGGCTCCATCACTTGTTCGGGCAGGATATTTCCATTGTCGGCGATGATGCGGGGATGCATCTTCAGGTGATATTCGGTCCTCAAGCTTACGCTCTCCTCCCATGGAACGATACGGTCTCATACGGGTTTCGCGTCGAGCCTGCTTCTAATTACAGAATCTCGCCATCGCATCCTCCGGGTTCGACAGGGATCGTATTGGGATATGGAAACCTTTCGACGGAAGAGATCGAAGAAGGCTTAAGCAGGCTTTACGCATTTGCTTCCCTTTGCAGGGATTCATCTTGATTTGCGGGCATATCTTCCCTTCTCCAAACAACAATGGCTCGGTTCGCTTTACGGCGAACCGAGCCATATCTGTTTCATCCTCAGGATCTTGCCATCATATCCCTTCAATCCGGTCAAAATTACGCAGCGTCCGAAGCGCATTCAGTGTCATAACGCCCTTCCATTCTTCCTTGGCCGACGGCCATACCTCTTCGAATTGGTACCAGTTCCAATTCGGCTCCCAGGCCCCATCTTCGCCCTGGTTCTCTATAAGCAAATCCAGCTCCGCCGGAAGAAGCGCTCGATATTTTGGAAAGTAAGGAGAGTTCGGCGTGTCCATAATGCTCAGCGGTGTTGCCCCGTATCCCTCCCGGCTGCCGGGGTCCAGGCTAATGCAGTTGTCCATGAAAGCCTCCAAAGCCTCCCTGATCTCCGATGCCTGTTCCTTTGGCAATCGCTCATGCAAGCGCAAGTAACAAAACAGTTCATGCATTTCTTTTAAATCGCTGGTTCGATTCAGGTAGTCCAGAGCATAACGAACCAAGGAATCCAGCGATTCCAGAGGATACAGCTCCCGTTCATCGATAAAATAAGCGATGATGTCTGCATTGGGATTGCCCCAATGGTCCTTAAAAGCGCCGTATTGCCACCAAATCGCTCTAGGTGACTGCTCCGCTTCTTTGGGGATAATGTCCCATCCTGAGCGTTCAGGCACATACGTATGCTCGAGATACTGTAACGCGGATAAAACCCGTTCGTTCCGCTCGGGATGATTCGGATGTAACCGAAGGATCTCCAGCGCTCTGGTCGTCGCCAGGGCGGATGATTCCTTGCAGCGAAGGTCAGGCTCAAGACCATGACCGAATCCGCCATCCTCGTTCTGGTAGCTGGAAAGCTCAATCAGCACATCCGTAAACGACCCGTTCTCGAATTCATATCGGAACAAGGCCCGTTCAAGGTTTCTGGCCCGCTGCAGCATATACTGCCTTGCTTGTTCCCATCGTATCTCGTTTAGCTTCATCACTCGGGTTCCATCTCCTCGTAGAAAGTGATTCGATTGCCGAACGGATCCGTTATACGTACCTCTTTGCTGTTCCATGGGGCGATCTCGATTCCGGGTCTCTGATACGGATAGTTCTGGTTTGACAGCTGTTCGTGAAAAGCTTCAATTCCTGCGATCTCCACGCGAATGGCTGCTCCAGGGGAGCAGTCACCGTAATGCTCCGTTAAATGGATCAATAACGAACCTTTGGATATTTGCATGTAAAGCGGCGCCGAATCGTCAAACCGGTGCTCCCAGTCCAAGGTGAAACCAAGATACTGCATGTAGAATTCCCTTGCCTTCGTTTCGTCGAACACCCTGAACAACGGTATGATTTTGCTCATGCCAGCCCCTCCCTCCTCTCATCATTCGTTTACATTATGTATGTGCTGCTGTTGACTTAATTTAGATCTTATCACAAATCACTTCACAGCTCGTCCCTATCTTATATAAACTAAACCCGAGCAAACCAATGATCCTTCGCCGGGTTATGGATCCAAACTATTCATTCCTTGTCGCGTTGGTCAGTTTCTTGGCCTTCTCGCGTTTCACGCGGCTCCAAACCAGCAGAACGAGAAACGAACCTGCCAGACAGAGAAAGATGACTTTCAAATAATGCTCCACTACATTCAGAATGTACTGCCACTGCTCCCCGAATATAAAGCCTATGCTGAAGAAGGCCAATACCCATGCAGCCACTCCCGTGTATCCGTATATCCAAACCGTCCGATAGGGAACTCGAATCATGCCGATGAAATACCCGATAAACTGCCTGACTCCGGGAATGAAAAAACAGACAATGAGCAGCTTGTTCCCATACTTGCTGTAATACGCCTGTGTTTTCTCCACAAGGGACGGCTTGATGAACAGCCATTTTCCATAGCGTTCAATCAGCGGCATCCCTAACCGGTAGCCGAGGATATAGGTAATGGTCAGTCCCATGGCCGCTCCTATAAAAGCAGATCCCATGGCCGGAACCATGTCGATGACCCCCTTATAGGTCAGGAACCCGGTATACGTCAGGGTAGTATTTCCTGGAGGAATTGGAAGAGCAATAAAATCAAGAGGGAGCCCAATCAATAACACCAGATAACCATATTGTTCAAACAACCGCTCAACCAATTCAAACAAATTCATAGGGAAAACTCCTTCGTCTTACCGATAACTGTCATGGTAGTGGTGCAGGGCTTCATTCACATAAACTTCCCTGTTCAGCACCTCGTAGGGCACCGGGTTCTTTTCTTCGGCCCATTCTCGCGAAGGGCGGTAACGCCGTTGAATCTCCATCAATCGGGTCAGAACCGATAGAGCCGAATCTTTATGCGTGTTAATGGCCGCTTTTCGCTTCATCTCTTGCAGCAAGGACGGATCCGTCATTAGCGTCATGAATTGAAGCTGCAGTTCTCCCGCCATAGCTTGACGTGCCACGCCAATGCCAACCAGGTAGTCGGCATTGTCCTGCTCTTGGCCAGGCAAGGGTTTAACCAACAGCATGGGACGTTCCATCGTTAATGCTTCGGAAATCGTGAGACCTCCCGGCTTCGTCACCATCAAGTCGGCCATCGCCATCAATTCATGCATACGATCCACATAACCCATGACGGTGATTTGCGGATGCTCCGCAAACTCTTCCAGCAGCGATTGATATAATTTCATATTGCGTCCGCAGACGACCATAAACCGAACATCCTGCGGGTATGCCCTGGATTTCAAGAGCTCGATAATTTCTTTATCGATCATCCCTTCTCCGCCGCCCATGATCAGCACGACCTGCTCGGATGGTTTCAAGCCATAATAATCGCGCAGCCGTTCCTCATCCACCGGTTGACTATAGAGCGGGTTGACGGGTATTCCGGTCACCGAGATTTTTTCGCTCGGCACGCCTTTGCGCTCCAATGCAACCTGGACCACATCGGAACCCACCATGTAATAATCCGTATGCGAATGGATCCAATAGCTGTGATCCGTATGATCCGTCATGACGGTGGCCGTCGGCACGTCCGTGTAACCCATTGCTTTCAACAGCGACATGCCTGCCGCTGCCGGCGGAAACGTACTGACTACGATAGCCGGCTTTTCGATTTCCAGCATTGCGCTCAGTTTTTGAAGACTGAAGGTACTGAAGCGTTTCAGCATCTGAATGAGCGTGTTTTCCTCGCGCGTTTTTTGGAACAAATAACCGTAAACGGATGGAAAATGCTTCATCCACTGCACAAAGAAAAACTGTCCGGCCACATGCAGCCGCGGATGGGTTAACTCCATGTAATCAATGACTTTAACGCGCAGATGAGGGTATTTTCTTTTTGCTGATTCCACAATGGCCTTTGATGCCTGGTTATGACCCTCTCCCAGACTTCCGGTTAATATGATGATTTTTTGCTCATATATGGATCTCATTGATATTACTCCTTATCTAACGTTATGTGTTTCCCAAGACATGCATCAGGTAAACGACCAGCCATCCCGATCCGAATCCGATCAGGCTTCCCGCCAGACAATCGGTCGGGTAATGATATCCCCAATAGATACGGGATAGACCGACCAGCGCAGCCAGCATGATCAGCAGTATCGTCGGCAGCGGCGAAACCAGAAACAGCAGCGGGGTAATGACTGCAAAAATCGCCGTCGTATGACCGGAAGGGAAGGAGTAATCCTTCAGCGGGAAATTTCCGATCTTTACCTGCTCCAAAACCCGGAAGGGACGATCTCTTCTGACGATTCTCTTGATGAGGACCACGATCAGATGGCTAACGGTTAACGCAATGGCACTCTGATATGCCGTTATATCCCAAGCTTCGAATGCTGCCCAGGCGATAAGCAACGCGCTCAGAATGGTGAAGGTGGCTCCGCCGAGATGGGTGATGCCGCCGAACAACCGGTCAAAGGCTCGGTTGCTGATCGTCTGGTTGCACCAGACGAATACCCGGTGATCAAAACTTTGCAGTCGCTTTATCATTCATTCTTCACCTGCCGTTACGTCAATTGAATCTTTTGGCCCCTTCACGACGGGGACCTCCGAACGTTTATTCCTGCGCTTCTTGATAAGCCGCACCGTCAGCCAAATGCCCCCGATCAGAGCACCAACGGACAACAAAATAATCGTAAGCACGCTGTCCACCATATTCTCGGCAGCACGGCCATATACGTAGAACAGCACACCCACCGTGTAGAACTTCACGGCGCGTCCGAGCGCTGCATAGCTGATAAGCTTCCATAAAGGATAGTTCATGCAGCCGGATAGAATGGTGAATATTTTGAAGGGAATCGGCGTAAACGCACCGACCAGGATAGCGGCTTCGCCATGCTTGGTGAACAAAGCGGTGGCGGAATCATACCATTTTTTCTTCATGATCTTGGTCAACACCAAATGACCTGAAGCCTTGCCGATTCCATATCCGATGGGCGTTCCGATCAAGCACCCGACAAACCCGATCGTGGCGAGCCAGATCGCACGGTCCGGACTCAAGGCACTTAAGGACAACTGCGAGAACAGTGCCGGAATCGGAAAAATGATCGCGTCGATCATGGCATGAATGAATAATCCGATATCGCCTAAATTACGTAAAAAATCCATCAAGCCTAATCTCCTCTGCTTGGCTGACCCTTGGGCAGCCCGTGTATCGTGCGATATCGTTGCTTACATTCGAATTTGAAATCATCGATTCACATTCCTCTCCCGTATCATGTTAATGCAAGGATATCACGAATGGAGGAGGATGCCTTCCGTCTTCAGACGATAATGAACCTAGACTTAGGTCTAGATCCTAATAGTAGATATAATATAGTAGATATAGTATAAACGAGTTTTATGATCAATAAGTTGGGTTTATAACCAATTGGACCAAAAACAAAAAACAGCTCAGCCGCAATGTGCGCGGCCAAACTGCCAGGATCCAAGACCAAGCCCTATTCAAATTGGCAAATCCTCAGAACGTCCCCGATGGAATCCACGACATGATCGGCTTGCGACAAATCCTGATTTCCCGAATTCGGGTTCACGAAGCCGATGCATGTCATGCCGGCCGCCTTCGCTGCAGCAACGCCATGCCGGGCATCCTCCAGCACCATGCAGTGCTCGGGCTCCACGCCTAACAATTCAGCCGCTTTGAGGTACACATCCGGCGCCGGTTTTCCTTTTTCCACTTCTTCACCGCTCACGACGCATTCGAATTGATCCAGGAGATCGAACTTGCGCAAGACGGCCGTAATAAATACGGGAGGCGAGGATGATGCAATCGCAGCAGGGATACGACGTGCTTTAAGTTCAGCCAGAAGCTCCCGAATGCCGGCAATCGGCTCCATTTCCCGAGAGGTGAGCATCTCGATTTTATTGGACAATTGGTATTCGATAATCTCCGATACGGATTGCGCAAGCTGATGCTCATGTTTAATGGCTGCCCACATCTCCGGATTGGTCATGCCTACATACTTCTCCAATTGTTCATGGGTTATCGAGGATCCGTAGTAGTTCATCACCTGGATATCCACTTCAAAGTGCAGCGGTTCGCTGTCAATTATGACCCCGTCCATGTCAAAAATAAATGCCTGTATCATGTTCATGCTCCTTTGCTGAATGTTCTGTTAGTTAACCCCAGATGAGATCGAGCACCGTTCCCAGCACTCCGGATTGATGTCCGCGGAGGACATCGGGATTGAATACCTCGACGAAACCGCACCGCGTACAGGATACGAAGAGATAATGATGATAGTCGATATCGAATATTTTGCTTATGCCCGTACCGCTCATGCTGACTTCCTGCGAGCTGCATTCACGGTGACCGCAGCGGCGGCAATGGAACTTGCTGGCCATTAATTCCTCAATGCTTAGGTAATCCATTTCGGCTGTTGAATCGTACCGGTCGGTAGTTTGTTCATTCGTCTCTGTGCTCAGATGCTCCGGCAATACCTCATGCTTGCATTCCGGACACATACTATCAATCAACGTTACCTCCTGCGCACACCATGGACACTGAACCACCTCTGCACCTTCCTCCCTTTTCGCATGGAACCTATTGGAAAACCCTCAGGATAATTGAAACATCTAGAAAGGATTATATTGCCCCAACTTCATCAATCTGGCCAAAGCACTGTCATTCGGATGAAATGATGTCGTGAAGCTCCTCCAAAGTATGTATCTCATACTTGGGGTGAATGGACGTCGGATTGGCCTTTCGCTGCGGGTTATACCAGCAGGTATCTATCCCGTAACGGATGCCTCCTTGTATATCGGAAGTTAACGAATCGCCAACAATGAGCACCTCGCTTTTATCCGGGTGGTTTAACTTATCGAAGGCGTAATCGAATATTCCTTCGTGCGGCTTTTGAGATCCTGCATCCTCCGAAACCACGATACATTCAAAGGAATCGCACAGCGCCGATCGGCTGATACGATTAAACTGCACTTCCTTGATTCCGTTCGTGATGATGGCCATGCGTTGACCGCGCTCGGACAGTTGACTGCACAGCTTCTCTGCCCCTTCCATGAGAAAGGAGCCCTGTCCTAAATACTTTATGTAGACATTGCTAAAGGCTTCAGCGTCCAAAGCGCATTTGATACTATGTTCCTCCAGGAGTCTTTCGAACCGAGCCGTACGCAATTCGCCCTGCGTCACGATCCCCTGCTCGAAATCGTTCCACAACTGCTGGTTTATGCGCCTGTAACTGTCTACGATCGCATTCGTGCACTCCTGGTGGATCTCGCCAAAAACGCCGGCTAACGCAAACGCCTCCGATTGGGCATAGTCGTATAGCGTATCGTCCGCATCAAATAAAATAACGTTGTATCGCAAGGCTGGGCCTCCTTTCTTGCTGCTTAACTTCAACCATTACCCTTTCGCTACCCAGCATAACATTTTATTCATCTGGATTCATCGAACCATTGTCGGATGTCGAAGTTAATCTGGATTGTCGGTTCAATTCCTGGATCCTCTGCCTTTGTTGATGATCTAGACGGTCTCTGTTACTCTTCACCAACTCCGTCAGACGCATGAAAATCAACAATAATATCGTAATGATTACACCTGCTGAGAACACCATCATTGCCCATTCGTCCACGCCTAAAAGCGTGATCAAAAGCAATTCCGTCACAATGAATATCCCCGCTCCAAGGGCAAGCTGTTTCATTGGGCCTCCCTGTTACTCATCGCATAATTTATAGTGATGATACCGCTCCTGCTCAAGTTCGATCTCGCCGATATAGGCAAATCCGCACTTTTGGATTACTTTATTGGAAGCACGATTATGAACGACGGCGATTGCGTTGAGTTCTCGCTCCCTTGTATTCCGGAACAAATAACGGATTAACGCCCGCACGGCTTGGGTGGCATATCCCTTATTGTAATACCGATTGGAGATTCCGTACATGATCTCCCGGTTAGGCGGGGGCAGCTCTTCCTTAGGACCGCTATTGCACCAGCCGATGCACTCGCCTGTTTCTTTCAAGACGATGGCTAACCGCAGACGCAGCTGCCCCACATCCCCGCCGTCTTGAACGGCTTGCAGGAACCGCCGATTCTCCGGCATTTCATAGTCGGTTAACCATTCTCGCCGCTGTTCCCTTGATACATCCCATCCAGGCAGGAACTGTCTGATCTCCGGTTCGTGCGTGATCTTGCAGATCGCATCCAGATCTTCCAACAAATATTCCCGAAGGAAGATGTCCTCACATTCAATCGTAAAGGGCTTACCCTGGAAATCGATAGTTGTCTTGCTGTTTCAATATAACCCCTGCTTTCATTCGCTCAATGATTCCTCGCCATGATCCATGTTATCAACTGATCGGGCCGTGTAAACATATAGTCGGGTTCCACCGCAAATTGTGCATTCTGAACGGTATCAAACCAATGCGCCCCGATGGTTAATACCTGAGCTGATTTGCCAGCCGCAATGTCGGCATCGCTGTCCCCGACAAAAACCACGTCCGATGTCCTCAGACCCAACAGTTGAACGGCTTTGAATATCCCTTCCGGGTCCGGTTTAGAACGTTCAACCTCATCTCCCGTAATGGTAGCGGCAAAATACCCGTCCAGTTTCAGGTTTCTTAAACATATATCCAGGCATCTTCTGCTCTTGCCCGTGATAATAACCATGGGTAAACGTAAATCCGACAGCTTCACAATTAGATCCTGTACGGCTTCCGATACCTGCACATGCTCTTGAAAATTCTGCTCAAACACTTCGTAATAATATTCTACGGCTTCATCAACATGGGCCGGATTCGAAAGATGATTGGCAATGATCTCTTCCTCCGTTGGCCCAAACGTCTGAACGATCTCGGCATCGGTCAACCGCTGGCCTTCGTACTTCAAGAAAACCGCCCGGAACGCTTTAAACGAGAGCGGCAGCGTATCTGCTAAAGTACCATCGAAATCAAACAGCACCGCTTGTATGGTGTTCATCCCAAAGCTCCCCTTTCACCTCAGAATCCGACTGAACAACACGACTTGCTCAGACCAAATCCAGCCTCATCTGAATGGTAATCATTTTCCGATCGTCATCTAACGCCGTGATGCGGACATCGAACGGCTCGAACCCCAACTTATGATAAAAAACAAGCCCTCTGGAATTGGTATTATGACAGCTTAGATAAAAACGTTCCATTTCGTATTTTTCTTTGGCGATGTCCATCATGGTACGCAACAGCTTCTGCGCTGCACCGAGTCCACGGTGCGACGGTGCAACAACGACATTGCCAAGCCACAACGATCCATCCGCATCTTCATAAAAATTCGCGTAGGCGACGACCTGCCCGGTGGATTCTTCAACGATAACCGTTGGATCAAAGCGGTTCTCAAGCAAACTCAGGATTTGATCCGGCGTCAAAGGGAATTCCGATCTCGGGCTCATGTAAAACAGTTCTTCCGGCGTTTGAGGAAAGCTGCAAATCGCTTGCAAATCCTCATCCCTCAGCGGTCTATGCGCATACATATTTTGAGGTCCTCCTTACTAAGCTATTCGGGCAATATACATGCCTCTTCCGATCAAGCCTTGCGTATCGTGCTCCACATCCAGTCCCGCTTCCCGAAATGCCCCGATCATCTCTTCCACGGTAAATAGACCCATACGATGCTCCTCCGTGTAATGCTCGATTCCAACCTCGCTGCCAAACAAATACGAAAAATTCATGATCGAAACATTACCTGCGCGATCCGAATGGGACATTCTGCTCATATGGATCCCATGGCGCTCGGTCGTGATCGTGTCCACTCTTCCGGTTGTCCAAACGTCCGGCGTAAGCCATGGCTCAACTAGAATGATACCTTCCTCGTTCAGATGTTCCCTAAACTGCACAAGGGTTTGAACCAACAGCTCCGGCGTCTTCACATACCCGATGGAGCTGAACAGACACATAATCACGTCATACTTCCGGCCGAGTCGAAAACGGGTCATATCAGCCACCGAATAATCCCCCTTGGGATTCTTCGACTTCGCTATAGCTACGAATTCGGGGTTCAAATCGATTCCATCGATTGCATAGTGCTGCTTCAAGAAAACAGCGTGTTCCGCCGTTCCGCAGGCTACATCCAGAATGGTTTGGTACTCCTTGCTTTGTCTTTCGATATATTCCCGGACCTGCCGCGCCTCCTGCTCATAGTCCTTGAAGCTGTAGATCACGTCATAATACTTCGAAGATAAGTCGAACATAATTTCACCAACTTTCTGTATCCTTCATGAGTACGTTAGAAAAAGGGAAAACGCGATTTATGACTGCGAACAGCCCATTTGACTAAAAAGACCCAACTTAGACAGCTTCATCTAAGGCGGGGTCCTCTGTGGCAGGCATCTTCCATGATTATACAACTGTTCATTCGATTGGGTAACCCCTGGATCCGATAAGCTCAGATTCACCGGTTCATACGCTACGGACGCTGCCTTTATCCTTCGATACGCTTATGTCTATACCAATAGGAATAGATCTCCCTGTACTGAAGACGATCGTACAACCGGTTTGCAGCAACATTGTTCTGGACCACTTGTAGATAGCTGTTTGCGGCTCCATTCTTCTTGGCCCAATGCAGAATATGTAACAGTAACTGTTTTCCGAACCCGCGATTTCGGCATGCCGGAGCTGTGGCGAGATCAAATATGCCGACGACGCCTTGCTCTATTGCCCCGATCCCGCATGCCACAGGTTCACCAAGATCATATAGGATGAAGAATCCGTATTGAATCACGGAATAGTTGAACAGCTTTCTTTTTACAGCCTTATATTTCTCGGATATTCCAGTTATCTCGGTCAGCACGCTCAGCCATTCATCCGTCAGCCGTTCTTCGATCTTAACCTCCTTATGCGTTGGAAGCTCCAGATGATCCAGATGATCTAACACCCTCAGACTGGTTGGATCGAGTATGGAATAACCCCTGGAATCCAACATACGGTCCAGCTCCTGCGGATTGAACGGGGTGATTTTAAATACGACGTCAAGCCCAGCCTTAACATATAACCGCTCGCATTCATGAATTTGGGCGTCAAGGTCTATCGATGGATCCGTGTATAAGGCATTAATCGAGTTGGATCTCTTCGTATAACCGTCTGCAAAACGTAACAGCCACCCATGGTGCGTCAAGGTTTGAAGCGCCGGCCAAGCGTTTAAGGCAAGTTCTTCGATTCTCTTTAGCACGTATACCACTCCTACCGTATGATAGGAATTAATATACATTTATTTGTATAATTATTCAAGTAAAATGATCTTCTTCATGTATCCTGCACGCCACTCGATTCTGCTAATTCCTTGGATCTATCGGCGATACTAAACACAATGGGAACGTCCGTCATCCTTCTTCTCCATATCAAATGGTCGATTCCGCGCCCCCAGTGATCTTGAAGGACGTAATCGGGTTCACCTAGTTTCTTCTTCCATATTTTCTGAGCACGCGTATATCCGCTATCCAAACAAAATTCCGTTATCCCCTTATTGAGCAGCGTAAGATACATGATTTGAAGCATCAGACTGCCGATTCCCTGTTGCTGATAATCAGGATGCACAAATACGGTTCCGATTTCAACCACGTCACGCAGTACTCCATTGGAACTTTTCCGTATCAATGCATTGGACGGGCCAAACTCGATGCTGCTTACAACGCTGTTGTCTATAAGTCCGATCAGAAAATACCTCTGCTCTCCGTTCGTTGCAATATCCGCGTTCAAGCACCTAATTTTGCTGTCAATCTCCTGCTCGATGTCCTCCGATAAATCAACCAAGCCTTCTTTGGCAAACGTATCGGTAATCACGAACCGGAAAAAATGCTCCATCGCTTTCATATCACTACGATTCGGCCGCCTTATCTCTACATGAAACATGAGGAGTCCTCCTCCTATCGTCAATTACAAATAGACTCACCATTTTTGGGTGTGTTTGATAACATGGGCTTTTATTTCATCCTTTTGTTGATCCGATAGCTCAACGGGTGTCCAGGAATGATTGTCGGGGATGTGGATGGTTAGAGGTGTTTCAAGCTCCTTTTCTTGGCTGCTGGAATCCTCGTTCGGTATATTTTTCCATCGTTTATGACTCTGATCATACACCCTGGTTTTCACAAACTTCCCTCCGCTATCGTAATAGTCTTCAATCGCTCGTACACGCGACAGCGTGGCCCCTTGATTATCTTCATGATTGGTTATCGAATTCACTTTTTTATAACCTGAAGGCATGTTGAGTCCATCTGCAGTTATCATCACATCTTCAACGATAAAAGCCTCAATGTGCTCTACCCGCTCCCCTCCGTTCTGACAAGAGCATAATGCCAACACGATCCATAGGATACAGATCCACGAACCCGTTTGTTGTATGTATTTCAGTAACACGCCTAACCTCCTTGTACATGGATCCCTTCGGGAGCCAATAATGTGCTCAACTCCGCAGCCGTGTTCTGTACGAACCTCTCCACTTTATCTCTTACTCATCAAAATACAAAAACTCAGCACCTTCGTACATGGAATCTCAGGTCCCAGTCTAAATGTTGTCATGATGAAACGAGAAGAATAAGTGTAGAGACTCTCTTCCACATGATCTACTCCATACGTTCGTTACGGAGCACCATGTGAAGGTGGTCTTCCCATACACCGTTTATCTTCAGGTATTTGATCGCCAGACCTTCCTCATAGAAGCCCAGTCGTTTCACGACGTTCATCGAGGCTTTGTTTCTCGGCATGATGTTGGCTTCCAAACGGTGCAGCTCCAGCGTATCAAAGCAATAGCCGACCACGGCGCTCAGAGCTTCGGTCATATACCCTTTTCCCGTATGAGATTGCGCCAGCTTATACCCGACATGAGCCGATTGAAAAACACCCCGCACGATATTGCTGATCGCAATCGAGCCGATCATCTCATCGTTTTGATGCAGCCACACTTTAAGCAGGGAACCGTCAGCGATGCTTCGACTTTCCGCTGCCAGAATCTCAGCCTGTTTCTCCAGGGTATAAAACTCCGCTTCCCTGGCAGGCTCCCAAATCTTCCAAAACTCATCGTTCCTGACGATAAAATCCAACACATCCGCTGCCCGTTCCCGATCCACGGTTTTCAACTGCAGACGTGAAGTTTGTAGCGTTATGGACATGCGATGCTCCCCCCTGAACAGCTTTAAACTAAAAATTGCAACACCATATCAATCCCTTGGGATATCATGCTTTAGCATGGATCGTGTAATTCCACGGGCTTCCCCCTCAGGCGTCAATCGGTATTCAAACTGCATAATCGTATCATGGGCAAAATAAATATACTCTACCTCAGGCTCGTCTTTAAATACCACGACGGCATAAAAAGGAGGCAGCTTAACGCCCCAGATGCCTTGGACCGACTGGATTTCATCCTGCGTATAATGTTCTTCTTCAAGCAGGTAGGTCTTCACCTTCTTGGCATAGATCATTTTATTGGCTTGCACTTACACAAAGGGAGACAAGAGCACAAGCACTAGCAAAACCAACAATGCGATTTTGATTTTCTTCATTGGATTCCCTGTTGTTTGCATAGCATAAAATGACGCCTGACCTCTTCGTAGTTCTCCCGAACACTTCGGCTCCCGTCCACGAACATCACCTTGAATCCGCGGTCCAAGGCATCCTTGGCCACGTATCTCGCAAACCCGATATCCCGGTCCATCCAGTTTCGAAACGCGGCGCCGGGATCATCGCATGATACCAAAATTTCGTGGATCCATTCCCGTTTGGCATAATGCTCCTTCTGGAATGCCGGAACCGGGACGATCCATATCGCATGATGCGGGCTGGGTACCAGGTGCTCGACTTTTTCCGGCAATAGAGCCGCACCTTCAACGATGATGGGGCTCGTGTCCGGCAGGGCCGAAACATCATCCATAATCATGCCAAATTCCTCGCGGTAAAACTCCAATTCTTCCTCAACCTGCTGCTCCACCGGCCGCGACCACAATGCATTCCAGGACATATCCTTCAATCGGGACATGGTGGGGTGCTCCGACGGATGGCATATGGTCACATGCTTCTCGTTGAATAGATCGCATTGATAATAGGTGCAGCTGTAATCCTTCGCCAATTTTTCGGCAATCGTCGACTTGCCCGAGCAGGGGGAGCCTCCGATCCAGTATATATGGGAGTAGTCTTTTTTCTCGCTCAGCATCGTATCACGCCCCTCTGTCGCCATCACTTCTTAACTCGTTTCGAATGTCCAGCAACACGTTCCAAATTGCCCTCAAATATACCACAACGAACAAAAAGCCCACAACTAGTATCAGTGCGACCAGCTCCATGTTAACTCCCCACCTTTACTCTGCGACTGGGCATCCCGTCGACCTAAGATCTATGGATCTTATGCTCCGGAAGCACGTGGTTACGCAACTTTATCCCTTCATTTATTATAACTGTCTTTTCTGCGACAAAGTTACGCTATCCTTGCATTCATACCAGATGTCCTTAACAACAAAAAGAACCGGTTCAAAACCCGGTTCTTTCATTTAAGCCTATGATACTTACTCTTCTCCCTGAGCCTAGCTCACCACGGCATCCAGTTCGGACTCGTTCCGTTCATGCTCAGGTACCAGCACCTCTACCACCACTCTGGTCGGCACGCAAATAATCTGTTGATAAGGTTCCGAGATAAAACCCATGTCCAGCGCGATTCGCTTCGGAGCATCCGAATATATCATCTGGATCCCGTAGTCATAAACTTTCAATGTATTGTGTCCAAACTTGGTCTTAATGTCGATGATGCGTTCGTCCCCGTTCAGCGGGACGGTTTCGTATTCTTTGCCATTCACCGTGATCAGCGCCTGAAGCTGACCCTGCTGATATTCCACGTGACTATGCTTCCACCATTGCAGCCCCGTGAAGGATCCAAGGATCAGGATGATGGCGAACAAAATCATATCCCCGCGTCTTATTCTGGACAAGGTGCTCCCTCCCGACGTGCAAAGTCTTCGGAACCCAAGTATGAACGATGCTCGAAGCCGTGGAAATGAATTTTGTCACATTCGCTATCCGGGTTAATCGGCTTGTACAAAATGAAAGGGCACCTTCTCTTTTGTCCATTGAGTCCGGAATCAGCATCCTTTATGATGTTCATATCGAGAATGATTATCATTATCTATGAATCATTGAATACCATTGTGGAGGAGAAATCATGAAACCTGCAAAAAAATTACCCGTAACCATCAGCATCCTAACGTTGATGAGCCTCGCGCTGATGGCTTGCAATGGAACCGGTGCTGCCGATTCCATAACGCAGCAAACGGCTGCCACGGCCACTCAACCAACCACCGGCTCTAACGAATCACCTCCATCCGATGCAGGCTCGGAAGCTGCCAAACGTTCCTATACGGATTATAAAGGGCACACAGTTGAGATCCCCGCATCGCCGAATCGCATCATTTTTTCCGGGGAAACCTTCAGTGATTTGCTGGCATTGAACGTTGAAGCTGTCGGTACCGATATAAACCGGATGAAAGGGTCGGTCTTCGAAGATCAAATACAACATGTCGAAGATATTGGTTTTCCTACCAGCTTGGAGAAGGTGCTCGCCCTCAATCCGGATCTGATTATCGTGGCGAATCCGGACGAAACGGCTTACGAACAGTTGTCCAAGATTGCACCGACGCTTATGTTTGACACCTTTGCTCCGTTGGAGAAGCGTATGCCGGAGCTTGGCGATATTCTCGGCAAAAAGGCTCAAGCCGAACAATGGGTAGCCGATTATGAGGCTAAGGCGGATGCCATGTGGCAGCAGCTGCATTCGACCGGCATACAAGCCGATGAGACGGCCTCCGTCTTCACCTACTATCCCGGAGATCGGCTGTTTGTCATGGCCAGCACGGGCTTCTCCCAAGTACTCTACCATCCTAACGGTTTTAAACCGACGCCGAATATTCAACAATTGCTGGATGAACAAAGCGGATTCAAGGAAATTTCGATGGAGACACTGCCCGAATTTGCCGGAGACCGAATTTTTATCCTGAATCCGATTCAGCCCGAAGCTCAGAAATCGACGCAAGACATGATGAACAGTACAATCTGGGCCAATCTCCCGGCAGTCAAGAACGGGCATGCGTATACCATCGACATTGCCAAGTCCGGCAGTGATGCAGCAACAAGGGAATGGCTGCTCCAGGAGCTTCCGAGCATGTTAAGCAAATAACGGTCACGTCTTTATGAGGCATTTCAATGCTTGTCTATTGAAATGTCTCATTTTTCTATTTACAATTATCGATATTGATTATCATTATCATTAATAGCTTGGAGTTGTTATCCTTATGAAGTCGAAACCTTCTCACATCCCCTATCGCTGCTTAATTTATCTTGTCGTGGACATGGATAGCCAAACGGAGTCCATCGGATGGACATCCGGCAGGCTCATCTCGATCACTCATACATTGCTCATCATTGCCAAAGGCAACGGCAGTCTGCAGATCGGCCAACGCACCCTCACGATTACGCCAGGGAAATGTTATTTACTGTGTCCCGGGACCATTTATCAGGTTCATAACGGAACGGACAACGCCATGCAATACTACACGCTCGCCTTCAACGTCATTCAGGCCGGTGAACAGCAGCATATAACCTATACAGACGAGCTCATTCCCGGGAAGATCGAATTATGTGCCTATCCAAGCTCTCAGTTGCTTCGGCTGGCCGAAGCGTTACCTTCTAAAGGCGAACATTCATCGGACATTCAATGGGTGCAGCTGCATGCCCGGTTTTATGAATTGATGGCGTTTTTGCTCCAGCAAAATATTCAGGACGGCCAGTCGCCGACCTTGGTACAAGCCGTTGAAAACGTCATTCACTATGTAGACGAGCATTACATGGATCCTGATCTGACGGTAAAACAACTGGCGCTCATGGCCCAATTATCGACCTGGCGTTTCACGCTTATATTCCAGGAACTTACAGGGAAGAAACCATTGCATTACGTAACCGATTTGCGTATTAACCGTGCCAAAGAACTTCTGCTACGGAAAAATGAGCCGCTGCGATCCATCGCCCAAGAAGTGGGATACACGGATGAGTACTACTTCAGTCGCCGTTTCCGCCAGATCACGGGGATGTCGCCGAAGCAATACGCCGACCACATGGACGTCAGCAAGCGCGTAAAAGACTGGACCGGACATGAAGTCGATATCCCATCGGTACCCCGGCGGATTCTGTATTACGGCGAGACTTTCGGCGATCTGCTTGCGATCGGGATCCAGCCGATGGGCAAACACACCTCTAAAGCTCATAACCCAAAGGCCGATAGGCAGTATGTTTTTGAAATCAGCCATCGGAAGAATTCCATTAAAACCTTGGAATGGAAACCGGATTTGATTATATTGGCGCATGCCGATGAAAAAGAGTATCGGTGGTTTTCAAGAATCGCGCCTACCGTCACATTCAATTCATTCGCTCCTCTCGCCCACCGCTTGCACACCCTTGGCGATTGGCTTGGAAGGACCCGCGAGGCAGAGCAGTGGCTGGCATGGTACCGGGCCAAGTCGGAAGCTATGTGGAGTGATCTTCAGCGAGCGATTAAACCTGGCGAAACGGCAACCGTCCTCGTATTTGACCACGGGTCCCGTCTCTTCGTAATGGGAATGTCGGGGTTATCGACAGGGCTTTACCACACCCATGGTTTTCAGCCGACGGAACCTGTCCGTACGGTTCTGAGCGACGGGATGGGTTATCAGGAAATATCGGCTGAGGATCTGCCCGCATATGCCGGCGATCGCATCTTTATGCTTCTTCCCGGCAACCCCATATCCAAGAAAGCAGCGGAAAACTTGATGCAATCCTCGATCTGGCACAACCTGCCGGCCGTCCAAAACAGCCTTGTTTATGTGCTGGAAGCCGACCGTTGGAATTACGGGGATGCACATACGCTGGTAAAGCTGCTGAATCTGCTGCCTGAACTATTGTCCCCGCCCATTTCATAACAATTATTCTATGCATGCCTCATTCTTCGATCAATACATTTCCGTTGAACGGCATGCACAGATTACATACCGCCCATAGACCCTGGCCCCCTGGTAACACCAGTCCCGTCCGACATAAGGATGTACGTATTGCGAGATGCAATCCTGACACTTGGCCCGATGTCCCACCGGATCGCTTGTATACCACCACCCGGAAGGATAAGGACATAAGCCCTTGCAATCGTTGATCACCGTCTTTGGCGTGCAAATGATATAATCGGACGGGCAGGAGGCATCTGCGCCGCAGCCCGTGCAATATTGTCCGTGCGGAGGTCTGCAGGGCCCCGCGGCAAACGCGTGTTTGAGGATATCGTCATCGTTGGGCCGTACCAACACTTTGGCGAGCGCCTCGGCCGTCCTTTGCGCGACTTTATTCAGGAGCGTCTTGCGGTTCATTTTCCGGGTAACCCGGCTGATCAGCACCTGCGTCTCTTCGTCCTTGCTCTCCGGCTTCCTCCACATGCTCTCACCTCGTCTTAGGAAACTCTTGATGCTTTCGCATACGCTTCAAGCTGTTCCCGGCTGTTGACCAGACCCTTATGCCGGATGATGCCGTTTGTATCCACCGCATAGGCGTAAGGCGTGACCTGTACATCCAAATGATTTGCGAACTCCGAGCTTACGATCAGCACCTCATCGTCATATGCTATTTTGCGGACATAATCCGAAGCCAAATCCGCGGACGAAAATAACAGCAGGATCGGTTTCACGTTATTCATCATGGCGATCCGCTGAAAATCCGGCAGGATCTCGGCGCATTCCTTGCACGTCGGTGATCCGAACAGCATGAGGGATGGCGTGCCAATCAGCTCGCTGGTGGACCACTCGGCTCCTTGCAAGGTTGTCGTTGTGGCTCCGGGCATTTTGTTGCCGACCGGGATACCGGACTGATTCACTCCTCTTGCGGTGCCCATTACCATAATCCCGAGCTGCCGGAACAGGATCAAATTCAGAATCACCAAAGGCACGACCAAAATCCACAGTATGGCATATGAGAACCAGAAGAACGTGTTCATCGCGGCCTCCTCTACCTTCTTTTTATCTTTGAAATATGCGGTGCGGCAATTTCGCGGTATATTCGGATTGCGTGTAAGGCATCCGGCACTCCTACAACTACAAACAGCGCAAGCAGTAATATCATGCCTTCCATAAGCAGACCCGTTATCGTGAACGACTGATGAAACGCAAGCCTTGCGGCAGAGCTGCAAACCAATCCTGCGAAGCCCATCGCCAGATTAAACCCAATCAACGGAAACCCCAGCCTGGAGCTGATCTGAGGCCCGAAGCAGCCGCAGTCCACCCTTCCTTTTATTCGGATGAAATAAGCCACGCCCAGTCCTTGAATGAAATAGAGCAAGGAAATGCCCAGAAAGCTGATCAACGACGGAAAGCTGTATACCAAGGTCACCGTCAAAATTTGCAGAAGAATGAGCAGCACATGCAGCCCGGCTCCCCCGGGGAATGGATCCGGATCACCGAAGGCACGGCCCCAGGCATAACTTGCCACCGATAATAGGATGGGAAGCGTAACGAATATCGCAAGAACATCGTACATGGACCTGTATGCTCCTTTTTGGCATCATCAGCTGATGATGCAGATGATGGCTCCCATGATCAGGAGCATGGAAGCCGTCAGCCGCACCGCCGTCAGCAGCGTGAAGCTGTATACTCTTCTTTTAAGCATGCAGTATACGATGGACCGCATCAGCGGAAGGCTGAACAAGGTGCCTCGAACCATTCCAAACGTCGCGCCTGCCAGCAGGCTCAACCACCATGGAGCCGCAAACAAGGAAAGCACGATGTAGGCATGAAAGAGGACGCCCACTTGCAGCGTGATGAAACCCAAGCCCAGAATCAGGCCCCATAACGCCGCGGATCGATACCCTGCAGCCTTGATCCATTCCGAGGGAACGATGAAATTGCCGGAGGGCAGGATTCCCGATTTTTGAATCAACTCCAAGACCAGAAACACGACCAACAGCACAACGATGACGTAGTTTTGATATAAGCCCGCGGGGGTTAATTTCAGCACATAATTGATGCCCCCGACCGCAAGCCCCGTTACGGCGCCGCCAAGGGTACAGGTCGCGATATAGACCAGCGCATATTTGAATTTACTGACCTTCGTGCTGTCCAGGCTGCCTAGCACGTTCAGTCCGCAGGTGGTATCCACGCTGGCCATTGCGGCACCGACCGCAAACATAAAGAGCAGCATCGTCAACAAGCCATGCCACCTCCCCACAATCCCGTTACATGAATCCTTAACACTTCATCTTATGAGCGATAGCCTGTCGATTATTTGCACGAATCTCCGATGGCTTGGGCATATTTGCCCGTGGCTATCTTATCCAGAAAAAAGAAACCGTCCATGGATGATCTCCGTGGACGGTTTTTCTGTAAGCTGTTCACTTTTTCTAATTAAAACCAAAACATAACACGCTTGCCTAACCGCGTGGAGCCGATTTGGTCCACTCCATATAAATCCGGTCGTTGAAGCCTTTCTCATCCGAGTCCTCGGATATACGCTTAAACTCCCGAAATCCTAATTTCTGATATAATCGAAGCGCGGTTTGGTTGCTGTCCGTCACTTCCAGAACGTAACGCCTGTATGGCAGCTCCGTCATGACGTGTTTCATCAAAGCGGTTGATACGCCTTTGCCGCGTGCTTTTTCGGTTGTGGCCACGCATTCGATATATCCGGTCTCGTCATCATAGGGCAATGCCGGGTTGAATTCGTCCTTCATGACGTTATATGCAAGCTCTCCCGTCTTGCCTCCAAAAGCATCCTGAAGCGGGGCTAACGCGACCGGCATGGCCCGCTGCCCATTATGGGAACAAGCCAAGATTCCGACTATGATTCCCTGGACCTCCGCCACATAAAACACCTCCGGGCTGAACAACGTCCGGAAGGCGTTCTCCAGCATGTTCCGGTCTCGGGTGAAATAAGACAACTCCTTATAATACCCGTTAACAAACACCTCGGCCACTTCGCCGCGAACATCGCGTTCGTAATCGGCCATGCTTCTAACCGTGATCGCGCACATCGTGATTACCTCCTGTCAAAAATGTAGTCTGCGCTTCATTTCCTTGCGGAATCCCTTGTCTGCAATCAGGCACATCCCGCCGAATGTCAGCAAGGCGTACACCGCCGCAGCTACGGCTGTCCATAATACATGCGACATGCCAACGGCATACAGCAATAAGGGAACGATACCAAGAAGGATCAGAGTTAATAAGTAACCTGCGAACTCCCGCCAGCCCATTTTTCGCGAACAGCATATAACGGTAATGAGCAAGGTTGCCGCCATCATCAGGAACGGAATGACATAGCCGGTCGACCAGTAAGACGTTCCCGACGCCACGTTGATCCACAGCAGCATACCGGACAGCCCGAGCAGCTGAACGATAATTTTGCCGCCGAGATGCGACCCGGACATCAGGGTATGCCTGATGGACAGCCACGCATACAACACGCAGGGTATGAGAGTTAAACTCCACCATACCTCGCGATTTCCAAGTAGGTTAATCAGGACGGATATCCCCATGACGGATACCGCAAGAAAGGTAAGCCACTTGGATACAAGACTGCTGCTCGCATGCTGCTCCTCCGCAGCCTCATAGACGGGATACCATGAATTACTTACGAGGTACTTATCATCTTTACCTTGCACATTCCTGCGGCATAAGGGACACGCTTGATGCGCCGGATCTACGGATACGCCACAGCTTTCGCATTTCATGCGCCCATCCCCCAATCATTGCTGACAATCGTAATGTCCAATTCGCTTAGGCTGGCAAGCTGGCGAAAAAAGCGCATGATCACATCGCTTTCGACGATATTTCGCGCAAACGTGATGGTGAGCTGATCGTTGATCGAGCTGACGGCACAGTTCATGGGACTTTTGGCTGTGGGATACATCGTGGTTTCCATCGCCTCGATATGCGAGGCCATGCTAGCTGGAATGTCGACTCGACCTAGGTTGGTAAGCGTAAGCGTTTTGGCTTCTTCCCCGAAATGGTCAAAGCCGTAACGGATTGCCAGATCCTTTAATTTCAGCGGCGTGAATCGGGAAAACAGGTTTTTTTCGTACTTCATGCTGCCGGCCATCGCTTGGCTTAAATAAGACTTGGTCGTTTTCTCTTTCATCTGTGCATGAACGATTTCGAGCACCTGCTCGAATGTCATGCCTTCCTTTAGTTGTACGCCAATGTTGATGACCGCAAAAAAGTTGCGGAGGCTGCTGGAAGGGAACATTTTTCGCAGGTTCACCGGCATGCTGATCACGACCGGATGGTTATCCTTATTGAAAGGCAGTGTGGTATCGTAAACCGCCATAATCAAAATTGCCGTCAGGTAAGCGGTAAGGGTTGCTCCCTTCTGCTTGGCTGCCGCATTCAGCCGCGATGCGTGAACCATCCCGTGTATGACGTTGTGTCCATAAGGCGAGAAACGGGTGCCCGGAATTTGAAGTGCATCCGGCATCCTGGCGTCGGGAGTGGCCGAAGTATAATGCGCTTGAAAGCTATCTTGAGCTTCAGCATATCGGGCAAATGAAGCGGGCGGCAGAATCAGGCCTTCCTTGTCCTCCACGTCCTCGCCGAGCAGAGATAAATACTGGAATACCAAGGTTTTGAGGAACTCCAATGCCCCTCCTCCGTCCGTTAGAGCATGAAAAATTTCCACGCTGATCTTGCTGCCGTAATACAGAACCCTTACCAAGCTTCCGTTCTCATGCGAAAGAGTAACGGGTGCACAGGGATAGGCGGATTCCGGCTCCACCGTCAAGCGTGTCTCCTTCTCCCGCAGAAATTTCCAGAACAGTCCATTTCTTAGCTCGACATTGAGTAGAGGAAATCTCTTAATCACGCTATCGAGCGCCTCTTGCAAAACCGATGGTTTCACCCGGCTTGTCAGCATCATCGACAGCCGGTAGGTGGATGAGTTCTCCCTCCCCGCAACCGCGGGGAACAGCTTTCCCGCGTGGTCAAGTTTATACCATTCTTCCATGTACGTTCTCCCCGTTTCTTCATGTTCTCCCGTTTAAACAGCATACCGGTCTACTATATGGATATATCGCCCTTATACTCAACCTTCTACCGCAGCCGATACGAAGACCGCGTTCCCCTCTTCATGTGGCTGTCTCCGATCTCCCATCGAAAATCGCTTCCTTAAAGAGGATCGGGTATGAATCAACTTCATCGGTACGAGCAATTCGGTTCTTCGATCGATGCGGCTCTTCCCCTCCGGGTGCATCACGGACAACAGCATGCGCAGATAGGAAGTGGTCAGCTTCTGGAACAGATCCGGTTTCATTGCTTGATGCTCAAAACCAAGCCCATGCGTTAATCCCCGGTGAAGCAGCGTAATCCCGACCAATGCGTTAACCTCGCTGAACTCGGACTGGCTTTCGTAAGCCCGGCTAATCTGCTGCATGGATTTTCTTCCAAGTCTCGCAATCTTCAGGGCCGCGCGGTCCGGCCCTTCTGCTCGAATGAGCTTCAGAACCGTCTCATTATCCAAATGAAGCTCGCCTACCAGATCCCCATCCTGAATGACCGTGGAATCCTCGCAGACGATGCGCTCCCCCCGATGCTTCTTGATCATGACCGTGCATATGCCAAAGCGCGAGATATGCGAGCTGCGGAATCTGGAAATAAAGCTGAAGAAGCGTTCCCATATCATCCATGTGCTCTGCATGATGGTTTTAAATGATTTTTGCAGCAGATCCAACACCCCATTTTTTGATGAATATTACATTCCATCATTAGTCAGGAAAAAATCGTTACTCACATCTTAATGGAGATCTGCGCAGGTTCACACCGCCTCAGGTATAGAGTTTTACTCGGTCTCCAGGCGGAGGTCCATTTCAAACTGCTCTTGTCGATTGAATGGACGCCCATTCGAACACAACAAAAATAACCTGACACATGCCAGGCATCGGTTCTAATCGATCTTTTTCGTAATATTTAAAAAGTAAGCGCTTTAAATTTGCGCAGCATGGTATTTTTAGGCTCTTCCGATCATGATGGCTGCCGTTGAGTCCATTTGGTTTACATCAAAACTGACAAGGATGTGACTAAGATGATGCTTTCACATTTACGAAGGTGCGGGCTTTTGTTTCTGGCGGCCGTTCTGTTTACTACACTCTGCGTTCCATTGCCGCAGGTTAAAGCGGCAGCGTTCATTACGATTGACTCCCATCAGGACGGGCAAGCAATACAGCCGGGCGTAACGGAGTTATTCGGAACCTATTCCGGGGTGTATGAGCTTCAACTCATCGTGAACGGTGAGTTCATGGCGGATGTTCAGATGGAGGATCCAAACGGCGATGACAGCGGGAACTGGTCCTATAAACTCGACACAAGCCGACTTGACGGCCCCGTCGAAATGGTCCTGAAAGGCAATGACGCGATAACGCGTTATGGCATCTGGTCTCCTTGGATTCACTTGAACATCGATAATCCTGCAGCTGATACACCGGAAGTGGAGATTACCAGCCCAACCGAGTCTACGCTGCAGCGCAACAAAATGAAAATCAACATATCCGCAGAAGGGAAGAATCCGATTGCGCTGGTTGAGCTCCGCATCGACGGCGGCGACTGGCTGCAGGTTTCCCCTGCCAAGAACGGATATCAATATACATTGGATCTACGACAATCCCCTCGCCAGGTTCACAGTCTGGAGGCAAGGGCAACCGATTCACGCGGCAATACAGGTTATAGTCTGACGGTCTATGCAAGAACCGGGGGACAGACGTCGGCTCAGCAAGATCAGGATTTCGCTGCGGTTACGAATACCGTTTATATGTCGGATGATCATATCAACCCACATCTCGCTAATGTAATGGGTGATGTTTACAATCCCTCGGCGACGAATCCTGAGACGGTGACCAGCAGCACGTATGACCCGGAACCGCTGCCGGATCAGGATCGTGCGATCTGGATCTGGGAGAATGCCTCCTATCCTCTGGTCCTGAATCCGAATTCCCGAGCCGTTCTCTCTTCTATGGCGAAGGATGTTACGACTTTTCATCAACGTCCCATCACGACCCTCTATTTGGCTGTGGGGCAATATAATGGAGCAAAAATGTTGGAGGATTACCGGAGCGAAGTCCAACAATTCGTCGAGTGGGCTCACGCCGAGGGTTTTTATGTTCAAGCTTTAATCGCCGGGGGGACCGTACCTCCTTACTTCGGAGCTTACAGCCGATATCAAACTCACGCCGTGCGGGAGTTTGAGCAAATCCTGAATTACAACCTGGCTTCCGGCGATTCCGCTCGCTTCGACGGCGTGAACGTGGATACGGAGCCGTATATCCTGCCGGACTTCAAAACCGCAAAGCCCTCCGTCCAGATTCAGTATCTGGATATGCTGCAGCTGCTCATGGAACGCAAACAAGCATCGGGACTCACCTTGTCGGTTGGCGCAGCGATCCCGAGATGGTATGACATTTCGGCCGATGCGAGCAATATCCCGTGGAACGGGCAAACCAAATGGCTGTCTGAACACATTCAGGATACCGCCGATTACATCTCGATCATGAATTACCGCGATCAGGCGGATGGCAGTGCAGGCATTATCGCGCAAGCGCTGAATGAGCTGGCCTATGCTAATCTGATCGGCAAGCCAAAGTCGGTTGTGATCGGTGTCGAGACCAAAGACATCGCGGATGGCGGGGATCCCGAAACCATCAGCTTCCATGAAGAAGGACGAATTTATATGGAGTCGGAGTTAAACAAGGTGTACGACACTGTTCAGAATGATCCAGCGTTTGGAGGCATTGCCCTCCACCATTACTCCTCAATCTTGGATTTTCCAAGCGAATGGGGACCTGGCGGCTATACCTGGCAGCCTCCTGCCGACCATGAACCGCCAAGCGCGGTCAGCGGAGCGGCAGCTATCGCATTTGATTATCAACGGATCAATATAACCTACGATATGGCTATGGATAACAGTGCCGTAAATGCATATCGGATCTATCGGGGAACCGAAGCCGGCTTTGAGATTGGACCCGCTACTTACGCCGGAACCTCGAAAGGACTTTCTTATAAAGATACAGGGCTGCTGCCGGACACCACCTATTATTACAAAATCACTGCAGTCGATATCAGCGGCAATGAAGGAGCTCCCAGCTTGGCTGCATCCGCATCGACGATGCCGTCTGCGATGAAACCGATGGTGATCGACCAGATGAACATCACTTACACCGCCGGCATCGCCAAAGTCACTTTTAAGATGGTTGATATGGAGACAAGAATGCCTGTTGCGGCCAAGATCAGCGGACGATTCACCCATATGGCAGGCAAATACGTTACGGCCGCGACGAGTGCGGAAGGCATATTCCAATCGCAGTCCGAGCTCGTCACCGTATCCCGCGGCGAGATCGGCTTCCTGCCGAGGCGAATCATGGGGGACTCCTACTACTGGGCAAGTGCTTATGACCAACTCCCGTATCCAACGGTGATATGGGAGCCGTGAAACTCAGTTTGTATTTCAAAGCTATATTTAGATAGAAGATGCGCCCTGGCTTTAGGCCGGGGCGTATTGCTGTTATTGCACTGTCTGCATCAAAGAATGACCGTTCTCCCTCAAATATTGCTGGGTAAACGGTCGCTTCATTTCTTTACTAGGCAATGCAGCACTACGCATGCGGATCATGCTTCCGATCCCTGTTGCCTCCAGATTTCTTATGATCCTATTATATGGCTCTGCTTCTCCAGCATGATTCCGCCTGCTCCGTTGAGGCTAGATATCCATACAGAAACCTCTCTGTGATCATGATGGTTTGAGACCACCACTCATCTAGGAGAGGTTTCCTTATTTTATATAAAATCTACTTAAGTTGTACAAATATCATGCTTATTAAGGAAGGGTGTTTAGGAATGGTCTCACCGTTTTGGCAAGCGCGTAATTCGTAGTCGCATCCCAGTTAATGGACCACGTCATTGCTCCCCGTATATCAGGGTATTTAGCTACAGGCTTATAACTTCCACAGTTGTTTCCAGTTGCTAGACAATTCAGGGCATTATTTACGACCGCTGGAGAAACATATCCACCTCCGGCAGCTGAAGAGGTAGCAGGTACTCCTATTCCCAATTGGGAAGGCGATACCCACTGCAGCGTTAAGTCCGAAAGAGCCGTCAGGAAATCAACCGTGCCTTGGGAATAGCATTTCCCGTCGCGTCCTAACATGCATCCAGAATTATAATACTGGACGTTAATTACGGTTGTCATATCCTTCAGATTGTTATATAGCTGCATGTAAGAAGTGTTTGGATTCTGCATGTCTATCGTTTGGGGAGCCATCGTCAGAACAAAATCATTTCCTACTTTTTGTTTTAGTTGGCGGATCGCATTGGTTACATTAGGTACATTCATGCCATGCTCCAGATCAATGTCTATCCCGTCAAGCCCATATTGAGTGATGATTCCGTACATGCTGTTCACAAAGTTCGCTACATTCGGGGAAGGATTATTCAAATTGATGTTCCCTAATTCCCCTCCAATGGATATGATGACCTTCTTACCTTGAGCGCGTTTAGCCTGAATATCCGCGATTAATTCGGCACTTGTGTACCCGCCAAGAGCTGCGGATAGTGCGGAATCAACGTTGAAAGTGACACCACCAGGGTTAGCAGGATCCATCTCGGCAAACGCTAAAACAATGATGTCGTACTGATCCGGTATATCTCTAACTTTCAATTTGCTGGCACCATTGACAAAGTTCTGCCAGTACCCTGTCAATATATGTTTCGTCGGCTGGGGACCCCCACCCGTTCCATCTGAAGTGGTGGCATTGACGATCGCACTGGCAGGAGAAAGGTTCCCGGCAGCATCCTTTGCAATGACCTTAAAAGAATATGTCGTGTTCGGTGAGAGACCCGTTATTGTCGCTGTCGTTCCTGTAACAGAGATGGCAAGGGATGTTCCTCGGTATACATCATATCCTGCCACACCTACATTGTCCGTAGATGCTTGCCAGGATAAAGTAACGGTTGAAGAGGTGATTGCGCTTACAATTACATTCGTAGGAGTTGTCGGAGCTACTGTATCATTACCTCCACCACCTTGAACAAATTGCCACAATGCAGGAACATTGGGTGGTTCCCATCCGGGTAATGAGGTATGAGATTGAATAGCTTTATACGCCTTCCCGTCGTACGTCACGTTGTCGTTAACGACATAAGATACATTGGGTGCCCAAGCGCCCCGTTCTGCTGCAGAAACTTCAAGGGGAAAAAAGTTCATAATCATAGACATGACGACCATTAAAGGCAATAACATCACTCTCGATTTGTCCAGCAATCTGGATAAATCCCTTTTCATCCATTAATCCCTCCCCAATCATTGATAATTAAACGTTAGCCTATCTTGATGTAAGCCGGCATCACCTCCTTGATGAAAATTAACTTGTTAATTTAAAACCATGTCGATGCATTGTTCTTACTCAATTTTGATTCTTTTACGTATTTTGTAAGTTGATTGATATGTAAAAAATTTACTTTATATGTTAATCATTATCAATAGCTCAAAAGGATCAATTTGGTGAAAAGAAAAACCACAAGTCGAGTTTTAATTGAATTGTGGTCAGAACATTTCATTTTATCAATTTCATTCAATCTAGGATATCATAAAAGGACCGAGTGCCCGATCGTCCCAAACCTGCACTTCAATATAACGTTCGGGTCCATGATGTCCGTCTTTGTTCCAATCTTGAGGCCAGCCAAACTCGTCTACAAGTTGAAGGATTTCGTTTTTTACATATACCTTTCCTCTATAAGGCTTGTCGTCTTGATACCGCATGGTCGGAAATAAGTCGCCATAAGTGAAACTCATCATTTCGGGTTGCATATCATATAGCAGAATCCTGATTTCTTTTCCATTCGGATACCATTCCTTAATCCATTCGCAAGATCCAAGCGTCATGTAATGCGGATATTCTTTTGTTGGTTTGCCGCCTTTGGCCCTGAATAGAGCTCTAGCCCGTGCTTCCAGATCGCGACGGATGGTCATATAATCATCCGCACGTTGACTCGCAAACCAATTATTATTTAGTTTGAGCCTCCTCTGTACCTGCAACGCTTCTTCGATGGATAGCGAGGATAGATTTTGAAAGGGTCCTGTTGCCGCATCATAATAATGATATAGATATAAATCCATGGCGACTGTCCTTTCTTCGTCAACCTGTGTTATGGTTTGTTCCAAACTTTAATTACCGCTGTTCATACTCGAGTTTCTTCTTCTCACGATCTATGTAGGCATATATATTTGCGATTTCTTCTTCATAGTTCTCTTGAATTTCAAAATAAGGGACATTCGATGACGCACACTTTTCACGGAATACATCATGCTCATGAGTATAGTCGGCAACAGTTCTCTCTTCAGGATACATTCGCGCTTCGATAGCATTGCGGTGTTGAACGATGTTGGATTGGAAATTCTGCCGGATGTACGAGGTGGAGAATCCTAAGAACACGGAAATGATGTGTTGTGAATAGGACGGCTCAAAATCTTGCAGATGATGAGGCAAAATGTAACAGCCTTCAATGATTAGATTTTGCTTGTTTTCGATGTTTGTCATGATGATCCCTTTGATGATCGGCCATAATTGTGCACCGATATGCTCGGTTGAATCCACCGGCGTGAAACCGCAGTTCATGTCGGCTCTGTACAAGCCCATTTTCAAATGATCGATGGACAGATAAGGCACGTGATACTTTTCAAGTAATTGTTGAGTCATATATGTCTTTCCCGTGCAGCTGTTTCCGCTGATTAATATGATCATTTACACGGCGTCCTCCCTGCATGCTTGTATGCTTCGTTCAAATCTCTGGAATGATTTCATGAAGTGTGCTACTCATCGAAAAATCGTAAGACTTCGTTGTTAATTCAAGTATTCTCGACTCATAAATGCAGCCCATCGCTCTCAGTTCATTTATTAAAAACTCATTTAGGTCGTACGTGTGGGTCAACAAGATGCCCGCTTCTTGAAGATCTGCAATGCAGGCCAGTTTATTCTCTAAGCAAGCCTCTTGAAAAAACTCCCGCACTTTATTGTTCAATACATCATATTTATCATATTCCTCTACATTAAAGGTTGGTCCTAACTCACGCGCAGTCATTCGTTTTACGCCGATTCCGTTTATGGTTTGCACAACTTCTTTGGAACGCTCCCTCAGCATGTTCTGACGGTAAGAAACCGGTTCTATCTTTTGGATTCCCAACTCATGAATAAGTTTGGCTTCTACGGCTGATAAATGAGGGTGCGTTTCAACAGCACTCGGTTCTTGACTTGGTTCATTAACCGTGGAAAACATATTTATCATACATTTATAGGTTAAAAATAAACCCAGGTAATCCCTTATGTTTCTCGCAATTAGAGTGACATGAAACTCCTCTGATGGTAAAGCTTGGACAAACACGACAGGGGCACCCTCGAGATCAGTCACCGATCCAAAATCGGTCAAAAATCCGAAATGCTCGCCTCCAAAAGCGGTAAAGGCAAATGGAATTACATCCAACGGATGGCCGCTGTATGCAAATTCGGCGTCTTGATTGTTAAGATCATAATCCATATAGATTTCCAGAATATCGTCCAGTTCCACCTCGAGATCATGTACGATTTGCTCATTCATTTCTTTCAACTTGAGCAGCGTTGCGGGTATAGGGTACTTTTGATTCCCTCGTCCAAACATTTAGAATTCCTCACTTTTCATTGACTAAATTTCCGATATCATTTTTTCCAGTGGTTCTCGCCTGACTTACAAGACGTTTGTCACCAACATAGGTCCCACTTGTTCTATCCATTTATGCTCTTGATCGGCCAGCAAGGTTTTCCATCCAAGGTCGATAGCCGGTTTCAGGTTCTTTTCCTGATCATCAACATAAACAACCGTCAGTTCTGAACGTTCGAATTGTTTCACAACATGTTTATAAATTTGCAGATCAGGTTTCCTCAAACCGACTTGATTCGAAATGGTAATGCTCCTAGCATAAGGTTCTACTTTTTCTAATATCGGCTCCAGCCATTCCTTGCAATGATTGCTTAGTACATGGATATCCGCGATTTCGCTCCATTGCGCCAAGTGATTTAATCCAGGAAGCGGCTGCAACGATTGAGTTATTAACTCCCTGGCTTCCTCTTTATTGATTTGCTTCATTCGCAGGCTCATCCATCCCCAAAACTCATCTTCCTTCATCTTTCCTGTCCATAAGTCTCTACGAACCTCATCAAATTGTACCCTGATATCTTGAAACGAGATTTCGGAGCCCTCCGCTAATGTAAGCCAAAAAACAGATGAAAAATTACTCACCAATACGCCAGCTAAATCCAATACCAGTTGTGGTTTTGCCGTCATCGTCTCGTCTCCTTCTATCTTACTGAATTCCTGAGATCTATGTATTCGTGTTTGCAAGGGACTTCTACTTAACACCTCCACGAACTTCGCCTTCCCTAAATCGCAATGCGAATCCGAAGTTCGTGGACGTTTCACACTTTCAATCCATGGGTCGAACCGCTAAATCCCCACCATCACATTGCCGCCACATACCGGAATATAAGCTCCTGTGATAAATGATGACAAATCCGAGGCAAGGAATGCCACGGCATTGGCAATCTCCTGGTCCGTTCCGCGGCGTTTCAGGGGCACGGAAGCTTCGTAGGAGGCGCTATGCTCGGTACCGTTCTCCCGATCGCGGTCGCTGATCGTCCAGCCGGGCGCGACTTGATTGACGGTGATCCCATGCTCGCCGATTTCTTTCGCGAGTACGCGGTATACGCCGTCCATGCCGCGCTTGCCTGCTACGTAGGCGGATTGACTCGGAAAGTTCTGGATCGAACATTCGGTATTGATGCCGATGAAGCGGCCGCTCTTTCGCTCGATCATGGCAGGCACGAAGGCTTTTGCCAGGTAGACGCTTTGCATGACGCAGGATTGGAACTGGCTCTCGTAATCTTCCGGCGCTTGCTCCAAGACAGACGTCCATTGGTAGGATTCCACGGCATTCGCAACGATGATATGAGGCAGCATGCCAAAGTGTTCAAGCACTGCTTCCCGCATGGCATTCACGGATGCTTGATCCGTCACGTCGGCTTGCACCGTGTACGCGCGTCTGCCCATCGACTCCACCTCGCGCTGAAGCTCTTCCGCCTTGGCTAAGCTTCCCCGATAATGGATAACCACATCTGCGCCGCATTCCGCCAAGGTTCGGACCATGACCCGGCCCAATTGGCCCGCAGCACCGGTGACTAACGCAATTTGATCCGTCAAATCCAACTTCATTGTTCATTCGCTCCTCTACGTTTGACTGGTGATTTTCGCCTATCATACCATAATCATCTACTGCTGGGCATGATAAAAAGACCGGAAGCTATCTCCCGGTCCTCACCTTTAAACTCTTTCATTTAACATCTTACACAGCAAGCGCTCATCTGCTAGACGAGCCATCTAACGTTTAAGGTTCAAAACCCTTCTGACTGACAAATAGCTGCTCTTGCGGAAACGCCCTGTTGAATCGATCGTAGACCACCTGATAGGCGGCGGGATCATACCATTCTTCCAGATCAAGCTTCTCGTACAACGCCTGAACGGGCAGCCGTTTCGTACGTTTGCCTCCGCTGCCGTCCCCCATGAAATAATCGTCGATGCACACGCGATTGACGAGCGGCCTGAGGATCTGAGGAAATGCCTCCGTGCTTGGAAGGACGGGAGCAATCGCTGCTTGCGTTGGTATTCCTGCGTCTCTTAGCAGCTCAAGGCTTTTCAATCTGGCTTGGATCGGCGGAGCGGAAGGCGTAAAATGCTTGCGAATATCCTCTCGATCGGTCTCGACCGTCATGCTTACCCGCACGCGTGCTCCTAACTGCTGCAGCAAATCGATATCCCGTCGGACCAACGGACTGCGCGTCTGCACCAGCAGGAAATCCGGCGGCTCGCTAACCATGGCCTCCAGCAAGGCACGGGTCACTTCTTCCTTGGCCTCAATCGGCTGATAGGGATCGGTACTGGATGACATGAAGATCGTGACGGGCCCCTTGGACTTGGCACGCTTCAGTTCTTTACGCAGAATGGCAGCAGATTCGAGCTTAACGTCAACCCAACTTCCCCATTCCTGATTTCGGAATATCGAAACCGGCATTTGCCGGACGTAGCAGTAGGAGCAAGCGAAGGTACATCCTGTATACGGATTCAAGGTATGGCTGTATCCATTCAGGAAACCGGTTCCTTTATTGAGCAGGGTCTTCGGCGTTTTATAAAGCACTTCATGTTTCACCTGGGACACCTCATTCCTATACTTTCTTCTATTATACGACTTCCCTCCTTTCATTACGAATGAGTGAATGCGCATCCAGCTCCTTTACTTCGCGTCATGAAAAATAATCCCCAGGCTGTATCTTGTCCCCGACGTGACCATGCTGACGCCATGCCGGAGCGTAGTCCGGTAATTTCCCCTTGTTCCCTGCACCGGACGATGGTTGGTCGGAAAGATCAGTCCCGCTCCCTGATCCAAGGCGATCGCATGTCCCCGGCTCTGTGCCCGCGGCCGCTGCTCCACCAGCAGAAACTCCCCGCCCGTGTAATCGACTTCCTTCTCATTCAGCACAAAGACCGCTTGGAACGGAAAGAACTCATCACCGTACAAATCCTGATGCAGGCAATTATATCCGCCTTCTTCATATTTTAAAATCAGCGGCGTTGACCGCTCTTGACCTTGGGCATGACACATCCCCAGAAACTCATCCAGACTTGCCGGATACTTCTCTTCATGCCCTAGCCGGCTCAACCAGCGGTTCGCCGTCAGCGCAAGTTCAGGATACAAGCCTTCCCGAAGCTGCTGCAGCGTTTCGGGAAGCGGCGCCTGATAATATTTGTACTCCCCCAGTCCGAACCGGTGCCTGGCCATTTGGATCGTGCTGCGAAAACGCTGCTCTTCCGTATACGTGCCTATGATCTCTGCGCATTCCTCGGGCAAGAGCAGCTTGGGAATGACCGCATATCCCTGTTCATCCAAAGCTGCCTGTACGGCAGGCCAATCCAGATTCTTTATGCGCTGCAGCAAAGGATTAGGCATACTCCTTCATCTCCCTCACGGAGATGTTCATTCGCTCCAATTGCAGCAATCTTGTCTTCATTTCAAGACCCCCGCGATATCCCGTCAATGCGCCGCTTTTGCCGATTACCCGATGACAAGGCACGGTGATAAGCAGCGGGTTCGCCCCGATAGCCGCACCAACAGCACGCACAGCCGCCGGCTTGCCGATCTGATGCGCAATGTCAGAGTACGTGAAGGTTTGCCCATACGGGATCTGGCACAGTGCATTCCATACCGCCATCTGGAAATCGGTACCCTTGTAATCCATTGCGAACTCAAACCGTTCCCGTTTCCCCTGAAAATAGTCCGCCAGCTCGGCGGCATATGGCTGCATGCCCTCATCATTCTGGAATAGTTCACAGCCAGGAAATTTCGCGTTCACCCATTCCTCCAGCTCTTTGAACGGTTTATCCGGTGATCCGATATAACATAAACCTTGCGGCGTGGCCGCGATATATATGTTCCAGTCATCATGCCGCAATCGTGTCCAGCTAATGATCGAATGATTAGATTTCATGATTATGCACCTCCGCACTCGTATTGTTCATATATTGCCCTCGATAGCTTAGGGGGGTCATTCCCGTCTTTTTCTTAAACAGCGTGATAAAATAAGCCGTGTTCTCTATGCCCACTTGATGGCCGACATCCGTAATAGCCAGGCTGGTATTCGCAAGAAGCTCTTTGGCCTTGCCGATCCGGTAATCCTGAATGTATTCCATCGGAGTCTGCCCTTTGACCCGCTTAAAAATCCGGTGCAGATGGTACGGACTGCCGTGGCTTACATCCGCCAAGACATCCAGCGTCAAATGATCCGTATAATGCGCATCGATATACTCGACAACGAGTTCGATCCATTCGTGGTCCGGCAGGCGCTCACCGGTCGGCTTGCACCTTTTGCATGGCCGGAAGCGTTCGGCCCTCGCTTCATCCGCCGATCGAAACACGCGCACATTTTCAAATTTCGGGGGCCTGGATTTGCAGGATGGCCTGCAGAAGATTTTCGTCGTCTGCACCGCGTAGAAAAATTGGCCGTCACTGTCCTTGTCATTGTCGATAATGGCTTTCCACTGGGCTTCGGTCGGTTGTATCCGGTTTGCCACGTTTCCTCACCTCCGCTAACATTATAACCACAGGAAGATCCGGTTGTACGCTTTTTGGAATATAAGAGCAAGATAACAAAATTATGAGGTCCGCGTTTATGGTACAACTAGTATAGAGTAGATCAGGAACGAAAGGAAACGATGATCATGCATGAACCGGACCACAATCGCGGCGACAAGCCGTATACCATGGAACAACAACAACGGCTTCCCAAGGACAGCTGGGAGGATCATATCCATACGCTAAAGCTATTCGTGCCGAAGGAATTCAGCTTTCAGGAGAACCTCAATTATTTGCAAAGATCGCCGAATGAATGTCTCTTTACGATTCGGAACGACAGCATCTACCGGGCGATCCCGCTTGAAGATGACGTTGCCGTGATCGAAGTCAGCGCCAGGAATCAAGAGCAAGCGATCCTGGTTCGATTTTTGGGGAATACCACCCCGACCGAACCAAGCAAGCGGGCGGAGGTAGCCATTTATGTCCGGGACTGGTTCGATCTAAACACCGATTTAGTGCCGTTCTATTCGATGGCCGAGACCGATCCCCTGCTCAGTCAAGCCGTCCAGTCCTTCTACGGGCTTCGCAACATGGGCATTCCGGATCTGTTCGAGGCTTTATGCTGGGGCATTCTGGGACAGCAGATTAACCTGGCTTACGCGTATACGCTAAAAAGGCGTTTCGTCGAGGCCTTCGGCAGACGCATCGAGTGTGAAGGCGAGGTTTACTGGATGTTTCCAAGGCCTGAGGACATCGCGCCGCTGCGTGTTGAAGATCTTGGTGGACTTCGGATGACCGTAAAAAAATGCGAGTATCTCCTCGGTGTAGCTGGGCTTATGACGGATGGAAAATTAACGAAAGAACTGCTGCTGGAAGCTGGCGGCTTAAAGAAAGCGGAGAAACAACTGGTCGGCATCCGCGGCATCGGACCGTGGACGGCCAATTATGTGCTGATGCGCTGTTTGCGAATGCCGGCGGCTTTTCCCATCGATGATGTGGGACTGCATAATGCCATCAAACATCTGCTGGGCCTAGAGGCGAAACCGACGAAGAGGGAGATTCTGGAGCTGTCCGCAGGATGGGCGAACTGGGAATCTTACGCCACTTTTTATCTGTGGAGGTTTCTCTACTAACAAGTCCACACATAATAAAGAGGACGTCTCCCTCTTCTGCCATACAACAGACAGCTGGGAGACCTCCCCTATGATCACTTCATGGATCGGAGACTGCTATTCAATGAAATACAGTTTACCGTCAACCTCAAGCGAAATGGCAGATTGCGAAAGATCCTCCTTGAGTTTCTTCGCATAGTCTACCACTTGATTGAGCGAATCCTTGTCGAGTTTCTCGGCAAAAGCGTACACGATGGTTACTTTTTCCTTGATCAAGGTTTTGTTGTTATCCACCCAAGCCCCTTCGCCCGGTATTGCCGTTGCCCCGCCAAACCAGCCGGACAGCTTCGTCAACGCTTGATCGACAAACTTTTGGTGAGCCGCATCCGTGATGGGAATATCCCCCTTTACGGTGGAAGGCACGTAAATCTTCACGACGTGATCCAAGTGGAACTGATTGTTCAGGGCGCTCTGCGTAATGGCCGTTGCCGTCGGATTGCCCTCTGCGCTAAAAGACTGCTGAACCGGTACTACGATAAGCGTTAACAATAATGCCGCTGCAAATGCGATTAGCCAACCTTTTCTTTTCATGTCCATTTCTCCCTTATGTATAGTTTCGTGTCCGTACGGAATCAGCAGAGTTTCAGTTGTTAAATACACTTCTTGCCATCTGTACGGTACAAACTAGCACATATTATATACTGACCTTTGCGTATCAGCTATGGGACGTACGGATTATATTATGCAAAATCATGTAAAAAAGCCGATATTCCCGATGAACAAACTTAGGGAATTCAGCTTTGGTTAACTAAGTTCTTATTTTATTGTCCCGATCCAGGATAAACTCTCCACCGATCGATGATCCATGCTGCCGTTCAATATGGCTTGAACGTCATGCAGCGCTTCTTGCAAGTGGACCCGCTCGCCTGGCAGTCCGGTATAAGCTTCAGCAACGTAAAAAGGCTGCGTTAGATAAGCTTCGAGCCGTTCTCCCCGCTCATAAACCTCCATTTCAGATGACGGAATGGCCTCCAATCCTCGTACTTGAACCAGCGAACGAAGCTCCCGATAGCGGCGAAGCAGCTTCTGGGCCCGCTGTTGGACCGCTAAGTGAACCTGATCCAGATGAACGCCTTCTAATACGGAAGAGGTGGAATATAACGGGTTCACGGCAGGAAACAGATGTCTTGCCGCCAGATCGGCATCGAAATACCACAGCGTCTCCAGCGGCCCGTAAGGCATGTCTTCATCAACAACCGCACCTTTGAGGTCCACAAGAAAAGTCGTGATCTGCTGCATGCCTTCCTGTTGAAAACGTTCCTGAAGATCATAGATCTTGCCGGTTAAGACATGCTCCCGATCCGCGGCAAACACAATTTCTTTATCGGTATTCGCATGCGATACGATAGAATGGATTTCTTCTATTGAAGAAGCAACCCGCTCTACGTCATTCAGCATATCCTGCAGCTCCGGATAGTTCCCTTCCGGCTTCAGCAGAATCGTCATATACCCTTCCTGCTTGAAGTGATGAAACAACTCCCCGAGCAGCACCAGCTGCCCCATACCGGGACGAGCTACCAGCCCGACGGTGCCGCCTTTTGCCAGAGGAGCGAATAGATCAAGAGGCTTAATGCCCGTTTCGATCATCTCCACGCTTTCCCCGCGCAGGATCAGTTCGTCAAGGCTGCATTTCGCCAAGGCTGCCAGCGCGGCTATGGTGCGAACCTCCGCCCGGCCTACGGGTATTTTTCCCGTACATAGATTGGAAACCGTGGCGGGCCGCAATCCGACGGATTTGGCCGCGCTGGTGAGGTTCGGAACCCTTTGTCGTAAAAGTGATACATTCAGCTTCAGATTGTCCAAGTCCGTACACCCTTCTTGTGCTAGTTTATTGATTTCTTCTTAATCTCTCTCAGAAAAGAGTCTGCGGTGCGAACAAACTCGTCCGCATCCGGTTCGAAAATATTATGATCATGCTGCTCGAATTCCACGATTCGTGCCTGCGGCAGCGATAGCTTATATTGTTCCACTGCTTCTAATGATAACCCGGGATGCGGTTTTGCGCCACGAATAATGAGGACAGGGCATGTGAATCGGGACAGGTCGCTCCAAAATTCTACCTTCGCGGAATCCTTCTGCAGGGCATGCAGGGCCGATGGTTTCATCCGGTCGAATAGCTTCTTCCCTCTCCAAGGCGGCAGCGTTGCAAAGAAATCCACCCATCCCGCTGGCAGCTGGGTATGTATCGCCGGATAGTCTCCGATGATCAGACCTTCAATGCGTTTCGGGTTCCGAATGGCATAACCTAATTGATAGGCTACCCCCCGTGAGTACCCCATGAGTACGAACTGTTCCAGTTCAAGATGGCGAATGGCCGCATCCAGATCGCTGATATGATCCTCGAGCGTGTATCCCGAATCAGGAGAATCACTTCGGCCACGGCCTCGGAGCGTAATGACAACGATATGCCTGGGCGACAGCGTTACCATTTTTTCCATAATGTCGATATAATCCTCGGCCGACTCGGAAAGGCCCGGGATGATAACCAGTGAGCTTTGTTCATTTCTAAGTTCCCGATGTACCTCCGTCACATGAATATGTACCCCATGGTTATTGACCATCGTTTCGTATAACTGCATGCATGAGCCCTCCTATAAAATCGACATTTAAAAAAGCCAACACTTGGTGCATTCGTTCACCTCAACGCGCCAAAAGGCAAAAATGCATGCACGCCCTTCTGGATATTCACGATCTGGGTTACTCTCAGATCCACCGTCAAGGTGGCGTATGCGTACGCCTCCGTTCTCGAAATGGAATAAAGCTCTGTCATGAGATCCAGCATCCCGCTCAAGGCCATCCACATCGCTTCGTCCAGGTCCTCGTGGAATCCCATCGTCAGCCAACCGGTACTCGTCTTTGCTCTGGGCATCTTGATGGGCATGTCGTCACGGACATGAAAGGTTAGGCTCACCTTCTCCATGGGACATTCCAAAGCGGGACCGCTAACTTCGCCGTCGCCTTGAGCCGCATGTCCATCCCCTGTTGAGAACAGCCCGCCATCTACCGGAATCGGCAGATACAAGGTGCTCCCGGCGGTTAATTCTTTGCAATCGAGATTTCCTCCATAAGGGCGCGGCACAAAAGTCGTATGCTGACCTTCTTCCTCCGGCGGCATGCCCATAATCCCCATGAATGGCTTCAGTCCGACGCTGTACTTGAAATTTTCGAACTGACTCCTGCCAGTCATTGTTTTGGCATCCAATTCAAAGTCCAATGTCATTTCCTGGGTATCGGTCATGCCCAGCTTCTCGTTCCAATAGCTTGGAAACCCTCCGGCAGAGGTCCAACCCCACGGCCCGGGAACGACCTCGTTGATCTGTATCTCCAAGGTAAGCCCCGGTTTAGCCCCTTGGATATGCACGGGACCCAATAAGGCATGCCCGAACTGCTTCTCCACCCGCTCCGGCGCACGCTCCGTAAACTTCGTTCTCGGCGCTCCCGGAGCAGAGCGCTTCGCAAGTCCCCATCCCGCATCCAAGGTTCGATACACCACGGTATCCCCGGACTGAATATATAGGGCCGGTTCCAGCTCCTTGCTAAAAAATCCGTGAAGCGTGTGAATATCCGGTTGAAGACTATGGATTGTTGACATCCGTTTCCGTTTCTCTCCCTTCACAACAACCATGATTCGATTGGACTTTTTCAATGTGAACCTCCTTGTTACTTTATAGAGTATTTTAAATTACTTTAATAGTCAATCAATTTTACTCTGAAGAGTAATAATTATTACCCTTACAGCGAACACCTCCGCTTCTCAGTTCGCTATGATCCTACAAATCCTTGATCCACGACAAAGTCCCCAACCCGATCACGCAAGCGCGAAGGTTGGGGACTTCCCCACCAAAGATCATTTCCTTACAACAAAAAAAAGAACCGTTCTCTTGGCAGTTGTACTGCTAGGAACGGTTCAACACCATATTCAACGCAAGCATGCTAGTTCATGATGGAGCCTTTATCATGACGTTCATGTTCATTCGGAAACAACCCATTATACTCCATCCTCGCTTCATATCTTTACGCTGGAATCGCGCACGACCATCTGCGGCATCAATTTCACGGCCCGCTCCTCCCTCGGAATTCCCATTATGCGATCCATCAGGATCTGGGCCGCTTTGCGGCCGATTTCCTCCTGCTGCAAAGCAACGGACGTCAGCTTGGGATATACGCGGGAGGCAATGTCCAGATTATCCATGCCCACAACGGCAACGTCATGGGGATTTTTTAATCCGGCTTCTTCGCAAGCTTTCATGACGCCGATCGCCATTAGATCGTTCGCGGCAACGATGCCCTCCGGGTGGTCGGGCCCTTGCAGCCACGCTTTCGCCATCGCATAACCGCCGCTTTCCGTATAGTCGGATTCGGCGATAAAACGAGGAATCAAGGGGATTCCTGCCTCCAGCATGGCATCCCGATACCCGCAGAACCGCTCATGGCCGGTCTGCTCGCTGAGATTACCGCCGACATAGGCGATGCTGCGCAGGCCTTGCTTGATCAGATGCTCCGTGCTTTGCTTGATTCCGTCATACGTATCCACATATACGTAGTCAAAGCGGTCGCTGCCATCCGGCGACACGTATTTATTCGTCAGCACGACCGGAGCCTGCAGCGCATTGATAGCCCCGATATTTTCTTCTCCAAAATCGAAAGACACCATGATCATGCCGTCGGCGACGTTTTCCCGAAGCGTCTGGATCGCCTTCATCTCCTCCTGGAGCCTGTGCTTGGTGTAGAACAGAATCATCAGGTAATCATGCTCCTCCAGCACCTGATTGATGCCGTTGATCATATCGAAATAGAAAGGGTTGCATATATCCGGAACGGCAAAAATGATTTTATTGGTTTGCCTCATTTTCAGCATCTTCGCTGCATGATCGGGCGCATAGTTCATTTCTTGGGCAGCCGCCAGAATTTTGCTCTTCGTCTTGGGACTGCAGTAACCTCTCCCCGACAAGGCTCTGGACACCGTGGAAGGAGATACGCCTACCCGATCTGCAATGGTATAAATTGTATGTTTGTCCATCCTATCCTCCATTAACGACCATGAAACCGACAAGCAGATGCAACAGGGTCCATGGCTTCACACTATCACCATACCGGAAGCTAAGCAATAGCGCCTGCTTATATAACCTCCCGCTCATCGTTATCCGGGAGTTCCGGGAATGGCGCATGGGGCTCCGCCTGATACCAGAACGCCGTCGATGCAATATCGCTCTGCTGCGGCAGGTATCTGCCTCCTGACCTCCAGCCGAGGTCCTGGATCGTGACGCGAAGATCGCTTTGGAAGCGGATCGGATCCATGACATGCCATCGATACATGCCGAAGCGCTGCTGGCTGCGATATAATCCGTCCGGCTTCAGCACTTGGTGCATCCCCAGATAAGGCGTCGAGTAGGTTCGGTACGTACCGATCGGCTGTTCCCAGTTCCAAGCTCCGCCGAAATAATCCTCCGTTCCCGTACCGCAGATGGTCGGGTAATCCTGGTCCCCGTCCATATAAAACTTGATCTCCCCTTCGCCCCACCAGCCGCTGTTGTTCACCTGCCAGGCTAGGTAAGTCCCTACATAGTGCCCCTGTCCCTTCACGCCATCCAGGATCGTGTAAACGTCCTTATAAGGAACGGGATTCGTTCTCCGCCACTGTGCATGAAAATAAGCCTCTTCTTCGGGGATGTCCGTCAGGGTATAGTCGATTTGGTAGTAAAGGACCGCCTTTTCCGGCGCGCGATTCTCCATCGTCAATCGGGCTTGCTTGCGAAACGGCATCTGCCAGTAGCTGTTCATGCCGCCGGCCGGATTGACGGCAACCGGAATCGAATTGACATCGCTACGTTCACCCCACCCGTTACAGAACAAATCGCCCACCGGAACCTCAACCGAAGGGTCCTGCTCTTCGTCCCAATACATGCGGATAATCATATTGCGCCACAGCGACGGATGACAGGTCAGCCAAATATGCTGAATGGCCCCAGGGCCTTGAATGTCACCCATAGTAAAGGTTTCTCCCGGCATAATCTCCACGGAAGGAGACACCTTCCAGCCCGCGCCCAGATCCCTGGAAGCCGCTGCACCCGTGCCGTCCGTCGCCATGCCCCCTTTTCCTTTCTCGCCGGTAAAATTCTCCGCGCTGATGGATCTCGTCTGCGCATTAGACAGCTTGGATAAGTTTCCGAGATGCATGTTGAGCCCGTTAAAGTTCATCATCCGTAATCGCTCCTTTAATGTGTGATATCGTATCCGTACCGGTCTTTCAACGTCTGACCCAGATGGGCCTTGATCCGCAGGTAAGCTTCGGCGGCCGCGCCGTTCCCCCAATCAAAAATGGTGAAAGTCCCCATACCCCGCCCATCCTCACCTACATCGCCGTCATGACCGTAATTCTCCATCATGAAGCCGTAATCCTTCTCGTTAAAGAAAGGATACGCCCGTTCCCACTGCTGTTTTGTTTTTATATTCTCGGGGCAATACATCATGGCAAAAGAGGCCTGCAATGCGGCAACACCGCGTTCAATATATTCCGGCTGGTCCAATTCCACGCCATATTGAAGGATCAGCTCGGCAAACAGGCTTTGCCTCGCATCATTCCACTCCCCGTCGCAGTTCATGACGCCGAATCCGCCCAATACGTCAACATACAGATAGGGAGGCTGCCAGGAGGCTTGCGTCATCAGCATTTCATCCAGCACACGTGTGCCGAGTGTCAGATATCGCATCTCGCCGGTCGTCTTGTACATCTGAAATAAGGCCTCCGCCGTCCAGAACATGGAGAAATTGCACTGCTTGAACATGTTATTCCTAACCACCTTGCAGCCGGGGAGCTCTTCGCGGCCATAGGAGCAGCAGGACCAATACGTCTCAAAATCCTCCCATCTGCCGGACGGCACGATCTCGTTGACGACAACCTCCAGCGCCCTTACTGCCGTTTCCAAATATGTGGGATCCGGCCGCATGTCGTGCAGCTTCAGCAAAAACGTGACGGAGAGCGACGTCTCCGGAGACTCCCGTAGAATATCCAGCGGCGCTAACGTCTCTTGGTCAAGCCAGGCCGGAAAATAGCCCTTCTCGTCCTGAAGAGCCAGAAGCGCATCCGCATAGCGTACGGCGTATTCCATGAGCCTTGGATCCGGCTCGATTTCATCATGCCAGCGAAGCATGAGCAGCGCCGTCCAGCTCATGTCCAGCTCATGGTAAGGCGCTTCCGCGATCGAGCCCCAAGGATCGGCCGGATTGCGATTGGAATTCCCCCAGAAGGCATGGTCCCAACTACCTGACCGGTTAACTTCCTGTCCCTCCACCATCACCCGCTTCATCTCCGTCGCAATAACGGCGGGAAAGAACCCGCTTCGCTGCGGAGCAGCAAGAGCCAGCTCTTTCATGAGCCTGGCTTTGCGAACCAGTTCCGGATCATCCTGTTTCTTACCGTAACGATAGAGGCCTTGCGCCGAACGAAGGGAGCTGAACCACGCTTGGTTCCAGATCGATCGGCTTTCCCGTTCGTTCGGAACGCCAGGATAATTCGGACTTTGACTCACGTCGGCAATGAATACGGGAGCCCCGACCTTCAGTCCGTTCCATTCGAATTCCTGCCACACCGTATCTTTCCAATGGCGAAAAGCCCAGTCGTACGCATGTTTTACATAGTGTTCGAGAGGAGCTCTGTCATGGATGCCCTGACGGAGTCGGGAGTGACCCCATCGCTCCCATAAAAATTGCAGCACCGGCCGCCAGGGGTTCAATGCAGCTTGATCATCCTCCAACGTCATTAGGTAGAAGCCGATGCAGAACGTTCCGGGCGAATAAGCAGCACCCTCCACCTTCTCAAACAGCACGTGATCACTCACACGGGTCCGGCTCATTCCCAAGACGAATTGGTTGTTCGGAGCATCCAGATCCAAGTACCAACGAGCGTCCGCATCCTTCGCGATCAGATCCAGATCCGGTATCAGTGTGAGCAGTCTGGTGCCGTCATGAGCAATGAGGGCAGGCGACCGAAAGCAGTGCTGATCCATCACATGCCGGGAAGTCGGCGTTATATGAGGAGCCCAGTGAAAATACGGCTGGAACGCAGGCTCCAGGCGCAGCTGCCAATCATCCTGTCGTATCTCCTGATCCAGCTCAAATGTCATTATGCAGTGATAAGTGCCTTTATCGATTTGTTTAAGACTCAGCTTGGGAGCTGCACTCCCTAATTGGTCATAATCCCACCGCTTTACATAAGCGTCCGGTAATTGTGCCATAAGTCCTCCATTCTGCTCGTTTTCCGGCAAGAAATCCCCCGCCAGCGACACGTCGTCCATTCTTTAACAGGCTGAAATCGTCAATCTGATCCAATTGTCCGACGTCGCCGCCCCAATTTCTATCATCCTCCGCCTCAGAAAACCGCGTCATTGTGCCAAGTTAAGGCGAAGTCAGTTCCAACATTGCTATGCTTCGTGCCGGCAGCTTAAGCAAACGCAATCCGCCTTGTTCCATGGAGCAATCAATGGCCGGCTCTCCCGCTTTCGTGTACAGCTGCCCGGTCACGGTCGTCTTTCCGAAGTCTTCCGGACGGAGCTCGATGCTTATTGTCTGCTCCTCTCCGGTCACATTCGCAAAGAACAAGCCGACATCCCCTTGATCATTCTGCCATGCCGAGTGGATAACGGCGTCTGTCAGCAGTTCTCCCGAGTTGTTATATTCCGGCGTATCCTTGCCGTGGTTGTAATGAAACCACTTCATCGGCGTCATAGGAACGTCGAAGGAGAGCGGCCGAAGCATCGTGCCATACGACCAATACGGCTTCGCGGCACCGATTCGCAGCCGTGCATACAGAGCCAAGTAATCGGCCCTGTTCGCCGAGAAGGCATACCCGCGCGGTTCAAACGGATAATAATGCTCCTCCGCGGTATTTTCGTTGCCGTCCAGCGCCTCCATCGGACTGTACTCGTAATTCAATTCGTACAGGCCGCCCCAGAGATACGTGCGTGCTACCGTAAAATAGTAAAGCTCTCCGATTTCCTCGGTCAGCTTGCCCCAGCCGTCCAATCTCAGCGCGCCGTACTCGTGATATACGTAAGTAAACATCGGGATGAGATAGGCCGCACCTGTTTTAAGCAGCTCCCGGATCGGCCATCCTTCGAGCGGCGCCGCCGGCTGCCCCCCTGCCCGGGCTTGATAGTAGTCGATCAGATCCAGCATCGTTTCATTCATCATCTCGGTACCCATGGGGATATAGCGTCCGGCTGTTTCGCACATGGCCGCCTTCGTATCGGCAAAGTTCCGCCGGTAAGCCTCCTCAATGATGCTGCCGGCTCCGACCGGATGACCGTGGCTGTCATCCATGCAGATCTTCAGAATGTTGTTGGCGGAGATATCGTAGTAGATCGAATCGATGTCATCGCTCTGCTGCAGTGCCGTATCCCGCCTCACATGAAAATCGTGGGTGTACGGATGCGCCGGACAAAGGAACGGAAAGCGGTAAGCATCCACGCTTTTTTTCAGCTCGGGAAACTTCTGCTCGGCTGCTCTGCCAAGCTCTCCGTCGGCTCCGTCAAAATGATAAAGGTAATCGAATTCGAACGGAGCGAAGCGATGGCCCAGCTTTCGGATCAGAGCGATGTTTTCTGGGTTGAAGCGGGTCGGAAACCAATCATCATATCCCCCCGGCACGCCGCTGCCGAAGGTTTGCGGCCGATGCGTCCAATCGGGGCCCAGGATGTGGAGCATCGGCGTTCCGATGCAGTCGTGGTATTGTTGTATCCATGCCGTACGATCCGATCCCGCATTGATACCGAAGGTTGCCGCGCCCATATCCTCATGCAGCCATGGACTGCCTTCCTTCGCAGCCCTCTCCGAAAGCTTGCCGCGTCTACACCACTTCTGTTGCACGGCCCAGCACTTGTACCGGTCAGCAGCTTCGTACCAGCCGCTTCCTGACAGAATCGACACTTGCACCGGATAATGCGGCTTGATCCCCTTGCCGGGTCCCATATCACTGCAGCCATGGATCACGGAGGCTTCCAGCAAGCCGTTCCCGTTCTTGAAGAAATTGAGCCATTTCGGATGGCCCTCGCCGTCCAGGGCAGCGAGTTGCAGCCCGCCCCTGTCTTTGCCGTAATAGGCAAAAAACTGCATCGTTGCCCCGGAGAAGCTCTCCGGATACGGCATGAAACGAAATCCGATTCCGTCCGTTTCAAATACCTTCATCGGGTTGTTGACCTCAAAGCCGGTTGCAAAGGAATGGGCGATATAATCCTCCTCGCCGTGCTCCGTGATCGTGGTCAAATTCGGAATAACCGGATATTCCAGGCTCAGCAATCGGATTCCCGAATGGTTCTCTGCTGCGCATCGGAATTCAATGCAATCCGCTTCTTCTGCGAGCTTTACGGAAGCCGTGACGATCATACCTTGCTGCGTGTCCCAGCTCAACTGAACCTGATCTGTCCCGTCTTCCGTATTTTCCCTGCTCCATCCGAAGTTCTGAAAGGAGCTGTTGAAACCCGCGTCCGTCTCCAAGCGAAATGGATCCGCCGTGCCCGTATCCGCGATAAGCCCGATTCCTCTAACGTTATCGCGAATGCCTCGAACCGTGCCGTCATTCTCGCTGATTTCCAGCCGGATATGCCTGTTCTCAAGTATAATCATGCCCCACCTCCACCTGTTGGCTTAGAATGTTACTTCAAACCGGAGATTTTGATTCCTGAAATGATGTGCTTCTGGAAGAAGAGGAACAAGATAATGGTCGGCAGGCAGGAAAGCGCCGATCCGGCCATCAGCATGCCCATTTCGGTTGCCCGTTCGGAACGGAAGGTGTATAAATATTGCATGATTTGAAAGAGCTCCGGGTTGGTGATCGTCATCGTCGGCCATACGAAGGAGTTCCAATAGGCCAAATAGGAGCCTATGCCCACGATGACGAAGACCGGAAACGACATTGGAATGAAGATATGCGTAAAAATCTTGATCCTTCCTGCTCCGTCAATCAGCGCCGCCTCTTCAAGCGCCATCGGAATATTCAAGTAGAATTGGCGGATGAAGAACATATGACCCGCGGAAGCAATGCCGGGCAATACGAGCACCGCCAGCGTATCGAGCATTCCCATCTCATTCACCACAATGAAGGAGGTCAGCAGAATGGCCATGCCTGGAATGAACATGGTGACGATGACATAAACCCACAACATCGTCTTGAACCTGAATTCCAGCCTGGCGAAGACGTAAGCCGCGGTGGCGTTCACGGCCAAGCTCAGCGCCGCGAAGAGAACGGCGCCCCCGAATGTGACCAGCATCGATTGAATGAAGGTCGCGTCGCTCAGAATATCCGTATAATTCTGAACCATCCATTTCTTCGGGAAGAAACGGAACGGCGTTGCAAGCACCTCCGCCTTATCTTTGAAACCGGCAATGATGACCCAGAGCAGCGGGAACAGCGCCATGATCGTCACCAGTCCGGTCAAGAGCGTCATCAATGTTTTTTGGACACCGTTTAACGATTTCATCATGTTATCCTCCTGCCTTCTTATCCGTCGATCGCTTTTTCCGAATTCAGTACTCTGAAGATAATGGCCGAAATACTGCCAAGGACCACAAACAACAGCAGCGATGCCGCGATGGAGTTCCCGACCATGACGTCGTTTCGGAAGTGGTTCAGGATGTAGAGGTTCGGCGTCGTGGTCTCGCTGAGCGGGCCGCCGCCCGTCATGACGAGGGACAGCTCGAACTGGGAGATTTGCGCCGTAAATCCGGTTACGAGCAGATACAGGATCACATTGCGCATGAGCGGAATCGTGATGTACCACATGCGAACGAAGATGCCCGCCCCCTCGAGTTCGGCAGCCTCATAGTAACTTTTTGGGATATCGTGGAGGCCTGCCAGCATGATGAGCGTCGTGAGTCCGAAGCCCAGCCACACGGCTGGAGCCGCGATGCTCGGCAGCGCCGTTGCCACGTCGGCAAGCCAGGCTTTCGGCTCCGATCCGAACAGCCCGATGATGTAATTGGCCAGGCCTCCGGCATAATCGAAGATGAAGACAAAGATGACCGACGCCACGATTCCGGAAATAATGGTGGGAATGTAGACGGAAGTCTTAACAACGCTTGCGAAACCGGAGCCCAGATTCTTAATGATGTTCGCGAACAGAAACGAGAGAATCAGCATCGTCGGAACGACCATCAGCGCGAACTTAAGCCCTACCCAGATGGATTGGAGAAAGAGGTCATCGGTCAGCACCATATAGAAATTCTGCAAGCCCACAAAGGTGGAATCCTGATAGAAACTCCAATTATAGAAGCTCACCCGCAGTGCATAGAAGAACGGAATGATGACAAAGACGGTCAGCAGGATGACGATGGGAGCGAGCAGCATGTAAGCCACGCCGTTGTCCTGCCGATAATTTTTCTTGAACATGTAGCGTCACCACCATTGGCCAAGGATGAAGCAGCCATCCGAAAATAACATTTCGAAAACCGGATTTCCGGACGGCTGCCAACACTATTTTTTCGGATTCGTACCGGCAAGCTTATTCTTCGCGATGAAATCGTTAATGTCTTTCTCTGCCTTCGCCAGCGCCTTATCCACCGAAGTACCCTTCATGGCGGACTCGATGGACGTGGCGAGCGCGAAGCTGATGTCCCACGGATAAACCGGCTCAGCCTGCGAATGCGGAATGATCCGCTCGGATACGAGTGCACGCCATTCATCCTTGGATGCATCCGGATCGGATTTCATCGCTTCGTCCACGGATTTGCGCGGGGAGAACTTGGAGAACTGGGACGTCTTGAAAAAATCGATCATGATGTTCGGGTCGCCTGCGAGCAAATAGGAGATGAAATCGGCCGATTCCTGTGGATGCTCGGATTTGCCGTCCACCGCCAGCGACCAGCCGCCGAGCGTTGCCGTCGGCTTCGTCAAATCGCCGTCCATCGATGCCATCGGCGCAATCCCTACCTTATCCACCATGTCTTTATAGGTGTTGCGAAGCTGACCGATCGCCCAGGAACCGCAAATCTGGATGGCGATCTTGCCTTCGCCGAAAGGCTTGATGTCCGCATATCCGGCCAACGCCTGCTTCGGCATGACGCCGGACTGGTACGCTTTTTGGTAAAAGTCCAAAACGGCCTTGTAACCGTCATTGTTCACGTCCGCTTGGGACCAGTCCTCCGTAACCGCCAGATGACCTGCCCCGTTATACTGCAGCCCCCAGCTCGACCAGCCCAGATCCGGCGCAGTTTGCGCAATCGATAAGCCGAACACGCCTTTCTTGGTCAGCTTCTGGGCCGCATCCAGAAGCTCAGCCCATGTTTTCGGCGGCTGATTGGGATCAAGCCCGGCTTCCTGGAACATATCCTTCCGATAGAACATCACGGCAGACGGCTCAACCAGCTTCGGATATGCATAGTACTGACCGTTAACGGATACGAAGTCCTTCATGTTGTCGTACAAATCATCGAAGGCTGAAGGCTCCATTAAATCGTTCAGGGCCATCAGTTGACCCGTTTTTGCCGCATTGGCCACATTGCCGTAGTTGATCGTTCGGATGTCCGGTGCCTTGCCTGCGGCCTGCGCTGCTTTCATCTTCTGGTCCCAGGCGTCGGCCGGAACGATGGTCAGCTTCACTTCAACCTCGCTCTGGGATTTATTGAACTCGCCGACCCATTTCTTGAACCAGGCATCGGTGGTATCCTCGAATTTTTGCGCCCAGAAATCGATCACAACCTTGCCGCTGGCTTCATCCCCGTTGTTTGCGCTTTCATTTTCCGATGGATTGCTTAAAGCTCCTCCTCCGGGACCGCCAGATCGTCCGCCGCAGCCCGTAACGAGCATCGCCAGAACAAGAACAACGGAGAACAGAACAGGCCAGGATTTGAAGCCGATGGTATTTTTCTGCATCATGAACCCTCCTTTTAATGGATCAAACTATTTAAACGCTGGTCCGCATTTAAACCGATCATTCTTGGAATCCGCGCCTCACTTTTCGAGCGAAGCCTTAAACCAGAAAACATTGTAGGGATCCCATAAAGACAATGTGAAATAGATCGTCTGCCCGTCATTCTCCGTATACCGATCGTTCATATAGGGCCCGTATAGCCCCGGATAATCCTCGGCCCGGACCAAATCCAGGGGCTCGCCCCAAGGCCCCCAAGGCGTCATGCCTTCACGTATGACAACCCCTTGGCCTTCCTTCAAATAGGTCATCAGCCAGCGTTCCAGATAAGAATTCCACACTACGGACAGCTCGCCGACGGTGTCATCCACCACATACCTGGCATCCTTCATATCCGCGCTCCACCTGGGACTGCCGTCATCGTTCAATCCGCTGTAATATCGGTACTCGGACATATTCTCGATGTGCTCCTCGCCCACCTTCATAAGCTGAACGCCGCCAAAGCGGCCCGAAGGAATCCCCCAAAAATAAATATCCGAACCGCCTGCTTCATTCTCCACCTTATAGGGGCTAACCTGGATGAAATTGCTGTCTCCCGGCCAACGGAGCCGGTCCTGCAGCTCCCAGGTTTCACCGTTATCGGTCGATTTGGCCACGCTGCTGTAATTGGCGTCCCACTTCCCCGGATCGCCCCAATGGTTGACCGACATGTAGTGCAAATACAAGGCACCGCCTGCCGCAATGCCATGGGTCGGAATTTTCGTCATTTCTTCGTAATCGATTTTGGCGGAAGGCAGCAGTTCCTTCGCCGTGCCGAATTCATCCGTGATCATTCCCTCGAATGCGATACCGTCAGCCGGATGAGCGTCCGTTGTATAGGCTATCGTATTGGAGCGCCAATAGCTTCCCCCTCCGCCTGTCTGATCAGGCGCCCTCTCGCCGAACGTATCCCCGAACACGAAGTAAGTTCGTTCCCCGTCATTCATCATGGAACCCAGATCGGTGCCGTACACGGCGTATTGATCGGTACGATTGGGGGAGGATTCCCCGGTTAATTGCGAAACCTGCTCCACGCCGGTCATGCCTTTTAATAAAAAGCTTTTGTCTGTCGCATCAAGCAGAGGATTCACCTTGCCGCCCCCCGCGCAGCCGCATAACAGCAAAATCATGCCTGCGAAGAGGGCATTTTTCCATTTCAAGCTCATCTCCCCTTTCGATCTGATTGTGGATTCCTATATTCCACCCGTGAACATCAGGGATTGTTATGACCGAATATCTGATTCAAACTTGCAGGATTGAGCGGCTTCGTATCCGGCATTGGCAAGCGTTTATCCACCTTTGGCAGCTTCGGGAAAGAACGATGGGGTTCCGCCTGGTACCAGTACGCCGTCGAGGAAATATCGTCGCTCCGATGATTGTTATGACCGTGCTCAATCGTGACCTTGATGCTGCTATCGAACATGATCGGATCCAGGATATGATACCGGTACGTGGAGATTTTTCCGCTCCAGTTCTGGCCGCCGCCCATAATGATGCCATGATACGGGGTGCACACCTCCTGCTGCGGACACCAGGCCGTATTGAAATAATCCTCCATGCCCGTGCCGTGCAGAGTCGGAGGCCATGGCTCCCCATCGATGAAGATCATGTCGTCTCCTTCGCCGTACCAGTTCCATTCCCGCGTATCGCGGAGGTTATGGACATTGAAGTTACAGCCGATGTAATGGCCCTTCCCAACCGCGTCCAAAATGACATAGTTGCCGCTGCCCGTCGTATTCTTGCCGCCGAATTCGTAGAAAGCGTTATCCACCCCGTGATCCGCGATCCCGTCGGTCGGATTTTCCCGGTGCCACTGGGCATGGAATCGCAGCTCCTCCTCGGGCAGCTTATCGTACGATTCATAGTCCACATAGAAATAAAATTTAATCGGATGCTCCGCTTCGCTCTCGATCGTTATACGAGCGCCATTCCCATACGGCATGCGAAAAAAGCTGTTGAATGCTTTGCCGTCCTCGGGACTCATCATCAACGCCGCTGACGTATAATTTTTGGTGAGGCCGTGCCCCATTCCGAAAAAATCGCCAATCGGCGCTTCCACGCTGGGCTCGGTCTCCTGGTCCCAGTACATGCGGAGTACGACTTTGCGCGGCAGATACAATTCCTCGGCAGGGGCGTCGGTCGCCATGGTCATCCAAATATGGGTGATGGCACCCGCTCCCGGAATGCTGCAAATTTCGGTCAGGTCGCCCGGCTGGATGGAGAAGTAATCCTTATTCCCTCCCGAACGGTCGTAGCTGGATTCCCTTTTTCTTTTTCCGGATCGCTTGCGGCTGAGTGAAGATAACGCTGTTTGATTGTCCATGGATGATCGCTCCTTATAAGTTGATGGCGTAGGTAAAAAGCGCTTCTTAAAACGCTTTGCCAACAATATGACATCGATTGCAGAATGGGTGGTTAAGGAATGCAGGCCATGCTACCAACACGATAGCCTGCATTCCTTATGTGAGTCATAACCCGTTGTCTATCCTCGGGCCGAATCCGTTGATCCTTCAGAGTTAAAACTGCTTCTTAACGCTTTCAGCCGTTTCAACACCCCATTTTCGTCCCTGCCCAAATAATCATGAAGTCCTTTATACTCCTTGTATAACAGGTCATACATTCGGACGTTAGCTTCAATCGGCTTGAATGTTTCTTCCCGAACGCGGGCCATCGCCTCCGAAGCTTCCACGATGCTGCCATATCCTCCCTGATCTTTGCCTGCCGCAACCGCACCGAACATGGCTGCGCCAAAAGCGGCCGTCTGGACGGTATCCGCGATCTTGATCTCTTTGCCGGTAACGTCGGCATAAATCTGCATCAGCAGCCGGTTGCGCTGCGGCAATCCGCCGCAAGCATAAAGCTCCTGAACTTCAATGCCGCTATCGGTAAACGCCTCGATAATAGCCCGGGTACCAAAGGCTGTGGCTTCGAGCAGGGCCCGATAAATCTCCTCCGGCTTGGTCTGCAAGGTGAAACCAAGCATGACGCCGCTAAGATCGGCATCCATCAGCACGGAACGGCTTCCGTTCCACCAGTCCAGCGCAAGCAGTCCGCTTTGTCCAGGCGCGTATCGGGCCGCTTCCTTCTCGAGCCACTCATGAACGCCAAGCCGCTCTTCTGCAGCCTTAAGCCTAACGTATTCCGGAACTGCCTCATCCACATACCAGGCGAATATATCGCCAACGGCCGATTGTCCTGCCTCATACCCGTAATAACCGGGAATGATCCCATCCTCGACGACGCCGCAAATGCCTTCGCCGGTCACTTCTTTGTCGCTTAAAATCAAGTGACAAGTAGAGGTTCCCATAGCGAGTACCAGCTTCCCCGGGGTTACGACGCTGACGGCCGGTACCATCGCATGGGCATCGATGTTGGCTACGGCTACCGCGGTTCCCGGCAGAAGCCCCGTCATCGCCGCCATACTTTCGGTTAATCCGCCTGCTTTCGAACCCAGGGGCTTGATCGCTCCTCTCAGCTTCGTCTCGACGAGATTTCCGAACCTCGGATCGAGCGAATGCAGGAACGCCTTGGACGGATAACCCTCCCGTTTATGCCAATTGGCTTTATAACCGGCGTTGCAGCTGCTTCGCGCGAGCTGGCCGGTCAATTGCATGACCACCCAATCGGCAGCTTCCATGAACAACACGGACCGTTCATATAATTCGGGAGCTTCCCTCAGAATCTGCAAAGACTTTGCAAGCATCCACTCGGAGGACAGCTTTCCTCCATAACGCGCAAGAAATTTCTCGCCCCGCGAAGCTGCGGCTGCATTGATCAGGTTCGCTTCTTCCTGCGCCGCATGATGCTTCCACAGCTTCACCCAGCTGTGCGGATGGTCCCTCCATTCCTCCGTCATACAGAGCGGGGTCCCGCCTGCATCCAGCGGCATCATCGTACATGCCGTAAAATCGATGCCAATGCCGATGACTTGATCAGCCGATATCGCTGCATCCGACAGCACGCGGGGGATCGATTGCCTAAGAACCTCCAAGTAATCCTCCGGATGCTGCAGCGCCCAATCCGGCTCCAGCTTCAAACCCGAATGGACCAGCACCTCGTCCATGACTCCATGCGCGTAAGGCGTCACATGGGTCGCTACTTCCTGGCCCGTCGTGATATCGACAAGCAGGGCCCTGCCCGATTCCGTACCGAAATCAACCCCGATGGTGTATAACTGCTTCATATCATCTGCCTCCTATTTGTACAAAGGACCATAAGACGCGCATGCCCGGTAATCGGCAGAAACCGGCTCCAGCCCGCCGAAAGCGGTCCAAGCGCTTGGCCGGAAGATCCGCTCCTCCGGCACGTTGTGCATGCATACCGGAATGCGGAGCATCGACGCCAAAGTAATCAAATCTCCGCCGATATGGCCGTAACTCATGGCGGCATGGTTGGATCCCCAATTACTCATAACGGTGTAAACATCCTTGAACAGTCCCTCGCCGGTAAGGTTCGGAACGAACCAGGTCGTCGGCCAAGTGGGGTCGCTTCGCTGGTCCAATACATCGTGCACGGCCTCCGGGAGCTCCACGGTTATTCCCTCCGCGATGTGAAGGACCGGTCCGACACCCGCGACCATATTGATTCTTGCGATCGTTGCCGGCATGCCTCCCCGGGTCGTGAAGTCCGTGGAGAATCCCCCGCCGCGGAAGAAATCAATAGCCGGACACCACTTGACTGCATTCAGACAATCCTGGACTTCCTCCTGCGTGATATCCCAGAACGGCTTCATGGCCGGCTTGCCGTCTTTCGATTGCCTTCCCGTTCCGTCTAGTGCTGCCGGTCCTGAATTGATCAGGTGGATCACGCCGTTGGCCGCAATGCCCTCCAGCTCGTATCCCGTCACTCGCTTCACGGCATCCGGACTCCAATATGTACGAACGTCTGCAAACACCTGGGCCGCATTCGTCAGGAGATGACCGAACAGCATCGTGATTCCATTCAGATTGTCATTCTCCGTTGCGACGATATACGGCTCCCTCAGACCGTTCCAATCAAAAGAGGAATTCAATATCGCCTCCATGAAATCCCCCGTCGGGAAGTAATCCGTCCAGGCACGCTGTCCCTGGAATCCTGCAGCCAGTGCATGTCGGCCGAGCGCTTCTTCTCCATATCCCATGGCCGCCAGCTTCGGATTGCCCACCATCAAATCGCGTGCAATCAGCGCCATCTTCGCGACGGTTTCCCAATCCTGTTCCTTCTGTTCTTCGGACCGCTTTAAATGCTCCGGATTGACGTCCGTTCCCGGCTTGCAATTCTGTTTAATCCAGACCAGTGCCCGCTCATATTCGTCGTGATCGTAAATTTCCAGCTCGATCCGCCGTACGAATTCGGTCATATCCACATATTCGTTGCGCATCCCCAGATACCTCTGAAAAAAGTTTTCGTCGACGATGCAGCCCGCGATGCCCATGGATACGGTGCCCATCGATAAGTAGGAGGTCCCCTTCATCGTCGCTACGGCAAGGCCTGCCTTGGCAAATTGCAGAAGCTTCTCCTGAACATCCGCCGTTATTTCGGTATCCCCGATATCCTGTACATCGCGTCCATAGATGGAGAAGGCCGGCAGACCCTTCTGATTATGCGCTCCCAGCGCCGCCGCCAGATATACGGCCCCGGGACGTTCCGTCCCGTTGAAACCCCAAATTGCTTTTGGCCTGGTCGGGTGGGTATCCATCGTTTCCGTCGGATAGCACCAGGATGGTGTCACCGAAATGGTAAGACCTACATTCTCCCTGGCAAATTTCTCTTCGGTTCGTGCGGCCTCAGCTACCCCTCCGATACAGGTGTCGGCAATCACGCATTCCACTGGAAGCCCGTTGCTGTGCCTTAGCCGTTCGGTGAGCAAGCGAGCGGTTCGTTTCGCCATATCCATGGTGACATCCTCTAACGATTCCCGGATACCACCCCGCCGGCCATCCACGATAGGGCGAATGCCGATTTTAGGCAATTCGTTCTGCAATCGATTGCAGATGTTTGATTGATTATGCATCTCCATCATCCTCTCTGTTTTTAGAGCGGCGGCATGTACGATCAGTTCAACTGTTTGACTTCATTGCTGTATATTTCATAAGCCGGTTCCTGCCGGGCTTCTGCCCGTATTCGGCTTAGAAGGATTTCTCCGGCCTTGATTCCCATATCGTAGGGATGCTGCTCCATGTAGTAGAGTCCCGATTCCTTGAGTAAAGGTCCGGCTTCCACCTCGCCAAAAGAAGCAACTGCCATGTCGGCAGGAATTTTCAGGCCGCTGCGCACAATCTCGAGCAGAACGCCAAGGCTCATGCGGTTATTCAGGGAAATGATGGCGGTTGGCCTGCGTTCCGCGTTCAGAAATTGCTGAACTGCCCGGATTCCGTCCTCCGTGGAAAAATCTCCGTTATACACCATGGGGCCCTCGTTCATCCCAAATGCCTTCATCGCGTTCATGACGCCTTCAAGACGTTCCCTCCCCGTGCTTGATCTCGTTGGCCCGTTAACTACGCCGATAGCCGTATGTCCTTCCTCGAGCAGCTTCCGGGTTAGGCGCAAGGCTCCCTCGGTATTGTCCTCGGCTACCAGATCGAGCATCGATCCTGTTTCCGGCGAGTCCAGCTTCCTGTCCACGAGCACGATCGGCATGTTGGAATCCGCGATCTGCTTGATCGCCGGGTCGTTCCCGCCCGACGTTGCCAATACGACGGCGTCCACGCGCTTTTCCTGCAGAAGCTTTAGCAATCGCCTCTCCTTCTCCGGGTTTTCGTCCGAGCTGCAAAATATTAACTGAAAGCCCTCTTTACCTACAATATCCTCAATGCCTCGGGATATGCCCATGAAATAGGGATTTGAAATATCGGGCACGATCACGCCGATCATGTACGTGCGGTCCTGCTTCAGGCTTCGTGCGATGGCGCTTGGACGATAATTCAACCGGTTCACGGCCGCCATCACCCGCTCTTTAATTTCATCGCTTACGTAATCGCTGTTGTTAAGCACTCTTGAAACGGTTGCCGTTGATACTTCTGCTGCCGCTGCTACTTGTTTAATCGTTGCTTTTGCCAATCATCTTTCACCTCAAAATATCATCCTGATTCCAGTATGTAATCGATTACGTAAACGATTACATACACAGAGTACAAGAAGGGACATGCTGCTGTCAACCCTCTTTTTAAAATTTTCCTCAAATACAAATCCGGACGGAACGAAGGCGTTTGGCACCAGGAACTATTCCGCGCAAATTAAAAATCACCGCCTTCGAGAGCGGTGATAGAATGCCTATGATGCATGCCGATTTTCTAGTCTACGCACTTCCGGGCAGCCCATAGTCCGCTCTCCCGAATCAGATGACGCACGGATTCTATCCGAAAAGACGGCGAATGATGACCTGGCATCAGATATACCACCCGGCCGGAGCCGTATGGATGTGCCCACGCCGCAGGCCAGCGCTGGCCGTCATGCTCGTATTCCGCAAAGACAACCGTTGTTTCATGCGGACTCAATTCGAACCGGTAGGGTTCTTCATCGATCGTAAAATCGGTTAAGCTCTCCACGATCGGATGGCTCCCCGATTGATATCGAACCGGCAGCGACGTATATGCCGGATGTCCCGTAAATCGCCCGCCGATTAACTTTTCCAGCTCCGTACTCCGCTGCAGCGAGATGCCGTTGTGGATAACTAACAGCCCCCCGCCGTTGCGCACATAGGATATAAGCGCTTGTACCTGATCTTCAGGTATCTCCCCATCCGAAAACTCTGCGTACGATATGAACAGATCATATCCCTCCAGCTTATCCTTTTGCAGTACGGCGTAATCATCCGTGCATTCCACGTCCATCGCAGGTTCGAAAATGGTTTGCAGTTCGCGGTCAATCTGCGTAAACGGATGATATTTCGCTCCCTCGTATTGTCCCAGCGCAATGGCTTTCATTGATTTGCAGTCTCCTCTCCCGCCCTTTCACCAGGGCCACACTTGTCCTTCATAATCCAGAAAAATCGGCTGTTCGCCAGCGTATGCCTTATGGTCCATCACAAGTTTCATGATGCGATCGGCAGACACGTCCGGCGGCACGGCCGCTTCTTGATTCAGTTCGCCGCTCATGTAGGATTGCAGCCACCCGGGATAGAACACCATGACCTGTCCTCCATCGGCTGACAGATGCTGATGCAGTATCGAGGATTGCATATTGAGCGCGGACTTCGACATACAGTAACCGTACATCTCCTTGCGTTTATTTCTGCTGACGCTGCCGGCTTCGGAAGAGATATTGACCACGAGCTTGTTGTTTCCTTGGATCAGCAGATCGATAAGTGCATGACTTACCCGAAGAGGTCCGAGGGTATTGACGTTGTAGATTTGGGCCATGTCGGCAAAATCCAGTTCGCCCTGAATGTTCGCCAGATCGGACCGTTTCGTGATGCCGGCATTGTTTATGAGCAGATCCAGATGCGGCGCCTTATCCCGGATCAGCTTGGCTGCCTGCTGCACGCTGGCATCGTCGCCGATATCAAGCGGAATCAGTTCCAGCTGGTCCGGATAATCCTCCAGCAATCGATCCAGCGCGTCCCAATCCTCCATATAGCGTCCGGCAAACACGGTGTATCCGTTTTCAAGAAGCCATTTCGCCAAGCTCAATCCTAAACCCCGATCGGCTCCCGTGACGCAAGCGATTGTTTCCAATGGGCATCAACTCTCCTTTATCCATTAAATGCGGTGCAACCGACATACGGGAGTTTCCCCAAATGCCATTCCTGCGTAATCTCTTCTAATGCTCTTTAGCAAACGTTTAAGCATAACCTGATACTGCTACACATTTTGCTTGATATTCATCTAGGAGTGCTTTAGAGCAGTTGGTCGTTTAAATATTCGTTTTTCGACAATATGGACCTAAACCTTGAGATGGTACGATGACCGATAGGTACATCATTCGCCTTAAACAGCATGATTCCTCTTAAACAGGCTATGGCTTCAAACAATTCAAGCTCTTGTTCTTCGTAACGATACTCGGCACAACATGCGGTACGATAGATGGCGGCTTGCTCTTCGCTTGCAAATACCCACATTACGATAATCGACCAAGCAACATCATATCTGGGATCCCCCCGTTGAGCATTTGTCCAATCGATCACCGTCAGCTTGTCTTTAGTCTCAAGAATATTGCCCAGGTGGTAATCGCCATGGATCAAACATGACTGTTTCATATCCGCACGCTGAAGAAGCTCTTCCAGAAGAACCCGGATATCGGGGTGGTTCTCGATGCGAGGAAAGAAATAATCGATGAACTCATATCGGGGTAACCGGTCACCAATAAAATCTTCAAGCGGGAGCTTATGTATATCCGCTAAAATCTTCACCAGCTTCGCTAGTTTACGCTGATCGACCGTTTGAACGGGCGTTCCGTCATAACTGGTCAGCAATGTTGAATCGCCATTTCGGTCCGTTCCCCAGCCCACGGGCTCAGAGACCGAACATCCATGCGTGAATAAAGCATTCAAAATCTGATATTGAGCATGTACATTCGGCTTGGACGCTTTGTTCCACACTTTCAGTACGTAGTCTGCCGTTGGCGCGGCAATTTTGATTACCTCTGCCTCCAGCCCCGAATCCAAGGAGACGGTATGAATTGAACCTTCATGCTCGAGCAAAACTTCAAGGGTATTGCTTTTCTCCACCCAGTTGATTTCCCGCAATGGGTTTCCGATGTTCATCACAGCCTTTCAAGGGATGTTAGCTTAGCGCTTACTGTCCAACAGCTTACAAGTTCATTCGGTATAACCCAGCCTCCCCGAGAAAATCTTTCCTAGTCAATCCTTTTTCTCCAAGCAATATCCGATAATTCGTTATCGTACCATCATGTGAAATAAAGAATATTTTTTTATAACTTTCCCCGATCCACTCTAACAACCGCGCAGCATATCGTTCGAAAATATCTTGTTCGATCCTATTGATCCCTTCTTTCCAGCAATCCAAATTGAAATCAAGAATTTCAATATCTCCATACAGATGGGTAATTTCCGTTTTAGAAAGGATGTGATCGCAAGCTAAAAAAGGAAGTTCGGGGTTCTGAGGAAACATTCTCGGACCAACCAATGGAGAAATAATGAAGTCCATGCCATTTTTTATAATCATTGCCGTCTCAATTGTACGTTTAGTGGGACTTACAAGAACTAAATCATCAGGATCCATTTTAATTTCATTTCGTAGCTGCGTTACTTGAAATTTGCCGTACTCTGTAAGACGAGGATGGGGCGTATTTAACCGATTCGGATAATCGTTGAGATGTTCTCCATGACCGTGCCGAATAAATGTGAATTCCATTTTCCGCCCTCCTAAGATCAAATCCCATATTAGGTATTCTATGATTTTATTGAGTAATCCTGCCCGTTAACTTAATGCTAGGTGCAGTGAAATATAGCTAAATGCTTATCTAACCGGTTCATGAATTGCGGAGAGTTTAAAAAAGGCAGCCGATCACAAATGATCAGCTGCCTTCTTATTTTGACAGAGCCATCGATTCCCGTGAACTTAGATCAATGAATCACATTTGTAGCCTTAGTGCAGCCTACCCATTATTCCGCGAATCTCCCTTTGCTTCATTATGGTGCGGAATTAATTCATATAAGGCACGAACGTCACAACCGATGGAATCGGCGATCGATACGGCAATTTTGAGTGGCATCACTCTTTTGTTCTCAATAAAGTCGTATACTCGTTCCGGTTTAATAAGCAAGTCTTTTGCCAACCATTCCGCTGACTTCCCGGATTCCACCAATCGTTCATTCAGTAAGCAACGTCCTAGTTCAAATTTCAAGAAATTATGACCTCCCACATAAGATTTACTTAACCTTAAGCGTCGTCCGTTGCCAGCATGAATATACTTCATAAAGGGGCCCGTAACGATGAAGTTCTCCATACGTCTGCCCCATTGGTTGGACGAGTTCCATTGCCGGGCTATCGCTGCCCATGCAACGATTTGCTCCATTTATTATTTAAAGATGGATAAGAATATTGATAAGTTTCCCGAATGGGTCCCTAACAAAAAAACGCCGAACCCCCCATGGCTCCTCGGTTGGTCCATACTCAATTGGAATTCCTGCTTCTTTTATCCGAGTTAACGCCTCATCAAGATCATCAACCTCAATCGACAGATCAGGCACAGGTGCTCCGGAGCCTCCCTCTGATAGGAAACTAACCTGAGTGCCCATTTTCTCATGCGAACCGTATGTTGCAATAAATCCCATATCCATTAGTTGATCAAGTCCAAGTACTTCCCCGTAAAAATACGAAGCTTTGGAAATGTCCTGCGCCGCAACATTTGTAACAATTCGTTTGACCTTCATTTTTCATCCTCCTAAAGTTTGATATCAAATTTTTACTCAACAATGGTCCCGTTCGAGGAACAACCTCATCCTTATACTCTCAGAATACCATAGTTTTACTTTTATACAATTATATATAAATTCGTTTTCACACTATTCATAAAGACGATTGGGAAACAGGTATATATACGTGACTTCGTGTTTCCAGCTTATGCTTTATCATTGTTTATGGCAAATTTATAGGCTTCTTCGTGATCGCCCTTCCCCCCGTCTGATTCTGACTTTCCAAAACGCCGACGCGTTTTCCTCCTCTTGCTAAATAAAGAGCTGCGGTCAGTCCGGCAATACCTCCACCCACAATGGCCACATCATGCTTTGCAATCCATCGAAGAAACCTCCTTCATGCGTTTTTGTCATTAAACAAGACAGGAAGGAGGCCGATTATGTGACAAAATGAAAACAGCGATCTAAAAATAGCCCGTATAGTGCAGCCCACAATGGTCGTCTATCTTGATTCGATTCTCCGCGCTGGCTGTAAAGGCTAAATATTGGCCCGGCCCGCAATGGATACATATCCCGCATTCATGAATACCTGCGGTGCTTACCGCTTGTTCGCATTCTTCATGCACTACGGAACAAGGGTTGCGACATCTTTCAGAGGTAATCGCAATATTTCTGCTCATTCCTTTTGGTGATTTGACCATAGATCCGTACAACAAAAAAAACCGCGATATCCGCGGTTTTCGAATGTGTTAACATACCAGCTTAATTCTTAGCGATTCTGGTCCGATCCCCGATCAGAGGGAATTCTCCGATCCGAAGCTTCGCGCTTCCGTACGGAACCAACTCCAATTCCGTAACGGGCTGGCCGTCCGTGTTCGGATGCAGCGGTGGGTTTCCGGCGTTGTTGCCTTCCATTTTCCAATCCCGGATCAGCTGGCCCTTCACCTTCACCCGTACAGGCGCATCGGCAGCCAGGAACGGTTGACGGACCACCTCCCGCTCCAGCACCTCGAACGACGTATCGGCCATCAGTCCGTATTTCCATGGGGAAGCAGGGTAGAGCTCCCAATCGTGGAACATCTCGCGCTGCCGGATCATCTGCCAGTTCTCCTTCACGGGCAGCACGTACACCAGCGGTCCTCTTGTAATGCTGGTTGCGTACATGCTGCGTGACTCGGTCTTCACTTCCATAGGCAGGTACAGTTCCAGCAGATCGCCGCTCTGCCAGGTCTGCACGATCTCGGCATAACCGGACTCTGCCTGAATTGTCATTTTGCGCCCGTTCAAGGTAATGACGGGATGGTCGCACCAGGCCGGGATGCGCAGCGATATCCGGAATGATTCCGCGCGTTCAAGCGACAGATGGATTTGAATGCGATCCTTGAATGGATATTCGCCGGTGACCGCAATCTCAGCGGACACGCCCTGGCGGCCAACCGTTGTTCTAACCGTGCAGGGAGCATAGGAAACGGCAACTAACCCGTCCTCCTGGTCCTTCATCCACAGGTGCGAGGCCAGCTTGGGCCAGCCCTGATGCATATTGGCCGTGCAGCACCCGAAATTCGGCTCCAGACCGAATACGTTGGCATCGGGACTGTTGCTCCAAGCCCGCGGAGCGACGTTGCAGATCATTTGGTTGACCTGCTGATCATACTGATGTGAGGTCCAGTCCGCAGAGATGGCGGCAGGCAGCGCATTAAACGCGACCTTCTCCAAAATATCCCCGAAGCGTCCCTCCCCGAAAATGCGCGTAAGCTGCTCCATCGAAAACATATACTCGACGACGGCACACAATTCAACCCCTTGGCTCGGATGGGTGCCGGACAACCACTCGTCTCCCGAGAACATGCCGTGCGCTTGCCCGTGGTACGTCATCAAGGAATCCATGCCCCGGTGTACGCTTTCCCGCTCCACGGGATTTCCGTGTAATTCATACAGCACGCCCGGCGTTTTGATGCCCATCGCCACGTTCACGACATGGGTTGTCCAATCCCACTCTTCAACCTTGCGCCAGAACGGAAAATCATGAAAAATACCGCTCCAGTCCGTGGTTTGTTCCGCGATCGTATCCGCAAGCCGCAGCAGGAAAGGCTGCGCCGTTCGTTTATGCAGCCACACGATGCACAGCAGCATCTCGGCCCCCCTGGTTTTGGCCCAGCCCCGCAGCGGCTGTTCCTCGATGACCGAATGGACGTAAGTAAAGAACTTGGTCAGAAACGGAATGATGCGTTCGTCGCCCGTTGCTTCCTCATGCTGCATCATCACTTTCAGCATGATCATGTAATGCCACCAATCCTGATCCTTATCGATATCCTGATTCACGGAGGTGATGCGCGCCGGACCGAACATGCCGTTCTCCTGCTGGCTGGCAAGCGACCACTCGACCCATCGATTCGCTTTAGCGATCAAAGACTCGTCCTCCAGCAAATAAGCTAAAGGAAGCAAACCGTCGACATAATAAGGTCCCCGCTCCCAGCTCTCTCCCTGGCCGCCAAGCCATCCGTTGTCTGCTCCGACGTCCTTCCACTGTTCCTCCAGATGTCCCGTAAACCCGCTTGCTTGAATCTCCAGCTGATCCTTAAGCCAGCCGGCCGGCTTAATCGCTCTAAGCGGCAAACTGTTAAAAGCCGTCTGATGCAGCATCGACTTCCACGCTCCTTGTTCTGTCTTATAGGTGCTTACTCAGGTAGAAATATATCATCTCAACCGGCGTTTCCCTATACACAGAAACAACATCTTTTTATCCGATTACAACATCATGATGGATTGAATCCGGAACAACAAAACGATTATCATGGAGAAAAGCTAGTTGGAGAAGGAGGACCGGCCGGAGATGATTTTCCAGTTTACGGCTCCGCCATTGCCGCATTATATGATTTGCGGAGAAGATACCTACCAGAAAGGAGATCGACATCCGGATCGGTATAACATCGGTGTCTTTGATCTGATTCTCGTGACCAGAGGGGAGTTATTCCTGGAAGAGAACGGAATATCTTACAGCGTAAAGGAAGGGTATCACCTGATTCTAAGACCCGATGCCGCACACCGTACGTACCTGCCCTGTCAGGAGGAAACCCATTTTTATTGGCTGCATTTTCAGACGGTCGCACCGTGGGTTGAAGCGGAAGAACGGATCCCGTTTGCCTTATCGCAATCGGATCACCCTTATGTGCAGTTCGATAATTTCTCTTTCTATATTCCCAAGTACGGAGAACTGTCTTCGAAAGAGCAGGCCGCACGTCTGATTGAACAGCTGCAGCTGCTTCAGCAATCGCCATCTTTCGCGGCACGCTGGAAACAGCAGCAGCTGATGCATGAGCTGCTGCTGCTGTTCCAAGCCGAAGAAGAAGGAATCCAGCAGACGCATCCTCATTATGCCATTGCCGAACGAACGGCTAACTATTTAAGAGCACATTACAAAGAGCCGGTCAGCTACCAGCAATTGTCCGATGCCATGCACTTTCACCAGAATTATATTTCCATTTGCATGAAAAAAACGTTCGGCTGCACGCCCCTGGAGTTCCTGACGCGGCATCGGATCGAGCAAGCAAAACGCTTGCTGATCCACACCAACGAGCCGATCGGACGCATAGCCGAGGAAACCGGGTTCGGCTCGTTTCCGTATTTCATTCGCTGCTTTGTTCGTTATACCGGGTTTAAACCCAACTCTTTCAGGCTAAAGTACCGCTCATCCCGATAGCATGCCATCGAATGCGTTAGGCCATGGGCTTGCTCAGAATACGCTTCGTACCAAGCCCCCGTCAATCCGGAGTGCCGAACCGTTGATCGCGGAGGATTTGGGACTGCTCAGGTAGGCGACGAAATCGGCAATTTCCTCCGGACGAATCAGCCGCTGAATAATGGAAGTCGGCCGATTTTCCTTCATAAACCGCTGTTCGGCTTCTTCGATGGTAAGATTCTCATCGGGATACAGCGTATCCAGCATCGTTTCGACGCCTTCCGTAAGGGTGGAGCCGGGCATAACGGTATTCACCGTGACGCGGGTTCCTGTCGTCAATTCGGCCAAGCTCCGGGAAAGGGACAGCTGCATCGTCTTCGTTGCGCTGTAATGCGCCATCTCCTGGGAGGGCATGACGGCTGCTTCGCTCGCGATAAAAATAATTCGGCCTTCATTGCGGCTGATCATGTTCTGCAAATAGTGTCGGGTTAAACGGACGCCGCTCATAATATTCGTCTCGAAGAACCTGAACCAATCCGCATCCGATATATCGAAAAATTCGGCAGGCTCGAAGATGCCTAAATTGTTGATCAGAATATCAACGACCGGTGCGGCTTCCCTGACCTGGTGGCAGCCCTCCTCGGTTCCGAGATCCGCCACGGCATAACGCAGCTCGGCATCCGGATGGACGGCGCGAATGTCATGGATCGTCTGCTTCACCTTATCCTCGTGTCTTCCATTGATAATGACCGACGCTCCTTCGGCTGCCAGCGACATGGCGATCGCTTTGCCGATGCCCGATGTCGAGCCTGTGACCAATGCGACTTTACCCTGTAAATCCAAGTTCATGATCCTCGCTCCTTTTCGTTATGTAGGAATGGACCCTCCCGATCCCCACCAGGGTGGAGAAGCTCAGGAGAGTCGCACTATTCATTACACTTATATGCTTGCGGTAAACGCCGATTTTTTTAGAAATCAAAATTGTCCGGGTCCGGTCCCACACGGTGATCCTGATTCAAGCTGTCGATGCGCTGCATATCCTCCATGGACAATTCAAAATCAAATAGATCGGAGTTCTCGGTGATCCGATGCTCTTTGGTCGATTTCGGAATCGTCACCACGCCGTTCTGCAAATCCCAACGAAGAATGATCTGCGCGATGGATTTATGATGCTTCTTCGCGATGATCTGAAGATCCTCCTGATCCAGCAGCTGACCCTGCATTAAGGGAGACCAAGCTTCTAGCTGAATACCGTTCGCCTGGCAGTACGCCTGCAATTCTTTTTGCGTTAATCGGGGATGATATTCCACCTGGTTCACCATCGGTTTGATGTCGGTTTCCTTCATTAACTTCTCCAGATGATGGATTTGGAAATTGCTCACGCCGATGGCTTTTACGCGCCCTTGCTTGTACAACGTTTCGAGCGCCTTCCACGCCTCTATATATTTCCCTTCAACCGGCCAGTGTATAAGGTACAAATCCAAATACTCCAATCCCAGCTTTCGCAAGCTTTCCTCATAAGCCTTCAAAGTCGATTCGTAACCCAGGTCGGCATTCCACACCTTGGATGTGACGAACAGATCTTCTCTTTTTAATCCGGCAGCTGCCAAGCCTTCGCGAATGCCCTGCCCGACACCTTCTTCATTGCCGTATATGGCGGCGGTGTCCACGCTCCGATAGCCGTGCTGAATGGCCGTACGAACGGCATTCACCAGCTCCGGTCCTTCTTCAACTTTAAATACGCCTAGTCCAAACCAAGGCATGTTAACGCCATTATATAAAGTGGTTGTATCTTGTAAGTGTTTTGCTGTCATGTTGATAAACCTCCGAATTTTTTTGGATTGTGAAAAAAATTGATGTACCTATTGTGCAGTATCTCCCATGATCCGCTCCGCCATCACCTCCCTTCATCCTAAATTGTTGTTTCATGCCGCTGGCATATCCGGCTTATCCGATTTATCCGGGTTTTCCGAATCCTTTCGTTCCAGCTTCAAGCTCCATCCGGTGAGCACGACCGCACCGGCCACCATCAGGGATCCGATCCACGCCGTATGAATCAGGCCCATGGAATTCGTGATCAAGCCGCCTAAAAAAGCGCCGATGGCGATACCGGCATTAAATGCGGCAATGTTCAGCGCGGACGCCATATTCACGGCTCCGGGCGCAAAGCGCTCGGCCAGCATCACAACGTAAACCTGCAAACCCGGCACGTTCATGAACGCCAGGAATCCCATAAGAATAATCGTGATGAGTCCCGCCGTTTGAAACGGTGCGGTAAACGTAAGTGTAACCAGCACCAAGGCTTGGGCTATAAACATGTAGAGCAGGGCTTTCAGCGGGTTGCGATTGGCCGCTTTCCCGCCGATCACGTTACCGACTGCAATGGCTATCCCATAGACAAGCAGGATGACGGCCACCGTATTTTCATTGAAGCCTGTTATATCCTGAAGCAATGGGGATAAATAAGTGAAGACAACAAAGGTCCCGCCATAACCGAGAGCCGTAATCAGAAGCATGAGCAGCAGTCTTCCGTTCGTCATCAATTTAGCCTGGTCGCGGAATGAAGTGCGTTCTCCTTTAGGCAGGTCCGAAGGGACCAGGATACTATTCGCAATCAGCGCAACGATGCCGACCGCCACAATCGCGACAAAAGCAAGCCTCCAGCCCAACTGCTGACCGATAAACGTTCCGAGCGGAACGCCGGTGACCGTGGCTACGGTAAGGCCCGTGAACATAATGGAGATCGCCGATGCCCTGCGGTTCTCAGGCACCACGCTTGCGGCGATAATCGAGCCGATCGACATGAATACGCCATGTGAAAAGGCCGACAGGACCCGTGCTGCAAGCAGGACGCCAATGGAAGCTGAGCTCGCTGCCAAGCTGTTACCGATAATAAAAATGATCATAATCCAGAGCAGCAAAGTTTTCCTGGACATTCTGGACGTGAGCGACGTGAGAATCGGCGCACCGAAGGTAACGCCCAGCGCATACATCGACACGGTTAATCCGGCTGTCGTCACGGAGATATTCATATCCTCCGCAATCAACGGCAGCAGCCCTACGCTGATGAATTCCGTTGTTCCGATGGCGAAGGCACTGACGGCAAGCGCTATAAGCGCAAGCAAACTTCTTTTTTTATCTATAATCATGATGTTCCTATTTCCCCCTATCCTATTCTCTTGCTTGTATATTGTAAAAATATGACGTATGGTGTAATCCAGCCGGCAAATGCTATTATGATTCATATCATCACTTGTGTGAAGAACGTACTTTTTTGTAATGTAGGTACCTGACAGTACCCTAGGCACTTTTTGGTGCCTATCAAGAATAGGAGGCTCCATATGCAAACGAAGAAATACAATATAGCCGTCGAAGCAACATTGGAAGTGATCGGGGGCAAGTGGAAATGCGTGATCCTCTGCCATCTGACCCATGGCCGTAAACGGACCAACGAGCTGAAGCGCCTCATGCCGCACATCACCCAAAAAATGCTGACGCAGCAGCTGCGAGAGCTGGAGGAAGATGGCGTGATCAATCGCATCATTCATAATCAAGTGCCGCCTAAAGTGGAATATGAGCTCAGCGAGTACGGCAGAAGTTTGAGCGGAATTCTGGATATGCTCTGTGCATGGGGCGAAAAACATATTTCGAAAGTATACGGGGACAAATTCAGCGTGCTTGAGGACAGCATCCTGAACGATAAGCTGAAAGCCGTGGACGAGCCGGCGGATGCACGCTAAATCCGGATCGCATGCCGCGATTTTAACGTGATCTTGTGATTGATTGAGCCAACACCAAGTAAATTTCTTTTCTCCTTAACAGTAATAAACCAAGGGCAAGGACCGCCTGCGCGGACCTTGCCCTTGTTACATCCTGCACCTCTGTTTTTTTGCGTCACCTTGAATTTAGCAAATGATAAGAAATTTAATCATAACGCGGGTGCTATACTGATCCTGGAAAACCGTTTTCTTATACAACAGAAAGCTTTCCATAAAGATCATTCAGATGAAAGATGTACCGATCTATGTCACAAGTTATCGCTGAAATGTCGATGTCATTGGACGGATTTATCACAGGTCCGAACCATAGCGCCCGCTTGCCCCTTGGCAAAGGCGGCGAGCGGCTTCATGAATGGATTTATGAACTCACGAGCTGGCGCGAAATGCATGGCCTGACCGGGGGCCAGTTTAACCGGGACGCGGAGCTGATAGCCGAATCCAATCGCAGAACCGGCGCTGTCGTTCTTGGCCGCACGATGTTTGATCATGGACAACCTTTTTGGGGAGATACGCCCCCTTTTCATATGCCGGTATTTATTCTGACTCATGAAGAACGGCAGGCAGAAACGAAGGATGGCGGTACGACTTATACCTTTGTCACGGATGGGATCGAACGGGCATTGGAACTAGCAAAAGCTGCGGCGGGGAACAAAGACGTCAAAATCGCCGGAGGAGCCAACGTCATACAACAATATATGGGAGCAGGCCTGCTGGATGAGCTCTTGATCACGCTGGTGCCGATCCTTCTAGGCAACGGTCAGAAATTGTTCGAACATCTCCCCTCCGATATCGAATTCGTTCGTACAACCGTCATCGAATCTCCCGGGGTTACGCATCTGAGGTACCGTCTTATTCACCGCGCCAATGCTTGATGGTTTCTGCATGGCTTGCGTTTCGTCATTTCCACGGCCAATGCAAATGGCAGCCCTCTTCCTCAGGGTCTGCCATTTCGCTGCTGCTTGAAGAGAGGATCAACGTCACCTCCATGCCGCCCGCATTTCTATCCGAGGAGCACCGATACCGCGGTTTATTTCGTTTTCTCCTTCTCTTTTTGGCTAACGATCATGTCCGTCACTTCCTCGGCCTGAGCCAGGACCGCAATGGGATCAAACGGCCAGAATCGCTTGGCATCCATATAAAACACGTGATCCTGCTTCACCGCTTCAATCGAAGTCCACACCTTATCCTTCTTATCCATCTCGGCCCCGTTGGACTCATCAAAGAAAATATAATCGCCTGCATAATCTTTGAGCACTTCCAAGGAAACCTCCTTGTAAGTCACGTTGGCATCAATCAATTCCTTTTGGATCGCTGCCGGAGGCGTTAGCTGGAGTTCCTTATAGATGGCCAAGCCCCCGCGATAAATGCCGTCACCGTAGAGGTAGAAGGTTTTGCCGAATGCGCCGAAGATCGAGAACGTCTCACCTTCTTCCAACACACCGTTCACTTTTGTGCGCAGCGCTTCAATTTTTTCATCAAAACCGGCAAGCCATTCTTTTGCTTCTTCTTCCTTGCCAAGGATTGCGCCGAGCCCCTCTACTTCTTCGTGCACGCCTCGATAGGTTTCATAAGGAAGAATGACGGTCGGTGCGATTTTGGACAATTTCTCGTATAGCTCCGGGTCCGAGTTTGCGCTGATAATCAGATCGGGGTTAAGTTCCACTATCTTCTCCGCAGAGCTTTCCCCGGTGTTCTCTATGCCATCGATCTGGTCCTGGATATGGACGTTCTCCAAATCCTTCGCGGTGGCGCCTACCGGCTTTTCTCCGAGCAGCAGCAGTGTTGGCAAGTAGGCATCCACTACAATTCGCTGAGGATCCGTTGGAATTTCGATGTCTCCGTTAATTGTCGGCACCTTTTTGGTTGTTGGGGCTGGGGCTTCGGTCTTCGGAGTATCCTTCCCTGTTGCTGTTTCGCCTGCGGAACCGGCTTGATTCGCCGTATTTCCATTTGCGCCGCATGCCGAGATGAAGATCGAGCATAAGACAAGGATGGTGAGCATGACGCGTAATTTTGACTTGAACATATTTTACAGCCTCCTAATTATGGTGTTGGTTGAATCAAGCCCCGAATTGAGCTCGATGCAAACGGCTGTATATGCCGTGCGCCGCGAGCAGATCCTCATGGGCTCCTTGTTCGGCGATGCCTTTGTCCGCAACGACCACGATGCGATCCGCGTTCTTGATGGTTGCGAGCCGGTGGGCAATCACCAGCGTCGTTCGTCCTTCCGAGAGCTCGGCAAGCGCCTGTTGAATCGCCGCTTCGGTTTCCGCATCAAGCGCGGACGTCGCCTCGTCGAGAATGAGGATCGGCGGGTTCTTGAGGAACATCCGGGCTATAGACAGTCGCTGCTTCTGTCCGCCGGACAGCTTCACGCCCCGCTCGCCAATCAAGGTGTCCAGCCCATCCGGAAGCGAAGCAACCAGCTCTTCAAGCTGGGCACGGCCCACCGCTTTCATGATGTCGCTGTCGTCACCATCTAACCTGCCATAGGCGATATTTTCGCGGATGCTGCCATCAAACAGGAACACGTCCTGCTGGACGATGCCAATATGGGAACGAAGGGATTGCATCGTCATGTCGCGAATATCGATCCCGTCTATCGTTATCTTTCCGGCTTCCGTGTCATAGAAACGAGGCAGCAATGAGCACAACGTGGTCTTGCCCGCTCCGGACGGCCCTACAAGCGCGACCGTTTCGCCTGCGCGAATAGACAAATGGACATCCTCCAGGACGTGGTCTTTGTTCTCGTACCCGAAGGTTACGCCATGAAAGGCAATGTCACCACGTACATGGCCGACCGGCTTGGCACCCGGCATATCCGCGACGTCGGGTTCGCTTTCCAGAAGCTCCAAATACCGCTTAAAGCCGGCGATTCCCTTCGGATACATCTCAATGACCGCATTGATTTGTTTAATCGGACCGAGGAACACGTTAGACAGCATGACAAAAGCGATAAATTCCCCGTTGGTCATCCGGCCCTCAATCACGAACCAGGTGCCGCATACCAGCACGAACAGCGAAATGAATTTCATCAGGATAAAGCTGATGGACGAGTTCCAGGCCATGATGCGGTAAGCAATCAGCTTCGTCACGCGAAAGCGGTTGTTGTTCTCGGCGAAACGCGCGATTTCATGCTCCTCATTCGAGAAGGCTTGAACCACGCGGATCCCGCTGACGTTGTTCTCCACGCGTGCATTGTAATCGGCAATATCGGAGAACATGCGCTTGAACGCCGCCGACATTTTCCCGCTGAAATACAGCGATAAATAGATCATCAAAGGAACGATCACAAACGTCATCACGGCAAGCTGCCAGTTGATCCCGAGCATGATGCCCAGCGCTCCGGCAAGCGTCATGACGGCGATGAACAGGTCTTCCGGACCATGGTGGGCAATCTCCCCGATATCCATCAGGTCGTTGGTCATTCTCGAGACAAGATGTCCCGTCTTGTTGTTGTCAAAAAAACGGAAGGATTGCTTCTGAACCCGATCGAACAGCTTTTTGCGCATATCCGTTTCAATGTTGATGCCGAGTTTATGACCCCAATACGTAACTACGTAATGCAGGAAAGAACTGACGACATAAATGCCGAGAAGCCCTAGGCAAGCGTATAAAATCCACTTCCAGTTCCCGCTTGGCAGCAAGTCGTCGATCACGCGGTTGACGGCTACCGGGAATATCAATTCCAGCAAAGCGGCAAAGATAGCGCAGCAAAAATCCAATATGAATAGCCCTTTATAAGGCTTGTAATAGGAAAAAAATCGGCGCAGCATAAGGACCTCCTTAAATCCGTAATGGCGTTAAAAAATATGCAAGCCCTTACCCGTCGCAAGATTGCGCTAGATCCCAGCGATCTTGGGCAGCTAAGCTTTTGTCCTGGAAAGCAGGTACAGGAAGTACGGAGCGCCAATCACGGCAACCACGATCCCGGTCGGAATCTCGGACGGTTGAATAATCCAGCGGCCCAAAGTGTCGGCAGTGATGACCAGCAAGGCTCCGACCAGCGCCGTTACCGGAAGCAGCATTTGATGCTTCGCACCGACCAAGCGCCTGGCCAGATGCGGCGCTATAAGCCCGACGAATCCGATGCCGCCGCTCACCGCGACGCAGGAGGCAGCCAGTCCGACCGCCGCTGCCAGCAGCTTCAATTGCTCCCTTGTAACGGAGGCTCCCAGTCCGGTCGCCGTCGGCTCTCCAAGATTGAGAACGTTCATCACCTGCGCTTTGTACATCACGAAGGGCAGCAGCACAAGCATCCATGGGAGCAATGCCAGGACGAACTTCCAGCTCGAGCCCCAGATGCTGCCTGCTAGCCAGGTGGCAACAAACTGATATTTTTCCGGGCTTAAACGCAGCGTCAGCACGATCATAGCCGCACTGATGCCGGCCGCTACGGCGATTCCCGTCAACAGAAGGCCCGTCGGCTTAAAGCCCTGATTCTTCTTGTATGCCAGCACGCATATCAATGCGGCGGTGCCGCCCGCTCCAATCAGGGCAAGTACCGGCAGCAGAAAGACCGGGGCAGCCGCCGTGCTCGGGAAAAATGAAATGAACAGCATAACCATTAATCCGGCTCCCGCATTGATCCCCAAAATGCCGGGGTCCGCCAGCTCATTACGGGAAATGCCCTGCATAACGCAGCCGGATATCGCCAACCCGGCACCAATCAGAAGCGAAATGACGATCCGCGGCAAGCGGAATTCGAACAGCACCAGCTCCTGCTTGTCCGTCCCGCCGCCAAACAAGGTTTTTATGACCTCAAGCGGCGATAAGCGAATGACCCCCGTGTTCATGCTGATCAGAAATACCAGAATGATTAATGCACCCAGGACAGATAGCGTCATAATCTTGCGCTTCCTGCCTTTACGCTCGTGCATGGTATGGGTAACGGCATCCATCTACAGCTCCCTCCTTTCTTTGCGTGCCAAGTAAAGGAAGAAGGGCACACCGATCAGTGCGATGATCGAGCCCACAGGCGTCTCGTATGGGGGATTCACCATTCTTGCCGCCAGGTCGGCTATGACGACCAGCAAGCTTCCCAGTACGGCCGAGCAGGGAATGATGAGCCGGTAGTCGACGCCGACAAGCTTCCGGGTAAGGTGCGGAATCATCAGACCGACGAAGCCTACCGCACCGACAACCGAGACGGCAGCCCCAGCCAGCACCAGCACGATTACCGTACCGCCCAGCTTGACAAGTCCCGTTCGCTGACCGAGTCCCTTGGCGATATCGTCGCCGAGGCTGAGCATGGTAATGGAACGCGACAATGCAATAGCGCCCAATATAGCAGCAGCTATCCAAGGCAGCATAATTTTCAGATGAACCCACTTAATCCCCGCGGTACCGCCGGCATACCAGAACGCCATGTCCTGTCCGACCTGAAAATACAAAGCTATGCCTTCGCTCAGCGCGCTTAGCAGAGCGCTCAGCGCCGCACCCGCCAGTACGAGACGAACCGGTGTGAGACCGCCTTTTGCCATGGAACTGACTCCGTACACGAGCACGGCACCCAGGCCAGCCCCCAGGAACGAGAACAGAATCAGGTACATATACGGCAATCCCGGAAAAAATGCAAAGCAGATCGCAATGACAAATCCGGCTCCCGCATTTAATCCGAGCAGACCCGAATCAGCGAGCGGATTTCGGGTCATGCCCTGCATGATCGCACCCGATACGGCAAAGCAGGCACCCACCATCGCTCCGCCGAGGACCCTCGGCAGCCGAAGCTCCTGAATAATCTGATGCTCCGTCACATCGGGATTAAAGAAGAACACCGCTTCCCATACGTTTCGCAGATCGATGTCGGCCGCGCCGAGCGATATGGATAAAGCTATGCCAAGCACCAATGCTGCCACGCCCCCGGTAAGAATCAGGGTCGCAGCCCATGGGCGCCCTTTGATATTGGCGTGGGTCTTGGCATCCGTAATACTTGGATTGGACGTGTTTGATGACATCATTTTCCCCTCAATTTTATGATATTGATTATCATTATCATTGGTAACTATAAAATAGACACCTTTCTTCGTCCATGGACAATTTGAATTTCTCCTTGGAAAAAAGTCCATGTCCAAGTCAAGCACTTTTTTCCAGGTCTATCGCAGCAATCCGAATTAAGCGTTCGTTTAAACCCTGATTTGTTGTCTGTTGACATATAAGCCGCCGGTCCATTACAATAAATGCTAATTGAATGAGGCGATGGAGTTCGCCATAACTGCTTCCATAGCTAATGACTCCTACCAGAGGTCGCTTTCCTGGTAGGAGTCTGTTTGTGTATAGGGGGGTTAGCGGCGAATCTATAGAAACGGGTGAGCTTGCATGAAGAAAAAATGGATTGAAAGCGCCGGGAAACGGTCATTGGCCTTGTTATCCGGTTACTTCATCAAATGGGTCGTTCTGGGAAGCCTCGTGGGATTGATGACGGGCAGTGCCTCCGCCTTCTTTCTCTACAGTCTGGACTACGTAACCTCCCTTCGCTTGGGAAATCCATGGCTGTTATACCTTCTTCCCTTGGGAGGTGCCGCAGTCAGCTTCCTTTATTACAAGTTCGGCAAGAGCAGTGCCAAGGGAAATAATCTTATTTTGGAACAAATTCATGGCGGAACCGAAAGCATTCCATTGCGAATGGCGCCGTTGGTTCTGATCGGTACTTTAATCACCCATCTATTCGGGGGGTCGGCAGGTCGTGAAGGCACCGCCGTTCAGATGGGGGGCAGCTTGTCGGAGTGGCTCGGCAAACTTATCCGCGTAACGCCGGCGGATCGAAAAATACTGTTGATCTGCGGAATCAGCGGCGGTTTCGGATCGATCTTCGGCACGCCGCTGGCCGGCACGCTGTTCGGGCTTGAAGTCCTGGCCATCGGGCTGGTCTCGCATCAGGCTCTCCTGCCTGCATTCGCGGCCAGTATGGTCGGAAACCTGACCGCTACCTCTTTATGGGGCGTCAGCCATCTGCATTATCCGATCGGAGATATTCCGGCATTGGGTTTTATGGTGATCATGAAGGTCGTCTTCGCCTCATTGCTATTCGGTCTGACAAGCCGGCTGTTCAGTGAGCTAACCCATTCGCTCAAGCGGTGGTACGGTTATGTTTTTCACAATCCGATGGTCAAAAGCGCTGCAGGAGGCGTCATCATCATTGGGCTGGTCTACCTGCTCGGAACCCGCGATTATCTGGGACTGGGCATCCCGCTGATTGAAGCGGCCTTCGCTGGCGAAGTTTCGCCTTTTGCTTTTCTGGGCAAAATTATCTTTACCTCGCTGACGCTCGGAGCAGGGTTCCAGGGAGGCGAAGTCACCCCGTTATTTGCTATCGGGGCAACGCTGGGCAGCGCATTGTCGGAGTGGATCGGATTGCATGCCCCTTTCTTGGCTGCTTTAGGTTTCATCGCGGTATTTTGCGGAGCGACAAACACCCCGATTGCTTGCTTTATTATGGGAATCGAGCTGTTCGGCGGTGAAGGCGCGGTGTATATGTTTATGGCCTGCGTCATCAGCTACCTCTTTTCCGGTCACTCCGGCATATACACATCGCAACTTATAGGCACTTCCAAACACCCGCAGCTTTCGTACCCGCCGGGCACGACCCTTGCCGGATCGAAGGCGTTTAACAAACACAAAGACAACAAAAAGACGTCCGAGTAATCGGACGTCTTTTGCCTTTACACCGAGCTTTTACGAATCGAGCGGTAGCTGGAGAGTGCGAGGATAACCGAGATGGGAATGAGCCACAGGGACAATTCAAAGGCAGTGTATCTGACAACCCAGTCAATCACTTGCCCCCACCAGCCGTAGTGGGTGACCAGAACGCTGGCCCCCGACAATAGAATGAAATAGGCCGCGAACATAACAAAGGTCTTGATGCCGCGATGACGAAGATAGAACACGCCGATTCCTATCCCGATAAAGGCAAAGGTAAGCAGCAAAATGAAATAAATGATGAATTGTTCGAATAACGTGCCGTCATTCAAATACGGCAGTTTGAAGAACGATAACCGTTCTCCCCAAGAGCTCGTTAAGCTTTCTATTTCGGCTAATGCCAATAATATAATCGACGTTAAGACGCTGTACGATACCACCATCAGAACAGAGCCCAGATAGAAGTCCGTTCTTCGAATGCTGAATCCGAGGGAGAAGGGAAACAGCTGGAGCACCGATACCAGAGCCGCGATAAACACATAGATAAAGATCGTTGCCAAACCCCCGGCATAGATCGCTTCACCATTAACCATTACGCTAATAATGTAATTGACCAGAAAGCTGAATGCCGTGATGGCCCAGGGCAAGTAAAACCAGGATAGTTTCTGTCTCGAATAAATATGGATTACGCCAGGAATTCCGTTCATGGTTGGACCCCCACCTTTTCGCGCTTAGTTAAATATACGATCAATTGTTGAAGGGAAACGGGGGTTGTTTCCAAGCCCAATTCCTCCGCCTCTTTTTGCAGCCTCGTTGTCGCGCTTCCCATCACCGTGACGGACAACATGGAAGCGAACGATTCCCGATGTATCACTTCGTGCCCTTGAATAAACGATTCAACCGTTCCGGAAGGACCGACGATCTTAAACGCACGCCCCCGCAAGTCATCCGTAGTATCATCAAGTAAGATTCGGCCGGAATCAATGACGATAATATGCTCCAGCAATCTGCTGACCTCATCAATCAAATGCGTGGACAGAATAATCGTGCGCGGATGATTCGTGTAATCCTCGATCAGATGATCATAGAACAGCTCCCTGGCCACGGCGTCCAGTCCAAGATAAGGTTCATCAAAGATCGTTATGGGCGCGCGGCTGGCGAGTCCGACGATGATGCCTACCGATGAGAGCATGCCGCGGGACAATCTCTTTACGAGTCGTTTCATAGGCAGCCGGAAAACCTCGATCAGTTTATTCGCATATGCCGCATCCCAATTCGGATAAACGTTGGCGGCAATTCCCATAACGTCCTTGACCGTAAAGATATCCGGATATTTCTGGCCTTCCTTAATGAAGCATACCTGCCGGATCACCTTATGATTTTCGTATGGATGTTCTCCGAATACGCGAATCTCCCCTTGGCTCGGGAACAGCTGCGCCGTTATCATCTGCATGATGGTCGTTTTGCCCGCGCCGTTCCTGCCCAGCAATCCATAGATCTTATTCGCCTCGATGGTAAAGCTTACATTATCGACAGCCTTCGCATCCTTGTATGCCTTGCTCAAATTCTTAACTTCGATCACGGTTTGGCTCATCAGTCTTGCTCCCCTCTGCGAATCATTTCCGACAATTGATCTTTGGTAATCCCAAGTTTGGCCGCTTCCTTAACCATGGCGACCACATACTGTTCATAAAACTCCGTCTTGCGCTTCTCCATCAGCAGTTCACGAGCTCCAGAAGCTACAAACATGCCAATCCCCCGTTTCTTGTACAAAATTCCTTGATCGACCAGCAGATTAACCCCTTTGGCAGCTGTAGCCGGATTGATCTGGTAAAAGGCTGCAAACTGATTCGTTGATGGAACCTGCGTTTCCTCAGGCAGTCGTGCTTCGATGATGTCGTCTTCAATTTTGTCGGCAATTTGCATGAATATCGGTCTGCTGTCATCAATCTGAAATGCCATTTACCTCACCAACTTTCGTTTATAACCTCGTTACATAATTGGTTAGTTACTCATGTAATTAACCATATAAGAGATGAGCTTCTTTGTCAATGGGTGATCGGAATTTTTTTACAACGCCGTGCCATGAACATGGACTTTTGTCCTAAACAAATAGTCCCTGCAAGCCGATAAAATATAGGCACTAATACTACGCCCAATACAGATATAGAGACAAAGGAGCTTGAGAGGAAACATGAAAAGAATCATTGCAATCATTGTACTGGCCATGCTGACGGTCATCACGCCGCTTTATGCCGCATCCGCCCCCAAAAATTTGGCCTACGTGGACAAGAACAGCCAATCCTTCATCTCGGTCGGGGTACTCAAGACCTATGACGGTGTAAAGGTAGCTTATACAGCTGCAGAGAAGAAACTCAACATCACACGAGACGATACAGCCCTCACGCTGTACCTGGGCAGTCGGAATGCTTATGTAAACGGCAAAAAGGTGCAGGCAAAAGCAGCCCCGTTCTCCGAGAACGGCACCACATATGTACCGCTGCAATTTGTCAGCCAGCAGCTTGGCCTTAAGCTGTCCTGGAGCAATAACAGATCCACCCTGAACATTACGGACGGCAGCGTGTCAAACACCCTTCCCGTTCTTTCGGGGAACATGATGACCGGTTCATCCAAGGCCGTGACGTCGGCCAGAAAAACATTTAAAGTAGGAGCGCGTTCCTTCAGCGCCCAGGTCGTCACCGTTTCGCTGCTCCATCCGAAGGTGGAGCTGGACGTTGTTTTGGCAGGCAATAAAGCAGGCAAAGTCGAAGACTTGCGGAGCATAGCGAAGCGCAGCAATGCCGTGGTTGCCATCAACGGGACGTTCTTTGACGCCTATACTTCGGGAACGTACAAAGCACCGTACGGTTATTTGGTCAGCAAAGGCAATATTTTTCACAAGGCCTCGGGAGATAACCGGACGATCTTCACCTATGACAGCAACAATCTGGCGACGATGATGCCGGGACTCGACTTCAAATCCGTATATGAAACAGGCCGTATGGAAGGAGCACTTCAAGCGGGTCCGCGTCTGTTGACCAATGGCAAGGTGACGCTGGACGTCAAGAAGGAAGGATTCAAGGATCCGAAGATACTGACGGGCGGCGGTGCGCGAAGCGCGCTCGGCATCACGAAGGACCACAAGCTGATTTTGTTGACGACAGGCGGCGCTACCATTCCCCAACTGGCGGAAATCATGAAGCAGGCAGGTGCCTACCAAGCGATGAATCTAGATGGCGGGGCCTCCAGCGGATTGTATTATAACGGCTCTTACTTAACGACGCCAGGCCGTCAGATCAGCAATGCCATCGTCGTAAAATATAAATAATGAACCCTCTCCTCTGGTTAACCGGATCTTCCGCCGGCCGCCAGAGGAGTTTTATTTTATGAGCAGCACTACCTCCGTCTCGAACCGCATATGCTGATCAAAGAAATGTTTCACTATGAGGACCATTTGTGTAAATATATAGCAAACTGTCTATCGGGAGCCATGGGAAAGTTTGTGGTTGATTCAGCGGGGGGTGAATTCCATTACATCGTCAATAGCGGTTATTCGGACGAGAGTCAGGGACACCATGGAGCGGATATACGGGGTCTTAAGGGAATGGATCGGAAAATATCCTATCCTTTCAAAGGTTTATCACTTGTTTTCCTGGATTTCCTTGGCGGTGCTCGTTGTAAGTCTGGTTCTGATCGAAGAATCGCGTACCATGCTTGTTCAATATTTATGGTCCTTCTACGTGCTGCTGCAATTTTGGCTGTTAAGCCGGAGCAAAACGGTCGCCTGGAAGCAGGTCAGCTTATTTGTTCTCTCGGGCGTTCTCTTGGTCATTCCCTTGACCAACGGGACCATGCAGGGTCTGCATATGATATTCGGAGGACGGACGACCGACACATGGTCATTTGCCGTCATGACCCCCATCATCGAGGAAATTTACAAGCTGCTGCCGCTGGCAGTATATTTGTTTTTTTCAAGAAGAGCCACTTCATTGAGCCTCGGCGATTACGTATTATTGGGCGCTGCTCCCGGCATTGGCTTTCAATTTATGGAGGAGCTGTCTAGACGGCTGGTCCAAAGCAATTACGGAGTTTCTTTTCTTGGCGGCAAAACGCTGCATTGGGAGTTCTTCGATTGGTTTCCCGGCTACTTCGAGGAAAGCTTTATTCCTACCATGATGAATGTTACGCATCCTGTACATAGTGCCATGATCGCGCTCGGCATCGGCCTCGCTTTTCGCTTCTCCAAACGCCTCACATGCTGGGCCTATGCTTTTCCGGCGATCCTGCTGCTCTGGGCTATCCTGAATCACGCGGCCTGGAATGGCCAGAATCGGCTGCCGGATTGGATACTTGCCCTTCATGAGTGGACCGGGGAGGGCTACCGAACCGAAGGATTCTTCCTGACCCTGCTTGTTCTCGGCTTGTTCATCGACTACTGGGACCTGCATCGAATACGCGACCGACTGCCTGTGCTTAAGGGGGAAGCCCTCATCAATCCGTTAACGGAGCTTTGGCAGATGACGCGGGCTTTGTTTACGGACCGGAAACGCCTGGGCTACTTGATCGGTTTCTACCGTGAGCGGCGCGAGCTCGGATACTCGCTGCTGTACGGCAATCTCGAAGCCGCGGGCCAAAGGGATCAGGTTCAGGACAATGTAAGAAAGTATTCTGCCGTTCTGGGAGCCATCGGAATCCTCATGCTAGCTGCCGGGATCCTAGCCAGCGTTGGCGATTTCATGACGGCAGCGGACTCCTCCTGCTTTGCGTGCCTGTTCGACTCCCTCCAGAATTGGTGGGATCGGCTTAGCGGCTGGGAACAAGCGGGCATCATACTGGGCGCCTTTGCCCTGTCCCTGCTGTTTGTCAGCTTCTGGCCAGCACTCGGCATTGCCATGACAGGTGCCGGCATTGCCGCAGGGGGACACGAAATCGCTGGATACATCCGCGATCCGAAGAAGCTGCTTTCTCCTCAAAACGCGGCCGCTGCCGTGCTAGCCGTGATCCTCAGCCGGATCCCGGTAGGCAAAGGCCTCTCGTGGCTGTCCAATAAACTGGGCCCGCGGGCAAGAAGATGGTTGGATTCGCTCACCGATAAATTCGGCTCGAAGACGCGCGAAAAGCCGGATGGGCCCCATGAACAACCGCGAGAGAATCCACGGAAGCCTGACGATGACCATGAGCATAATAAGCCGGACGAAGACAAACCGAATCAAGATAAACCGGATAACGAAAAGCCCGATGAAGATAAGCCGAGTGACAAACCCGATAACGAAAAGCCTGACGAATCAAACGACACCCCCCAAGAGGCACCGAGATATTCCGGGGAGCTGCAGAAGGTCAACAAGCCGGACGCGGCCGCCGATGCGCTGGCGGAACGGCTCGGCGGAGAATCAAGAATGAAGTTTGATTCCGATCCCATCGGCCGGGAATTCGACGCGATTAGCGATGAATACATCGCCCAGACCAAGCCTGCCCTCCAGCAGGTGAACAAAAAGGTGCGCGATCAAATGAAAGCGACCTTCGAAGCTGCCGAGCAAACCGGCAGAAAGGTCTATTATCATTTTGAAGGGGAGCCTGCCCAATCGGTTATTGACAAACTGCATGAATACAGCCAAAGATATGGAATAGAAGTCCACATCGATACCGATCCATTATAACGACAAGGAGTGAGCTTTCATGTACGAATTTCACGGCTGGGCTACCATTCAAGAGAGTCCTGCGGAAGCGGATGCCGGGCAGCTCGATATGATCATTCAGAAAATACAGCTTAAAATTACCGAATTCGCATGGGGCAGCGGCTTGTTATCCTTAAATGCGGCCAACGGCTCATATTATCTTCATGTCGGCGGGTTTACCAACCGCAAGGGAGCCGAAGCTGCCGAGATTGTAGCGTTGTACCAATTGATTGGCGAAATCGCTCCCGGTTCATACGGTTTGCTGTACACCCGGGACGATGAGAACTTGGAAGGCTACGATAACGAGTTCCGGGTTCAAGTACTGGCACGCGGACAACTACAGGAGCAGCGCGACGCGTTCCTCTCTCCTTGCGTGCCGGTGATCGAAGATCAAGTCGACTAACGACGATATCCGCAGGGTCCTTGCTTCGAATCTATGCGTATCGTTGTCTTAAAAAATCCCGCATCCCTTCATGCCATGTTTCCATGGAAGACGGGGTGCGGGATTTCTGGTTTATCTGAATATGGCCTGGTTCGATGTAACACTTGTCGAACGAGCTTTTAAAAAGCCCTTAAGCACGTCCATTCAATTCATCGATCGTTGCTTGAACGATGATCCGCAGGCCCTTCAGCATCGTTTCATGCGATAGGGTCGGCAGGGACGGCTTCTCCACGGCCATCTCCGTCGAAGCCGGAAAATGCACGAAGCCGGCAATAGCAGACCGTTGCTCGCGCCGGATTTCATTCAGAATCGCATACATCGTATTGTTGCAAATATACGTTCCGGCTGTATTGGATACCGCTGCCGGTATCCCTGCTTCCTTCAGCCGGTCGACCATCAAACGGATCGGAAGGGTTGAGAATAATCCGTCCGGTCCGTCAACGTCTATAGGCTCGTCTTGCGGCCGTGCACCCCGGTTATCCGTCATCGTCGAATCCGGCGGTATGTCCTTGATGTTAATCGCGATCCGTTCCGGCGTAATGGCGGTCCGGCCCCCCGCCACGCCGCAAGCGATGACCGCATCGGGTTCGCATGCCTTCATCTCCTGCAGCAGAATGTCCGCGCATTCGTCGTAATGCACGGGAAGAAGCAGCGTCCGGATCTCGGCCCCAGGAAAGACCTCTTGCCGGATCTCCTCAACCAGTCTCTCCGTAGGATTGACGGAACTCCCGCCAAAGGGCTCAAAGCCTGAAATTAATATTTTTAACATATGGCATATCTCCTGTACTCGTTATGTAAGCTGCCTGGGTCATTCGTAAATATTTAACTGATCATTACGATTGGATCGCTTGTACGTTGACGCCCTCGGCTTCAAGCCGGGATCGCAAGGTGGTGGCGAATAGCGATGCGTGCGCACCGTCTCCATGTATGCAAACGGTGTCCGCTGTTATCGGGATCAGCTTGCCGGTCAAGGATACCACCACGTTTTCCTTAACCATCCTCACCACCTGCGCGACGGAAGCTTCGGGATCGGTGATGACGGCATCCGGCCGATTCCTCGGCGTGAGGGAGCCGTCGTCCTGGTACGTGCGGTCCGCAAACACTTCACTGGCTGTTCGAAGCCCTGCTGCTTCCCCTGCCGCGATCAGCTCGCTGCCTGCCAATCCAAACAGAATGAGGGTCGGATCGATTTGTTTGATGGCGGAGGCAATCGCGTCTGCCAGGGGCCTGGAGGCTGCTGCCATATTATAAAGGGCTCCATGCGGCTTTACATGCTGAAGCCCGGCTCCTTCCTGTATCGCAAAAGCCATCAAGGCCCCCACCTGATAGGTGACCATGTCATAAGCCTCAACGGGCGTAATGTCCATCCTTCTTCTTCCGAAACCGGCCAAATCGGGCAAGCCCGGATGCGCGCCGATGGCGGCGCCGCTCTCGACCGCCTGACGCACCGTTGCCCGCATGACGGCCGGATCGCCTGCATGGAACCCGCAAGCGATGTTAGCCGAGGTGATGCTTCGAAGCAGCTCCTTATCGTTGCCCAGCTTGTAAGCTCCGTAGCTCTCTCCCATATCGCAGTTCAGGTCCACTCGAACCATGGCGAAATCACCACTCCTTTAATTTATGCTTGATCATCGCTTCCATCATTCGAAGCTCCCGGGCGCGGGCCGCGTATAGCCGTTCCGCTTCCGCCAAGGAAATTTCCGCAAAACGGATGCTGGCGCCTGGCGGCAGCTGGGCGATCAGCGGAATATCGACCGAAGCCACCTGCGCGATTTTGGGATAGCCGCCAAGCGTCTGCCGATCCGCCATCAGAATAATCGGCTGGCCATCGGAGGGAACCTGTACCGTTCCCAGAGCAACCGGCTCGGATATGTATTCCTTTGCTTGCCTTAATGTCAGCGGCGGACCGGACAATCGGTAGCCCATACGATCCGATTGCGGAGTAACGGTGAACCGATCCCGGAACAACGCTTGCTGGCTGTCGTCGTCAAAATCATCGAATTGACGTCCGTTCAGCACGCGCACCACCGCATCTTGCCCGGTGAAGTCATACCCTGAAGCAGAAACGGACCATTTCGCGGTGAGAAAGCCGCCGGAATCGTCAACATGAAGGTTTCGTTCAGACGAATCCACCGGAAGCCGGGAAGGATGGGCATGCAGCGTATCCCCTTGCTTGAGCGCTCTTCCCTCATATCCGCCGATACCTGCCCTTAAATACGTGCTGAGGCTGCCCATGACCGGCGGGACATCAAATCCGCCGGATACGGACATATAAGCGCGGCACCCCGCTGCCGGCTGTTGAAAGCTCAGCACACGCCCCGCTTTGACCAGCACCGGGCGCCACATGGGCACCTTTACGCCATCGATTAGCGGCGATAAATCCCCGCCTGTAAGGGCAATCCAACAATTGTCGTGAAATTCAACGGCCAATCCTGACCATGTGATCTCCAGAACGGCGTGTTCGCCCTCATTGCCGACAAGTCGGTTGGCAAGCCGATAGGCATAGTCGTCCATGGCTCCAGCCGTAATGATACCGTACCTGCCGTAACCCCGTCTCCCTGAATCCTGAAGAGTCGCCAGCAGACCCGGCTTGATGACGGTCATGCTCATAGTCTCACTTCCCTTAACCGCTCGTATTCCTCGGCTTGAATGGGCCGGAACCGAATATACTGCCCGCTTTTCAACAGCGTTGGCGGCTCGGCGCCGGGACGAAACAATGCGAGCGGCGTCCGGCCGATAATCTGCCAGCCGCCCGGCGTTTCAATCGGATAGATGCCGGTTTGCGTCCCGGCGATTCCAACGGAACCAGCCGGTATTCGCAGTCTGGGCGTCTTTCTCCTCTGGGTTGCGATTTGCTCCGGGATTCCTCCTACATACGGAAACCCGGGGGCGAAACCGATGGCATAGATCAAGTAATCCTGCCCGGAATGAATCTTGACGACATCCAAGGGCGACAGATGATTCTTCCGGGCCACCTCGTCCAAATCCGGCCCGAATTCGCCTCCGTAACAAACCGGAATATCGACAACCTCGTAAGGCCTCCGGTTCTCGTCTGCCGTGTTCGCCTCCATCCGCTGTTCCAGCATCGAGCATACATATGCAAATACCGTATCGAATCCGTCAGGCTTTTCGATCTTATGATAATCGTAGTAAACCGCGATGCTCGTAAACGACGGGATGCATTCGATCCAGCCCATAAATGGCTCCCGTTCCAATCGCCTCGTCATGTCTGTGACCTGACGATGCACCTTCTCGCTCACGAAGTCCGCAAATTGAATGAGGACGGCCGAATCCCCAAGGGGGTAGAACGTATAGGACTTGCTCATCGTACATCCTCCGTTCTGTATGTACTGCCTGATCTCCGTCTATCCTGAAAGGATTATCCCTATGATAGCAGAGAAACAGGCATTCGTTGAATACGAAATTCTATTATCATCGATGAACATGAGAAACGGTCAGCTTCGTGCCGAACATGCCGCCGGATGCTGTTGCTGCCCTTTTTGCATAAAATTTAGGCATCCTTGGCAAAATACAGAAGTCGTACTAGCATAAGGAGGTGCCACTATGAGCGAACAAAACCGTAACAGCAACGAACCGACAAAAGCGGAAGTCCAGACTACGAAATTGAACAAAATGCCGGTTCCAGGTGAATTTGACACCGAGTTCTCTGCCGAAGAAGCAGCCGAGGTGTTTGAACAGCAGCAGCCTAACGCGGGTCAAAACACCGAAAACCAATCATAATAACATGCAGAAGACCTCACGTATGATCCGTTGTTTACGGGATCACGGTGAGGTCTTTTTAGTCGGTCATCTAACAAGCGAACCGGATTTGGGCTTAAAGCACCCCGCCCTGGATCAGCGTTTATATCCCTTTGGTGCCAATCCGCTTCGCGAGCTCCGCCAAATCCTGCCCTTTGAGGGCGCCCTCCACCAGCTGCGGAAGAAGCGCAGGAGTGCATGCGAAGCAAGGGGTGCCGTCCCGGGACAGCTGTTTGGCTACCTGCTCGTCATAGAAGGGTTTACCCTCGTCGGATAAAGCGAGAAGACACATCGTCTTGACCCCCGCTTCCCGCAATTCGCGCATGCGCCGGATCAGTCCGGCCTGATTGCCGCCTTCATACAGGTCTGAAATGATGATGAACAGCGTCTTTTTCGGCTCCTCGATAAACTGCTCGCAATAAGCGACCGATTTATGAATATCCGTCCCGCCGCCGAGCTGGATCCCGAACAGCATATCCACCGGGTCATGGGCACACTGCTCGGTCAGATCAACGACTTCCGTATCGAAAACCACCACGCGGGTGTCCAGCGAGGGAATGCTGGCAAATATGGATCCTACAACCGAAGCCCAGATCACGGATTCCGCCATGGAACCGCTTTGGTCGATATCCACGATGACGGTCCATTCCTTGCTCCGTTTGGCTCTGTCAAAATAGTAAAAACGCTCCGGCACGATCTGTTTGCGGTCCGCATCATAGTTTTTCAGATTGCGCTGTATCGTCCGCTTCCAATCGATCCCGCTGAGCCAAGGGAGCGGCGTATGCTGCCTGCGGTTCAAGGCCCCGGTCACCGCCCGGCGGATATCCTCGTGAAGGCGCTGAACCAGCTCATCCACAACCGCCTTCACCAGCTGGCGTGCCGTTTCCTTCGTTTTCTCGGGGATTTTCCCCTTCAGGGACAGCAGCGTGCCGACCAGCTGTATATCCGGCTTGACCGTAGCCAGCACCTCGGGCTCAAAAAGCAGCTGCTTCCAGCCTTTTCGTTCCATGGCATCATTCTGGATAATGGACACCACGTCTTCCGGAAAAAAGGAGCGGACGTCACCCAGCCACTGCGCGAGCCGAGGGGCCGACTTCCCCTGTCCGGCTCCCCGCTGTCCCGAGGGCGCGCTGCCTGCATCCGTCCCGCCGTCCGTATTATCGTATATTGCAGCAAGCGCGCGGTCCATGATGCGTTCTTCCTCCGACAGCTGAATGCTCCCGTCGGGGCTGAAGCCCGCGAGCTGAGACTCTGCCGACTGGCCCAGAATGAGCCGCCATCGCGATACTTGGTTGGATTCTTGCATACTGCTCATAGCCTAAAAATCCTCAAAATCAAAATCATTCAATTCGTCCAGCATTTTTGCTTCTTCCTCCTTCAAGTCACCGGTCAAAATCTCGGCGGCCTGCTCTGCGTTCACGCCCCAAAGTTCGCCAAGCAGCTCTGCTATCATCGTCTTTTCCTTGGGCGAGAAGCTGCTGAACGCCCTGCGCAGAAAAACAAGGGCGCGCGCGAACTCCTCATCGTCCAGGGACAGGATGTATTCATTCAGCTGCTCCCACAAGCTTAACCGTGATAGCAGGGCATAACGGTTCCGCATCGATAAGCCCTCGAACCATCCAGCCCCCAAATCGGCCGGAATGCCGGGGGAGAGTCTGCGCGAAACTTCTTCGGCGCACTGCTGCGCGGAAATCGCGTTCCGCTCCATTAAGACCGCGCAGGCATACCCCGACAGACGGGCATTGAGATCATCCCTTTCCGACAAATGCCGAAGCTCTTGCAGCCAAAGTTCCTCGTCTACCTGCTCGGCATGCTCCATCGCAACGCTGTTCAGCTCATTCATAGCGGTGATCATCGAGCCGGACACCTCATCGCTGCACTGGCTGCCATCAAGCAGGAACAAGCAAGCGCGCATAAACAGCTGCTGAAGCAGCGGCACTAACGGCTCCGTATCCATTCGCCGGACCCCGCCATAACGGATCATCACGGATAACGACCGGGAAGCGGCCGCGATCTGTACGACATCACGGCTGTCCACAGCCAGCTTCTGCAGGGTCTGCCTGCCTGCTTCCATCTGGTGAATCATCCCGCACTCATAGGCGATTCGGATAAGCGAAGAGGCTTCGGCAATCGAGCTGCAGTCCGCCAGCTTCTGTTGGAGCATATAAGCGGCGGCTACTTCTACCGTCTCTCCCAGCAGCGTGGACTCCACGACCTGGATTTCAACCTCAGGCGTCCATTTCACAACCCAGTGCTCCGCCCACGCCGCCTGCTCCTGCCCGCTCGGCCTCGCGCTGACGAAGTCAATCCCCAGCAGCTTCAAGCGGTGAAACAAGAAGGAACGGTTCAAATCCAGATAGGCGGATTCTTTCGAAGCAACCCTCCGGTTTTCGCGCAAATCCAGAATTACATCGCTGGCCACAACCGATTTATATTTCTCCAGCTTCAACCTTTTGAGCTGGCGGTTCAGGTCGTCCTGGATCGGCGTCTGGCTGACGCCTTCGGCCAGCTCGCCGATCGCCGTGCCGATATCCGTTCGGGCAAGCTCCTCTGCCACGACGGCAAGCTCACCGCGCCCAAGCAGCGTCTGGGCCGCATCCCGCAAATCCCGCAAGGTGGGGATGCCGCCCCCATGGAGCGCGGCGAGCGACTCCGCCAGCCGGACGGCTTCGATCACTTCTGCCGTTGACCGGTGGGTCCCTTTCTTTCTCATCGAGCCCGCCACCAAGGATAAATACTGATGCGGCAATTCCGTTAGCGCGCCCTTCAGCATCCGTTCCCACATCATTTCAAAATAATGGGGAGCCGCATTTCCTGCGCCATAGCCGGAAATAGACGACAGTTTATAGTAAGAGTATGGCATCAGGGTCAGTTTGGTTGCCCGGGAAGGCAGCTGAGTTAATTCCTCGTCGCTCATCGGGTTAGACAAATCGCTAAGGGCAGGGGCATGGTATGCCCCGCAGACGACTACAATGCGTTCGGGCTCATGCCCCGCCGCAATCGCTTCAACAATCTGACGGCGCATGTAAGACTCCCGAACGGCATTGTAGGCGTACTCCACTGTATCCTCAAGCCGTTCTCTCTCCTCCGAAAGCTCTCGCATATGCCCGGAAAAAGCCGTTATGGATTGCCGGTAAGACCCCGCGTTTAAATTATGTTCATAACTCCGCTCCCAGTACATATCGTAATCGTATTCGCCAGCAAGCTCGGCTATCCGCTCATATACGGATTTTCCGGCCGGCAGGCTATCATCCGACGGCTCTGCTGCACCTGAAACGCTTCCCGGCTTCCCGTCTTCGGACTCTTCCCCGCCAGAACCGCCTACCGGGCTGCGGCGGAGCTCCTGAAGGCATACGGCTGAGGACGACGGCAGATCGATAAATGCGGCGTAGGCTCCATGCTTCTGCGCCCATTTCATCGCCTGATATTCCGGAGAATATACCGCAAAAGGCCAAAGTACGGTTTGTACCGGCACTTCTTCGGTAAATGCCAATATGGCAACCGGCGGCTTTGTCGTGGCATGGACCAGATGCCGGATTTCCCCGCTAGCGTCAGACGGTCCTTCAATGAGGACGGCGGTGGGATCGATCTCATCCAGAAAATCTACTAAATGCTTCGCACCGGCGGGTGACAAATGCCGAACGCCAAAAACATGGATGCCGGCGGCATTCACTTGTTTATCTCCTTACATGCTTGATATAAGCTCCGCCACTCGGCACCGCGCTTTTTCATCACGTTGTCGAGATATTCCTTCCACACGAGCCGGTCCTTATCATCATCCTTCACGATCGCGCCTTGAAGTCCTGCTGCCAAATCCTCGTCGGTGAGCTCCCCGCTGCCAAAGCTGGCTGCCAGCGCCATGCTGTTGGTCAGGAGCGAAATCGCTTCAGCCGTCGAGATTACCCCGGCAGGAGACTTCACTTTTTCCTTTTTATCCAGGGTCATGCCGCTGCGCAGCTCGCGAAAGATGGTAACTACCTTAAGCAGTGCTTCATCTGCAGGAGCAGCAGCCTGAAGATCGTAAGAGGAAGCAATCTCCGACACCCGTTTCTTCACGATTTCGATTTCGGTTTCCAGATCCGCAGGAGCCGGAAGCACGATGATGTTGAAACGGCGCTTCAGCGCGGTCGACATCTCATTGACCCCGCGGTCTCTCGTATTCGCTGTAGCGATAATCGAGAAGCCTTTTCGGGCATTCATTTCTTTTCCGAGTTCAGGCACCGATATCGTCTTTTCGGACAAAATGGAGATGAGGGCATCCTGTACCTCCGAGGCGCAGCGGGAAATCTCTTCGAACCGGGCGATCCCGCCCGCTTCCATCGCCCGCATGATCGGGCTCTGCACCAGCGCTTCGGGGGTTGGGCCTTGGGCAAGCAGCATGGCGTAGTTCCAGGAATACCGCACGTGTTCTTCGCTTGTTCCAGCCGTGCCCTGTACGACCAATCCGGAATTTCCATAGATTGCTGCCGCCAGATTTTCGGACAGCCAGGATTTGGCCGTGCCCGGTTCCCCGATCAATAACAGGGCGCGGTCGGTTACCAGGGTAGCGACCGCCATCTCGATCAGTCGTTGGTTTCCGATATATTTAGGCGTGATTTCCGTCTTGCCGGCCTTGCCGCCAACGATGAATTTGAGTACGGATTGAGGGGACATCTGCCATCCGGCAGGAATTTTCCCGGTATCCTCCTTGCGCAGCGCTTCCAGCTCATGACGAAACAGTATTTCCGCGGGCTGACGCATGATATCTTCCAATTGCTCTTGACCTGCTCCCATGGTTCCACTCCTTAATATTTATTGTTCTTTCATCTTGCGAAGGATATATCGAAGCTGATCCTCGGCGTTGTCCTTGTAGTTGCCCAGGACCGCATGAACGCGGTCATGATAATCTGCAGGCAACCGGCACAGCTGCGAGAATGTAAAAGGCTCGATCATGTAGCAGTCCTGATTGCGCTTATCCTCAAGAGCGGCCACAACAGCTTCAAACAGCTCTTCATCCTTTATGCCAGTACGAACAAGACCCATAATAATCAGATTGGCAAACCGGTTGCGGAATTCCGGCGAATTCTGCAGCTTTGCCAGCAAATACGATTCAGCTTTCCGATGTCCCCGGCGGGCGAACGCGCTGACCAGCGCCAGCTCATCCTGCTCGATCAACAGCTCCAGCCATCTGTCATCCCAGCACGCCAGCAGCTGCTCTTGCGGGAGCATCTCCACGTAATACGTGTAGCTCTCCTTGCCCGCAAACGGCATTACTTCCTCATAAGGCTTATACTGCCTGGTGATTACCAGATCAGATAGGGTATCCAAAAGCTTTTTCCGCTCTTTGGCCGCGTTGCTGAGCGGCGACGAGGCGAAGCCTTGCAACAGAACGTCCTTGTATTGTTCATATACGCGTTCAGGCGGCAGCACGCGCGTTGCTTTTTGGAATACCTCGCGGACATAAGAGCCGCTGTGTCTATATTGCTCTATATCATTCTCCGCATTTTGGCGCAGCAGTTCCCTGGCTTCCCCGGAATCCACGCGATTCATGTAGATGACCGCTTCATTCATCAGATAGGTCCATCCTAGAGACTTGATGTATAAGGCATACTGCTGAAGCACGTTCCGGTACAGCTCCTCGAGCTCCGGATTTTGTTTGTCGTGCAGGGCCCACAAACAGCGTTTCACCTTGATCCAGCTTTCCTCCAGCTTTTGCTTGTCGCCCAGGGATTCGGAAACCGATTGAAGCTCCGCCGACAAGTCTCGTACAAGCCAATTCGTCAACAGGTCGGAACGGCATCTGCCTAAGGCAGGATTCACCAGCTCTTTGTCTTTTCCTTGAGCAGCTTCATACAACCGCCCCACGGCTTGATCGGAACCGTTCTCGGCCAGCGCGCCGTAGGCCGCCTCGCGGATGACCTTCTTCTTGCTCCTGCTCCATTCCATCAGATCCGCTTCAAACTCTTCGTACGGCGCAAGCAATTTGATCGCCATGCACCGCACCTCGTCGCTACCGATCTCGGCCGCTTGGCGGATCAGCTCCAGCGCTTCCTTCCCGCCTGCTGCCGCCATCACCTTCAGCTTGCGTGATTCCGGCTTTCCGCCCGCCGGATTAAAGCTTTCCATCAGAAACGGAACGATTTCCGGGCCGTACGCCGGCAGTATCTCATTGGCCGCGAGCTCGCCAATCTCGACGTAGGGGTCATTCAACGCTTCGATTGCAAGGTATACCAGACGGAAATCTTGGAACACCCCTTCCTTCCACGCTTCCTCTATGATCTCGTAACGGCCGCTGCCCGTCGTGGTCAGGGCGGTCTGTACTGCTGAAAGCTTGCGGTAGGATAAATGAGATGACAGCGAAACCGGATGATGGTCTGCCTGAAACAGTTCTCCCTCGGGTGCTGTCGTTCCTTGCGTATGCAGCACGGAGCTCAGCAGCTGGTTTAAATCCTGAAGCAGCTGTGCGGACTGGTTTTCCTTCCCGGAATCCGGCTCGATCAAGGCCAGGATTCCTTCGCCCAATCGTTTGAACACGGGAGCGCGTTCTCCCAGTTGTTGAAACTGCGGCAGCAGCCGCTTCAGGCGGAAATCGCCTGCCGCGAGCTCGCTGCCGGCGATATATAAACGCCTAACCTCTTGGTTAAGCTCCTGCAGTAATGCCGTACTCATGTTCGCTTTCCTCCTTCGTTACCCTGCTTAGTACAATAGCCGGATTATTTCGTTCGTCGTAATGATGCTTAGCGGCTGTGCCCAGAGACGGCCCGTCGCAAGGTTGTGCTCAAACATAACCAGCATGGATACGCCGCTCAGCTTCTCCTCCGGCAAATACCGCAGCATCGGCACGGTTGGTTCCATATACACATCGGCCAGCCCGATCGACTGCCCGGATTCATCCGTAATGGCATATTGCCCTTCAGCGTTCCGGCCGATCCCGGATACATGCAGCAGCATGACGGGGTTGCTGTCGCTAAGCGGATTCTTGAGCTGGTTCTTCACCTTTTTAACGGCTTCAGCATAAGAACCTGCCGCATGGTTGCGAATCCATTCCAGATCCTCTTCCGTTACCGGACTTGAGGTCATTTCTTCAAAGCGAACACGCCGGTTCATATCTCCCGGGTAGCGATACAGTACAGGGACATGGGCTTTATCAAAGAAGCTGTCTTCTTCCCGCATCAGCTTGGCGGCTTTATAAGGACGGTATTGGATCGTTCGGTGGATTTCGCCGCTGTCCTTCTGGATCCAATATCCGGTATCCACATGCTCCAGCCGCGCATCGTCGGCATAACTCAGAAATGAAAGCTGCACCAGCTCTGCTCCTTCGCTCACTAACCCATAGCTCTGCAGCTCGGTCAGCTGCCATGCATGCCCCAGCCATTCCTCTATCGTCGACTCGTGGTCCAGCCTCATATCCGGATCCTCAAGTTTTGTGGTCAGGTACTGTCTGCCCTTCTTGATCATTGCGTTCATGACGGCAAGCTGCCCCACCGCATATGTATAAGCTTTCTCCTGGTCTTCGGATGACAGAACCAGCGCCAGGCGGCGGAGTTCCGTCTGAGCACCCGATAAGTAATAATTGCCCATCTGCTTCACATGTTCCTGGATCCGCTTATGTTCTTTTTTGTCCAATGTCCCGAGTCCGTTACGGATCAACGAGTGTATAAGCTTTTCCAGAACGTCCAGGCCTTCCAGCTGCGCATGGAGTTTCTTTTTTAACGCCGATTTGTTAACCTTCTTCGGTTTGGGTGCTGCTCCTTCGGCTGCTTCTTTGAGCTTGCGCTCTTCCCGCTTCTCCGCCTTCTCCCGCTTGGCGGCCAAATCCTCCGGCACCTCGGCGGGGGTGAACGACGCTCCGCCTGCATAAGCATATAGCAGTCCAAGCACATGCTTGCACGGAAACTGCCGGCTCGGGCAGGTGCACCGCATGACCGGCTTCTCCGGCACCGCAAAATCGGCGGACGGCAAGTAATCGGAACTTCCGCTGCCGGCACAGGTGCCGAACAACACGGCTTGATCCTCGGAATGATGCAGCTGTAAGAAACGTCCTTTTTTTACCAGACCTTGCCCGTTCTTAATGGCCGCGCTATTCGGTGCCTGCGAATCGATCCATGTCTCTGTAATCTCAACCAAACTTATACCCTCCTAAATCAAATCGCTGCGTTCAAAAACAGCAATAATATCCATTACGTTTAATCATATCGAATCTTCGCCCTGCTCCCTACCCTTCTAAAGACCTATTTAAGAACACCCATTCCTATTTAATCCATCATCCTCCTCCTTAAATGGAACATATTGTAATACTATGCTGCCGTTAAAATAAAAAAGAGCCGGCTTAGCCGGTTCTTCGAAATTTGCTATCACCCAGGAGTAGACGAACGCGCGCAATGCGGACTTAAAGATCGCCTCCGGCGTTCGCTTATCCCTTTTGTCTCCGATGCCGTTAGTCTTTTCGCGCTTGATACCGCCCTGTTCGAATCTCGAGAATATACGATTCAGGGTGGGGCATGCCGGACTCCAACGCATCCTGCACGGCTTGTTCGATCGGATACGGCACACGGATGCATTGAATGTTTAACGGCGCGGGATCTTCGCTTCCATAGACTCCCTCCAGAATGACGTAAGACGCCTCGGGCAATTCAAGAGGATTGCCGACGCTGCCGGTATTAAACAGCGTTCTCCCGTCCAGATGCTGGTGATAGGCATTATGGATATCGCCGTAACCGGCGACGTCCGCGATTCTCGGGCTGCCGCACAGCGGGGAGCTGTGAAACAAGGTAGCCCGCTTCTCCTGGTCATCCCAGGGCTGGATCCGTTCGTACACGCTTCGCGGCGAAGCATGAAACAGCCGGACCCATTTACCGCTCATCATGAATTCTATGACATAAGGGAGGCCGGCAAGATATTGCAGCCTCTCGCTTCCGAGTCTATGCTGATGCCATAGCAGCGACGGATCATCGGTCTCATTGCCAATAAAGTCGTCCCAATTCCCCTTAATGACCTGCTGGCAATGGGTTCGTACCATATCCACCGCCACATCGCCGTGCGGGCCCTTGCCGATCAAGTCGCCCAGGCAATAGATGGTTTCTATTCCGCGGCGTTGGATATCCCTAAGAACTGCCTCCAGTGCAGGGATATTTCCGTGTATGTCGGAGATTAATGCAAATTGCGCCATCAGCCGGCCTCCAAACTTCGTTTATTTCGGTTTGCTATGGTTATGGCGGTGTTGCTTTTCGTATATTCATCCTATGTCTCTTTTTAGCCAGGGATGAAGCGGTTCAGCGATTCACGCCGTGCCCCAAAATCAGGTCTTTGGATTTACCAATCCAGCACTTCATTTTCCATACAATATTAACTTATAATGAAAATAGTTTGAAGCTATTCTATAAGAAAGTCAAAGGAAGGAGGTTTTGCGGTTCCATGCATTGCCGTCCGGAAGCGTTCGGGCACGCGATGCGTGTTTCAACTACATCGGCAGTACATAACGTGCATTGGAAGGAGGCAATTATACGCCGGAACGTGCCAAATCCTTATTTTGGATGTTTTAATTTTTAGTCTATTGTATTAAGGTAATCATATATTTTTACTCACGCAAGCTTGGTAACTGAATAAGATTTAAGCATCACCGACTTCACCACGTTAGGAGGCTGACGATAGTGAATACACGCAGGATGGTTAGCTTAGGGTTACTGATTCTTGTCTTGATCATCAGCGGTTGTACGGGAAATGCTTCAACCGAAAAAACGAAAACGCTTACACTTTGGTATTGGAACCGAAGCCTGGACGATGAGCTGATTAAGTCTGTTGAAAAGGAGTTTCCGGGTATCCGCATCGACGCGCAAAAAATCGGAGGCGACTTCAAATCGAAATTAAAAACAACGCTGGCCGCCGGCTCCGGAGGGCCGGACATCGTCGCATTTAACGACTGGGTGGCGGAGCTGTTTACGAGTTCGGATCGCTTCTACGATCTGTATGAGCTTGGCGCCAAAGAAATCGAACCGGATTTCCTGGATTGGAAATGGAAGCTCGGCGTTACGCCGGAAGGCGCCATGATCGCCCTGCCGATCGATACGGGGCCAACGGCTTTATACTACAGAGCGGATTTGTTCGAGGAAGCCGGACTTCCGACCGAACCGGAAGATGTCCACGAGCAGCTCGGCACCTGGGATCAATATTTCGAGGCGGGACAGAAGCTGCAGGAGCATTTTGATCAAAAAGTGAAAATGCTCGATAACATCACGAACATTTACACCCAAATCAATGCCCAATCCGATCGCATCTATTTTGCCGAGGATGGAACGTTCATCGGCGAGTCTTCGGAATCCTCGATGAAAACGGCCTGGGATACGGCGGTAAAGGCCTCCCAAATGAAGCTGAGCGCCAACGTCAACACTTCTTCCTCAGAGTGGAATGCCGCCATGAACAACGGGCGGGTCGCTTCCTTTGTCGGTGCGGTCTGGATGAAGGAAATACTCATGCAGGCGGCGCCGGACACCACCGGCAAATGGAGGGTAGCCCGTGCACCTGGCGGTGACGGCAACAACGGCGGTTCCTTCCTTGCCATTATGAAGACAAGTAAATATCCGCAGGAAGCATTTGATGTCATGAAATACATTCAGAACCCGGAAAATCAGGTACAGTCCTTTAAGAAGATCAACCTCTTCCCTTCCGCCAAAGACGCGCTGGATGCACCCGTCATGAAGGAACCCGAAGAATTTTTCGGAAATCAGGCGACCGGCGAGGTGTTCTCGGAATCTGCACGAAACGTTAAGCCGGCTTATTTCGGCGGGAAGTTCGCGAATGTCAACGGCATTGTCAATCGAGAGCTGTCCTCGGTTGCCCTTCAGGGCAAAAATCCCGATAAAGCCTGGGCCGACGCGCTGGCCAGGGTCAAAAAAGAACTGCTGCGCTGACCAAGGTTCTTGTTTTGCGAGGTATGGCTTTCCGATTGTTAGGAGTACTTAAATACCAACCGCTACAGGAGGTACAGTACGATGGATAATCCAATGCTGAATCGCACGCCCGTGGAACAGAAGCCTGTTCCCAAGCATCCGAAATCCCAAGACCGACTGTCTGCACAGATCTGGAAGCACCGCAAAGAATATTTGGCGATATCCCCTTTTTACATTCTATTTGCCATCTTCGGGCTGTTCCCGATCGCCTTTTCCATGTTCCTGTCCTTTCAAAAATGGGACGGCATCGGCGAGATGACCTATAACGGTCTCAATAACTATCAATTCATGCTGACCGATCCGGAATTTTGGAGAGCCGTCGGCAATACACTGCTGATCTGGATTTACTCCACGATACCGATGCTGTTCATCGCGCTGGTCGTGGCATTCCTGCTAAATGCATCGTTCGTCCGTTTCCGCACCTTCTTTCGCATCGGTTATTTCCTGCCCAACGTCACCTCGCTTGTTGCGGTTGCCATCGTGTTCGGCACGGTCTTCTCGAACAACTACGGTCTCCTCAACTATATGTTGTCCTTGCTCGGCCTCAACTTTGTCGAATGGTTGAATAAGACGTGGGGCATTCAGTTAGCCATTTCGGTCATGGTTATATGGAGATGGGCGGGATATAACGCCATCATCTATCTTGCCGGGCTGCAGAGCATCCCGACGGTTCTGTACGAGGCAGCCAAGATCGACGGAGCCACCGGCATTCAATCCTTTTTCAGAATCACCATTCCCAATCTAAGGCCCATCATTCTCTTTACGGTCATTACGTCAACCATCGGCGGCATGCAGATCTTCACCGAGCCGCAAGTGCTGGTCGGCAATGACGGCGGCGTAAGCGGCGGCGGGATGACCATCGTCCTCTACCTGTACCGCGAAGCCTTCGTGAACAACTATTTCGGATATGGCGCTGCCGTCGGCTGGGGCATGTTCCTGCTCATCGCCCTCTTTTCCATCGTGAACTGGAAAATGGTGCAGGGCAGTCCTTCCAATGACTGAAAATGGGGGTGAATCGTATGTTCAAATGGAAATCCATTCTGCTGCACACCGGGTTGATCGCCGGATTGATCTTATCCATTTTTCCCTTCTACTGGCTGCTTGTGATGGCGACGCGCACCACTTCGGATATCTACAGCTTTCCTCCGAAACTATGGTTCGGTCCGCACTTGCTGGATAACGTGTCGAGGGTGCTGAGCAGCATCGACTTCTTCGGCGCCTTCTGGAATACCCTGTTCGTCGCTTCCGCTTGTACGCTGCTGGTCTTATTCTTCGATTCCCTGGCCGGATTCACGTTCGCCAAATTCCAGTTCCCGGGCAAAAAATGGCTGTTTGTCCTGCTGCTTGCCACCATGATGGCGCCCGCACAATTATCCTTGGTGCCTTCGTTTGTCATTATGGCAGAATTCGGATGGGTGGGCACCTACAAGGCCCTGATCATACCGGGAATGGTCAACGCTTTCGGAATCTTCTGGATCAGGCAGTATGCACAGGAATCGGTGCCTTCGGAGCTTCTCGATGCCGGTAAAATCGACGGCTGCGGTTTCTTCCGCCTCTATTGGAACATATCGCTGCCGATTCTTCGGCCCGCTTTATCGTTCTTGGCAGCCTTCACGTTCATCGGGGTATGGAACGACTATCTGTGGCCGCTCATCATTCTAAATGATGAGAACAAGTTCACCTTGCAGGTTGCGTTATCATCATTAAACGGAATATATACCACCGACTATTCGATGGTCATTGCCGGCACGCTGCTCGCGGTCATCCCGCTGATCGTCATGTTCTTGTTCATCAGCAAGCAATTCATTTCCGATATCGCCGCAGGCGCGATTAAGAGTTAACGGCAAAGGAGCTGCCTCCAGGTGTTATGCCTGACAGGCAGCTCCTTTCTATATTCCGGTCCAAGACGTATGCGCTACGGCACCATGACCAGCTGTTCATTTTCTTTCGTCCCTGCCTCTTCTGCTGAATCGGCTGTCTCCTCCCTTTTCAGTTCTGCCGTTTCATCCAGCTTTTTGCGTCCCATTAAGGCTGCTGCCAGAAGCGCTAACGCTGCAGGAACGATAGCCCAGGCAAACGTAGCCGCAATGGAGGAAGCGAGCGTGTCCGAGATCGGCTTGAGCAGGTCGGACGGAATCAATAATCTCGTCTCCGGTGCCAATAAGATGTGAGGATCCTTAAGATCGAATCCTTCAGGAAGCCCACCGGTGTTCATCACGCCCGATCCCGATGTTAAGGAACCGGTGAAGGATCGGCTCTGTATCAACCCGAACACCGTAATGCCAATGGTCATTCCAAGCGACCGCGTGAAATTGAAGGTCGAGCTCGCCATCCCGCGCTGTTTATAGGATAAGCCATGCATGACCGCCGTTCCCAGCACGGAGAACGATCCGCCGATGCCAAGCCCGATCAGAACCATGTACAGGGTAACGATGAATCTGCTGGATTCCGCGGTTAACGTCGAAGCGAGCACCATCCCTCCCGTAAACAGGATCAGTGTCGGGATCATGATGCTTCGATACGAGATTTTACTCATCAGAAAACCGCTGACCGTCGCCGTGACGACCGAGCCCACCATCATCGGCAGCAGGACCAGCCCCGAGTTCGTTGCGCTTCCGCCGAGCACGCCTTGTATGAAGATCGGAATGTAAACGGAAGCCACGATGAAGGATCCTCCGCTAAACAAGCCGCACAGCACGCTTGAGGTATAGAGTTTATTCTTGAATAAATGAAACGAGATGATCGGCTCCTCCGCCCTTCTCTCGGCAAGCACGAAGAGCACAAGCATAACGGCGGCAGCACCAAACAAAGCCAGGATGACCCAGGAATCCCATGCCCATTGCTTCCCTCCAAGCTCAAGCGCGAACATGAAACAGATCACGCCCGCAAGGAGCGTGGTTGCTCCCTTCCAATCAATCGGCTGTTTGGAACGTTCATGCGATTCCTTATAGAATATCGTCACCATCAGGAAGGCCACGATGCCGATCGGCAAATTAATATAGAATATCCATTGCCAGGTAATATGATCCGTAATATAAGCGCCTGCGAGCGGCCCGAAAATGCTGGATAATCCAAAGACGGCTCCGAACAAACCCGTGAGCTTTCCGCGCTTCTCCAGCGGCACGGTGTCGAACATGATCGCGAAAGCGATCGGGATGAGGGCCCCGCCCCCTACGCCTTGCACGGCCCGATACAGCGCCAGTTCCGTGATGGAGCTTGCCGTACCGCACAGCACGGAGCCCAGCATGAATACAATCATCCCGAACACAAAGAATTTTTTGCGTCCATACATATCGGAGAGTTTGCCGAAGATCGGCATCCCCGCAAGCTCGGCAACCATATACGCGGAGGTCACCCAAACGAAATGATCAAGTCCTCCGAGCTCCCCGACGATGTTTCCCATGGCGGTCGCTATGATCGTATTGTCCATGGAGGCCATCAAGATGCCGAGCAGCAGGCCGGCAAGCACGATGGGCAGTTTGTTGCTGTTGGCTGTTTGTGTCTTCAAGTTCTCATACACTCCTTCTAAGTAGGTTTCCTTAGTACTGCAGTCATTGTAAATCGAAAAGTATGACAGGTGACTGTCACACTTTTATCCCCGTTTCCGTTATTTTTTATCAAACGCTCTTATTCAAGCAGCCTAATGGCTTTATGTTCGCATGCGGGGTAGCGTATAATCGGTTTATCTTAGCTCATGCCAAGGAGGTCATGTGATATGAAGATCAGTGAATTATCGCAGCGCAGCCAGGTCAGCGCACGCTCAATCCGGCATTATGAACAAAAAGGCCTGCTGGAAGCCGATAGACTCGATAATGATTACCGCCATTTTAACGCGTCCGCCATCGAACGGGTCAAAATGATCCAATTGTACTTAAAGCTGGGCTTGACCACGGATCAAATTCGCGTATTGTTTCGCGGTGAAGTCGCTTCGCCGGACGATTATGAATATTGCGAGGAAATGCTCTCCTTTTATGAGGACAAATTAAGCAGCGTGGACAGTCAGATTGCAGCGCTCCATGAATTGAAACACCTGCTGGAAAGGCAAATCTCCCGGACCCTTGGCAAAAAGAAGAGTCAGCAGCAGCCCTCCGCAACGTGATAGAATGAAGTGTACATCTGAAATGGAGGATATCTACATATGGACAATTTCGAGAAAAATCTGGAGAAATACGCGGAGCTGGTCGTGAAGGTTGGCGTAAACGTTCAACCGGGCCAAGTGCTGATCGTCAATGCTCCAATCGAGACCGTAGAGTTGACACGCCGCATCGTGGCCAAAGCATATGATGCAGGCGCCAAATATGTGCAAGTCGACTGGGAAGACGAAAAAATCACCCGAATTCGCTACGAGAAAGCACCGGAAGACTCCTTCCATTATTACCCGCAGTGGCAGGCCGACGCCATGCAGCAGCTCGCTGAAGGCGGAGGAGCCATTCTGCGCATTAAGGTTCCGGATCCCGAGCTGTTCCGCGGCATTGATTCGGTAAAAGTATCTACAGCCGTTAAGGCTGCTGCCGTGGCTAACGAAAAATATCAGGTATACGTCCGCAACAATAAGATCAGCTGGTCGCTGATTAAGGCGCCTACCCGAGCCTGGGCCAATAAAGTATTCCCGGACCTCCCCGAAGAAGAGCGCATCCAAGCGATGTGGGATGCCGTATTCCTGATGAATCGGGTAGGCAGCGAAGATCCGGTAGCCGCGTGGCGGGATCATATCGCCGGACTGAAGCTGCGCCAGAACCACATGAATGCCAAACGCTACAAGAGTTTCCACTATCGTGCGCCGGGAACGGATCTGCGCGTCGACATGCCGGAAGGTTACCTCTGGCTCGGCGGCGGTGACGAGAATGAGGCCGGGGTGTATTTCGTAGCGAATATGCCCACCGAAGAAATCTATACGATGCCTCACCGCACGGGCGTGAACGGGACCGTATCCAGTACCCTTCCGCTGAATCTGAACGGCCGCCTGGTGGAAGGCATGAAGCTCACGTTCAAGGACGGCAAGGTTGTTGCATATGAAGCCGAATCCGGACGGGAGCATCTCACGACGCTGCTGGAAACGGACGAGGGCGCCTCGTATCTTGGAGAGATGGCACTCGTGCCGCATGATTCGCCGATCTCGCAGCTAAACCGCGTCTTCTATAACACCGGCATCGATGAGAACGCCTCCTGCCACTTTGCGCTGGGAAGCGCCTATCCCGTGAATATCGAAGGCGGCACCAAGATGAGCAAGGAAGAACTGCTGGCTCGCGGAGCCAATGTCAGTCTGACGCATGTCGATTTCATGATCGGTTCCGCTGAATTGGACATTGACGGCGTGCTGGCGGACGGTACGATTGAACCCGTATTCCGCGGTGGACGGTGGGTCTAAAGTTCGTTTGGGTAAATTTGGGCTCCCAGCATCCCGTTTGGCGCCATATGACCGGGGGGCAACCCCTTTAAGCCTTCAACTGTAAAAAAGGCGGACACTGGAGCAATTGCTCCATGTCCGCCTTTTTCTATGTTCTACATTCGTATGGTTACTTTACTCTGCATGCTCCAGCATCCGAAGTATCATCATGACCGCTTCCGCACGGGTCGCAGAATCCTGAGGAGCAAACCGGTTACCCGAACGTCCGTTCACGATGCCGGCCTCGGCCGCGGCTGCGATTTCCTTCTCCGCCCAAGCCGGAATATTCTGCTGATCGCGGAAGTCCGTTCCGGCACCTGGCTGGGTAAGGCCTAGGTAGCGTGCGATCATCACCGCCATTTCCGCACGGTTAACGGATTCGTTCGGTTTGAATGTCCCGTCTTGATATCCTTTCACGATGCTTTCGGATACGGCCCATTGAATCGCTTCAAGCGCCCAGGATCCGATGGAGGAGCTGTCTTTGAAGCTCAGTTTCTCAGATCCCGCTTGGCCTTTCAGTGCTTTGGCCATCATCACCATAAATTCGGCACGCGTGACCTGACGGTCCGGTTTGAAGGTTTGATCCGGATAGCCGCCAACGATGCCGAGCGAAACCGCCTGCTCAATCGCGGATGAAGCCCAATGTCCGCCGATGTCGGTTAACAGCACCTGGGGTTCCGGCTTCGGTTCTTCTGTCCCTGCTTTCGCCTTACGGTGAATGGTTAATTGATAGGTTTTGGTCGCACCATTCTCGGCCCGAACCACCAGCTTCAGGACGTTATCCCCTTCCTTCAGCTTGATGACCTGATCATTCTTCAAAACCTCTCCTTCCAGAAGGACAGCGGCCTTGCCATGCGCAGCCCCAACGCGGAGCTGCACGGATTCCGCATCCGTTTCAAGCCGGTACTCCGTCGTGCTTTCGTTGAACGCAGGGGTTAATGCAGCCGCTACGCCGCCAATGATGACTTCCAGCGCTTTTAATTGATTGTTTCCGGACAAGGGGACTCCACCGCCAGAGGATTCCGATCCCGATGACGGAGGATTCTCGGATGAAGGGATCACCGAAGCGTTATAGGCGCGGATCGCGGCTTGCAGTGCGGTCATTGCGTCCTTGACATCCTTCGCAGTTGCATGATCCTGCTGCGCTATGGCGCTGGCGTTTGCAATCGCGTCACGGAGCGCTGACCTTGCGCCTGCCGGATACTGCCCTGGCGATGAGCCTTCCCGTGTTTCGTCGAGCCTTTGCTGCGCCGAGGCGATTAATCCGATTAACTCGCTCTTGTCCACTCCTGCAGCCGAAGTCGTGACCGAGTTATGGAGTCCCAGGCTCTCACCGGCAGCGTTATAAGCTTTGACGGTAAAATGATAACGCGTATCCGGCGTAAGCCCGGCTGCGGTATGCGAATACACATCGCTGGTCACGGTCACCACCGGTTCCTCCCGGCCTTTCATATATACGCGATATCCTTCCACGCCATCGCTTGCAGCCGCCTCCGGCCAGCTCATGGTTACACGGTTCGATGTGATCTCCGAAAATTCCAGCTCCCCGGGCGTCCATACCGGCGCACCCGGAACGTCTACAGCACTCGTGATCACCGTTAAGATCTCGCTTGGTGGCGATTCCGCTCCATGCTGATCCGAGGCGGTTACTTTGAATTCGTACGGCGTATCCGGCGTAAGCCCTGTCGCTTCGTATACGCTGTCCGTAACGGTGGCCACTTGCTGTCCGTCCTGATACACATGATAGCTCACGACTTGCTGGTCCGGACGGTTCACAGGATCCCAGCCGATTTGAACCGAGGACGACGTGACCTGAAGTGCTTTCAGATTGGTTGGGGCCGCGAGACCCCCTTCATCCGTTGTGAACGTCCATACGTCCGATACCGTTCTTCCCCCGAATTCATCATGGGCGACGGCATACCAGGAATAGGTTCCATTGGATAACAGTCCTGCCCACGGCTGAGTAACCTCCGTGCCGCTCGCTGCCTTTTGCGGCGTACCGATGGCCTCTCCTCTCAGATGATTCACCTGAATCGAATCGGTGGCTACCCGCTTCAGTTTCGGCTCAAGATCCAGGTTCATCGTAAATTCATCCACGCCCGGATTCGTATAATAATTGTACTTATCCAAATAAGGAGAGTACGTATTCACGTAAATCTGATTGCTTTCCTTATCAAAATGCAGCAGTCTCAAATATCCGCTGCCGCCGTCCGCATGTCCTTGATAGTCCGCCAGCATCTGATACACGGTTCGGTCCGTATTGCCGTCACCGTCATCGTCCAATTCGTTCTTAAGCAGGCTGGCTCCCGTGTAATGGCCGCTCAGTACGGCAACCACGTTCCGATTAGGGACGACTACTTCCTTGTACAACTTGTTGCCTACGCCGGAACGCGTTCCGTTCGCGAGCATGTAATCATGGAAATTCAGGAATGCGATACGATCCGGATACTCAGCGAGAACCTCGTTCATCCACTTGATATCCTCGTCTTCGACGCCCCATCCCATATACATCATGATGAAGTCGTTGCCTTCGACGGAGACCAGATCGTAATGTCCCCGGTTGTTCTTGTAGGAGCCTCCGTAATAGGGCTGATCCTTATAACGGTTTTCCCCGAAATATTGCCCGTAGGTCGTGTAATCCCAATCGTAGCTGCCCACGTCATGATTCCCGGCAAGCACGCCGTGCGGCAGCTTGGCATCCTCCAGCATGTTCATGTAAGCATCGGCACGTTTCCATTGGTATTCGGCTGTTGGATCATTCACGATATCACCGGTATGGAACAAATATTTGATGTTCATCTCATCGATGGAATCAACGATCCATTCGAACTGCTTTTGCTGAATATGTGGATAGAGCTCCGTCAAGAACTGCGTATCGGATACCCATACAAATGTGTAATCATAATCCCCTCGGGAAGGAATTTCATCCTGTACGATCACATCGACTTTGTTGTTCTGTACATAGTCCGCTGCCGTCAGTTCGCCTCGAAGCGTAAAATCATCTTCAGACTGGGCAATATGCTTGGTTATTTCCGTCCATTTGCTCAGCTTGTGGTTCCACGCATACATCGTGACTTTGCGGCCGGACACCGTGTGTCCTTCCCAAGCGACTTCGACGCTGTCGCCGGGCTCGACGGCATGCTCCAGCTCTGCCTCGAACCGAATGTAAGGGAATTGAGACGTTGAATCTACGGTGACATATTCATCGTTGGATTCGGATACCCGCTTCAATTCCTCTTCGGTCAGCACAGTTTCGCCCGCAGGGAATCTATCCTTTGGCGGTTCTTCGTCCGAAGCGTTCTTGGACAATTTCACCCGATCCCCGCTTAAAGCATGATACGAATAAGCCTGATGGAAGGAGACCTCGAGCTCGTCATCCGATGGATCGCTGACTTGAACCTTCAGCTCCGGCGATAGCCCGGTGCCGCTCTCCATATCTGCCGGCGACACCAATACAGGTTTATTCGGATGCTCCTGAGCCGTGTTAAACGTCACGGTTCGTTCCGAGCGGTTGCCGATCTTGTCCACTGCGCGAATTTCCAGCTTATGATCGCCTGGTTCAAGCTCAGCCGAGGAAGTATTGTACGGCAGCTGGATGGCGCGTCCATCGAGCGTAACCTCGACCCGGTCCACGCCCGATACGCGATCCGTGGCGGTCACATCGATCGGGATGCCGCCCTTGTAACTCTTGCCCTCTTCAACGGTTGCGCTAATTTCCGGTCCGTGGTTATCTACCTGAACATCGGCAGCTGCTTCAGACTGACCATTGACCTTCAATTGAATGGAATGCGTTCCGTCCGAGACGGCCGAGGTATCCCATGCGTAGGACAATGCATTTACTTTTTCGGCAGGAATGTCGAATTGAAAAGTTACGAAAGGCAGGAAACGTCCATCGTCGCCAAGGTCATGGATCCGTGCGGGATCGCTGTATTGCGGATCCCGGATTTCCGTTCCGTCACCCAAGAGCAGCCGCACGTTGCGCGCATTGAAATCATCCATATTGCCCGTTGGCTTGTCGTCTTCGAAGTAGGTCTTCTCGTTATCGCCGGCCCGAAGGGTAATTTCGTTCGATCCGCTTGTCAGCCACTGCGGTTCGATCGGGACCACGATGGTTTGATAACCGTCAATGTTCGCCTCCGTCTCGAAAAGAACCTCCTTGCCGATGGTTACCGTGTTGATTCCATCGTCAATGCCGTCGCCTTCAAATATAAAATAGGCGGAATGCTCCATGGCGGGAGTGCCTTGAACCGGCGTTCCGTCCACTTGAAGCTCCAAATCGGAAGGCCCAGCCCCATCAGCTGCACCCCGAATATACGTGATGCCCGTAACCGTTTGTTGATCTTTAACGTTCAGGCTCGCGCTTGCACCGCTGCCCGTGAGATCAACCTCATATTTAGGGCTCTCCACTTTCTTAAACGTGTTGGACACCGTGAAGAAATACTCCAGCTTGGCATGTCCCAGCAGCTCCAGATAAGGTATCGTATGATGATAGCCTTGCTGTCCTTCCTGAAGCTGTACGACCTTGTAATCGTTCTGTCCGTCGACACGATACGATAACGCGAGCGATGTCACCATGCGGTCATCGTGCGCTTCTGCGGCGATTTCCAGATTGTCTCCCGGCTCCACGTTCGTGGTGGTCGTCCGATTGACAACGGACGGCTCCTTGGTCACGTCGATATGTACCGGCTCCGCGGGCACTTCCGAATGCGCGAGCGAACCCGGCGTAGCCTTATGCTCCAGCTGGGAGATCCGCTGCATTTTTAGACTGCCGTCTACGGGATATTTATAGAAGATTCCCTGATCGGGACCGTTATGAACTTCACCGTCGTTGTAAAACGCGGACACGACCGGGCGGCCGGTGTTCGTTGCGACCACGAGCTCCCGCATGCGCGAATTGGACATGCCGCCTGAGAATATTTTGACGACATCGGTGTTTTCGTTCAGGTTGGTACCGTAATTATGATTAAAATCAGCAATCGTGGATTTGCTGTTCTGACCGTTTATGATCCAGAAGACCAGCGTGCCTCCGGATGGAATGGTCACCTCGTCGGGTACATGAGCCCACAGGGTGTCGCTCTCCAAGTAACGGTAGCGTATCTTATAATTGCTGAAATCGATGGCTTGATCGGAATTGTTGTAAACCTCGATAAATTCGTAACCGTCGGCGGTTCCTACGTTCGTGGAATCAGGCACAAGCTCGGTGATCAGCAGCTCGGGCACTGGGTTAAGCGCAGTGGGTGTCTGGGCGGAAGCTTGTCCTGCGAGAGCAGTAAACGAGGCAGACATAACGATACAAAGAATCAAGAAACAGGAAATACATCGTTTAAGGACGATCTTAGACATGGAAAACCTCCTAGAAATGATTTTTTGAGCAATCAATTCAGTTTCCCAATTCTCCAGGTCTCCATGGGATCTCCAAATTATAATTAAAGCGTTTTCAACATAAAATCCCTCGCGATTTCAACTTAGGCTTTTCCCCTTGAGGGGTCCTTTTCCTCTTCACCTCCCAAGATCAATAATTGCATATTCCGATCGTTTTTTAAACCACTTTATGTAAAATTTGATAAATGATATAAAGGTCCCGATATTCGCTGAACCTCTAGTACAATAGGACAACTTAACGCCGCGTCTTTCTGTCCATGGCATATGGCTCATCCGTTTCTCAAGGTACATATTTCGGGATCCAACAACCTCTATTGTTCGATACTTCAGCACTATGAACGACTTATTTTCAATTCATCTTTGAGCAACAACTCCCGCTCCGGCGTATCTTGCATACTGTAACTATTGCTTAATCCGCACAAAAAAAAGACCCCGCGAATGATATCGCAGGATCCTTATCAGTGGGAAGCGATTTTATTATTCATTATGCAGCAATTTTCCAATTGCTAGGGTGCCTTACCTGAAAAGAATCGAAGAAACTTCGCTCTCCTTCTCCTTTTGCGAGTGTTCATGGCGAATCAACTGCCTTTCGGAATGACATGATGTTCTTCCGTCCGTCGATTGACAATACCACTTCCCACTTGTTCTATATTTACCCGGTCCACGGGAAGTGAAACACGCCGGCCCAAATTTCCTTCGAAATCGGATGCCGCCTATGCCTCCTCCGTCACCTTGAATCCACTATAGCGGCTGTTCATTTTGCATCGTTCGGGACAGCTCTACCAGCTTGTTCATGGTTTTCCAATTCCGCATCGTCATCGGTACGCCGAACTTTGCCATTTGCGCCGCCAGCTTGGAATTCCGAACGCTTTCCTTAAACAGCAAATAGATTTCTTCTCCGATCGCTTCAAAAGTTTCTTTATCGTTCACGTAGAGCCTCAATCTCTCAACGTCATCGGGAGTCGGTGCTTCCGGCAGCATGGCAACATAAAGACTCTCGAACTCCGATGCTGCCTCCGCCGCACGTATCGTTTCTTCCGAAAAAGGACAATGCCGGACGATGCCCTCGATTTCCTGCGAGGTTCTGAGTATCACGGTTATCGGGAAGCCGAACGCTTCTTGTATTCCTTGCTCCATTTGGACCTGCAGCGTTTCCTTGGAATCCGCAGATTCGAAGAGCACGTTTCCGCTCTGAATGTATGTTTGCACGCGGGCTAGGCCCATGCCTTCAAGCATTTTTCTTAAATCGGCCATTTTGATTTTATTGTGTCCGCCGACGTTAATTCCTCGAAGCAAAGCGATATAGATGGTCATTTGAGCATCCTTTCCATGATCATGCCTGCCGTCTTCTCGCCGTTCGCGATGCAGTCCGGGATCCCCACGCCATAATATGAGCAGCCGGCAAGCATCACGTTAGGATAAAGGTCTTCCATTGCGAGCTCCAGCGACTCCACGACCTGCCTGTGCTTCAGATGATAGTTCGGCATATTCTCATGCCATTTGGTAACTTCGCAGGACACGGGTTCAGCCTCTAAACCTAAGCTCTGACGGATATCCTCCATCCCGACATGCTTCAATTCTTCGTCCGACAATCTGATTAATTGCTCATAATACGGATTGGAGCTTTTGTAGAACAATCGCATCAATAGCCGATTATTCTCGGAGGTGTGCTCCCATTTCCGGCTCGTCCAGGTGCATGCGTCACACTTCAGCTTCGTCCCCTTGGCCGTAATGAATCCCGTGCCGTCGTAAGGAAGCTCTTCATCTCGAATATCATAGGCCAGATACACGCTAATGAGCGACTTCGTATACAATTGGTCAAAATCCTCGTGAAGCCGCGGATCTTCCAGCAGCTCCTTCGCGCTTGATCCCAGCGTGCTTATTACAACAAAATCCGCTTCCATCTGTTCGCCGTTCGCCAGCATCAATCGATAGCCGTTAGGCGTTCTCTCCAGCTTCTCAGCGGCAACGCCCTTGCAGATCTTCGCGCCTGCTTCTGTCAGGCTCCGTTCCAGTGCGTCAATCAACACCGAGACACCGTCTTTGAAGGAAATAAATTTCTTATTGCCGGTGCCAAGGAACTTCTGTTTATTCTCGGCCAAACCGCCCATGATGCTGCCGTAGGTATTTTTGTACTCCAGCAAATAGGGGAATGTGGACGCAATGGTCAGGTCATGGAGCTCCCCGGAATAGACGCCCGATATGACCGGAGCGATCTGGTTCTGAACGATTTCCTTCCCTAGAAAGGACTCAAGGAATTCTCCCAGGGAATCATGCTTGGTGAACGTCTCATTCGGCGTGTAATAGTCCTTGAGCGCCTCCACCTTCCCCTCCGCGGATACCAGCTCGCTTTCGGCCAAGGATTTCAAGCTAAGCGGTATGCCGAATACGCTCTCCTCGGGAATTTTTTTTAGGCCGTCGGTTGTATATATGAAAGAAGTCCCCGTGGCATTGTACACAACCTGGTCCGTTATCTGAAGCTCCTCCAGAAGCGGCGCCACATTCGTTTTCCGGGATACGATCGAATCCGCTCCGGTTTCCATAATAAATTCACCGTTCTGGACGGTTCGGATTTTGCCTCCCAGCACATCGCTTGCCTCAACCAGCACCAAGTCCATGTCCCGTCGATGATGTTTCAGCTCTTTTTGCAGATAATATAAGGTCGAAAGTCCGGTAATGCCGCCGCCGATGACTACGGTAGTTGTCACTGTACATACACCTCTATTATGTAGGTTTATATCAATAATATATAATGTTACGTTAACATTGTATCCAATTCCTAAGTATATCATAGTGGCCGTTCATTCGTCGGGTGCCATTCCCTCAATATTGTGAACAGAACCGTTCACAGCCACCGGTTTCCCGGACATCGCCCCTGAACAATCTATAATTGTTCGTGCTGAACTCATGATCCAGGTGCTGGGATGGTCGTCGACAGCAAAAAACTCCGCGAGATCACTCGCAGAGTTTTTTTCGTGGGAAGCGGTTATATCCTTTTTGACGCTATCATTCCATTGCTTTAATAGCTTAAGGTGTACGCCGGAATAATTCAGGCTGTGTCGTCCTTATTCCTTGTTTCGTTGTACATGGGTATCAAATCCTTTCGGTAATTCCGACTTAACGTCTTGTTATCCGTCTGGTGTTGATGTGTTTCCACTTCCCACTTAGGATATATATACCCGGTGCATGGGCGATGAAACAGGTCAGGCATTCCTTTTTTGCGCCGCCCGGGTACGTCTTAATTATCCTCCGTCAATACTTCGAGCAAGCCCGCCGGGAGCTCATACTTGCGGTTGTTGATCTGGATGCTTTTTAATTCCTCAAGAAGCGAATCGTCGCTTTCCGAATCCTTAATGGCCTGCACTTCGCGATGCAATTGCTCCATCTGACGGTCCAGCGCGTTGGCGGTATCCGCCGCCTTCTTAAGCTCTTCGAGCAGGTGCTGGGGAACCGACTTATTATATTTGTAAAAGATCTTATGCTCCAGACTCGCCCAGAAATCCATGGCAATCGTTCGAATCTGGACTTCAACGCATACCTTCTCCACCCGGTCAGAGAAAAAGACGGGCACTTCCACTAACAGATGCAAGCTTTGGTATCCGTTCGGCTTCGGATTCTTGATGTAGTCCTTGACGTTCAGGACCGTTAAATCGCTTTGATTCTGCAGCATGTCGCTGATTTTGTAAATGTCGGTAATGAATGAACAGGTGATTCGTAAACCCGCAATGTCCTTAATGTTATCTTCTATGGAACGGAGCGATATGTTTCCGCCCTTGCGAAGCAGCTTCTTCATGATGCTCTCCGGCGATTTCAGGCGGGATTTCGTATGCTCGATCGGGCTATAGTCATGAAGAGCCTGAAACTCTTCTTTTAATATCTCCATCTTGGTTTCGATCTCATCTAAGGCGAATTTGTATTTCATCATGAATCGGGTAATTTCGTTCCGAATGATTTTGAGCTGTTCGATTTGCAAAGAATTCATGGGATACTTCCTTTCGATTGTGTGATTCAGAGCCGTGACGACTCGAGTAGTAAATAAAAAACAAAACGCGTTGCTAACATTCTAGAAGTTTTGTCCCTCTTTAAATAGTAGTTGATATTGAGGTGCGACTGCAACTTTAGTGCAATAACGTCAAAAAGACGCCGCAACTACAAACGTCGCAGGCGTCTTTATCTTATGCTTATTCATTCCAATCATTGCGGCAAGGATTAAGCCGCTAATCCAACCTGGATTCAGGAGGACAATGTAGAAAACATCTGGCCCAATTTCGCAGCTGCTTCGATCTCCAAGGCCTTGATCTCCTCTACCAGCGATATCGCCGTTGCTGCTTGTTCTGCCGAATTAGGCTCGCCACCCTTCGGAAATGGAAACATCCCATGCAGGACACTGAACTTCTTGCAGATCTCCGTATACAGCGCGGCGGCATCTTCGAACGATGCCGTCAGATCCGGACCGACCTCCATGGCTTTCGGCCAAGCGCTCACCAGTTCCTTGAAGAACTCGGCGGCATAGTACCGGGCATCCCGCAGCACTTCGATGTTGTAAGCATGACCATTCGGCTCTATTTCACGACCATGCAGCGATTCAATCCAAGCATCGTAGGCCGCGATTCCCTTCACAGCCGTCGGCACCGCGTTTTCCTTTCCTTCATATAACTCGGTGGCGGTTTCCAGTGCCAGTCGCAGCTGCTGCCGAAGCGTCAAATCCACGGAACCCTCAATCGCCAGGACGAATATTTCTTCCAAGACGCTCTTGCCCAGATTTTCGTAAGGCAGCGTATCGACTCTTCCGCACTCCTCCGCATATAAGGTTCTCGTCTCGTCATCGTACCCGTACAGCGTTCCGAACTCCGGAAAGAAAATATCCCAGGCCAGGACGGGATATCCGCGATCCAATGAGGCATGGATCAAATCAAGGGCTCTTGGCAGCTCTTGATGAATGCTGCGTTTATTCATCGCTCCCTTTTCCATAAGGGCAGGATCCAGCAGATTGGCGTTTGTCCCGATGCCGTCCGACATGCCGTCGACGAATTTGGAATGGAAGCCGATATTATGAAGGCCGCGGGATAAAGATTCGCCGAAAAAATAGGCGGTCGGGCCCGCGATATGGACATCATTCGGTATGATATTGATCCGGAATGCATGCCCCGTCAGCCCCATGACCATCGGAAGCGATAGCTTGCGGTCTGTAAACTGAAGCATTTTGTACGTGGCATCCGCTGCGGATGTCCAGGTTTTGGTTTCTTTCATCGGTCCTTCGTAAGGCAATATGTTCTTCTTCATAATTCCCAGGTCCCTTCTCGTCTTAATATAAGAGTCAACGGTAACGCGGATTTTTTCTTGGATCACTTTTTTCCGTGATCTCGAAATAATCTGGTACACATTGGCCGAAGAGAGCTGAAACAAGTCGGCAATTTCCTGCGGGGACAGCTGATCGAAAAAATGGGATTCGAAAATAAGCCTTTCGCGCGGCTTCAGGCATTGAATGATGCCGGTTAAAGCACGCAGCGTTTCCTGCTGCACGATGCGCTCCTCCGGTACGTTAAAACCCGAGGCCGCTTCGCTTGCGGAATGGTTGAGCCTGCCCAGAATGCTGTCCAGATCGTTCCATTTCTCCAGACTCCCCGAACCGTTAACTCTTCCCATGCCTTCTAGCTCGGTGAAAGTCTGCTCTTTGCACGCGGAGCTCCCTTTAAGGCGGGTATAGGCCTGATTCCGGACGATGCGGTGCATCCATGGAAGGAAGCGCCGGGCATCCACCAATTTGCCAAGATGCATGAATGCTCGGATCAGGGCATCTTGCACCACGTCTTCTGCTAAGTAGGACTCCCGCGTTATCGCTCTGGCATAACCATACACCTTGGAGCGATGGCGCCGAACAAGCTCCCCGAATGCTTCCCGTTCCCCTGCCTGCGAGTATTTCACCAGCTCGTCATCTTCCATCTCATCCCATTGAATCGCACTGTCTGCTGTCGTTTCCAATTGCTCGAACCCTCTTTCGTATCGTTGACTACTTATATGACTTGAAAAGATCGTCATTTCTGACAATATCACTCGAGAAATAGTATAGCTTTTTTTGCATTTGAAGCGACAAAAAACGTCCCAAGCTGACCTGAACCCTCGGTCGCTTGGAACGTTCCCCGCCTTTTCACGCTTATATGGCATCCGCGGCGGCCTGTTGAACCTCCCGGCGAAAATGTCCCGGTTCAGGACGCGTTAGGCCCAGATGCTCCCTCAGTGTATGGCCGCTGTATTCGGAACGGAACAGGCCCCGTTCTTGCAGCATCGGGATAACCGCATCCACGAACTCGTCCAGATCTCCCGGCAGCACCGGAGGCATGATATTAAATCCGTCGCAGGCATAACCTTCGAACCAATCCTGCATCATGTCGGCCAGCTGCTCGGGCGTCCCGACAAATGGCATATGACCTCTTGTGGTCAGTATCTTCCTCCCTAACTCTAAGATCGAAAGATTATCCTGATAAGCCATGTCCATATATAACTGGACCCGGCTTTTCATGCCGTTGGAGGCGGCCACGGGGTCCGGGATGTTTCTTGGCAGCGGCTGGTCCAGCGGATAACCGCTCAGGTCGTAATTCAGGAACCCGGACAGAACGGCGATCGCCGAAGCTGGCGGAATCAATTCCAGCAGCTCGTGCGCTTTGCGCCGTGCCTCCTCCTCGGTTGAGCCGATGACAGGCGACAGGCCCGGCATGATTTTCAGGCTTCCGCTTGCTCTACCATAATGGGACAGCTTCGAGTGCACGCTGGCGTAAAACGCCTGCGCTGCCTTCTTGGACTGCTGTGCCGTAAAGATGACCTCGCCATATTGGGCGGCAAAGTCCTGTCCCGGACCGGAAGAACCGGCCTGTATCAGGACGGGGTAGCCTTGCGGCGGCCTCGGAACGTTCAGCGGGCCTTTCGTGGAATACCATTGCCCATTAAAGTCCACGGGACGCACCTTCGCTCCATCGGCAAATTTCCCGGACTCCCGATCCAGCACAAGGGCATCGTCTTCCCAGCTGTCCCATAACCGGGTAACCGCTTCAACAAACTCGCGTGCCATTTCGTAACGCAAGCCATGCTCCGGGTGCCTCGGCTTGCCGTAATTGTGGGCTTCGATGTCAAGCTGGGACGTCACGATATTCCAGCCCGCTCTTCCCCCGCTGATCCAATCGAGAGAAGCAAATTTCCGAGCCACGTTATACGGCTCATTGTACGTTGTGGAGACCGTGGCGGTCAGCCCCAGTTTGTCCGTCACGGCTGAGAGTGCGGATAACAGCGTTAACGGGTCCAGCATGCCGGAAGCGGAATTTTCGACCTGGGTCACGTACAGCAAATCGGCAAAAAACATCATGTCGAACTTTCCCCGCTCTGCCGTGGCTGCCAGCTGCTTATACAGCTCAATGCCAAACATGCCCTCCACGTCCGAGGTTGGATGACGCCATCCGGCGTGATGATGTCCTGCATAATAGATAAACGCTCCCAGGTGCATCTGATGATCTCTGCGGTTGGTTGTCCCCATCTTCGTACCACTCCAATTCATATAAAATTGTCAGCCAACCATCCTTGATCAGCCCTTATATGTCTCTCTCCAGCCCAGCAGCCTGGATTCCAGCCGGCGTACAACGGAATCGGAGAGCTTGCCCACGACCGCAAAAATAACAATGCCTACAAACACAATGTCCGTTTGGGAATAGGCTCGGGCGTCTTGAATCATGTATCCGATGCCCGCGCTGGTCCCCATCATCTCCGCTACGACCAGCACAAGCCAGGAAACGCCGAGCGACAGGCGGATGCCAAGCAAGATGTTCGGCAGTGCAGCCGGTACGATCAACCGGATCAGCAGCTGCAGCTTTGAATATTGAAAGATCCTCGATACTTCATATAGCTTTGCATCCACGCTGCGAATGCCAAGGAAGGTATTTACATAGATCGGGAAAAAGGCTCCGAGGGAGATCATGAGAATCTTCGAGAATTCCCCGATGCCGAACCATAGAATAAACAGCGGAATCAGCGATAATAGTGGTACGGTACGCAGCATTTGAAATGAAGGGTCCAGCGTACGCTCCGCCATTTTGCCAAGCCCCGTGGACAATCCCAGAGCCAGCCCCGTCAAGCCGCCCAGCAAAAAGCCCGATAGCGCTCGAAGGAGACTGATCCGAAAATGCTCCCACAGCTCGCCGTTGGCCCCCAAACTCGCGAATTGCTTGGCTATCGTAAGCGGAGTAGGCAGCAGGGACGCCGAAATCCAGCCAAATCCGCCGGCTGCCTGCCATAAAGCCAAGATCGCTGCGGGCACAAGCCAGGCATGGAGGGGCTTTGGAATGGCCTTCAGCCAGTCCCGCCCCCCTGTTTCTGAAGTGTCTGCATGACTTCTCATGACGGGTCGCCTCCCTTATAGCTGTCCTGCCAACGCAGAAGTCTGCCTTCGAGCCCTTTGACGAGGTAATCCGACAGCTTCCCGACGAGCGCAAACACCAAAATTCCGACGAAGACCACCGTGGTCCAGGAGAAGGAACGCGCATCATTGATGATATAACCGATGCCGGTACTGGAACCCATCAGCTCCGCCACAACCAGGCCAAGCCATGCCACCCCGATCGAGAGGCGTATGCCGAGGAAAATATGGGGCAGCGAAGCGGGAACGATCAGCCTGCGGATCATATCCCAACGGCTGAATTGCAGGACGCGGGCTACGTCAAACAGCCTGTTGTCCACGGAGCGGATGCCGAGGAATGTGTTCACGTAGAGCGGAAAGAACGAGCCCTTGGCAATAAGCAGGATTTTCGAGGTTTCCCCGAATCCGAACCATAGAATGAACAGCGGCGCAATGGCCAGATGGGGAAGCGTCCGCAGCATTTGCAAGGTAGGATCGACAAGCCGCTCGGCCTTGTACGAGAAACCAACCCATATCCCCGCGGCCAAACCGAGGCTGCCGCCGAGCAGAAACCCGAGCAGCGCTCGCCAGGATGAGATGCCCAAATGCCGAATCAGCTCGCCGGAGCTTGTTAAATGAACGAATTCCTTCCAGATATCGAGCGGAGTCGGAAGCAGGATCGGATTGAGCCAACCCATGGCCCCAGCCGCCTGCCACGCGATGATGATAAAGAGCGGAACAAGCCAGCCGATCCATGCATGGGTAAGTTTAAACAGGAACCTGCGGTCAATCCGCTTAGGACGGAGACGGGTTTCGACGGGGTCGGCGGTCACGACAACCGCCCCTTTGCTGATCCCTTCCGGGAGCATAAGCGCTACCTCCTTTCAATTTCAGATGATGTGCCGCTTATTGGGTTGCAGCCTCAATGTACTGATTATCAAACACCTCTTTGACCTGGATTTTTTTGCGGATCGTTTTTTGCTCGAATTGGAAGTCGGCGGTTTTCTGCTGCTCCGCGATGATGTCATCCGTTACGGGAATGTTGATCGACCTTGAACGGTCAAACGTGCCTTGAATGACTTCCTGCGGGATGCCGCGCTCATCGGCGTAACGTTTAATCGCCTCCGCTTCGTTTTCTTTCTCCCAGGCGAGAGTCTTGTTCAGCACGGTCAGATAGAGCGTGACCAAATCCGGATATTGATCGGCAAAATCCTTCCGCACGATATTGAACGAAGGCGACAGGACGCCAAGCTGCTCGCCGTCCGCCAGCACGTTGCCTTTGCCTGTCAGCGTGTTCAAGGTAATGTACGGGTCCCAGGTTGCCCAAGCATCGACGCCTCCCGATTCGAATGCAGGCTGGGCTTCGTCGGGCTGAAGCTGAATGATTTCGATGTCGGATACCTTGAGTCCTTGATCCGCCAATCCCCGGTACAAAAAGTTAAAGGCATTGCTCCCTTTGGTTACCGCTACCTTCTTTCCCTTCAGATCACTGAGGGTCTGCGCAGTGCTATCCGGCGGCACGATGATGGCCACATTCTTCTGGCCGTGCAAGCTCTGGGAGATGACCTTAAACGGAATATCGGCCGCCTGGGCGGCGATAATCGGCATATTGCCGAGCCCCGCAAAGTCCAGACGATTCGAAGCCATCGCTTCGGTCATGGGAGGGCCGCTCTGAAACTCTGCCCACTCCACCTTGACGCCTAGCTTGCCGAACTCCTCCTCGAACCATCTCTCCTCGCGCGCCTTGCCGAACAAACCGCCGCTTCCCTGGACCCCGAGCCGTACGGTCAAATCTGTGTATTTGCCGTCTGCTCCCTTCTTGACGGCTTCAGCCGCGGGCTGGCTGTTTGCCCCGGCGCAGCCGGATGCGAAGACGGAAAGGATAAGCAATAGCATAATGGCGACGTTCTTTTTCTTTGTATTCATGATCAGATTCTCTCCCCCTGTTCTCGTTCTCTATCGTTCATTTCGTTTGACGCTCGACAACCCTGGACCGATTAAATTCCTGCACCGGTATCGAACTCCGGTTCTTCCACTTTCTCGAACTCTCGCAGCACTTTGGTTCGCAGCTCCTGGAAGGAGGATCCGGTCCGTTTCCGCGGAAACGGCAGATCGATCGGCAGGATGGAACGAATATGACCCGGTCTCGGGTTCATAATGACGACCCGCTCGCCAAGAAACACAGCCTCATCCAGATCATGGGTAACAAATAGCATGGTCGTGCGGTTATTTTGCCAGATGTCCAGCAGCACCTCCTGCATATGGGAGCGAGTGAACGCATCCAGCGCGCCAAAAGGTTCATCCAGCAGCAGCACGTCCGGATTCCGCAGCAGCGCCCTGGCGATGGCTACCCGCTGGGCCATCCCTCCCGACAGCTCCCTGGGATATGCCTTCTCGAAGCCTTTCAGCCGAACGAGCTCAATGAATTCATCCACCTTTTTCCGGACGTCCTTCTGCTTCAGCGATAAATTGCCTGCGATATTCTTTTCCACCGTCAGCCATGGAAACAAGCGCGGCTCTTGAAAAATAAACCCCTTCTCGATGCTTGGGCCCGATATCGGCTTGTCATTCAGCAGGACGCTTCCCTCGTACGACGTATCCAGGCCCGCAACGATTTTGAGCAAGGTGCTCTTCCCGCAGCCGCTCGGTCCGATCAATGTGATGAATTCCCCTTTACGAACCCGCAAGTCAATGCCTTTCAGCGCCGTAACATTCCCTGTCGGGGCTTGAAAAATTTTGTTTACCTGTTCAATAATCAATGTGTCTGCTGACATTTTCCTCACCATCCCCTATTATAATTATTCACACCTGTTTACTTGGTTAAAAGGTAAAAAAAAGAGATATCACGCTGATCAAAGTACGCTCAACCGTCGTACTTGTTCCTTTGCGTGATATCTCCAGTTATCTGGTCGATAATCTTGGTATTCATTTGGTATGCCGTTATATTACAACTGCTGGTAATGGTTGTCAAACCTTTTTTTCGTTCCCTGGTAACAGGTTTGTCAGAATATATTCAACACCAGCAATGGACAAATACCGCCCAATAATGCGACAATATACTCTGCATGTCATATCTTATATAGTAAGAATAACGAAATTTGCACCATTGCGCTTATAAAAGCAACATTGCACCTATAGGAAGGGAACGAAAGCATGGCTCAATTATTTTTCAAGTACGGCTCCATGAACAGTGGTAAATCCATCGAGATTTTGAAAGTCGCCCATAACTACGAAGAACAGAACAAACCGGTGCTTCTCTTTACGTCCGCTCTCGATGACCGGGATGCCGTCGGTTATGTATCGTCGCGAATCGGCCTCCGCCGTGAAGCGATACCTATATCCGATACGACCGATATCTACGGGATCGTGAAGGATCATCAGCCTAAGCCCTACTGCGTTCTTGTTGACGAATGCCAGTTCCTGTCCAAGGACAGCATCCTCCAGCTCGTTCGAATCGTCGATGAGCTTAACGTGCCTGTCATGGGCTTCGGTCTAAAGAACGACTTCCGCAACGAGCTGTTTGAAGGCAGCCGCTGGATGCTGATTTACGCCGATAAAATCGAGGAAATGAAGACGATCTGCTGGTTCTGCGAGCGCAAAGCGATCATGAACCTTCGCGTCATCGACGGCAAGCCCGTCTATGCCGGCGAACAGATCCTGATCGGCGGGAATGATACCTACTTCCCTGTCTGCCGCAAATGCCATACCAATCCCCCTTTAGCATAGGACGTTATCGCAATCAAACCACCTTTTTACGTTAGGAGTTGGTCATCCATGCCGATCGTCAGACCGTTATTGACCGACCAGGACTTTCAAGAAGTCATGGAGCAGCAGATCCGTATACGCATCTTCAAGGATAATCATTTGATTGATTCCGGGAGTCTTGTCATCCGTTTCACCGACGATACCGTCATTACGCAATCCAGCGTCAGTTCGCTCGGCTATCACAAACGGGACGAATGCGAGTTTTTTGAAGTACGGAAGTGATCGGCGGATTGCCGATAACTAAAACAGCGGCCCTCTGCAGAACTTATCTGCAGAGGGCCGCTTCGTTAATCAGCATATCAAGACGATAGCTTAAACGTATCCCTAATGAATATCGGACTTTGCCATGCTTCCGCCCAGCACGTCCGCGACATTTTGAATCGAAATAAATGCGTTCTTGTCTATCTCCTGCACCACGGTCTTCAGCTTCGCAATCTCCAGCCTGGTGATGACGCAATAAATCATCTGCGTGTCCTCTTTCGAATATCCGCCCTTAGCATAGATCATGGTCGTGCTGCGTCCCAGACGCTGCATGATGGCACTCGAAATTTCCTCATATTCGTTGGATATAATCGTAACGGATTTGGACTCGTCCAAGCCCTCTACCACAATATCCATCACTTTTGCCGCTATGTAGTATGAGAAGATCGAATACATCGCCGAATCTGCACCGAATACAAACCCTGCGGTAATGAATATGAAAACGTTGATGATCATGATGATCTGACCGACCGGCATTCGCAGCTTCTTGGACAGCAGGATGGCTACGATCTCCGTCCCGTCAAGCGCACCGCCGTAACGGATGACAAGACCGACCCCGAGGCCCAGAACCAATCCGCCGAATAATACCGCCAAAATCTTCTCGTTCGTGAACGGATCTACATGATGCAGGAAGGTTGTCGCCACCGACAGCACCACGATCCCGTACAGCGTGGAAAACGCAAACGTTTTGCCAATTTGCTTGTAACCGATAAACAGAAACGGTAAGTTGATGATAAACAGGAACACCCCCAATTTGATGGGCGTAATCGATGATAATACGATGGAAATACCGGTAATTCCACCGTCGATGATTTCGTTGGGCACCAGGAAGATCTCAAGCGCCACGGCCATCAGAATTGCACCGACGGTGATAAAGATGAACCGTTTCAGAATTTCGCCGACTGTCAGTTTTTTGTGATTTTTGACCATGCCATTCTCCTTTTGTATCATTTTTCACACGCTAAAGCCTGTCGAAGAACCATTGTATTAAAAAAAGGAATGGCGTGTCAATGTTGACACACCATGTCACATGGATCTTTCAGACCATGACCGGGTCCCCCGGACATAAGGAGTACAGTCCCGCCCCATATACCTTTCGATCTATTCCTGAACCATCGCTGCAGGGCATGACCGAATCGACTGGAACCAGGCAGGGCCAATACTTGCAATTTATAATATTGATTCCGGTTATGCTATAATATATTCCATCCGCGATCGACGAGAAAATACATAATTTACCCCAGGCAGGGAGAGGATTTACTCATCATGTTGGAATGGCTTCAGAACGTGTGGACCCATATGAAAGAAATTGACATGGATCAAGTGCAGGGATGGCTGCAGCAGTACTCGCGGCTGGGTCCCATTCCGGGTATTTTGCTTCCATTTATAGAGGCGTTTCTCCCCTTTCTGCCCCTCATCGTCCTGGTGATGGGAAACTCCGCAGCCTATGGTTTATGGTGGGGATTCCTGCTGTCCTGGATCGGCGTTTGCCTTGGATCCGTCACGGTGTTTTGGATTGTTCGCAAGCTGGGAGGCAAACTGGGATTGCTTATACAAAAAAGAATGCCGGGTTCCCAGCGTTTCTTCCATTGGATTGAAGAAAAGGGCTTTACGCCGATCTTCATCCTGTACTGCTTTCCCTTTACGCCTTCCTCGCTGATCAATATCGCATCCGGCATCAGCACGGTATCGGCTACAACGTTCACGATCGCCGTTATGGCAGGCAAATCCGTAATGATCTTCATGGTGGCATTCATCGGACATGACTGGCAGGCCTTTATCCAGCAGCCTTGGCGCATTCTTATCGCGGCCGTCGTCCTCTGGCTGTTGTGGCTGGCCGGCAAAAAGATGGAAAACCGTTACCATCACGATGATCAGTCCGGAAGCGTCGTCATCAGCAGTAAAAAGACGAAGCGTTAGATGTTTAACAAGAAGACCCGCCGGTCCCGATTGCTGGGATGGCGGGTCTTGTTATTTATGAGCGTGCTATGTTGGAAATCATCATGTTCGCTCCAATACGTATGCCGCCAGTTCATGCACCGTCTCAAAGCCCGCACGATGATACAGCTGGAGCGCCCCTGCATTGTCCTGGTCCACGCATAGCGAGATTTCTTCCAGCTGCAGGACCTGGAACAAATAATGGAGCCCTTGATCAAGCAGGATCCGGCCATAGCCTTTGCGCCGGAAATGTTCGGATACCGCAATGTACTCTATGCTTCCTTCCTGGAATTCGGGGTCTCCCTCCACATACACATACCCGGCGAAACGGCCATCTTCCGTAAGTATGAAGAGCCGGTGATCCTCATCCAGCTTCCGCAAAATAGACTCCGAGCTGAGATAGGTATTCGGGAAGGCCTTGCCATGCAGATCCGCGAACTCATCCCAATACTCGGGCGTGATATCCTGCAATCCAGGCGCGGCATTCGTTAACAAGGTGGATTTTTGGAATCTCAGTACATGATGCACGCCTGTCTTTCTTCCCCCTTTGTCCTCCATAAACCTCGCAGCGGACAGATGAGCTGCATTATAAAATCCGAAATAGCGTGATACGCTGCCATTCAGCTTCGTTGTTCCTTCAACCCATAGCTCCTTCGCCAACCGATGCCAAAGCTCGCCTTCCGCATCGATAAAAGGTCCCCATATCTCAGCAGTTCCCTCTTCTTCGTCCACATCGAAACCCAATGCGCCTACCATCTGATCTTGATCATAGATCACGGTAAATCGCTGGCTGCTCAGCCGGCCATTTTCCGAAAAATCTTCCAGCAGCGTGCTATAAATCTCCCCTTCCTGTTCGCCGCAATATCCGACATGATGATGACGATCCCCATTCATTCGGGCAAGAAAGGAAGACAGCTCTCTTAATTTCGTTTGATCTGTATCCAATACCATCTGTACACATTCTCCTTGTTCAGGATCAGCTTCCCTAGCGTGATATCCCATCACTCCGCGAACCCGTTTTGGTCAATTTTACCACGGAATGATACTCGTGAGCCAGGCATGCAACCAGAGATGGGCTTCCCATATGCTTGGAAAGCCCATCTCATCTTCTCCATTATTCATCGGGAACTTGTTTACGGTTTGCGGTCATCCTTTCTCGGAATGTTCGGCCTTAAGGGAATCGCGCATGCGTTCACGTTCGCGCTTGAGAGCAGGCTTCAGGTCATCATGAACGCTTTTCTCCCACATGGATACCCCAGACCGGTAAGCCGCCCTCCCGTTCAAGTGGCCGGCAACCGGACCCGTAATGAAAACGAACACGATCCCCAGCAGCAGCTTCGCGCTGACATGCTCCAAGTAAAAGGTGAAATATAGAAATGCGCCCGCAAGAATAAAGAGGACGCCAAGGGTAGCGCTCTTCGTGGCTGCGTGGGATCTCATGTACACATCCGGCAGGCGAATCAGGCCGAATGCGCTCAATGCGCCGAGTAAAGCTCCGAGCAGCACCATCAGCGCAATCAGAAACTCACCGATCTGACTCATCGTTTGTGCGCTCAATGACGTCACCCCTTTCGATATATCTGGCGAGTGCGGTCGTTCCGATAAACGTTAGAATTCCGATCAGCAATATGATGTCGAAATAGACCGTTGTGCGGAAGAGCATGCACAACACAGCGATCATGGACAACAGGATGATTCCGATCGTATCCAGCGACATGATCCGGTCGTTCATGGAGGGTCCCTTGATCAAGCGATACAAGCAGCCCAGGATGGCAAGCGACAAAATCACCAGCGAAGCAATCAGCATGCTCTGGATCATGTGCGGGTCACCTCCTTGATCGCCCGTTCGAAGGTGCCGCGAATCTGATTCGACAGCTCTTCGACGTCCTCGATATCCATCGCATGAATATAAAGCGTCTGACCCTCGCGCGACACTTCCAGGGTAAGCGTTCCTGGCGTCAAGCAGATCAGGCACGATAGCACCGTGATCTCCCAATCGGATTTCAGCTCCGTGGAGTAAGCGAAGATGCCGGGACGAACGTTCAGCTTCGGTCTTATGATCTGACCGATGACCGTGACGCTCGATTTAAACAGTTCGCTTAGAAACAAGAGCAGCAGCATCAGGATGGACCACAGCTTGCGCAAATAGAAGTCGTTCGGCCAGAAGCGCCGCAGCATATAAATGAGCAAGATGCCGATCAGGTATCCAACAATGAATTGCTGGGGAGACCAGTTATTGTTCAGGAACATCCAGACAACGGCAATGATGATATTTAACAGGATTTGATGGCCCATATCCACTACTCCTTTAATACGGCATGAATGTATAGTGACGGATCGGATAATACGGCGCCTGCTTGGGAGGTATAGGAATATACCCATTCTGAACCGACCCCCAGGACAATCACTATGATCGCAAGCCCGATCGCTCCCGCATATGCGGTCCGATGGATTCTGACCGGCCGCGATTCGTTAGGCCCTGGGAATTCGCCCCAGAATGCTCCCATAAACACTTTGATCAGGGAGTAGAGCACCGCCAGGCTTGATGCCAGCGCCAATCCCGTCAGCGCATAATGCCCCTCGCTCAGTCCGCCGCGAACGATAAGGACTTTGCCAAGAAATCCGCTAAGCGGCGGGATGCCGACCAGCGCCAGCGCCACGATGAAGAACATCCACCCTACCAGGGGATGCCGCTTCATCAGGCCGCCCATTTCGCTCAGCTTGCTCGCGCCCGCGCTCGCCATGATGATACCGCCCAGAATAAACAGCAGCGCCTTAGCGATCATATCATGCATCAAATAGAACACGGCTCCGTTTAAGGAATCGGAGGAGGCCACTGCTACACCAAAGGCGATGAAGCCCACGCTAATGATGATGTTGTAATTCAGGATGCGTCCGAGATCCTTATACGCAACCGCGCCCAAGCTGCCCAGAACGAGCGTAGCTGCGGCCATCCAGCCGATGACGGCGTGAATGTTGCCGGTATCGTGATGGAAGATCAGCGTAAAGGTTCGGATAATCGCATATAACCCGACCTTCGTCAGCAGGGCGCCGAACAGAGCCGTTACGGCCGCCGGAGGTGCGCTGTAGGAACCGGGCAGCCAGAAGAACAGGAACAAGCCTGCCTTCAGTGCGAATACGATCAGGAACAAAAGGCCAATGACCGACAAGATTCCGTCCTGCTGTACTTCTGCCACACGCAGGGACAGATGCGCCATGTTCAGCGTGCCAACCGTGCCGTACAAATAAGCTACGGCTGCAACAAACAAGGTGGATGAAATAATGTTAATCAGCATGTACTTCAAGGTTTCTCTCAGCTGTCGCTTGGTGCCGCCCAGCACGATCAGCGCATAGGAAGCGATCAGCATGACCTCAAAGCAGACAAACAGGTTGAACAGATCCCCCGTCAGAAACGATCCGATCACGCCGGCCAGCAGAAATTGAAAAAAGGGATAGAAGTAATGCTTCTCTCTCTCTTCCCCGATGCTCCGAAAAGCATAGAACAGGCAGGCTCCCGCAACGATCAGCGTCGTAAGCACCAGCAGTGCGGCCAGCATGTCCGCCACGAACACGATCCCGTACGGGGGCTGCCATCCGCCCATATGAAGCGTCTGGATGCCTTCGTTACTCACCTGGTTGACGATGAACAGGGCACAAAGCAGGTTGATTAGAATACTAACCGCGCTGATCCACCGCTGCGCGCGGACGTATTTGGAACAGAAAATAAGCATGACGGCCGTAACCAAAGGAATCAGGAGCGGAAGCACAATCACGTTATTCATCGTCCATCCCCCTTAACTCCTCCATGTTGTCCGTGCCCAAACGTTGATATGCTTTATAAGCCAGTACGAAAAAGAACGACGTGACGCCAAAGCTGATGACGATGGACGTCAAAATCAATGCTTGCGGAACCGGATCAACGTAAGAGGAGGCCTCTTCGCCAAGCAGCGGCGCAGCTCCGGTCTTCAGCCTTGACATGGTGAGCAGCAGCAGATGGACGCCGTGGGTTAACAGCGAAGTGCCAAGAATGATTCGCAGCAGGCTCTTGGATAAGATCTGGTAGATCCCAACCGCGAAAATAATTCCAATGGCAAGCGACATGTATAGTTCCATGGTCAGTTATCCCTCCCGATCGAATTGATGATGGTCATCGTCACGCCGACTACGGCCAAATAAACGCCGAGGTCGAAGAGAACCGCAGTAGCCAGCTCCGTTTTCCCGAGCAGCGGCAGGTTGAAATAACCGAAGGAATGACTTAAGAACGGTGCGTTAAAAGCAAAGGAGCCGATCCCTGTAAGCAGGGCGATGGCAAGTCCCGCCGCCATAACCTTCCGGAACTCGAAAGGCACGATCTTGCGGGTCATATCCATGCCGAAAGCCATGGATAACAGAACCAGTGCCGCAGAGGTCATCAGTCCTCCGATAAATCCGCCGCCCGGCTCATGGTGTCCCGAGTTGAACAGGAACCAGGAGAAGGTTACCACGATAAAGATAACCACCTTGGATACGGTTCGAAGAATGACATCATTGCTGTTGGGCAGATATGCCCCTTCATAACGATCCCGCTCTCCCAGAATCCCTTCTCCCAAATCGATTTTGATCAAGGCATAAATTCCAAGGGATGCAATGCCCAGAACCGTAATTTCAAGCAGGGTATCAAAGCCGCGGAAATCCACCAGAATGACGTTGACGATATTTTTGCCGCCGGCGGAGCGATAGCTCTCTTGAATGAAGTAATCCGCAATGGAGTCGAAGGTCCTGCCGCTGCTCGCAGCCAGGGCGATCAAGGTTACGACAGCACCGACGCCTGCCGAAATAAGCAGATTTCTCCATTTTAAGCTCATCGGCACCTTCTCCCGCTTCAGCTTCGGCAGATGATAGAAACAGAGCAGGAACAGCATCACGGATACCGTCTCGACGACCATCTGGGTCAGCGCCAAATCCGGCGCTCGGAACAGGACGAAGAACAAAGTCACCATGTAACCGGCAGCACCGGTCAATATGATCGCCATCAACCGCGTCCGGACGAACGGCAGCGCGATGACCGGAATGACCAGGCCGAGTATGGCGACGGCCTCATAGAAGGACATCGGCGCGTAAGCGGTCCTATCAAAACCGATATTGTCGACCAACAGAAGCCCCCCGCCAAGAACGGCTATAAAAAACACGAAGATATACATCACGTAATGACGGAGAGAGCCTGTCATGTAGGTTGAGGTCAGCGTTTCGCCGCCTCTTTCTAGGACTCTCAATCCCCCGTCATACAGCTTGTTCCATGTCCATCGCTTCATCAGCGATGTATTCAATATTCGAGCTCTGCCGTGAATTTTATACAGCACGGTACCGAGAACAATGATGCCGATGGTCATGAAAATCTCCGTCGTCCAGCCGTGCCACATTTCGATGTGTACGTGAAAACGATCCTCCGCCCCGAGCAGCCCTGGATGAATCGCGGCCATCGCCGGTTCGATGAGCGTTTGGGACAACAGGTTCGGAAACAAACCGAACACGGTGGCGAGCGATGCCAGAATGACCGGTGGAATCAGCATTCCCAGCGGGGCTTCGTGCGGCTTCTTCTCCAGCTTTTCAGGCTGGAAGCGTCCGGTAAAGGTTTTGAAGACCAGGATCATGCTGTACAGGAACGTAAACACGCTGGCAATCCAGGCGACGACCGGGATCAGTATGCCCCAGGTCTCTGCATTCCAGAAATTCATGTCAGAGGCCTGAAGGACTGCCGTAAAGAACATCTCTTTACTCAAGAATCCGTTGAACGGAGGCAAGCCGGCCATGGAAAAAGCCCCTATGACCGCCACGGTAAACGTAATCGGCATGAGCGACATCAGCCCGCCGAGCTTCCGCAGATCCCGGGTGCCCGTCTCATGATCCACGATGCCGACGACCATAAACAAGGCGCCTTTGAATATGGCATGATTCATCAGATGAAAGATGGCCGCCGTCGTCGCTTTCGCGTAGAGCAGCGTGTCCACGCCGCCTCCATAATAAGCGGCGGCAGAGCCCAAGCCGAGCAAGCTCATGATCAGCCCCAATTGGCTGATGGTGGAGAATGCCAGGAGCGCTTTTAGATCCGTCTGCTTGATCGCGCGGATCGAAGCATAAATCAGCGTGGTCAAGCCCGTAATCGCTACGATCCAGAACCAGGATGCCTGCCCGGCAAACACCGGACTAAACCTGGCCACCAAATAGATCCCGGCCTTCACCATGGTCGCGGAGTGCAGATAAGCACTTACCGGGGTCGGTGCTTCCATCGCATCCGGCAGCCAGATATGGAACGGAAATTGCGCGGACTTGGTGAAGGCCCCGAGCAGGATCAGAATCATGGCCGGAATAAACATCGCATCTCCGGCAATGCTCCCTACATCGGCGACGATCTCCCGTACGCTAAAGGTGCCCGTCATGGCATAAAGCAGGATAAACCCCGCGAACATGGCAAGTCCGCCGAATACGGTGATGAGCATGGATTTTAAGGCTCCGTATCTGGAGCGGTCCCGATGATGCCAGAATGCAATCAGCAGGAAGGACGAGATACTGGTCAGTTCCCAGAAGCCGTACAGCACCATCAAATTATCGGAAAGCACGACGCCCAGCATGGCGCCCATGAACAGAAGCAGGTACACATAGAATCTGTGAACCGCTTCCTTGTTTTTATCCATATAAAAGATAGAGTACAGGACAACGAGTGAACCAATGCCGGATATTAATAGTGCAAAAATCAAGCTTAATCCATCCAAATAAACGGTAAAGTTTATTCCCGCGCTTGGAATCCATTCCAGGACGGCTTGGAGCTGTTCACCTCCCTGAATGGTTGGGATAACTCCCAAAAAATAGGCGAACAGGGCAACCGGGACCGGCAAAACCACCCATCCGGTGTGGACGCGGCCGATGAGCTTGTAGGTCAGCATAACCACAAGCGCTACGATAAAAGGTGCCAAAACGGCGATGTGCAGCAAAGACAAAGTCTACTCCTCCTATAGTCCGATTTTTCCTTCATTAGTAGTATTTCCCCATAATTTAGGCATAAGTCCAAAAAAACACAAAAAGAGCCCGCTGTTGGCAGGCTCCTCCAGGTAAAACCATATGGTATTTTTTCGAATCACACTGAAAATCAGTATATCTTGAGATCAAAGCTTTGTCAAAGGGTATGTCGGGGAATGAAGTGGAGGCTCTCGGGAAATTACTGTATGTAAAGGAGTGGTTCCCATGATGATCAAAAAAGCGGCAGTTTGCGCCTTCGTCTTTCTCATGATATTGACGGCGGCCATCGTGATGAATCTACGCACGCAGTCCGCCTACCTACAGGAAAACCCGTCAAACGGCGTATATCACATGAAGCGTTCCCAAGGAGGATCCCCCTTGTTCTCTCCCCGGGAATACGTGAAAATCATTCGCCATTCACCCGAGACCTTGCCGGATCAGCCTTAAGCTATCGCAGAACCCAATCCGTGGGACTATCCATGAAATTGGATCTCATTATTCTCCTTGCTTCGTTTATTTCTTCGCATCCACCACGAAATGATCAGGATGACGGCCAGCGCCGCAACGATTCCAGCCGCATAATATCCGTACCGGTTAATCAGCACGCCAATATGATCGACGACCTGATCGCCTACAAACATGCCCAAAGAAAAATAACCGGTGGTCCACACCAAGGACGCGGTATACGAGTAGATCGCAAACCGGCGATACGGCATTCCCTTCATCCCGACCGCATACGGAGTAACATTGCGCAGGATGGGCAAAAAGGCGCTAATGCATATGGCATAATTGCCATATTGGCGGGTCAAGCGTTCGGATACATCGAGAAACTGGCGAATCTTCGACTTTTCCCCTACGCGGTTTAACAGCTTGCTGGCGGTAAATCGGCTAAGCATGAAACCGACCGTCGATCCCGAGCACACGCCGAGAAATGTCATGATAAAAGACGGGGCCGGCGATAATATCCCGGATGCCGCCAACGCTCCGCCAGTCATGGCCACGACTTCATTCGGCACGGGAAGCCCGACCAATCCCAGGCATAATACGAGGAATAATGCGTAATGCCCGATTTGTTCAATAAAATTCAATAGCGTATCCACGCCCTGGCCCCCTAATCCGTCCCTGGAATATATATCAGCTTATATGACAACGCGGCTTTCGCAAACGTGCTGTAGACGAGGATATGAACTGGACCTGAGACCAGGTTTGTTTGGGATTATGCTCGTTCAGAGATTTTTAAATGCCGAAATGAAGGACCCCGGATCCTCCTTCACCGTGTACGAATACACCCCTTGCTGGGTATGCAGGTACAAGAAACCTCCGCCGTCTCCCATCGGCCGATAGGACAGGTCAAACACCTGCCGGATCGGAAACTCCCGGTATTTGGTTACGATTCGATCCTCGTACAGGAACATCTCCCGACCTTGCTCTTCCGTTCGTTGTTCAATGCCGTCCACGATTCGGTTGATTTTGTAGTACGGCTGTACGGCTACCCAATTCACAAGCTCCCTCCTTGCCGTCTTCATATTCTCACTTGGAAGATCGCATGTCTCCCTTCTTCTTCCTGCGGCTCTTCATTCGTTCCAGCAGCTCCAGCGCCCCGATAAAAAGCACGAATACCACGAAGAGTGCGGCGGCACGGCCAGGCTCGATCAGACCGGTAACGGACGCTATAATGCCTGTAATGCCTACAATAATAATACCTAATACAGATAGTTTCCAACCTGTTAACATATGTATGCTCCTATAAGTAAACATAATTGCCGTCCCATATGATCGTAGACCTTCATCATCAACCAACTCTCCGGCACACACGGAATGTATCATAAAGAACACCCTATATTCAAGTTATGGCCGCTATGCCCGAATCCAGAATTTCGATTGCCAACCTGCGATACATTTGCAATAATTTACACATGGAGAGAAATGATAGTCCCGCCTCCGCATACCAAAATAGACAGGAGGAGCATGTATGAACTCAACAACCTGGATACTGCTCATTGTATTCATCGTGGTGGATGTATGGATTATTTCTTTTTTCGTTAAACGCTCGTTACGCAAACAAAATAGCCAGCTGGTCCCTAAGGGAAATAAGCCTCGGCGAGGGAAAATACCGGGGCTGCCGCCGATCGTCAAGGCCGGAAGCCCGGCAAACGAGCTTGTCGGCAGACTGGAGGCTGCGCTGCCCGATACTTATCAGAGCATGCTGAAACAGCGCGTGATGAGTGAGCATCCGGACATGTCCGAACAGGAATATGAATGGAGATGGCAGGAGCTTAAACGTTTCTTTATCATGTGCGCCGTATTGGACCGCGTACCGATGTTCAGCAAGGACGTCGATGAGGTCTGGCATGAAATGCTGATGTATACATACGAATATCAACAATTCTCGGACCGCTTTCTTGGCCGGATGCTTCACCATGCTCCCAACACCGGTACCGAACAAGTGCCGATTCCGAATGAACGCGCCTGGTTCGATACCGTATATGTGCAATTATTCGGCTGGCATGGATACAGTGCCAAGCTATGGGGAGCTTTCTTCCGCGTCCCGCTGCCGCGTGAAGAGCTGGACCTTTGCACCTCCCCCCATTTTGCCGTGAATCATGGCCAGAAGCGCTTTAATGCCTGGACCTATGAGAAAATTCCTGCAGCACGCATGGCCATTGATGCTATGATCCGGGATCTGCAGGATCGGGTCAGAACCGCTCAAACCGAGCCGGGGCGTCAAGAGAAGAGGGTCAACTTTCAGAATAGCGATGTGCTCCTGGCAGCGGCCGTCTATTTTGCCTGGAATGCACCGGATCAATTCACTGATCATATGATCCCGGATGAGCGCGAGCTTCATAAGAACAACAGCAGCTCCTCCTGCACCTATGCTTCGGCTTGCGGCTCAGGCGGCTCGGATTCCCATGACGGATCGTCAAACGATGGTTCATCAGGCGGCGGTTCCTCCTGCAGCAGCGGGTCCTCTTGCAGCAGCGGTTCGTCCTGCAGCAGCTGCGGAGGCGGCTGCAGCAGCTAAATACAAACTTAACAAGAATCGCTTGCTTATTCATGAATCGAACAAAAGCATGGACCTGAGAATTCAGGCCCATGCTTTTTGTTATATCCAGCGTTCAACCCCCGCCATATACAACTTGGCCTCGTCTTACCTTGATATCGCCAAGCCAGTTAATATTAAGAGATTTCGTATTAACCCAAAACAAATCCGGATGATCCGACACTTGAAAATGCAAATGCGCTTCGGTTGAGTTGCCGGAATTTCCGCATAGACCTATCAGATCCCCTGCTTCGACCTCAGAGCCTTCCTTCACGCATACCGATCCCTGCTTTAAATGTGCATATAGGCTATATTCTGAATGTCCATGATCGATGATGACATAGTTGCCGACGGGCTTGGTTTCGTATGTCTCACCCACAGGCTCATTGTCCCTGATGTTATTCTCGATACCCACCACCTTCCCGCGGGCACCAGCAAGAATCTCCTCTCCAAACGCGAAGTAACTCTCATTCTTGGCTGGATCTCCTTCATAGGACATGGCGTTCTCCGTCTTGATGACGTCTATTGCGTACCGCTGGCTTTCCTCTGCGTAATGGTAATTATCCGTAACATTCTCGCCGCCCCAGAACACATACCATTTTCCCTTAAACGGAGCTTGGAAAACCGTGACGGTTTGCTTGGCATCCGATTCAGGAAATCTCTCAATAGGCGATAGCATAAGCCCTACAATGGTACCCGTTTCATCGATCATCGCTTGAATGCCTTTTTGCCCGCTATCATCCATCCAGTTTATCAATCGGATTTTGTTGAGCGTGTCGTCCAACGTGATATGGAACGTTTTTACGCCTGCCGTATACTCCACTGCCATCGCTTCAAATTGTTCGATCGTTGCAAGTGAACGCAAATCCTCTCCGAACAGCTCGTACAGCTTGCGATGTTCCCCATTCAACAGGAACCTAGAAACATCTACCATATTCAAACCTCCTTAATATTCAAACCCAATGTTATAAATAGTATATCTGACGAAATGAACCTGCATTGAAACAGAAACTTAACATTGGTTAAACTTTCAGTTCCCGTAGGTACAGATGCCCGGAAAAACAGCCTTCCTCTACAACTAAAACAAAGAAGCACCCGAACCCATTCGTCAAGGGGGACTGACCCCATAACGTGAGACAGATTAAAAACACCTTCAAGAGAATGCAACCATGTCGTAAGATATGGGGACAACTATGGAGGTGTTTTTGCGTTGGCAACGAGAGTCAGCTATCCAGTAGAAGTGAAAAAGAAAGCTATTGAAATGAGGTTGGATGGCATTCCAGTGAAAGAAGTCATGGACCAACTGAACATACGAAATAAGACACAAGTGGAGACCTGGATGAGATGGTATCGCAGCGGCCAATGGAACCGGTTGAAGCAACCTGTCGGTAAACAATACAGCTACGGTAAAGGCCCTGAATATGCATCAGAACTCGAGAAGGTGCAGGCGGAAAATCGGTTTTTGAAGCAACAATTAGATCTGCTAAAAAAGTTCGTGGAAATGCAAAGGAGGTGTCGCCAAAGGCTGTAGTGGAGTGGGTTGAGTCTGTTCGAGGAGAAGTCAGTGTAACTCAAGCGTGTGCATGGATCGGGCTTTCTCGCTCCACCTACTATCGCTGGAAGGACGCCTACGAGAACCCATGTAAAGATCACATGGTAGAGAAGATTCGAGAACTCTGTAGTCAGCATAAATTTCGTTATGGATACCGGAAGATCACGGCTCTACTTCGGATGGAGCGTAAGATTAACCATAAACGCGTGCAGCGGATTATGCAGCGTGAGGGGCTCCAATGTCGTGTCAAGGTGAAGAAACGCAAACCTACAGGCCAGCCAGCTTATATCGCAGAACACTTGTTAAAGCGCCAATTTGCAGCCGATGCCCCCATGCAAAAACTCGTTACAGATATTACGTATTTACCGTTTGGCGGAAAAACGTTATACCTGTCGAGTATCTTGGACTTGTTTAACGGTGAGATTGTGGCGTACAGTATTTCTGACAAGCAAGACACCGGGTTTGTCCTGGACACGCTGGGTCAGCTGCCCGCTCTGCCGGGCACCATGCTCCATAGCGATCAGGGCAGCGTCTACACATCTCAGGCTTATCAAGAAGCTGTAAAGGGAAAAGGCATTACCATGAGCATGTCCCGCAAGGGTACGCCCGCTGATAATGCCCCCATTGAATCGTTTCATTCCACGCTAAAGTCTGAAACGTTCTATCTCGAAGGTTTAACCTGTACGACGACGGCCATCGTCGAGCAGACCATTCGAGACTACATTACTTACTATAACTCAATTCGCATTCAAACAAAACTAAACAACCAGTCGCCGTTTCATTTCCGGCAACTGGCTGCTTAAACTTGCAAGGTGTTTTGCTCCCTGTCTCACAAACGGGGGGCAGTCCACCCGATCCCTGCTTCATTTTTTTTTATATCCATGAACCTAGCTTATTTAATCAATTCCCTGATTTCCTGAAAGTTATCGGCAAATCCGATAAATACGTTGTCGCCGATAACGATCGTAGGCACGATCTGTTTTCCCGTCAGACGTCTCACTTCTTCCGGATATTCCGGATTCTGCGTGCAATCATATTCCGTGTACGGAACCTGCTGCTCCTTGAAGTAACGCTTGGCATGATGGCAATCGCTGCAAGTGGGTATGGTGTAGATTTTCAATGGCTCTGTCATGTCGATCACTCCTTAAACAAAAATTATTTGATTTCAACAACAAAAGGCACGGTCATCACTTCACCTTGATGCTGAAATTGTCCCCAGATTTTGTAGATGCCGCTATGCGGAAAGGTAGTCGCAAACTCCGCTTTGGGACCGGTGCTCGATTCGTCAAGAGGATGCACATGGATGTACTTCTCGGCGTCTGCGGACAGAATGACAACATGACCGGCCGCGCCTAGGTAAGGCTCCAGATTGCTGATTCCCTGCTTCGTCTGCGCATCCTGAATATGATAGGTGAGCACGACCTCTTCATTCGATAAGGCATTGCTCAGGCTCAGTTCGATTTCCTTGCCGTTGACTTGTTTGATCAGGCTGGAGTCAGGCTCAATGGCCGAAGGTTCTCCTTCTTCTCCCTCCACCTGAACCCATTCGCTGAGCGTGCTCCCTCCAGCGCCCTTCGGCACGAAATCCGCAATCAATTTATATTCGCCGCCGGCGGGAAACGTGGTGTTCACGGTAAACTCGCCGTTCTCCTTGTAATCGGGATGGATATGGTTGAAAAATGACAAATCGCGATTCACGATGATCAGATGCAGCAGCTTCTCATGATTGACATCAAATTCCTGGACGGGTCCACCGTTGTTGTCCGTAATCTGAATCGTTAACTCTGTTTCGGTGCCTGCGTTTGCCGGTTCATTCCATGTAAATTCAGCCTGGTAGTTGTTCGAGGCCTTCTCATGCCCGCCTCCGTGCCCACTGTGCCCGTTCTCTTCCGGATTTACGGCTTCCTGATTATGGTTCCCGCCGTGGCCGTGGCCGCCTGTATCCGGGGCCTGCTTCGCATTATCGCATGATGTCATTAATCCAATTGCAAGTATGCTCGTTAAGGTTAGCACAGTACCCTTCTTATTCAACATGCGCTATCACTCCATTCATTGGATATGCTGTAAGATGACTTATCATCCGCTTCTGTAATTAGTATACCCCCCTATCCTATAATTAATCAACTTTTTTCTAAAATAGCACCTGATCCATTTGCGCGCTCCACGCAAATAACACCATGCCGCCCGCATGGTGTTATCCTCCTATTCTTCACTATCGCCCAAACTAAAGGATCTATTCCCTATGGCTCGGTGCGTACAGCCGATGATTTCATAAATCTTCTCCATATCCACATGATTCCGCACGATGTCCGCCACACGGTCGTATTCTGCGAGTTTGCGTTCTTCCGCTTGGAACGTTTCACAAATGGCATCCAGTCCCTTATTTACCCGAATGCCGTTCAGCCAGGACCTGCGAAAGGCATCGTTGTCAAACAAGCCGTGCAGATAACACCCCCAGATGCGTCCATCGGCGGTGGCTAAACCTTCAGGATGTGCTTGAATATCTTCTCCGGCTTCCAAAGAATCCGCGGAATCTGCTTCAATCGAAAACAACGTTCGGTGTTCTGATCCGCCAGGCTCCGTGCTCCTTTCGGTGACGCCCATATGGATTTCGTAGGCCCCTATTGCGGAATGAGCCTTCGTATCCGATAAAACGAACTGCAAAGGATGGTCCTGTGATAATTCCCCTCTTACGCGAACGGTCTTTTTTTGCTTTGAAAAAGCTGTCCGCATCGGCAGCAGTCCAAGTCCCGCCGCTTCCCGGGCGCTGCCTTCCACCGCATGCGGATCCGACAACCGCTCGCCCAGCATTTGATATCCTCCGCAGATGCCAACCAGCTGCACATCCCGCGTCTGCGTCAACCTTAAAATCGCCTCCGCCAGGCCCCGATCCCGGATGAACCCCAAATCGCCGATCGTATCCTTCGTACCGGGCAAAATGATGACGTCCGGTGTGCCGAGCTCATCCACCGATTGGACGAAGCGAACGACGACATCCTGCTCCCAGCGAAGCGCATCGAAATCCGTAAAATTCGAAATGCGCGGATACCGGATAACGACAATATCAAGGTCGCGTTTTTCCTGTCTTTGATATTGAAGCTCATCCAGCACTACGGAATCCTCGGCCTCGATTCGCATGTCCTGAATGTAAGGAAGGACGCCAAGCACCGGTATGCCTGTCCGTTCTTCAAGCCAGTCCAGTCCCGGCTTCAACAGCGCCAAATCCCCGCGGAATTTGTTGATGATGAACCCTCTGACCCTGGCCGCCTCATGGGGCTCCAGGAGTTCGAGCGTTCCTACAATCGAGGCGAACACGCCCCCGCGGTCGATATCCGCAACCAGAATGACCGGCGAATCCGCCCATCCTGCCAAATTCATGTTCACGATATCCCGATCCTTGAGATTGATCTCCGCCGGACTTCCCGCGCCTTCCATGACCACGATATCGTACTTCTCCCGGAGCCGGTCCAGCGCATCCAAAACGATCCCTTTGGCCTTCGGCAGAAACTGCGTCCGGTAATCCATCGCGCTCATCTGCATTTCGGGCACTCCGTGGACCACGATTTGGGAATGCATATCTTTAATCGGCTTGATCAGGATCGGATTCATGTCCGTTGTTGCGGCTATGCCGCAAGCTTCGGCCTGCACGCCTTGCGCTCTGCCGATCTCCTTGCCATCGAGCGTCACGTAGGAGTTAAGCGCCATATTTTGCGACTTGTACGGAGCCGTGCGATAACCATCCTGCAGAAAAATACGGCACAGCGCGGTGGTTACGATGCTCTTGCCTACATCCGAAGCCGTGCCCTGCAGCATGATCACCGCTCCTTGTCCTTTCCCGATCTTCGCGGGTGTTTCCCTTATGTATTCCGTTTCATCCATCTTCTTCACCCTTTTCCCTTACTAGAACCGTTTACTCACATCATTATAGCAAACCGTTGATGAAGGAGTTCTTCTTCATGAAATCAGATATATCCCCTTGAACTTTATCAGCTTGAAATGTTAACTATATAACATAGTTGTATCGCATGCGCGTGCATGATGACCGAAAGGTGGAAACCAACCATGAAGCCTGAACTGAATGATAAGCAGATAACCGACATCTTTCCTTATTTGAAAGCCGTACCGCCAGAAGAATGGATGGAAGCTAAGGCTTTTACAAAACATTTTAAAGCCAAATCAAGGATCTTTCATCGGGAGGATGCCGCGATGTACGGCATGTTCCTGATCAGCGGAACCGCCCGTATCACGATCATCAACGAGAATGGCAACGAGGCGGTGTTAAACAAACTATCCCCCGGTGAAGTTTGTTCGCTCCTCGTCCTCAGTGGACTCGGCGGGCGGGACTATCCCGGCACCCTCATTGCCGAGTCAGAGGTAGAGGTGCTATACGTGCTGAAAAGCAGCTTTTTGCGCTGGCTGCAGGTTTATGAACCCATCCGAAGCGCTGTTTTTGGCGGGCTGCTTGAAGGAACGCTGCGAATGGCGGACATCCTGCAGGAGAGGCAGTCTTTGCCGCTTGAGCAGCGCCTGGCCAAGGCTCTGCTTGCCGTCACGTCGGATGATAATCCGCTGGTGCACACCACCCATCAAGAGCTTGCCGATGAAATCGGTTCCGTAAGAGAAGTGGTCTCCCGTACACTGGGACGTTTCCAAAATAACGGTTGGCTGGAAACGGGACGAGGCTGGGTGAAAATTCTGAACCGCGGTTGTTTAACAGAACCCACTATGTGACTTGGTCACAGAGTCATGGAATTCCGCCTGGTACATTGGTTATAGGCATCCCGCCTATAAAATACCGTTAATTCAGGAGGAAATCCATATGAGCAACTGGCTTCAATCCGGAGAATATGCCCCATTGTTTCAAAGTGTAGACCAGAATGGAAATATCGTTTCACTCGAAGCCTACCGAGGACGCAAAGTGCTCCTCGCTTTTTTCCGCAACGCCGCCTGTGCCTTATGCAATCTGCGGGTGCATCAGTTTATTCAACGTTATCCTCAGTGGCAGGATCCGTATCATCTCGATGTCATTTGCTTCTTCGAATCGTCTGAAGCCGCTCTTCACCGATATGTTGGTCAGCAGGATGCTCCTTTTCCTCTTATTGCCGATCCGAATGCGGAGCTCTACGCCCTGTACGGAGTCGAAACCTCGGCAGATAAAACACGAGCGACCTTAGCTCAGCCGAATGTCCATGAGTACACGGACGAAGCTGAAGCGGCTGGCTTCAAGCTGACGCCGGAGGAAGGTTCGAATTTCAACCGCATTCCGGCGGAATTTGTGATCGACGAGCGCGGTATCGTACGAATCGCGCATTACGGTCGTCTGATTAACGATCATCTGCCTTATGAAACCATTGAACGTTATGTTGCCGAAACACAGCTTCCTTAGCCGGGTTGGGCCAGTCTTTAAGTCGCATTCTGCAGTAAAAAAAATTAACACAGGACCATAGCAAAAAAGCCGATCCTTCCGGATCGGCTTTTTTGCTACGACTGTAATGTCTAACGCTGCCCAGGTATGCTCGCTAAGGGATAATATTATCATTATCAGGGATATATTCATCCAACAATATACTTTTTTAGTTAAATATGTATTATCTTGGATAGGTGACTAGAGTTGGTTAAGGGAGGAACTTATTGAATGGTAATGCATTTCTCCAAGATTAGCAACATCTATATTCATGTCAAATGGTTCACGGACAATTTTGAATGGGTCCCTCTGCCCTTTCCCCGTATCGTTACGCTGACGTTCCTGTTTTGGTTAGCGTTTACATTGCTGATCTTGTTGCTCACATGCGCATTGCACGATCCCTTGGGAAAGATGCGGCCCGTCGTGCGAATCCACGGATGGCTGCACAGGCTTAGGCCCCACACCGAGGTGATTCTGCGTATTGGGCTGGCCATCGGGCTGGTGCTGCAGCTACTGAGCGGCTCTTACCTCGCCCCCGAATTCCGAACCAATTCCATGTGGATCATCCTCGGCCTATCCGCAGCCGCAGCGTGCCTTCTCTATAAACGCACCTTGCCGGTGAGCGGCGCCATCCTATTCCTGCTCTATATTCAGGCGTCCTTATCCTACGGTCTTTTTCATTCCATCGATTATTTGCTCTATCTCGGCATTGTTTATTATCTGTTTGTGTGCGGCACTCCCATCAAAAGATCGGCAGCCCCGGTCTTGTATATATGCACAGGCATGTCCCTCGCTTGGCTTGCCATGGAAAAGCTGACCATTCCCGAGCTCGCTTGCACGGTTATGGGCAGCTATGGACTTCCTACCTTCGGTTTTACCATTGAGCATTTTGTCATGATTAGCGCTTTTGTTGAAATCGGACTGGCATGGGCATTCATCGTAGGCATCATGAACCGGTTCACGGCACTGCTGGTATCCGGCATTTTTATTATGACAAGCCTTGTATTCGGTTACAAGGAAGTGATCGGCCATATGATCATTCACACGGTGCTGATCCTGTTCCTGATCGAAGGCACGGGGGAACTGCGTACCCCTTTTCAGTTCCATCGCTCGCCCGTTAAACGCGGATTGTTTGTGGGCGTTAACTTCTGCCTGTTTCTGTTCAGTTTGATGGCGCTCTATATTTGGATGGGCAAGACGTTATGACAAACTCTGAATCCGTTGGCCGATGGATTTGCCCAGCTCAACCACCGTTTTGGTCTCGCTTGACCTGACGACTGCATCCAGCACCTCTTGATTCCGGTATCCGTCCATGAACCCGGGCACTCCGTCGGCAGGCGCTCCCCGCAATATCGCGGCATAATCGGCATACTGCTTGACTTTGCAATGCTGCGGCACTTCCATTGCCGTTCTGGCGAGCTGCCCGGGCTCTTCTTCGCGAATCCACACCACCCGCTCCGGATCCAATGTGCTCGCGTGGACCGTTCCGTGGTCGCCATAAATGGACACTTCATGCTGATTGCCTGAACCGAATGCATTGCGTGACGTCTGGAATACGCCCATAATATCATCGGTCATCCGGGCCTGGAAGCTGGCAAAATCATCGACCTCGATCTTGGCCATGGCTCCCGTCACCGGGTCCCGGCGTTCCGGGATGATGGTATGTAGCTGGGCCGTGATTTCTTCGAACTCTCCAAACAGAAAACGGGCCATATCAATCATATGCGAACCGAGATCTCCCAGCGTTCCCGTCCCCGTGATGGCTTTGTTGTATCTCCACATGTAGGGAACCTGCTGGTTCGGCACGCCAAACCCCTGCAAATACTGAATGGAGAAATGACGGATCGTCCCCAGCTTGCCCGTACGGATAAGTTCCCTGGCATAACGAAATGCGGGCGTATATCGGTACGTAAATCCGATCATGGCGGGAACGGGCTGTTTCTCATACAGCTCCAGCAAGGAGATGGCTTCTTCGAAGACTCGCGTGAATGGTTTTTCCGCCAGAAAAGGCTTGCCGGCTTGCAAGCATGCGCTGATGATATCAGCGTGCACGTTGTTGGGCGTGACCGAAATGACGGCATCGACGTCAGGATCATCAATTAAATCCTTGAAATCCGCATAGCGTTTCCCTTCCTCGATCCCCAGCTGATCGCCCACTCTGGCCACCGCTTCCCCGTTGACGTCGCTCACGGCCACAAACTGATAGACATTCTCTGCATTCATCCAGCGGATGTGCTCCTGCGCCATCCCGCCCAAACCGATTAAGCCGATTCGAAATTTATTCATCGTTAGAACACTCCTCATATTTGGTCTCTCATTAGGATTGTGCGACAGGAGCGATGGGCGCCACCCGCCCGTAAGCCGTTTTAGCTCCTTCAACTGGAGCGGCCCAGAACACGCCATTGGTAATCACCTGCAGAATTTCGGGCTGGTGGTAGACCGGAAACATTTCGTGGCCCGGACGGAAATAAAACAGCTTCCCTCTGCCGCGCCTGTAACAACACCCGCTTCGGAACACTTCCCCGCCTTCAAACCAGGAGACGAACACAAGCTCATCCGGCGCCGGAATTTCGAACCGCTCTCCATACATTTCTTCCCGCGGAATCTCGATATATTCACCCAGCCCCTGCGCAATCGGATGGCTCGGTTCAACGACCCATAAACGCTCGATCTCGCCGTCGTCGCGCCATTTCAGCATCCCGGTATTCGTGCCAAGGAGCCTGGAGAAGATTTTGGAGCCGTGACCGGAATGCAGCACGATCAATCCCATGCCGTCCAGCACCCGCTGCCGAACCTTCTCGACGATGTCGTCGCGGACCTCGTCATGTGCCAGATGGCCCCACCACAGCAGTACATCCGTGTTCGCCAACCGCTCATCGGTCAATCCGTGATCCGGCTCATCCAGTACGGCGGTGGCTGCTTCCAAACCTTCCACCTGTTCGAGATGATCCGCTATCGCACGATGAATCCCATTCGGATATATGCCGGCTACCTGTTCATTATGTCTCTCATGCCGGTATTCATTCCATACCGTGACTTTGATGTTTCCCATGATTGCTGCCTCCTGTTGGTTTATAGTTGTACATTCATCACTACGAATTCGGATTGTTTCTCCGTTGAAGCTGATCGTATGAATAAAGCCTTTCGTCACCGTTCGAAATCACGCTGCCCCGCAGCATTTCGATCTGCGGGGCAGCTCATGACGATTGCCGTCAATCCTTATTTGACGCTGATATACCGCTGATAAGCTTCCTTGCGGATCTGTACCAGCCGCTCCAGTCCCATATCGTTCAGCTTCTTGACGTACGCGTCCCATTCCGCATCGATGTTGCCTTCGGATATCCATTTTGCGCGGGTCGTGCCGACAAAGCCATCGATATCCGTAGTCAACGTAGGCAGCTCCTGGAATTCTTCGGCGCTGTACATGACGTTCGGGAACGGCGTCGTCACGTAATCGCTGCCCAGCTTGTCGATGACCAGCTTCAACCCGTCGCCCGTGGTCTCATCCAGTATGATGTTTTTCTCGAAGCTCGGGCTTACGTACTTGGGACCGAAATCCCTTACGGATTGCTCCCAGTACCAGGCATCCGCACTCGTTCCCTCCGGCGGACTCATGAGCGTAAACGTTCCGTCGTCGTTCTTCTGAATCACCGTGCCGATGGCTCCCCAGAAATTCTGGATGCTTGCTTCATTGGTGTAGAACTGATCCGCCCAGCGGGCCGAAATTTCCGGATGCTTGTTCGACGTGGTGATGAGAAACTCGTTTCTGCGCAGGCTCATGCCCTCAGGCTCGCCGCCCTGGTACCGTTTTCCATCAGGACCGGCAATGGATGGAATCGCGATGTATTGATCCTTCCATTTTCCGAATACCGCGTCCGGCACCCATTGGTTGGAGAAACCGATCAGCGCCGCATCCGGGTTCTGATGTTTTGCCGTGGACATGGTGCTGTCCTGCGTGAAGATTTCTTGGTCTATGAGGCCTTCGGCGTACAGCTTATGGGCCCACTTGATCGCTTCTTTGTAGTTCTCCGTCACCGGATAGAACACGGGCTCGTTATCGATGACCATCATGCTGTTTCCGTTGATGTCGGTGATGCCGAACGGATTCAGCAAATCGATGCTGATGTTCCCCGATCCGCTGACCGGAATTTCGTCGGCCTTGCCGTTGCCGTTCGGATCCCCTTCTTTGAACGCTTTGAATACGTTATACAATTCGTCCGTGTTGTCCGGAACGTCCAGTCCGAGCTGATCCAGCCAGGCTTTGTTGATGATCGGCTGGATCGATGCTTTCGGCCTTGACGGCAGCCGCGCCGGCAAGGAATAGATTTTCCCGTCCGGGAAGGTGCTCATCTTTTTCATCTCGGGCGTTTCTTCCAGCGCCGCCTTCAGGTTCGGCATGTATTGATCGATGTAGTCGTCGAGCGGACGGAAATACGACAGGTTGTTGACGATATCGGAATCGCTGAATACGATATCCCCGAAAATGATATCCGGCAGCGTACCGCTCGCCAGCATGATCGATTTTTGCTCGCCCCAATCATTGGAGGACATGATCTGCCAATTGATTTTGACGTTGGTTTCCTTCTCCAAATCCTTGAGCCACTGGTTCTGGAGGAACGTATCCCCCATGTTGCCCCAGCGAACGGTCAGCACGTCCAGCGTAATCGGTTCATTCACGATCGGCAGGCCTTCTTTGTTAAAAGCGGCTTCGGCATCCGGCTTGGCGTCCTCCTTCTTACCGCCGCTGCAGCCCGCCAGGTTCAACAGCAGGATTGCGGTCAATATGATGACGGCAGCCAGCTTGAGGCGATGTCTCCTCTTTGCATTGTTTGTTCCCATTCCACCATTCCCCCAATACTTATTTTTCATCAATCCATCGCGGTGTTACGACTTGACGGCTCCGATCATCACCCCCTGATTGAAATACTTTTGCACAAACGGGTAGATGCACATGATCGGCACCGTGGCGACGATAATGACCGCATAACGCATAATATTGGCCAGACGCAGCGCAATGGCCGCGGCTTCCCCGGTACCCATGGCGGACTGCATCTGGTTGGTGACCAGAATATTGCGCAGTATGAGCTGCAGCGGGTACAGATTCGAATCTTTTAAATAGATCAGGGCGTTGAAATAAGAATTCCAATGACCCACGGCCGTCCATAAGGCGATGACCGAGATGACCGCTTTCGAAAGCGGAATCACGATGGTCATGAAATACCTGAGATTTCCGCAGCCATCCAGCTGTGCCGCCTCCCATAAATCCTCCGGGATGCTGCTCTGGAAAAAGGTCCGCGCCACGATGATGTTGAAGGCGGCAACCGAGAACGGCAGCACCATGACAAGAAACGTATCGTACAGCTGGAAATCGCGGATCGTCATGAAGGTCGGAATCAAGCCGCCGTTAAAGAACATCGTAAAAATAAAGAGCAGCGATATATACTTGCGGCCCACGAGGTCTTTGCGGGACAGCGCGTAAGCTGCGGATATGTTAACCACCAGGCCGATGGCTGTGCCCACGATCGTATACACAATCGTATTTCGGTACCCAATCCATATATTAGAGTGCTTCAGCAATTCTTGATAGCCTGCCAGCGTAAAATCCTTAGGCCACAGCCATACCTGTCCATTCGCGACCGCCGCCGGCTCGCTGAACGAAGCGATGACGATGAAGTACAGCGGATAAATCAGCACGATCAGCATCAAGACGGCGAATACATACAGGCCGATTTCCAGCACCCTGTCGGAAGATCGGGTATGCCTCTGCCGCGGCCCCGTCTTCTCTCTTACTTCCACTACGCCCATAGAACCCTTCCTCTCTTGCGTTACCACAAACTGTTTTCGCTGTATTTTTTCGAAATCTGGTTGACCAGAATCAGCAGAACAAAATTGATGACCGTATTAAACAAATTGATGGCCGACGAGAAGCTGTATTGGCTGCTCAGCATCCCGATTTTGTACACATACGTGGAGATGACCTCGCTGGAGGTAATATTGAGACTGTTTTGCATGAGATAAACCTTCTCGAAGCCGACGCCAAGCAAGCTCCCGATCCGCAAAATGAGCAGCGTTACGACCGTTGGCATCAGCATCGGGATGTCGATGAACCGGATTTTTTGCCATCTGCTTGCCCCGTCCATGGTGGCCGCCTCGTACAAGCTGGGGCTCACCGCAGACAACGCCGCGATATAGATAATGCTGTCCCAGCCCGTATGCTGCCACACGTCCGACCATACGTACACGCTGCTGAACAGGCCGGCCGATCCCATCAGATTCGGCGCTTCCGCACCGAAGAGCCGGAAGATATTCCCGATCAATCCCGAGCCCGGCGAGAACAGAATCAGCATGAGTCCCACCATTACGACCGTCGATATAAAATGCGGCATGTAGGTTACGGTCTGGAAGAAGCGCTTGAACCCATTCTGGCGCATTTGATTGACCATCAAGGCCAGCATGATCGGAATCGGGAACGTCGCAACGCTGTATAAGCTGATGACCAGCGTATTCGTTATGGTGGTCGAGAATTGATAGGAGTTAAAAAACTTCTCGAAATACTTCAGGCCGGCCCAGGGGCTGTCCATAATCCCGAGAGCGGGACTGTAGTCCTTGAATGCGATCAAAATGCCGTACATCGGCACGTAAGAAAACAACAAAACCAGCACTACCGCAGGCAGCAGCAGCAAATACAGGCCCCAATTCTTTCCGATCCGCCCGAGGGTTGGGTGTGTGGTTCTATTCAGTTGGCCTGCTTTCAAATCGATTCCCCTTTCTGTTCGCGTCGTCGTGAATCCGGTATGTCACGTAAGCAATTTCAGTATACTGCGATCCGGCGGCATGATTTGGACCTCATGATGCGCTATCCGGACCTTTGCCTTGTCCATTTCACCGCCGTCCCCGCGTCCTCCGCTCAAACATGCCGGTATTCGGACTTTACGATGTGTTATCCGGACTTTATGGATAATGCCCGAGCGTTCGCTCCTGTTTTTTTCGACGTTTCCATTTATAATATCCTTACCGATATAAAAACGCTTTCATAATATAGGCGAACTGAAAGGAATCACGGCATCCCTATGGTTAAAGCACTGAATAACAAGCCTTATCCCATCCGTCACTATGTGAAAATCATGCTCTTCATCTCGATCTTTGCCCTGGTGGTGGATCTGGTGATCAGCTTCGCTTCCATCTTCATCGTGAAGCAGCAATCCACCCGCTATTTGCAGGATACGGCGAATCTGTACATCCGGCAGATCAATCATGACTTCTCGTATATCAACCATTATATGGGCTGGACGCTCGCGAACGACGAAAGCGTCAAGATCATGGATACCCCCGGCACCGATTACGTGGATTACATTAAGTCGAGCGAAAGAGTGCATAAACGGTTTAATGAGCTTCAAAAAAACTATGGCCAGGAATACAACTTCTTCTTCTATTTAAAAGATCAGGATTTCTTCCAGAACTATGCCCCCATGTCCCTGTCGTATACGGAGTTCCAGGAACTGAAGGAACAGATTGTCTCCCTCACGGATTCCAAAAACGTATACGAAACGTTCTACTCGAACTGGAACCCGATCCTTGTGCAGGACACGCACTACGTCATCAACATCGTGCCCTATCACAACCGTTACTTGATCTGCCTCATCTCCGCAGACGATCTGGTCCGGCCGCTCCAGGAACTGGATTTGGGCGAGGACGGGTTCGTCTCTCTGGTGGATGCCCAAGGAGCCGCCCTTACGAGCCCAGGTGCCGGCGAGGCGGGGGCCAAGCCGCTTGAAGGAGCCAAGGCTTCCTTGTTCAGCCTGTCACAGCCGCGGACTACGGTCACTGAGGGATTCTCGAATGCCTCCTTCAACGTGCAGCTGGTCATCCAGTTCGGCGTGTTCGAGACCATCATGATCGCCCAGCTGCTTATTATGCTGCTGTTCGTGCTGCTCACTTGCACGCTCAGCGTGGTCATGCTGTATTTCAAGAAGAAGGTGTTGAAGCCGATCCAGAATTTCTCGGAAAACGTAAGGCGCATCCACGAGGATAGCGAAAATCTGGATTTCATGAGCAGCGAGATCATCGAGCTCGAGCAGGTGAACTCCCAATTCAAACACCTGATCGAACAGATCAAGAAGTTTAAAATCGATATTTACGAGCAGGAGCTCGAGAAGCAAAGAATCCAGCTCGATTATATGAAGCTGCAGATCAACCCCCATTTTTTCCTGAACTGCCTGACGAACATCTACAGCATGGCGCAAATGCAAATGTTTAAGGAAATCGAATATATGTCGCTGTCCACGTCCAAATATTTTCGTTACATCTTTCAGAGCGGCGATAACCTCGTGCGGCTTGAGGACGAAATCGAGCACGTCCGGATTTATCTGGAGATTCAGAAGCACCGCTACCGCGATGCCTTTTCTTATCATATCGGGCATGAACAAGAGCTTGCCGGCCTCACGATTCCCCCCCTGGTGCTCCAGACCTTTATTGAAAACGCGGTGAAATACGCCGTATCCAGAGATCAGGTGCTCCAAATTCGCCTGACCGTCAGTTTGCGGGTGGAGGACGATAAGACTTATGCGGTCATCCGGATCTCCGATACCGGTCCCGGCTTTCCGGAAGACGTATTGGATAAGCTGGCAAACGGCAAGCCGCTGGATCAAAGCGAAGGGAAACACATCGGGATCATGAACACCCTTCAGCGGCTGGAGCTGCTCTACCATCATCGGGCGCAGGTGGAATTTTCGAACCCGGAAGGCGGCGGTGCCAACGTCGCACTAACGCTGCCCCAGCCATTGCAGGAAAGGAGAGGAGACATTCGATGAATGTATTGCTGGTTGATGACGATTATTTTGTCGTGGCCGCGCTGGAGAAGAAGATTGATTGGAAGGCACTCTCGATCGAACAAGTCCATACCGCATACAGCGTGGCGCAGGCAAGGGAGATTCTGCAGAGTCATTCCGTTCAGATCCTCATTTGCGACATCGAAATGCCGCAGGGCAGCGGACTGGAGCTTCTCGCCTGGATACGCGAGGAACAATACGGCATACAGACGATTTTCCTGACCAATTACGCCGATTTCAACTATGCGCAGAAAGCGATTGAGCTGCAAAGCTTCGACTATTTCCTGAAGCCGATTGAATTCGATAAGCTCAGCCTCATCATCTCCAAGGCCGTGTACAAAGCTAAGGAACAGCAAAGCGATCAGGAAGCGATACAGGACGGGCAGCTGTGGAAGAAAAACCAAAGAAAGCTGCAAGAGCACTTCTGGAGCAAGCTGATCAAGGAAAAAAAAGCTTCGTCGGACCGGGCGGCCATCGCCGGGTATATCGCGGAGCAGAATCTGTCCTATGCGATGTCGGATTTGTTTCTCCCCCTGCTGATCACGATTTTTCCGTATGATCAAAGCTTGGGCAAAGAAGACAAGGACCTGTTTGATTACGCGTTTCTCAACGTGCTGTCGGAATTGTTCCAGGATCCGCTCTTTACGGTCGAGACCGTCATGGAGTATAGGGATTACGAATGGATGGTCATGCTGAAATGGAATCATCCTCCGGATACCGCGGTCATTGAATCCATCTGCACGTCCTTCATTGAGAAAGCCAACCGGTTCCTTCGGAGCGATGCGTGCTGCAACGTCTCGGTCTCGGCGGCTTTGGAGGGGATCAACAAATCCATACGGGACCTGCTGCAAATGAACGAGGACATGATCAAGAAGCGCAACCAGATCATGTTTCTGGAACGGCATTCGCTGCAAGAAGCCGCGTATAACCCTCCCCCGCTTCAAGACTGGGAGGCGCTGCTTGCCGAAAACAACCCGGCCGCCTTTCTCGAAGAAACTCGCCGGTACCTGCAGAATTTGGCCAAGAGCGGCGTCCACAGCGCTTCGGTGCTGCGTTTATTCCGCTTGGATATGGTGCAGCTCGTGTACTCCTACCTGAAGGGCAAAGAGATCCAGGCTCACAAGCTGTATACCGGCAAAACCAATGATCAGTTATTTCTGCAGTCGTTAAACTCGATTGAAGACATGGAAAAATACATGGCGTATCTCGTCCGCACGGCAGCCGAATATCAAGCCTACGCCGGCCATTCCCATACCGTGGTGGAGGAAATCAAGCATTATATCGGGTGCCATTACGGAGAGGAGCTGACGCGAACGACCCTGGCGGAAATCGTCTTTCTGAACCCGGATTATTTGGCCCGCGTCTTTAAGAAAGAAACGGGCGTATCTTTAGGCACTTATATCATTCAGGCCCGCATCCGGGCGGCCAAACATCTGTTGGAATCGACTCCGTTGTCCGTGTATCAGATTGCGGCGAAGGTCGGATACGCCAACTATTCCTACTTCTCGAAGCTGTTCAAGCAGGATACGGGCTGGGCGCCCAGCGACTACAGGCGGGTGCTGCAAGGCGGAGGCAGCGGGAAGGTGGATCACGCAAAATAACCGCAGCATGCACTGGCAATCCATGAAGAATTGGCAGGTAGACGAAGTCAACATAAAAAGTACCGCAGCCTCAAGCACAATCGCTTAGCGGCCGCGGTACTTTTTTTTAAGATATTCTTTCAATAAGTGCTGTCCTTCGTCAGGTTACGCAGGGTAAATGTCGAAATCCTTCAGCGTTTCGCCCGTTCTGGCGGATTCAAACACCGCTTCGATCAGGTTCAGGACGCGCAGCACTTCCTCGTTCTTCACGATCGGTTCTGCCTCGCCCCGGGTCACGGCCGCAAAGTTATCGAAGAAGCTGCTGGATTGACGGTACGGCTCCGGCAGGGCACCCGTAATGGTAGCTTCTTCGGAAGGAGGGGCCATCGTTTTGGTCAAGCCTACCCCGGCTTGAATCGGCTTCGGCTCCACTTTCGCGGCATCCTGATTCCGGGTAACGACTCTTCCGTTTAACGACCAGTCCTCAATAATGCCGGTTCCCTCGGTTCCTTTGACATACCAGCGTGGAAGCGTAATGAAATTCGTCGTTCCCACTTCGATCAGAACCGATACGCCGTTCTCGAATTCGATGACCGATTCAAAGCCGTCATCCACCTCATCGCCGAGAATAAAGCTCAAGCGGCTGCTCAGGCTGGTCATCCGGCTGTCCACCATGAACAGGATCTGGTCCAGCAAATGCACGCCCCAGTCCAGCAGCATGCCGCCGCCGTGGGCTTCCAGATGGCGCCAGTCGCCCGGAATGCCGTTCGCCCCGTGCACCCTGGATTCGATACGGAACAAATCGCCAATCGTCTTTTCGTTGTACATTTGCTTAATCGTCAGGAAGTCCTCGTCCCAGCGGCGGTTCTGGTGGACCATCAGCACCCGTCCGGCCGCATCGGCAGCGGAGACCATGTCCTTAAAGTCGCTTACGGACAATGTTACCGGCTTCTCGCAGATGACGTGCTTGCCGGCCGCAAACGCCTGAAGGGCCAGCTCCTTATGCACGTCGTTCGGCGTTGCAATGAGCACCACGTCAACCGCGGCATCGTTCAACACCTGCTCATAACTCTCGTAGGCAGCATACCCGTCCTCCCGGGACGCCTTCCTGCGCTCTTCCAGAATATCGTAGGTTCCGGTCACCTCAAGAAACGCGTTGTCCTTAATCAGCTTGGCATGGTAGCTGCCCATTCCGCCGTAGCCCACGATCACGATCGCTTGTTTTCTTTTTTCCGTCGTCATAGATACATAGCTCCTTTTTTACATCTAAGCAGTAAACGCATACACAACCATTATAATATCATATGCGAAATAACTGTTCTCTTTTACGATATTGTATTCCTGCTGCCATCGCAAGGCTGTGAGTTACATCGCAGTCCGGAATGGAATGAGCAGGATGGCAAAAAAAAGCGTTACCCTGCTTCTATCGCAGGGCAACGCTTCTTGATTTTCGCGAGTTATTCCTTCACGACCAGCTTCAGTGGTGCCGCGATATTCGCTTCCACCTCTTTGCCCTGCAGCACGTCCTTGGCTGCGCCGACGGCGAGCTGACCGATCAGTTCGGGCTGCTGGGCTACCGTTGCCGTCAGATTGCCGGCTTCGATGGACTTCAGCGCATCGTCGTTGCCGTCAAAGCCGATGACCATGATGTCTTTGCCCGAGCTTTGGATCGCTTCGATTGCGCCCAGGGCCATTTCGTCATTGTGGGCAAATATCGCTTTGGCGTCCGGATTGCCCTGCAGGAGATTTTCGGTCACGGTAAGACCTTTGGTCCGGTCAAAATCCGCCGCTTGCTTCGCTACCACGTTCAGCTGCTCATCCGCGATATCATGGAAGCCCTTGCCCCGTTCGCGGGTCGCGGAAGCGCCCGGAACGCCTTCGAGTTCAATGACCTTCGTATCTTTGCCCAACTGCTCCACGATATATTCGGCTGCCATTTGGCCACCCTTCACGTTATCCGAGGCGACCAGCGCAGCGACCTCGCCTTGATCCGCCGAACGGTCCAGCGTGATGACCGGAATGCCCAGGCTGTTCGCCGTTTGGACCACGGTCGAGATCGCGGACGAATCCGTCGGGTTAATCAGCAGTGCATTGACGCCCTGCTGAATCAGGTCGTCGACGTCATTGCTCTGCTTGGCTGAGTCGTTCTGCGCGTCAACGACAACGACCTCCATTCCCTGCTTCGCCGCTTCGGCGACGACGCCATCCTTCAAGGAGACGAAGAACGGGTTATTCAAGGTGGAGATGGAAAGACCGATCTTGATGTCTTTGACGTCCCCGCCGGCTTTGGGCTTCGCCCATTCCGGCGGCTCCAGGGAACAGCCCGTGATGAAGATCAGCATGAGTGATACGAGCAGCAAAGTTGTTTTTTTCATCGTTCATTCTCCCCCTTAAGCCGATTTCTTGCGGTCGAGCAGTACGGCAATCGCAATCACGACACCTTTGACAACCATTTGATAGAATGAGTTCACGCCGAGCAGGTTGAGCCCGTTGTTCAGAATTCCGATGATCAGCACCCCGATCAGCGTGCCGACAATTCGGCCGCGTCCGCCGGTCAGGCTTGTACCGCCCAGCACAACGGCTGCGATGGCATCCAATTCATAGGATGTACCCGCAGTCGGCTGCGCGGAATTCAAACGGGAGGTCAGAATCGCGCCCGCCAGCGCGGACAGCATCCCTGCCAGGGAATAAATCATAATCTTTACGCGCGGTACCTTAATGCCGGATACAAGCGATGCCTTTTCGTTACCGCCGATGGCATACGTTTTGCGGCCAAACGACGTTTTATGCAGGATGACCCACAGCACGGCAAACGTGATGATCATCGTAATGGCCGGCACGGGAATGCCCAGCAGGTATCCGCGGCCGAACAATTGGAATACAAGGCTGTCGCCAAGCCCGGTAATCGGATTACCGTTCGTATAAACCAGCGTAAGTCCCCGGAATATCGTCATGGTAGCCAAGGTGGCGATAAACGGCGCCATTTTCCCCTTGGTGATCATGAGACCGTTGATCATGCCCATCACGCCGCCAAGCGCAACGCCGATGATGATCGAGAGAATCGGGTCAAACCCGGCCACCATCATATTGGCGACAAATGCGCTGGAGAGCGCGAGAATCGAACCGACCGACAGGTCAATGCCGCCCGTCAAGATAACAAACGTCATACCGAAAGCAATCAATGCGTTAATCGATACCTGACGCAGCAGGTTCAGAATGTTAAGCGGTTCCAAGAAGCTTGGATTCAGGACGGAAACGATGACGATCAGAATGATCAGTCCGAGCAGCGGACCGAGCTTTTGCGTCAAACCTGAGACCTTGAACCCTTTTCCCGCCTTGGCATCGTTAATAGTTGTCATATTACTGTCCCCCTGTAGCTAGAGTCATGATGTGTTCCTGCGTGGCTTGTTCGCGGTCCAGTTCACCGGATATCTTACCCTCGTGAACGACGAGAATCCGGTCGCTCATCCCGAGCACCTCCGGCAGCTCCGACGAAACCATCAGAATCGCCACGCCGCGTTCGGTCAGCTCATTCATCAGCTGGTAAATTTCGCGCTTCGCTCCTACGTCCACGCCCCGGGTCGGCTCGTCCAGGATGAGCACGCTCGGCCCAATGCCGATCCATTTGGCGATAACCACCTTCTGCTGGTTACCCCCCGACAGATTGCGGGCGTGCGTTTCGGATGAATGGGTCTTGATCTGCAGCCGCTTCGTCAAGGTATCCACGAAATCCTGCTCCTTCTTCCCGGAGATGAATCCTCTGGAAGAGAAGCTGAACAGGTTGGGCAGCGCCATATTTTCACGGACTGAGAAATCCAGCACCAGTCCTTCATCCTTGCGGTCCTCCGTTATGAATCCAATGCCGTGTTTCACGGCATCATCCGGCTTCTTGATATGAACCTTTTTGCCGCGCACCCAGATTTCCCCGCTGTCCAGCGGGTCCAGCCCGAAGATCGCTCGCATCATCTCGGTGCGCCCCGCGCCCATCAAACCGGATACGCCTACGATCTCGCCGGCTCGGACCGAGAAGCTCACATTCTCGAACCGGCCCTTGCCGGTAATATTCTTCACTTCCAGCACCGGTTCGCCCGGAGACGGATGCCGTGCGGGATATCGCTCGGTCAGCTCCCGGCCGACCATCTTTTTGACGACTTCGTCAAAGTTGGTTTCGGGAATCGGCTTGGTGTCCACGGATTTGCCATCCCTCATAACCGTGATCCGGTCGCAGATCGTGAAGATCTCCTCCATGCGGTGGGAAATGTAAACGATGGATACGCCCTGCTTTTTCAACGAGCGGATGACGCCGAACAGCTTCTCGATTTCCCTTTCGGTCAGTGCCGCCGTGGGCTCGTCCATAATGATGACTTTCGCTTTGGTCATGAGCGCTTTGGCGATCTCAATCATCTGCTGCTGGCCGACGGAGCATTCCCCTGCCTCCTGCGTCAACGGTATCGTCACCGCCAATTTGCCGAACTGTTCCTTCGCAAGCGCCTTCATTTGTTTCATGTTGAGGAATCCCAGGCCGGATGTCATCTCCTTGCCGATAAACAAGTTATCCAGAACCGTCATCTCCGGCCAGATGTTGAGCTCCTGGTGGATGAAGGCGACGCCTCTCTCTTCGGCTTCCTTCGGGTTCGCAAAATAGGTTTCCTGACCGTCGATCAAGATCTTGCCCTCATCCCGGCTGTGAAGCCCGGTTAAAATATTCATCAGCGTCGATTTGCCCGCGCCGTTCTCTCCCATCAGGGCATGAACCTCTCCTTCCCGGAGATCAAAGTCCACGCCCGCCAGCACCCGGTTCGTGCCAAAGGATTTATGGATATTCGTCATCTGAATGTTCATGATGCTTCCTCCTCTTTAACCGAAATGAACGCCGGCCTGCAAAATGCAGTTCGCATAGGGCTTGGCTTCGCCTGTACGGATAACCGCCTTGGCGTTTCGAGTCCGTTCCTTGAACTGCTCGTGCGTGCAAGCCTCGATCTCGCAATCCTGAAATTGTTCCTCTATATCATGCAGTGTTTCCTTATTCTCCCGCTTCATTTCTTCAGCAATGACGATTTTTTCAACGACCATATCGTCGGCGATCGCCTCCACCACCTCCATAAAGCTCGGCGTCCCCAGCGTTAGCGCCAGGTCGATCTTCGGAACGCCTGGAGGAACCGGAAGGCCAACGTCCCCGACCACGATGGTATCGGTGTGCCCCAGATCCGCCAGCACTTTCGCGATGTGGCTGTTCAGCATGCCGTTCTTCTTCATGGTCAAAGGCTCCCTTCCACTTCGAGGCGCGACGGCATTCCGCCCTGCGCTCCGAACTTCATGACCGACAAGGAAGCGGCGCGGTTCGCGAATCTGAGGCTGTCGGTCAGGCTCATGCCCTCGGCCAGCGCCACGGCGAATGCGCCGTTGAATGTATCGCCGGCACCCGTCGTATCTACGGCTTCAACCTTGTAGCCCGGAACCACGACCTCTTGCATACCGTCAAAATAACGAACGCCCTTTTTCCCTTCCGTTACGATGAGTTTATTCGGATACCGGCGCAGCACGTCGCCGAGCGGCTCGTCATGAAACAGGATAGCGGCTTCATGTTCGTTTGGCGTAATGTATGCCGCCCGTTCTATAACGACGCTCGGCACCGGACGGGCAGGAGCGGGGTTCAGCATCAATGGCACCTGATACTTGGCGCATATCGCACTCACGTGCACCACCGTTTCTTCCGGAATCTCCTGCTGAATCAACACGATATCCGCCGCCTGGATTGCCTTTTCCGCCTGATCTACGTATTCCGGAGTGATCCGATCATTGGCAGCCTTCACCACCACGATGCTGTTGTCTCCCTCTGCCAAAATGATGTGCGCCGTGCCGCTTTCCATACCTGTAACCGGTTCCACATAATCCGTAAGAACACCATTCGACTGCAAATTGCTCAAAATCGTTTCGCCGAAGGAATCGTCACCGACGCAGCCAACCATCGTCACCTCTGCACCCAGCCTTGCCGCCGCGACGGCCTGGTTGGCTCCCTTCCCTCCGGGCACCGTCTTAAAGCTGTCGCCCAGCACCGTCTCTCCCGCGCCGGGGCGCTTGGCGGAGGTCACCACCAAGTCCATCGACGCGCTTCCGATTACCACGATTTTTGCCATCACGATTCCACCTTTCTCGTTGTCTGCCGCTCTATGAATTCTACCGAGAATTCGATATTGCTTTTCTCTATGCGCTGCCCTTCGATAAGTCCGATAAGCAATCTGGCCGCTTCCCGGCCCATTTCGTACGCCGGCTGATGAATCGTTGACAGCGGCGGGGCCAGCAGCCTGCTGAGCAGAATATCGTCAAATCCGATAATTTGTACGTCTTCCGGCACCCTTTTCCCCAGCCGAAACGCTTCCTTCACCACGGCGGATGCCATAATATCGTTACTCGCGATTATGCCATCCGTGTCCGGATATTCGCTGAACACTTTCTGGGCGAATTCTTCGGCATCGGTTAAAGAAAACGATGTCGTCTTCAGCACTTGGTACGCAGCCGCCTGTTGCTCCAGAACCTCGACAGCTCCTTCAAAACGTTCCTGTGCAGGCCGCACATCCGCCGGACCTTGAATTACCGTTATGGCTTTACTCCCTCGCCGTACGATTTCCTCAGCCGCTATTCTTCCTCCCTGACGGCCATCCGCGTACACGGAAGGGCGGTCCGACGAGGTGCGGTCGAGAAACACGACGGGAATGTTCAGTCCCGTATACATGTCGGCATCCGGATCGTTGGTCGATGATATGACGCCAACCACATTATTCTGGACAAACGTCTGAATGTACTCCATTTCCTTCTTCTTGCTCTCGTCGCTGTTTCCGAAGATCAATCGGTAATCATTCTCCTGCATCTCGTCCTCTACCCCGCGGGCAAGCTGCGGGAAATAAGGGTTCATGATGTCGGGAAGCAAAAGTCCTATCAATTTGGATTTCCTCTTGTATAAAGAACGCGCCACTTCATTCGGCGTGTAATTCAGCTCTCGAATGCTCTGTTCCACCTTGGACCTGGTGTCCTCATGCACGTAACCGTTTCCATTTAAAACCCGCGAAACCGTGGCTACGGATACGCCCGCCTGATTCGCCACATCCTTGATCGTTGCCATACCGTCATCACCTCATTCATGTGTAACCGGTTACAGGTATAAGATATCACATCTCTTTTCAACGTGCAAGCTTTTAGGGAATGGAATATTCTTGTACCGGCACTGGCAAGCTGGCCTTCAGCAACTGCCATGTCCTGCAATAAATTACGGTATTCTTACAAAACCCCTTACTGGATTTTACATCCGGCTCCTATACTCAAGGCTGTAAGGCCAAGCTGGAAAGTGAGGTAAAACATGATGATGGAAAAAGAATTCACGCTTCCTTCTCCGGGGCACTCTCTATCGCCGAACGTCAATGAGCCGGAGGTATCAACCGCGGCGAAACCCGTCTCGATCAAGAGAACAAGGCGCAGAGAAATTCTGCTCGCTTATGCATGTTTAGCGCCTTCGCTGCTCATATTCGGCCTGTTCTTATTCTACCCGCTGCTCAAGTCGGTTTATCTTAGCCTGTTCCTGACCGATCCGCAAGGCCGGGTAGCGGAATTCGTAGGATTCGACAACTTCAGGGAAATACTGGCCTCCGACATGTTCTATACAAGCTTTGGCAATACCCTGCTGTTCATCGTGCTGACGGTTCCGACCGGCATGGCGGCTGCGATTCTGCTGGCTGCCCTGACGCACAACAAACTCAAGGGCATGAAAATATTCCGCTTTATCTTCTCGCTTCCGATGGCCGTGTCCGTCGGTACCGGCTCGATGATCTGGATGATTCTATACCATCCGACCTTAGGCATACTGAATTATTTTCTGACGCTGCTCGGCACGCAGCCCGTCCAATGGCTGACCGATCCGAAATGGGCCATGATCTCCGTCGCGCTTATGACCGTCTGGATGAATCTTGGATTCAACTATATCCTGATGCTGAGCGGCATGCAGGGCGTGTCCGAGGATATCTATGACAGCACCAAGATTGACGGCTCCGGTCCGCTGAGAACGTTCTTCCGGATTACGATGCCGCTAATCTCCCCTACGTTATTCTTCACGTCCGTCGTATCGGTTATCGGTGCCTTCCAAGCATTCGGGCAAATCAACATCCTCACCAAAGGCGGTCCGATGAACAGCACCAACTTCATGGTATTCAACATCTACCAGGATGCCTTCGTCAATTTTCGCTTCGGCATCGGCAGCGCGCAGGCCCTCATCCTGTTTGCCATCATTCTGCTGCTGACCGTCTTTCAATTTAAATTCGTCGAGAAGAAGGTGCACTACCAATGAACATGCGTCTCATGCCCAAAAGCTTCATCTACATCGCGCTGCTTCTCGGTTCGTTGGCCGTTCTTTTCCCGCTCCTATATACCTTGTCGACATCGCTGATGAGCGAGGCCGAATCGGCCGTCTATCCGCCGCCTCTGCTTCCCGAAGCCGTCAATCTGTCCAACTTCGCCAAGGTGATCGATACGATTCCTGTCCTTACCTTTATCGGAAACAGCCTGGTTGTCTCCATTGCCATCATGCTCGGACAGATCGTGACCGCAAGTCTGGCGGCATACGCTTTCGCCTTCCTGCGATTTCCGGGAAAAACGCTGCTGTTCAGCCTCTTTCTCGCCACGATGATGATCCCGTGGGAGGTGATCATGATTCCGAATTACTTGACGGTCAAAAGCCTGAACTGGCTGGACACCTATCAAGGGCTCATCATTCCATTTCTGGCCACGGCCTTCGGAACCTTCCTGCTCAGGCAGACCTTCCTGCAGCTGCCGAAGGAGCTGTTTGAAGCAGCCCGCGTGGACGGCTGCGGACATGTCCGCGTTTTCCTGAGCATGGTGTTGCCGTTATCCATCCCCGGAATCGCCACGCTGGGGGTCTACTCGTTCCTGAATAATTGGAACATGTACCTGTGGCCGCTTCTGACAACCAACCGGGTCGAGATGCGAACCGTCCAAATCGGGATCGGCATGCTGCAGTTCGAAGAGATGAACTCATGGAATCTGATACTCTCCGGCGTGCTCCTGCTGCTGCTGCCTTCCCTGCTGCTGCTTGCGCTCGGGCTGAAACCCCTTGTGCGCGGCATCACCGCAGGTGCTTTGAAGGGCTAATGGCCACGATGCCGACCCAGTAGACCATATTGGATCAGCCTTGCGTGCCGGTTATCGATATCAAACGGGCTCACGCAATTTCTGATAGATCAAACCATACTTTATTTTCAAAAAGGGAGAGATTAACCGATCATGAAACGTTATGGTAAAAGGTCCTTCGCGCTGCTTCTGCTTTCCTGCTTCATGCTGATCAGCGCCGCTTGCAGCAATACGCCAGCCACCGGAGAAACGACCGTTGCCGCCGGCAGCGAACCTGCCAAGGAACCTGTTAAGGTCGTTTGGTGGCATTCCATGAGCGGCGAGCTCGGAACCGTTGCGGACAAGCTGATTTCCGATTTTAACGCAGCCCACCAGGATATTCAGGTAGAGGGCGTGTTTCAAGGCACGTACGATGAAAGCTTGAACAAGCTGAAGGCTTCGTTGGGATCGAACAGCGGACCGACCATGATTCAGGTGTACGAAATCGGCAGCCGTTTCATGATGGACACCAAGGCGATCCGTCCGGTTCAAGACTTCATGGATGCTGAAGCATACGACATTTCCTCCTTGGAACCGAATATCAAAAATTATTATACATTCGACGACAAATTGTATTCGATGCCGTTCAACTCCTCCAACCCGATCCTTTACTACAACAAAGATGCCTTTAAAGCGGCAGGTCTGGATCCGGAAAATCCTCCAAAAACCTACGAAGAGGTAGCGAAAGCGGCTAAAGCGCTAACGAAAGGCGGCCAAACCGGCGCATCCTTCGCAATATACGGCTGGTTCATGGAGCAATTCCTTGCGAACCAAGGCGTTGAGCTGCTGAACAACGGCAACGGCCGCACTTCTCCGGCAACCGCTTCGCAAGTCAACAACGCCGCTGCCGTGAAAACGCTGGAATGGTGGAAGCAAATGCTGGACGATAAAGTCCTGCTGAACCTGGGACGTAAAACGGATGACACCAAAAAAGCCTTTGCAGCCGGCCAAGTCGCCATGACGCTGGACTCCACGGCTTCGCTCCGGGGAATCGTCAGCGCAACGGAAGGCAAATTCGAAGTCGGCACGGCTTTCCTGCCCAAACCGGCTGACGGCGGCGAAGGCGGCGTTATCATCGGCGGTGCAAGCCTGTGGCTGATGAACAACAAATCGGAAGAAGAGCAGCAGGCCGCCTGGGAATTCATGAAGTATTTGGCCGAGCCGCAAACCCAAGCCTACTGGCATGTCAACACGGGTTACTTCCCGGTCACGACCAAAGCTTACGAAGAATCCCTGGTAAAAGAAAACCTGGAGAAATATCCTCAATTCCAGACGGCGGTGGATCAACTGCATCAAACGACCGCCAACCTGGCAACGCAGGGCGCTGTCATGGGCGTGTTCCCTGAGGCCCGCCAGCTGACGGAAACGGCCATCGAGGAAGTGCTGAACGGTCAGAAAACACCGCAGGAAGCATTGGATAAAGCTGCCCAGGAGATCAGCTCCAAGATCGAGACCTATAATAAAACGGTAAAATAAACGTCGGGCATGCGGCGTAAGCATGCGATAAAACCTAATTCGAATTGCAGTCATTTCATTAACACCCTTTATGCTGCCTCATGGGGCCCTCTGCGGTCACCTCGTGAATCATGCATAAAGGGGATTTTTTTGTTCGATCCAAAACTTTCCATATTTGATCAGCTTGTATAGGACTTTGCCCAAGTCACTCAGCCCGGCTCCGGAATACACTGTTACAAAGTGGAGGTGAGCAAAGTGATGAACAATCTTCCGTCCACCGTATCGATCATCCCGGTGCCCTTCGACCGGGGAGCTACCCGCCGCGGCGCCGGACAGGGACCGGACGCCATATTCGAAGCCGGTCTGAAACGCAAGCTTAACGCGCTCGGTGTAACTTACCAGGTCGATGACCCTGCTGCGCTCCCCGAGCGCAAGGATGAAGCGCATCATCCCCGATTAAAACATTTGACAGAAGTCGTGACGATGAACGAGCAGCTGGCAGCACGCGTATCCGCCCTGGCAGTAGCGGGCACCTTCCCACTTGTGCTCGGCGGCGACCATAGCATAGCCATCGGCACGCTCGCCGGACTTACCCGGCATTACCGCAACTTGGGCGTCATCTGGATCGATGCCCATTCCGATCTCAATACGCCGGATACTACCCCGACCGGCAATATCCATGGCATGTCCCTGGCTGTCAGCTTGGGAAAAGGCGATCGGCGGCTAACCTCGATCGGCGGCGTTAAATCAACCATTAAGCCGGAGCATGTCGTGCTCATCGGCGCGCGCTCACTTGATCAGGGCGAGCGGGACTTCATCCGCCGGGAAGGCATCGCCTGCTTCACGATGCAGGATATCGACCGCATGGGCATGTTCCGGGTCATGGAGGAAGCCATCCGCATATCGTCAACTGGAACGGATGGCGTTCATCTTTCCTTTGATATTGACAGTGTCGATCCGAAGATCGCACCGGGAACAGGAACGCCGGTTCAAGGCGGGCTCAGCTACCGGGAAGCGCACCTGGCCATGGAGATGCTGTCGGAATCCGGTATTCTGACGTCAGCCGAATTCGTGGAGAACAACCCGCTGCTGGACCGCGGGCAGAAGACGTCCCGGCTGCTTGTCGGTTTAATCGCCTCCATGCTGGGCGAAAGCATCTTATGACATTTTCATGACATGGCATCACGCTTGATTATGAGAGGCCTCTTCCGCGGGCATGCTCTATTTTCCGCGTTGCGGTTTCTTTAGACTCCCAAGGAGGTTACGCCATGGACGCTCCCGACCCTTATATCGAGAAAGCCGAAAGGTACGGCGCGAGAAACTACCACCCTCTTCCCATCGTCATCGCTTCAGCTGAAGGCATTCATGTGACGGATTCGGACGGCAAACGGTATATCGATATGTTAAGCGCCTACTCGGCACTTAACGCAGGTCATTGTCATCCCCGCATCATCCGGGCCTTAAAGGAACAGGCGGATCGGGTGACCCTGACCTCGCGCGCATTTCATCATGATCAACTAGGCGATTTTTACGAGAAGCTGTCCGCTATAACCGGCAAAGGGATGATTCTTCCCATGAATACGGGAGCCGAGGCGGTTGAGACCGCGCTTAAGGCAGCGCGTCGCTATGCTTACCGGAAGAAAGGTATTCCGGCAGATCAGGCTGAAATCATCGTCTGCGAGGGCAATTTCCACGGCCGTACGATCACGGTAACCTCCTTCTCCTCATCTCGCGAATACCGCGAGGACTTCGGTCCGTTTACGCCGGGATTCAAAGTCATTCCCTATGGCGACCTTGAGGCGCTGGAGCAGGCGATTTCGCCGAATACGGCCGCTTTTCTCGTGGAGCCGATCCAAGGCGAATCCGGCATCGTCATTCCTCCTGACGGATACCTTAGCGGGGCACTGGAGCTGTGCAGGAAGCACGACATCCTCATGCTAGCGGACGAAATCCAGACCGGCTTCGGCAGGACGGGCAAACGCTTTGCCTGCGACTGGGAGGAGGTCGAGCCGGACATGTACATTCTTGGAAAAGCGCTGGGCGGCGGCGTCTTTCCCGTCTCCGCCGTGGCGGCGGACGCGGATATTCTGGATGTATTCGAGCCGGGTTCCCACGGCTCCACCTTCGGCGGAAATCCGCTCGGCTGCGCGGTGGCCATCGCCTCCATGGACGTGTTCATTGAGGAAGGGCTGGAGGTTCGCTCCCTGGAGCTCGGCGAATATTTTTTCCGGCTGCTTCGATCCATCCCGCATCCCGATATCCTGGAGGTGCGCGGCAGAGGTCTATTCATCGGCATGGAGCTCAAGGTCCCGGCCAGACCCTATTGCGAGAAACTGAAAGATCTCGGCCTGCTCTGCAAAGAAACCCATGAAGCCATTATCCGCTTCGCCCCTCCGCTCATCATCACCAAAGCGGAACTGGATCAGGCGGCGGCGATCGTAAGGCAGGCGTTTGCGTGATAAATCGATACCGGCTTGCACTTGCGCAAAAAACAGTTTGTTCACCCCCTGGCTCCAAGGCATGGGGTGCGGCAAACTGTTTTTTTCGGTTTCTTTCCGCTCCTAATCAGGCAAAAGCTGAAGCGTTGACTGAAATATCATATACGGTGCCATGCCGCATTTCCTGTATAATGGGTTGTATAATATTGGATTTGCGATTCTGACAAGAAACGTATCGTTATTCCCTTCTCGGCTCATTTCAGCGTTTGACGGGTAATGATTCCCAGCCATGCTTTATCGGGGTTGATGATAACTTAACAAGGAGGCTCACTCATGAGAATAGCCATCTGCGGGGGCACCGGCTTCATTGGCCAAGCATTGTGCAAGCGCTGGCTGCGCGACGGACATGACATGATCATCGTCACCAGGTCGAAGCCGGAGCTCCCCGCTGTGCAGCAGAACGGGTCATTCTCCTACTTAACCTGGGATGAGATGAAATCCCATCCGGAGCGGTTCGAGCGCTTGGACGCACTCGTTAACCTTGCCGGCTCCTCCCTGAGCCAGCGCTGGACGCAAGCAGGCAAGAAGAGAATTCTTCAGTCCCGGCAACGAACCGTATCTGCCGTAGCGGACCTGATGCAGCGCCTGGAGCACAAACCTCCGGTCATTCTTCAAGCATCGGCAATGGCCATATACGGCACATCCGAGTTTGAAGCTTTTGATGAGGACAGTCCGGCCACGATCATGGATTTCCCGTCCGAGGTTGTGCAGCAATGGGAGCAGGCAGCCGATTGCATTCCGGTCGACCGGTTAATCAAGCTGCGCATCAGCGTCGTGCTGGGCGATCAAGGCGGTGCCCTCCCCAAAATGCTGCTGCCGTATAAATTGGGGGTCGGCGGCAACATCGGCAGCGGCAAGCAATGGCTCTCCTGGATCCATATCGACGACATCGTGGAATTAATCGATTATTGCATCCGGCACGAAGGCATTTCCGGAGCCGTGAACGCCGCTTCCCCGCATGCGGTCACGAACGAGGAATTTGGCCGTAGCGTCTCCAAGGTCTATCGCCGTCCGCATTGGCTGCCCCTGCCTGCATTCATGCTCCAAGGCATCCTGGGCGAAATGTCGCTTATTCTGTTAAAGGGCCAGCGAATCCTTCCGGCCAAAGCCCAGCGCCACGGCTTCAAGTTCCAATATCCGGAATTGACGGCCGCCTTGCAGCAGATCAAAGGAAGCTGAATCACCCTCCTTGAGCATTAAAAACAATCGCTCTCTTGATCTCAAGAGAGCGATTGTTTTATTCGATGAACGTTATTGGACCGGAGATAACTCACTCTCCGTGACCCATTTGTGGTTCTTGACTTCCTCTCCGGATGTTGACGTGAAGTCCACCATATAGACCGTCGTACGCTCGGCGGAATCGATAACGGCCGTCGCACCGTTCATCCCCTCTATATGATCCGCATTCACGACGGCTTTCGCTCCCGGCTCCAGGGGCTCCTTACCCGCATCCTTGAGCTCTTCATGAATGACCCATTTATGATCCTTCACTTCGGGCCCGCCGTTCGTCGGCGTATACGATATCGTGTACACCGTCGTATCGTAAGCTCCGACTATCGTTGCTTGGGCCCCCTTCATCCCGGGCATGTGGTCGGATTCGATGATCGCTTGGGTCCCGGCCGCATAGGCAGGATTGTCCGCCGTCTTCAACCCTTCCGGAACCTCGCTCGATCCGGAATGGTTCATGCTGCCGTGATCCATGCCTTCCATGCCGCCGGTAGTATCCACGCTCTCCGCTTGATCCGGATTCGCGCCTTCCGTATTTCCGCAGGCGCCCAGCACGAGGATGAGGGATGCGAAGGCAACCAGAATAAGCGGCTTTAATCGTTTTTTTGCTGACATATGACGAACTCCTCTCTTATAGTGAATATTCATAGCATAACAGCGACTTGTGAAGAACTTATGTAGCTGTCTATGCATTACATCACTATACCCATTTTTTCTTTATATCTTATCTTGTGATATATAATAGAGAGACAACCCAAGATACATCCAACCTATATTAAAGGCAGATGACATTGCCTTATGAACGAAGGAGAACCATCTCCCATGCAAATCGATGACGATGCTTTCATCCCGTTATTCAAGCGGGCCAATTCCATATTAAATCGTACCTTGAGCCGTATTGAACAACAGGAGCTGAGCATCCGGATCCATTACTGGGGGTTCATGCCTCGCCACTACGACAATACAGAGCACAAGCATTCTTTTTTTGAAGCTTGTTACGTGTTAACAGGCAACGGAACCTATATCGAAGGCGAGAGAGAGTTTCATCTCCATTCGGGCACGCTGTTTCTCTCACGGCCGGGCGTCCAGCATCAAATAAGAAGCAAGGACGGCTTGGCCTTATGCTATGTCGCCTTTGAACCGGAAGAAAGGGCAACCGGCGAGTTTTATGCGGCCGCGTTCCGGTTGCTGGCCAAACAAGGCAATCCGGTGGTTGCAGAAGGTGCCCGGCAGGCGTCCGGATTATTGTGGCTTTCGCTGTTATCGCTGTTTCATACGGGTTCCGGCAAACAGCACCCGCCGCAAATGCTGAACAGTTTGGCCGCATCACTGATAGTATCCTTTCTGACCGTCCATGGCCCGGGCTTCCATCATGAGCCTTCCGGCGCCGAAGCAAACGATGAAGGAACCTCCATGTTTCATCAGGCCGAACTGTTTATCAAGGACAACCTCAACGAACCGCTCTCGCTGGAGCGCGTGGCGGGCCATCTCCACATCACGACCCGTCATTTAACCCGGCTGTTTCGCAAATACGGCCATCAATCCTTTGTCCATTATGTACAGGAGCAGCGCGTGCAGCAGGCAAAGCATATGCTCCTCCATACGGATCGCCAGATCAAGGAGATTGCCGTCAGCTGCGGATTCGAGTCCGTGCATTACTTCACCAGGGTATTTACGTCCAAACTTGGCGTAACCCCGGCCCGCTTCCGGCGCTCGCAGTTTTCGGAAGGACGCTACGACTCCGAGGTTTAGCGCCCAAGGCCCGCCGATGTCCTGATCGTACAAAAACACTTCCTCTTTTTATAAAGACGTATCCTCCCTTGCCTTCTACAATGAAGTCGTAACAGACATTCCGGAAGGGAGGATTCATCCAATCCATGAAACCTGCAACTGCCTTTCAATCACATCCGATCAATCCTGTGGATTTTCGCCACGAGCCCTTGTTCATGAATCAGGGGATCGACTCCTGGTGCTCGTTCATCATGTCGACCCACAAACAAAAATCGCAGCTTCATCCCCCCGAAAAGCGCGGCGTCTACATTACGCTTGACGGAACGCACGGTGCCGATTTCGATAAACTGCTGATCCACCTTCAGCAAACCTGCGAACAAGAGGGCATCGCCTTCTTAAGCGATTCGACGTCCCATTACGTAAAACCCGAAGCCGAGCTCCGGGCCGAGATGGCTCCTTATCTGACCGATAACCGGGCATTCGGCTATAAAGCCTCGGATGTCCGTCCCACTCAATATTTTCAGCCGGGCGCTAAGGCTGCCTTGCAAAAAAGCGCGCGTCAATTTGACGCGATGTGCGGCATTCACGTGCTGCACGGCCCGGGTGCCTCGCTGCTGGAAGGCAGAACTCCCGATCTTCGCTTCTACGCCGATTACTCCCGCGAAAACCAGCAGCGGCGCCATGCGGAGCGTATGGGCAGCTTCGGCCTCGGCATCTCGAGCGATAAGGTTGAGACCTACAAGAACTGCCTGTTTCTCGAATGGCCCGTCTGGGAGACTTACCGCCGGGACTGGCTGGACCATCATGTCCAGCATTCGGTCAACCAATCGTACTATATGGATTTGAATCGTTCGGAAGCTCCTGTCTGGCTGCCTGCAGCGAAATTGGCAAGCGTGCTGCATCAAGCGGCCCGGCAGCCGTTTCGGGTCAAGCCGTTTTTTGCCCCGGGGATATGGGGAGGGCAATACCTTAAGGAATTGTGCGGCCTTCCCGAAGAATGGCCGAACTGCGCCTGGAGCTTTGAACCCATCGCTCCCGAGAACACGCTGCTGCTGCGCGTGCAGAATGTCACCTTCGAGGTTCCGTTCACTTTGTTGATGGAGGCAGCCCCCCAGGAAATTATGGGAACGCGTAATTTCGAGCTGTTCGGCGATTATTTTCCGATCCGGTTTGACTATCTGGATACGATGCAGGGCGGCGAGCTGTCGCTTCAGGTGCATCCGCTGCAGGAATATGCAGAGGCGCAGTTCAATGAACATATGACACAGCAAGAGTCGTACTACATCATGCGTAATGTCCCGGGAGCCAAGGTGTATTTGGGACTGAAGGAAGGGATCACCGGCGGACGGCTCCTTGAAGCCGTCGAGAATGCCCATCTTCAGGAAGAGCCGCTGGAGCTCTCCGACTACGTTAACGAGTACCGCTCGCAAACAGGGGATCTCTACCTTATTCCACCGGGTACGGTCCACTGCTCCGGCAGGGATAATCTCGTGCTGGAAATCTCCTCGACCACCTGGTGGTTTACGTTCAAGATTTATGATTATCTGCGGCTGGACGCCGATGGCAAGCCACGCCCGATGAACCCTGAGCATGCGCGCCACAATATCAATGACGCCATGAATACGCCGGCAGTTGAGGACGGGCTTATCGCTAGGCCTTCCGTCGTAAGCCGTCAAGGCGGCAGCACGGAGGAACTGCTGGGACAACGGGAAGATCTTCTGTTCCAGGTCAGCAGGCTGAATTTGCAGGATACCTGGAAAGCGGATACCCAAGGAGAGTTCGTTATGTACAATCTCGTGGAAGGCGACCGCGTCCGCCTTGTACCGGCTGCGGACGAGGGTGGGGCCGTTGAATGGGGCTATGCGGAATCCTACATCGTTCCGGCATGTATAGGCGAATACCGATTGGAGAACCTGTCCGGATCCCCATGCACCTTGATTGCGGCCAGGGTCAACCCGGAATGGAATCTCCCGCTGCTTCCGCCTTCCCGGAGAGCGGCAAACGGAGAGTTTTCATGAACCGCCCTGATTGGGACGATCCGGGAAGCCCGTCTCCCCCTGCCCCCATCACCATAACGCTTGATGCCGGGGGAACCGCTTTGAAGGGGGCGCTGCTCGTGAACGGGCAGCTTGTCCCCGGCTCGTTCCTCATCCGGCCTTCGGCATCGCAAGGAACGGCGGAGGAAGCGATCGCCAGCTTCGCCGGCGCCTGCCATGATTTGTTACGCTTTTACGCCTCGGCCTTCCGGCCGGTGGACTATCGCGATTCGATCCGGATCGGCTTTGCCTTTCCGGGGCCCTTCGATTACGCAAAAGGCGTTGCCCTTCTTCAAGGCATCGGCAAATATGATGGGCTGTACAAACTGTCGGTTCGGGATCTGCTCCGTTCGAAGTTCCAGAGCCTCAAACCATCCTTTCCGGGTGCCATGATGAATCGTTTGACCGCTGCCGACATCCGGTTCGGGAACGACGCCTTCATGTTCGGGCTGGGCGCCTCCATCCGGTTCAGGGCGGAACGTCTCGTATGCCTGACGCTCGGTACGGGTCTCGGTTCGGCCTTCGTGGAGAATGGCCGGATCGTAGCCGGCAAGGACGGTATCCCTGGCAGCGGCATGCTGTATGCGGAGCCTTACCGGGACCACATCGTGGACAGCTATTTCGGGAGAAGAGGCATTCTGAGGATGGCCTCGGAGCGGGGACTCCTGACGGACGGAATCGACGTAGCCGATCTGGCGGAAGCGGCAACGCGAGGTAATGGGCAGGCCCGCGAATTATTCCGGGAATACGGCAGCAATCTGGGAGGCATGCTGCGGCCCTACCTATCCGGATTCCGGCCGGACCGCTTGGTGCTGGGCGGACAGATCTCGGGCAGCCTGCCCTTATGGGAAAGGGATATGCAGCTGGCCTTGGGTAGTACGCACAGCGTTCCAATCGACTGTCTCGAGGACGGTACGTCCGCGGTGTTTTACGGCATTGAGAAGCTGTTTGACGATACGGCGGGCGAACGATCCGCTCCATATTATCATTAGGAGGTCCTATCATATGAACAAGAACATATCACGCCAAGGAAGCCATAAACCCGCCCGTCCCTGGACGATCTATGCCATCCATCATTCTCACACGGATATCGGTTACACCGAGCGTCAGGAACGGATCGAGCAGTACCATGTCGATTTTATCCGCCAGGCTCTGGGCATCACGGATGCCGCACACCGCGGAGAACGTCCGGAATGGAAATCGTTCCGCTGGACTTGCGAAACATTCTGGGCGGTTGAGAAATTCCTCGAATCGGCCACAACGGAAGAAAAGGAGGCTTTTCAGCAAGCGGTAATCCGCGGTGATATCGAACTGTCCGGAACCTATCTCAACATGACGGAGCTCCCGGACTTCGACCTCCTTCTGCGCAATCACGGCAAGGCGCAAAGGTATGCAAACACTTTCGGACATCGGATCGACAGCGCCATGACCGCCGACATCAACGGGTACAGCTGGGGTTATGCGGATAGCCTGCTGCAAAATAACATCGAGCATCTGTTTTCCTGCATCCATACGCACCACGGCATGTATCCGCTGGGCCGCAAACAAACCCCGTTCTGGTGGGAAAGCCACAGCGGCGGCAGGCTGCTCGTATGGAACGGCGAGCATTACATGTTCGGCAACGAGCTCGGGTTCTGCCCTGACGCACTCGGCAAATACATCATCAAGGATGAGCTTCAGCATAATCTGATGGAGCCCGAGGAGCGGCACAACGACATTGCTGCCCTGCGGATTAACCGGTATTTATGGAATCTTGAGCAGGAGTCCTACCCGTATTCCTTCGTTCCCGTCATGGTCTCCGGCCTGGGTACGGACAATGCGTCCCCGAATGCCGACATTGCGGAATGGATAAGCGCATGGAATGAACAATACGGCGACCAAATCACCATTAAAATGGCCACGCTCTCCGAATTTTTTGCCGTCTTGAAGCAGGAGGATCTGTCCGCGCTTCCGGTGCACCGCGGGGATTGGCCGGACTGGTGGACCGATGGGGTCGCCTCCACGGCGATGCATACCCAGATTTACCGGGATGCCCAGCGCACGCTTCGCAAAGTCAAGCGTCTCGATCCGGGCCATGCAGCGGCGAGCCTCGCCGAGATCGAGGAGGCCTCGCAGGCGCTGACCATGTACGCCGAGCATACCTGGGGCTACCATTCCTCCGTGTATGAGCCTTGGCATCCGCAGGTGCAGATGCTGGAGGTGCGAAAGCAAGCCTATGCGGCGGAAGCCAGCAAGCTGGCTTACCGGGCGCTGGACCAAGCGCTCGTTGCCCGTCAGGGCGCACTGCTTGCCCCCCATCGTCCCCTCCGCTACGAGGTAATCAACACGGAGCCGGCTGAAGCAACGCTGCAGGTCACCATCCCACTGGATGGTTGGGAATACGTGATTCTGAAGAAAAGGTTCGAGCTCATCGACGAAACGACCGGGCAGCCGCTTCCGTACCAATTGACACATACGGGGGCACTCGTTACGGAGCTCACGCTTGAAGCGGGAGAGTCCCGGATATTGTTTATTCATGCGCCCGAATCGTCAGATGTTCTCGCTGCTTCCAGGAATATGGCGACCGCGCGGAATACCGAACCGATTGCGTGCGAAGGCATCGCCGACATTTGGACCCAGCCCTTGACTCCCTATCCGATCGTGGCGGGCAAGAGTTCGCTCGAATCCGACTTCTTCCGGATCGAATGGGAAATGAACAACGGCATTACGTCGTGGATCGATAAGACACGCTCGGCGGACCTGTTGGACGGCGAACGCGAGCACGGGGCATTCACCCCTCTCTACGAGGTTACGCCGGCACAGGATGAGTTTAATCCATCCGAAATATGCTCGACCCGCCGCCGCATGGGACGCAACCGGAAGGGCACCAACGTCCAGCGGGATGCCGGGCGCTTAACCCGGGCGACCGTGCTGGACAACGGACCGCTGTTTGCCCTGGTCGAGCTGGTGTTCGACGTGAAGGGGCTCAGCTACTATGCCCTCCACATCAAGATGTTTGCCAACCAGCCTCGTGTCGAGGTGTCCGTCCGCTTCCACAAGGACAGCGTTTGGCTGCCGGAAAATGTCTATGTGGCCCTGCCGTTCTCGCTGGGGACGGAAGCCGAGTTATACGCCGAAAAAGCCGGATGCCATGTCCGGCCTTGGAAGGATCAAATTCCTGGAAGCTGCCTCGATTACACCAGCGTGCAGGAGGGAATCTTCTGGCACTCGGCTAAAGACCGGGAAGCGTTGACCCTGTCCATGACAGACACGCCGCTCGTACAGCTCGGAACGCTGGAGCACGGGCCGCGCCAGCTTCACACCATGCAGCCGGCGGACAGCCGTCCTTCCACGTATGCCTGGATATTAACGAACTACTGGGAGACCAATTTCAAGGCTACGCTCGGCGGCTTCTACGAGTTCCGCTATGCGGTAGAACGCCATCGCCAGCTGGACCCCCAGCAAACGGCGAAGACGCTGCACGCCTCGACCGGACAATTCACGATCCATCGGATCCATTGATTCATGATGAGAACAGCTGCCCCATAAATAAGTAGGGTTGTTCACTTGACGGACGGTTCGTCAGATTAAAAAATGTGTCAAATGAAGTAATGACGGTGCTCAGGATATTATCCTTGCACCGCCATTTCTTGCTTTTCGGTTCGTTGCCGCCTTGAGCAGATTATCGGCAAGTGAAAGCCATCCCGGCATCTTCGATGGTTGAAAACAGCGTCTGGACTTTCTTCTGTAATTTCGCCTTGTGCTTGACAACCGCTTTACCACAGACGAACGTATAGCGGTTGGCATTGGCTTCGATCTTGGTACCGTTGACAAAATAGTGTTCCAACCGTTTCTTTCGTAAATGATAGGCAACACTTTCATTTTACCAAGAGACGGTTTTTTTCGTATGCTAATTAAAGTGAGGGATCTGCACAACGTAGCGGAGAGGACGAAACGATTCCGGACAAGCGAGAGCGGTCGCCTTTGTCCCCGAATTTCATCCTTGCTTAGAACCGTTCCAAGAAATTTGGGGGCAACAGCGATGGGAGGAACGATTCGTACTCGGAGCGCCTCCTAACAGAAAAAGAGAGCATCCCGCCAGATCTAAGATCTTTTGGGGCACCCTCGCTCTCATTAATATAAGGATGTGGCCTGCCGATCCGGCCTCTCCCGTCTTTTGATTATTCGGTTATAGCGGGATTACGTCCAGGCCCACATGAATCCGTCGCGATCCCAGGCAATCCGGCCGCCATGCAGTTTGCGGAAGGCCTTCTTCACGTCCTTGGACAGCGAAGCATTTCCATTCTCGTTCACGAAGACAAATTCTTCCCCGAAGTTCTCGCGTACATAACGGATGGCTTCCGTCTGATACAAATTGCCCGTAAACCGGATTTCCTCCACCATCCATTCGGCCACCTGCTGTGCTGTATATGCCATATTTGCATTCTTCCCTTCTGTATCCATTCCCTTATTATAACAGAATGGACGACAGAGTCGATTCGCATGGAAGCCGACCGAAGGCAGCCGTGCAATTTCGCCGTCGCGATAGCGAAAGCAGGTTACATCAAGATCCATGCCCGAGGAATATCGGCAGAATCAGCATCACCGAATGATACATGATGGCATATGCCGTCCAGCGCCTGTTTTTCCGCTCCCGAAATACGGATTTGACAAAGAATACGGTTCCCGTGAAATATAGGAAATTCAGAGCAACAACAGCAGCTAGCAGCTGATCGAAGCCTCCTCCTCCCAGCATGTATGCAGCGGCGCCTCCGGTACAGAACAGCAGGATCGCACAAATATCGTTCAGCAGCGCACGCTCCGCTTTGCGGAGGACATGCCAGACATTAACCATGATCAGCACGAGGAGGACCGGCGCAAACCAGAGCATCGACGGCTTGAGAACAAGTACCGGAACCAGAAACACGGCGGCAACAAGAGCATAAACGGTCCCCCAGGATATCCAGGTTTTGCGTTTGGCCGGGGTCTTTAAGGATTGCAGAAACGGATAGGACGCCATATATAGAAACAACCACGCCAAAAACAGCGGAAGGTGCAGAAGGGCCGGCTTGGCAGCCACCATTCCGATGAAATAAGGTACAGAGACCATGGCCCAGCCTCCATGCTCCCGCGGAATCACAATCCTCGTCTTTTTCATGCCTCTCTCCCTCTCCATCCATCAACTCGCACCGACAACGATTCATCTCTTGTCAGCCGCTCGAAGCATTGCCGGACGAATGGTATGTAATATCGCTAAAGGTACCTACATAATGAATGATGTCGCCGGATTCGTCCCTTACGGCATTAATGGTCAACAGCTCCAAATATTCCTCCCCGTTTTTCCTGCGGTTCCAAATCTCCCCCTGCCAGCTTCCGCGTTCCATGATTTCAGACCACATTGCGCGATAAAACGCCGGCGATTGCCTTCCGGACTTCAGCACGCTCGGATTTTTGCCGAGCACTTCCTCCTCCGAGTATCCCGTTAGCTTCGTGAATGCCGGATTGACGGCACTGATCCTTCCGCTTGGATCCGTTACCAGAATCCCTTGGCCGGTGGAGTTAAACACCTCGGATTGCACGGCAAGTTTGTCCTGGTAGTACATCCATACCACAACGACGAAGCTCGCAAGCGCAACCTGCGACAAAGCCATGAAGCCGATGGAATACTGCCCCGTAACCGAATGGATAAAGGAAAGCAGCAGCGGCGGAAAGAAACCGCCAAGACCGCCCATCATGGACACGATGCCATTCACGATGCCCGCCTGCTTGTTGAAATAAAGGGGCACGAGTTTGAAAATGACCCCGTTGCCGAGACCCGCACCAACGGCTATGGTTAAGCAGCCGGCCGTATACAAGCCGATGGACGGGGAGAATGCCAACAGGATAGCCGCAGCCGTCAGCCCCAGGAATACGCCCATTAATAAGAACAGCGGTTTAAATCGATCTGCAAGCCAGCCGCCGACGGGACGCAAAAAAGTCGCGATCATGATGAACCCGGCCGTCCGCATCCCGGCATCCACCTTGGCCAGCTCAAAATGAGAAACCAGGAAGTTCGGCAAGTACACCGTAAAGGCTACGAACGAACCGAAGGTAATGAAATAAAAAAGCGAGAAAAACCACAGTTTTTCATTCTTATATACACCCTTGATCTGTTCCATGACCGGTGTTTTCACCTTGATTTCTTTGCGGTCGCCTAAAAAAACATTGAATAATGCAAATATCAGCAGCAGGATCAAATACAGCTGGACGGTTTTTGACCATCCGATCCCCGTTGCGATGACCGGTGCGGCAAATGTCGTAATGGCTGTACCGATGTTGCCCATGCCGTAGATCCCATTGACCAGTCCCAGCTTCTCTTTTGCATAGTATTTCGGCAATGAGGTCACGCCCACCGAGAACACGGCCCCACCGATCCCAAGGAACAAGCCGCCGATGACCAGATGCGTAAAGGATGAAGCCACGCTGATAAAATAGACCGGAAACAGCAGCAGGATGAAGCTGGATATAAAAACAATTCGTGCTCCGACCACGTTGGCGTAATAGCCGAGCGGTATCCGCAGAACCGAGCCCAGGACCACCGGAATGGCCGTCAGAATGGCGATCCGGTCTGCCGGAATGGCGATATCTTCTCTTATGAACGGCAGGAGCGCGGAGATGATGACCCATACCATAAAACCAAGCACCAGATTCATTGTTTGCAGCGGAAGCTGCAGCTTTTTGATCATTCCCATCACCTTTTCCAAAGCGTAATGAATGGCATATTGATCCCCAGCTCCTATTGTACGTGCACCTATTCACAATGCGAATAGGGAAGTTCCCTGAATCTCTCCGGGGAACTTCCCTATTCCTTACCGCAATCACCCTGCTTATGCGCCATAATTAAAAATCCAGCAGTTTTTTCTTCAGCGCATATTCCACTAACTCCGGGCGGCTCTTCAATTTCAGCTTTTCCATGATTTTGGCCTTGTGCGCTTCCACCGTTTTGACCGATACAAATAGTTTTTCCGCGATTTCCTTGTTGCCATAGCCCTTCGCGATCAGCGGCAGGATTTCAATCTCCCGTTGGGACAGACTGTTGAACGGATCCTGCTCCGCGCTCTCGCTGTCTTTCTTGATAAATTCCCGGACCAGGGACGTGGCCATCTGGGGGTGGATGTAGGTTCCTCCCTTATGGACCATGCGGATGGCCGAAATCAATTCATCATCCGGCGCATTTTTGAGCACGTAACCCGAAGCCCCGTTCTTCAAAACATGGAACAGGTAATCGTCATCGTCATACATGGTCAGGATCAAAATTTTCGTTTCCGGAAATTCGCTGCTGATCTTGCCTGTGGCAATCAATCCGCTCTCGCCGGGAGGCATGCTTAAATCCATCAACAGCACATGCGGCCGGTGCTTGGCCACCATGGCGTATGCCTCGATGCCGTCTGCCGCCGTCGCGACGACCTCCATATCCTCTTGGTAATTCAGAATCATGGAAAATCCGCTGCGGACCACGGCATGATCATCCGCGATCACAATTTTCATGTTCCCCTCACCTCCGCCTTGCCGTTGCTCGTAAGCGGGATCTTCAGCTGAACCGTCGTCCCCTCGCCGGGAGCGGAAACCAAAGTAAACTGGCCACCGACGAGCTCAGCGCGTTCGCGCATTCCGTACAGCCCGAGTCCGGTTCCCTTGGCTTCGTCAATGATCATGTTAAATCCGGCGCCATCGTCCCGGACGGTTAACTGAAGGCAGCCGTTCTCCTCGCATAATCGGACATGAACCTCGTCCGTTCCCGAATATTTCAAGGCATTTAACACCGCTTCCTGGCAAACCCGGTACACCACCGTTTCAATCTCGCTGCCATAGCGGGCCGCCGCCAACTCGGCAGAGAATTCAACCAGCATGCCGTAATTCTTCCCGATCCATTTGAAATGGGAGCGGAAGGCAGCCTCCAGCCCCAAATCATCGAGGGAAGCGGGCCGGAGCTCGACCGACAAATGCCGGATATCATCCAGCAGCCTCGTTAAAGACGCCTCGGTCTGGTGCAGCTTCTTGAGCACATCCTCGCCCACATTCATATATTTAACGACGCGCAGGTCGACCAGCGAGCTTAAGAGCTCCTGAGCCACGCTATCGTGCAGCTCGCGCGAGATCCGCTTGCGCTCGTCCTCCTGTGCCTTGATGACGTATTTCAGCATATTCGTCCGCTGCAGCATTTCCTGCGTTTTCTGCTGCTTCGTCAGATCGAGGAGCATCATCACCCGGATGCCGCGGGCTTCATCGATGGTATGGTAACTGGCCGCATAAGGAACAATTCCTTCGGACCGCGTCTTCAGATAGACTTGGAACGACGAGAATTCTCCATCCGGATAATCCAGATAGCATTTGGAGCAGGAGATGAGATCCTGTTCGTCGGTGTACCCTTCGCAGGTCTGGCAGAAGGACCCGTCCTGTCCGGAGTGCATCCTCTCGATCACTTCAATGTCAAGGATATTCTCCGCAGCCGGATTCATCGCGACCACGCTGCCGTCCTCGTCCATAAAAAAAATGGCTTCCATGCTATTCTGATACATGTTTCTCAGCAATTCGCTCAGATGCTCATCCGTCATTTGAATCACGGCCGTGGTACCTCCTTGGCATAAAAAGCGCCAAATTCCGTCCCTATACCTTCCTGAAAAGACGCAAAGGCCTTGTGATCCAGCATGTTCTCCTTACGGTATCCCACAAGCAAAACCCCCATGACGCGCGTGCCTTCCCACAGCGGTATGGCACCGAGGCTCTTCAGCTGCTCTGCAACGATAATCGGATAATTATACAAGTCCCTTGATTCAATATCCGCATTCACATTCGGGATCAGCATCGGTTTCCCGGTCTTAAACACCATGCCGGCGATGCCCTTGCCGGAATGCAGCACGATGCGCTTGTACCTCTCGTTGATGTTTCCCGAGGCATACTGCCAGGTCAATACAAATCGGTCTTCAGCCGGCTGCACCAATGCCATGGACACGAAATCGAAATGAAACCGGGTCCGAAGCTTATCCATTTCACGTTGGTAATCATAGATCGGCTGATTCTTCATCCCCATTACTCCTCTGACGTAGAAAAGAAGGCTAAAGAAGCCTTCTCTCGTCCTACGACTCAAATTTGCGGTGCTTTCTATACAGGATATATCTTCTGCCCACATAATTCAACGGAACACTCCACACATGGACCAGACGGGTAAACGGCCACAAACCGAAAATACCAAATCCCGCAAGAATGTGAATTTTGAACGACAGCGGCACATCCTCCATCAGCGAAGCCTCCGGTCGGAACATAAACAGTCCGCGGAACCAGACCGAGACCGTTTCCCGATAATTGAATTCCGGCTGCACCGCGTTTGTGACCAGCGTGCTGTACATCCCCATGAAGACGATAAACAGCAGGAGGACATTGACCACCATATCGGAAGCGGTGCTGAGTTTTCGGACATTTCGGATGGCAAACCGTCTGGCGGTCAACAAGATCATGCCCCCCAGCGTTAAAAAGCCGAACGCGCTTCCGATATACACCGCGCCGATATGGTACATATGGTCGCTGACGCCGAGCGACTCCATCCAGGATTGGGGGATGGCCAGGCCGGCCACGTGTCCCCCGATAACCGGAATGATGCCAAGATGGAACATGAGGCTGCCCAGCTTGAGATGTTTTTTCTCGATAAACTCGCTGGATTTTGCCGTCCAGTTAAACTGGTCCGTACGATAACGGTAAATATGACCGACGATAAATACAACGATGCATACATAGGGGAAAATGACCCACAAAAATTGATCAATCATGTTCATGAGCGGCAGCCTCCTGACTGAGACACGCCTTGAACGTGCCGCGAAGCCCTTGAACGAGATAAGCATACGGGCTGTTATACTTCTCCAAGGCTTTCAGCAGATGATAGGTGCCGTCTTCCATGACGGCCATCATCAAATTCAGGCTCTCCGCGGCTTCCTTCTCGCGGCCCTGCCAGGGCGCCGCGTACAAAAACTCGCACATCAGCGGAAGATAATCCGACAATTCCGAGCCTTCGATGCCAAGGCCAAACATCTCATACGTCTCCTTAAGCCTGGCGAGCATCTGCCCGCGTTCCCGGCCGTCCTCGAATTTGTAATAGGTCATATACAATGTGGATTTCGCCTGAAAGTCGAAGGTCTGGACATACAGCTCTTCAATCTCCTCCATGCTGTATTCATGCATGATCGTCCAATACGTTCTGACGGATTCATAGGCCGGATCGGCGGAGTCAAGCAGCTCCTCCATGACGGACGGATGGAAATCCAGCTTTTCCGGATACGTGAGCTGCTGAGCAAAAAAACCGAAAACATGTTTACAATCATGCAGCTTTCCGAGATTAATCACGCCAGATCCCTCCATAGAAATTTTCTTCGTACAGCTCCTTGCCGGTTTTGCCCTGCAGACCTTCCGGACCGCAGCCGCCGCAGCTCGCGCCGAATCCTTCAGAGCCCTGGGAACGGTAGACATCCATATGGCTTTCTTTATGGGAAGTCGGAACAACGAACCGGTCATCGTATTTCGCGATGGCAAGAAGCCGGTACATCTGCTTCATTTGATGGGCAGTCAGGCCGACCCGTGCCAGACGAGTCTCATCAAACTCGGCCCCCGACGATTGTGCGCGCATATAAGAACGCATCATCGCCATTCTTTGCAGGGCTTCCTTCACCGTGACCGTGTCGCCTGCCGTGAGCAGATTCGCGAGGTACTGGATCGGCGTGCGCATCTCCTCGATCGCCGGGAAAATCATGTCCGGATTCTCGATGGAATCCCTGCCTTCAAAATAGTTCATGATCGGGCTGAGCGGCGGCACGTACCATACCATCGGCAGCGTCCGGTACTCCGGATGAAGCGGGAAGGCCAGCTTGTATTCGATGGCGAGCTTATAGACCGGGGAGTTTTGGGCCGCCTCGATCCATTCCTCGGACAGTCCGTCTTTGCGCGCCTGCTCGATCACCGCCGGATCATGCGGATCAAGGAACAGGCTGCATTGCGCCTGATACAGATCCTTCTCATCCGGCGTCGAGGCTGCTTCCTGTACGCGGTCCGCGTCATAGAGCAGCACGCCCAAGTAACGGATACGTCCTGTGCAGGTTTCGGAGCATACCGTTGGCAGCCCTGCTTCGATTCTGGGGAAACAGAAGGTGCATTTCTCGGCCTTGTTCGTTTTCCAGTTGAAGTACACCTTTTTGTAAGGACAGCCGGTCATGCAGTACCGCCAGCCGCGGCAGGCCTCCTGATCCACCAGCACGATGCCGTCCTCGTCCCGCTTGTACATCGCACCCGACGGACAGGACGCCACGCAGCTCGGGTTCAGGCAGTGCTCGCACAGGCGGGGCAAATACATCATGAACGCCTGCTCAAAGTTGAATTTGATCTCTTCCTCGATCTTTTCGATATTCGGATCCTTCGGACCGGTCACGTGGGCGCCCGCCAGATCGTCTTCCCAGTTCGGGCCCCATTCCAGATTCATCGTTTCGCCGGTCACGGCCGATTTCGGGCGGGCCACCGGCTGATGTTTCTTCTCCCCGGCATTCGTCAGATGTTCATAGTTATACGTCCAGGACTCATAGTAGTCTTTCATTTCCGGCATGTCCGGATTGTAGAAAATTTTGCCGAGCGCGATTTTGGACAGCTTGCTGCCGGATTTCAGCTGCAGCTTGCCCTTTTTCAGCGTCCAGCCTCCCTTGTACTTCTCCTGGTCTTCCCAGCGGATCGGGTAGCCGACGCCCGGCTTCGTTTCCACGTTGTTGAACCACATGTATTCCGCGCCCGGACGGTTCGTCCAGGTGCTCTTGCAGGTGACGCTGCACGTATGGCAGCCGATGCATTTATCCAAATTCATGACCATGGCGACCTGCGCTTTAATCTTCAAGCCAATCCACCTCTTTCATTTTGCGGACAGCCACGTACACATCCCGCTGGTTGCCGATCGGTCCGTAGTAGTTGAATCCATAGCTGAGCTGGGCGTAGCCCCCGACCATCTGGGTCGGCTTCACATGGATTCTCGTCGGCGCGTTGTGGCTGCCGCCGCGATCCTTCGTGATTTCCGAGCCCGGCACGTTGATGTGTTTGTCCTGCGCGTGATACATGTACATCGTGCCTTTCGGCATCCGGTGGCTGACGACGGCGCGGGCGGTGACGACCCCGTTGCGGTTGTATACTTCCAGCCAGTCGTTGTCCTGGATGTCGTTTGCCGCCGCGTCGTCATTGTTGATCCATACCGTCGGGCCGCCGCGGAACAGCGTCAGCATGTGCAGGTTATCCTGATACGTGCTGTGAATGTTCCATTTGCCGTGCGGCGTCAAATAGCGGAGCACCAGCGTATCCTTGCCCCCGGTAATCTGCTTGTCGCGCGGGCCGAACACCATCGGCGGAAGCGTCGGTTTATACACCGGCAGCGCTTCGCCGAACTGCAGGAAGATTTCGTGGTCGATATAAAAATGCTGCCTGCCGGTCAGCGTGCGGAACGGCACGAGCCGCTCGATGTTCGTCGTGAACGGCGAGTATCTTCTTCCCATTTTGTTCGAGCCGCTGAACACCGGCGTCGGAATGACTTCCCGCGGCTGGGCCGTGATGCTCTGGAACGTGATGCGCTCCGCCACGCGGTCCGCGGAAATATCCTTCAGCTGCACGCCGGTATCCTGCTCCGCCGATTCCCATGCCCGCTGCGCTACTCTTCCATTCGTAGCCGAAGACAGATTCAGAATGGCATCCGCCGCATGTCTTGCGGTATGAAGCTTCGGCAGGCCATTTTTGATGGAGTCGTCATAATAAGTTCCGTTCAAGCGCTTCAGCTCTTCATACTCCTCGGCAACCGAGAAGCTGACGCCGTGCGCCCCGACTTTGCCTGTGGCCAGATTCGGCCCGAGCGTCACATATTTATCGTAAATTTTCGTATAATCGCGTTCGACCACCGTCAGGTTCGGCATCGTTTTGCCCGGAACCGCTTCGATCTCGCCCTTGCGCCAATCCTTCACCTCACCGTACGGCTGGGCGATCTCGCTTGCCGAGTCATGGGCCAGCGGGCTTGTCACAAGATCCTTGTATACGCCGGGCAGATGCATTTTGGCCATGTCCGAGAAGACTTCAGCGATCGTTCTGTAAATATCCCAGTCCGAACGCGATTCCCAGAGCGGATCCACCGCCGGGTTGAACGGATGGACGAAGGGGTGCATGTCGGTGGAGGATAAGTCGGTTTTCTCGTACCAGGTCGCTGCCGGCAGCACCACATCGGCATACATCGGCGTCGAGGTCATCCGGAAATCGAGCGCGACCAGCAGATCCAGCTTGCCTTCCACGTCCTCGCGCCACACCATTTCCTCCGGCTTATCCTCTTCGTTCGGCGTCGAGAGCAAGCTGTCCGAAGCGCCCAGCAAATGCTTCATGAAGTATTCCTGCCCTTTAGCCGAGCTCGAGATCAGGTTCGAGCGCCATACGAACAGCGATCGCGGGAAGTTTTCCGGCGCACCCGGATCTTCGGCCGCAAATTTGGTATCCCCTGACACGATTTGTTCAAGCGTGTGCTTCACGATGTCTTCATTGCTCGTTTTCCCCTGCAGCGCCGCTTCCTGGGCAAACGTCAGGCTGTTCTTGTTGAACTGCGGATAGGACGGAAGCCAGCCGAGCCTGGCGGCAAGAACGTTGTAATCTGCCGGATGCCGGTACCGGATCTCCCCGCCCGTCGGCGATTTCAGGGAATCGGCCCCCATTTCTTCGTATTTCCACTGGTCGGTCGCAAAATAGAAGAACGAAGTGGCATTTTGCTGCCGCGGCGGTCCCTGCCAGTCTTTGGCGAAGGCAACCGTGGACCAGCCCTCGATCGGACGGCATTTCTCCTGCCCCACGTAATGTGCCCAGCCGCCGCCGTTCACGCCCTGGGAAGCCGTCAGAATGACCAGGTTCAGAATGGAGCGGTAGATCGTGTCGCTGTTGAACCAGTGGTTAATGCCCGCACCCATGATGATCATGGAGCGGCCGCCGGTATCCAGCGAATTCTGCGCGAATTCTCGGGCGATTTGAACGACGACCGAAGCCTTCACGCCGGTAATGTTCTCCTGCCAGGCCGGGGTGTAGTCGAATTCGGCATCTTCATATCCCGAAGCCGCAAGCCCGCTCTCCGCTTGCCCTATCCCATATTGGCTCAGCATCAGATCGTATACCGTGGCGGCGAGACGCTCGGTTCCGTCGGCCAGCTGAATTTTCTTCGCCGGAATTTGGCGTTTGAAGGTGCCGTTGGCCCGGTTATCAAAGAACGGGAAACGGATCGTCTGCCGCTCCGCTCCCTGGGACTCCACGGAAAGCGCCGGTGCAATGACCGACCCGTCTTCGCGTTCCAGAATCAGGTTCCATTTCTTGTCCTGCTCCCAGCGCTGGCCCATCGTACCGTTCGGAACGATGATTTCATTCGTGTTCTCGTCGATAATCACCGGCTTCCACTCGGCATGCTGCGAGGCATCGCCCAAATCGCTTGCCCGCAGGAAGCGGCCGGCCTTGTACCCCCCCTCAAACTCATCCAGGAGAATCAGGAAAGGCATATCCGTATATTGTTTCGCATAATTCAGGAACATCGGCTCCTGACGCTCATGATAGAACTCCTTCAAAATGACATGCGTCATGGCCTGTGCAATCGCCGCATCGGTCCCGGGGTTCGGGGCCAGCCAGTTGTCGGCGAATTTGACATTCTCGGCATAGTCCGGCGCGACCGACACGACCTTGGTCCCTTTGTATCGCACTTCCGTCATGAAATGGGCGTCCGGCGTACGCGTTAACGGCACGTTCGAACCCCACATGATCAGGTAGCCCGCATTGTACCAGTCGCTCGATTCCGGCACGTCGGTCTGCTCTCCCCAAATTTGCGGGGAAGCCGGCGGCAGGTCGGCATACCAGTCGTAAAAACTCAGCATTTCGCCGCCCAGCAGGGAGATGAACCTTGCCCCCGAAGCGTAGCTGATCATGGACATCGCTGGAATCGGCGTGAAGCCGGCGATGCGGTCCGGGCCGTACTTGCGGATCGTATAGATTAACTGGGCGGCGATCAGCTTCGTGGCTTCCTGCCAAGATACACGAACGTGACCGCCCTTTCCCCGTGCTTGTTTATAGGATTTGGATTTCGCCGGATCTTCGACGATGCTGGCCCAAGCGGCGATCGGATCGCCGTGCTCGTTCAATGCCTCTTTCCACATATGCCACAGCCGGCCGCGCATGTAAGGGTATTTCACCCGCAGCGGACTGTATTCATACCAGGAGAAAGACGCCCCGCGCGGACATCCCCGCGGTTCGAATTCCGGTATATCCGGCCCGCAGGAAGGATAATCGATCTGCTGGTTTTCCCAGGTGATGATCCCGTTCTTTACGAACACTTTCCAGCTGCAGGAGCCTGTACAGTTCACGCCGTGAGTGGTCCGCACCACTTTGTCGTGCGACCAGCGCTTGCGGTACATATCCTCCCATTCCCTGCTTTTTTCCTCCAGAACGGACCAATTGCCAGAGTAGCTTTCCATTCTCTTGAAGAACTTCAGCCCCGACTTTCGTCTCATAGGACACTTCAACTCCTTCTGCTTGAATGACAATGATTGGGGAATCAATGTGCCGTTCTTCGTATAGCTTCATTATGAGCGGCCTCACCCTCGGTTCCTATTAGGGAAACTCCTATATTCCTTCGAGAATTCCCTTGGTTAACGTCAGGCGGCGATCCGAGCACGGATCGTCTTGCGAAACGAAAAAAAGGTGTCCCGCAAGATCTGATGATCTTGCGGGACACCTTGGGATTCTGTTGCGACCGCTGGATGTTTAGGATCATTCCCCGATCTTCACCGGGACCCCCGTTTCGGCCGACTGCAAAGCAGCAAAGGTAATTTCCATGGTTTTAAACGCATCCTCGTAGGAGGATAAGATTCCGGAGGCATCGCCGGTGCGAACCGCATGGATGAACGCTTCGTTCTCCCGAAGATACGGATTAGCCGCATTGCGGTATTCCGTCGTTCGTCCTTTTTCCTTGACGATGAGTTTATCGGATTGAATGCCGATGACCCCCTGCTCCGTATAAATATCCAAGCCAGCCCGATCCGACTCCGGCAGCATGCAGGTATTGGAGATCGTTGCCACGGCGCCGGATTTTAATTTCAGCGTCGCAGTGCCCACGTCGTGTACCGTTACCCCCTCATGAACATCCTTCATCGCTCGATGGGCAAAAGCCGCATACACTTCATCCGCTTCGCCCAGCAGGCAGCGAAGGAGGTCAACCATATGGGTGGTTTGCTCAATGAATTGCCCTCCCGAGCCTTCCTGCTGTCTCCACCAGTACACCTGCGGCATGTCTCCCAACCAGTAGCCAAGCGCCATCCCGATCTTCCGGCCTTCCAGCAGCTCGGCGGCCTTGATGGCCGCATCCGTATAACGGAAATGATACCCTGCAGACGTAATTAAACCGGCCTTCTTCACCTTATGCAGAATCTGCCGTGGCGCATCCAGGTTCGTGCCCAGCGGCTTCTCGACCAGAAAAGGAATGCCCCGCTCCGCCACCTGGGCTTCGATCTCTCCGTGCGCAAACGGCGGAACGCAGATATAAACCGCATCGGGCTTGGTTGCATCCAGCATCTGCTCAACGTTGCTGTACGCCTTGGCCCCGGCATAGCCCCGCGCCGCTTGTTCCGCTTTCTCCTGACTCGTCCCGACAAAGGCGGCAACCTTCACTCCGTCCATGTTGGACACAATATCTGCATGCACTCTGCTGAACCAGCCTGTACCGATCATTCCTATGTTGAATGCCATCTGATCCTAAAACCTCCCCTTCCATTAGAGACGATGCCCTGTTCTTCTTCATTATCATAGTACCGGAAAAGCCCGGCAAGCATCATGTTTCGTCGGCCTTGTCCTCAATTCCTTTATTTGAATAAAAAAAGCCCGCTCTTCGGTCATGGACCGGGAGCGGACTCAGCCTATCTGAAAATCATCCATATCACAATAAACGCTATTAACGAAACAAGATAAATGATGAGCAGCTTCGTGAGATTGGTTCTCGTTTTCCGCTCATAGTTCGGGTTTGCCTTCTTATTCTCCTGAGATAATCCTACTAGAAGCGTTGATATTCCTCCAATTAATGCCAGCGCAATGACGATAATATACATAACCAACCACAAACAACCCCATTCGATTATTCATTATATACAATCTATTATAGAACCTGAGGCTTCAGGATCAACCTATATCATCATGAAATGGTCGTTTCTGCCTCATTATAATGAACAATCGGCCGATGCACACCATCCAATTGAGCGACAGTTGTGACCATCCAATTGGATGGCGGGTCACCCTCCATTTCGGCTTTCAACCTTCGCGCGCCGTCCATTGATGCAGCCGTTCCAGTGCCTCATCGGCTTCAGGCATCGGAAACAGAGGCCACACATGCATCATGTTCTCGTATTCCCAGTACTCGGTATCGACGCCTTCCCGGGCCATCTTATCGCGCAGCAGGCGAGCGTCCGGCAGCAGGGAATCGTCGGTTCCTGCGAGAATGACCGTGCGGGGAAGGCTTCTCATCTCGCCAAACAGAGGACTGACCGCAGGATGGTCCATCGGAAGGCCTCCTGCATACATCCTTCCTACCGCTCCGAGCCCGGCCGGCTGGAGAAAGACGTCGCGCTGCGGGATGCCGAGCGCGGATATCTGCGGATTGTCCGTGGCTGCATCCACCCATGGCGAGATCAGAATCAGCCCCTGTGCCTGCAGCGGCGTCTCCTTGACCGACTGGGCCATGTCGAGAGCCAGCGCGCCGCCGGCCGAATCGCCCATAAGAAGTACCGGGCTCCCGGCCTGGGCGCATACGTGCACGTAAAACTCGCGCATCAGCCCCGTCAGCGTTTTCGCATCGGCAGCCGGAACGGTGGGGTAATTGGGTAGGATGACGGTGAAACCGGTTCGTTTCGTCCACTGCCTGGCAAACGCGAAGTGTGGCGGCAGAATCTCTTCGATATAGGCTCCGCCGTGCAAATAAACGACGGTCCCCCGTTCCTTCGTGCCATGCGATACATAATAATTCATGCTTGCGCCCGATCCGCTATGGAAACGGCGGGTCTCAAATCCTTCCTGTTCCTCGGACAACGCAGGATATGGAGGCAATGTTTCGATATACTGCCGAATCGTTCCGGCATGTTCCCATTTATGATGAAATCCCTCGGCGGTCAGCTGCTCTTTTACAGCCGTACTCTCTTTACTCGGCATATGGTTTTCTCCCCTTTGCTGGACGTTATCGATATAGGGCAGGCTGGTGCGTGTCCTGCTTCAATATATCACCGCACGCGGCACGGCCGCTGTGGCAATTGATACAGAAGCGTTAACCAATGGGGTAGTCCGAGACTAAGCTGCTCAAGGCTCTGAGCCGGCTAAACGATGATACCCTATGTAAAAGCCCCGCATGCTACCGGGCTGAATCGCTCAGTAATTGATCCGCGCTGCGCTGCAGAAGAAGGCAGAAGGACCGGTTATGTCCGATAAAAAACGACGATACGTCATAGCGATGACGGGCTGGCTCATAAGTAATCAGAGCGCGATGCTTCATATTTTCGATAAGTATGTCAGCGAACCGCTCCGCTGGACCCTTTGCGAAAAAGGTTAGGTAGGCGTACAGGGAATGATCCACGGGCTCATCGAGAGGGCTTACGCCCGCGCAGGAAAACTCGGTCTCCAAGCCCGCCTGCTGCAGCGACATCAATATCGGATACAATTGCTCGTCGACAGGGGCATTGCCGAACAACCGCGTGCGTTTGGGCTGTTTGCGTACCTTGGGTCTGTTGATCCACTCGTTTAGCTCCTGCCTTCTCCGTCTCCACTGTTCCGGGGTATGTGCGCTTAGGAGCATCTCTCCGCCGGAATCCTGTCGTTCCTGGTTCATCCCGTCCATCCCCCTCATTGACATGGTCTCTTGCTGTTACTTTTAGTGTAGTCCCATTTCGTTTGAAGTCAAATAAGCCGGACGGCTGGTCCGGCTTGCGTTAAAGCATGCGCTAACGGGTTTCCCGATGCAGCGTCACCCGCTTCAAACGCGGACAATATTTGCGCAATTCCATCCGCTCCGGGTGATTTCGTTTATTTTTGGTCGTTGTATAGTTACGGTCTCCCGTTTCCGTGCATGCCAATGTTATGGTCACTCGCATATTCAGCACCTCCTGCCTTTTGTTTAAATCGTAATAATTACGATTAATTAAAATATACTTTATTCCCGTTTTTATGTTTTGTCAAGAAATCGGAGCAACTTACAGCCGCATTTCGGGAAGTCCGGTCATGTTGCCCGTCCAACTCGCAGTCCGATATCCCGTCCATATTGAAGGGATGGCTCAAGATTTGTCATCGTAATGATGAAATTATGAAAAGCCTTTATTTAGGCTAAATGATATGATTAAGGTTACAGACAGAAACCGCCTGAATATGTCACGAAAGGATGAGGAAGGTGTGGAAGCCGGATCGTAACAGCACACGACCTCTATATCAGCAAATTGCCGATGATCTGGAGCAAAGAATATCTTATGGTGAGTTTCCACCGGGCAGCTTACTCCCATCCGAACGAAAGCTCGCGGAGCAGTTGGGGGTTAATCGAAGCACCGTGGTTCTGGCTTACTCGGAGCTTCGGGCGCTTGGAATCATAGAGAGCCGTTCCGGAAGCGGAACGCGGGTCAGCAACTCCAAATGGGGAGCCACGCCCAAGCATACGCCGAACTGGCGCCGCTATGCGGAGGGAGGGAATTTCCTGCCGAATCTCCCTTTTCTTCGCCGGATTCGGGAAGCGCTGGCGCATGATCCCTCATTGATCGATTTTGCCAGCGGAGAGCTTGCCGGCGATTTGGCGCCGATCCAAGAAATGAATACGTTAATGAGTCAAAAATCGAACACGTCCTATTTCGGATATGACAACCCGCAGGGATATGGTCCGCTCCGGCAGGCTTTGGTTACGTATCTGAAAAAATACCGGGGGATCCAGACCACCGAATCCTCCATATTGATCACGTCGGGGTCTCAGCAGTCGCTGTATCTCATTACGCAGTGCTTGTTCTCGCCAGGCGATGCGGTGGCCATTGAAGATCCGTCGTACTGCTATTCGCTGCCGATGTTTCAATCGGCCGGCCTTCGCCTGTTCAGACTCCCTGTCGATGAACGAGGGGTGCGGCCGGAGGACATCCGCTCCCTGTACAAGAAACACCGGATCAAGATGATCTTCATTAATCCGAATTTTCAGAATCCGACCGGCACCGTCATGGCTCAGGAGCGAAGGTCGCAACTGCTGGATGCAGCCAGTGAACTTGGACTTCCCATCGTGGAGGACGATCCCTTCAGTTTGACCGCCTACCAGTGCCCGCCGCCGGCTCCTTTGAAATCTGTGGATTCCATCGGGTCGGTGCTTTACATCGGGTCACTCTCGAAAATAGCCGCGTCCGGCCTTCGCGTAGGCTGGATGGTCGCCCCGAATACCATCGTGGAGCGGCTCGCAGACGCCAGGCAGCAGATGGATTTCGGGCTGAGCGTGGTGCCCCAAAGCCTTGCCGTCCAGTTTATCGACTCTTCCTATTTTGCTCCCCACCTGGACAGGCTGCGAGCGAGCTTGCTGTACAAGCGGGATTTACTGATCGAGGCCCTGCAGAAAGAGCTGCAAGGCCTGGTTCATTTCCATGTGCCGGAGGGCGGCCTGCATCTCTGGTGCAAGATCGTGCCGGTAGTGAACGACAGCAAGCTGCTGGAGGCCGCCATTCAAAAAGGCGTTATTTTCGCGCCGGGAAGCGTGTACGGTTCGGCTTCCGGATATGTGCGATTCACTTACGCCCGTGCCAGGGCCGAGGATATCCCTTCCGGAATCTCCAAGTTCGCCCAAGCCCTGCACGCCGTCATTCAATAGGGCAGCACCGGGAGCGGTGCCCCCTGCCCTTTAGCAGGAAAAAGGTTAGCTTTCGGAAAGCTAACCTTTTTTCATGTTTTCTTTTGCCCTCTCCTCTTATCCTGATCATTTACAATAACGTCAACCCGATATATATAAACCCAAGAGGGTAATCTCGATGGACAATCTCTTGAACGAAGGGCGGTTCCGTTCAGACAGGAGGCTTCCATTCTTGTTTGACCTCCTTTTAATCCATCCATTTTTTTGATATTTTAGTTAAAAATATCCTGCCTTTGAATTCGGATAAAAAACGCGGCAAAGCTTTTCGGATAACAGCCCTTTGACTTCCTCATCGTTAAGCTCATAGTAATTCCATTTTCCGATGCGTTCGATCAAAATAATATTTGCATCCAGCATGCTCGGAATCACACCCCGATATACAAAAAAAGAGATCCGGTTCACCAAAGCGGCCAGGATGTCTCTCATGCCGATAATCCCGCCGCCACCGTGCGGTTGCGTCCTTCCCCCTTCGCCCGGTACAACGCCATATCCGCCGCTTGAAATACATCCTCCCGGTTTCCCCCGTGCTCCGGATACAGCGATACGCCGATCGATACGGTGAGCGTTCCGGAATAAGGGGTCGGGGAAATCAGGATCGCCCTGCGTATCCGTTCGGCCATACGGTATGCCGTATCCAGGCTGCGTTCGCGAAGAAGAATGACAAACTCTTCCCCGCCAAAGCGGGAGCATACCGCATCCGCGGGAGCGCAATCCACCATGACGGCTGCCACGAGCTTCAGGATCTGATCGCCGGTTTGATGGCCGTATGTATCGTTTATCGCTTTGAAATGGTCGATGTCCAGGAGAATAACGGCATACGGCTCCCCGAGCGCATCCCAAGACTCAAGACAGCGTTCCAGTTCCCGGCGATTGGACAGCCCCGTCAATGGATCCGTGATGGCCTCCTGCTGCAGCGACTGGGTCTGCTTGGCCATCGTTTCCGCAGCGGCTCCCATGATCCGGTTCAACTGGTCGGCTTCCCGGTTCCAATGCGGCCGGAATTCCTGGGAAGACACCGTTTGGCCGGCTGCTACCGATTTCGTTAATTTATAGAGCCGGGTAAACGGGGCGGCAATTCTTGCGGCCGTATATACGGCAATGAACAGCATGAGCGCGATGGGAAACAGCATGCTTCTCAGCTGGTCCTGCAAATTTCCATTGACATCGGCCAGGATGGAGCTTACCGACGTCTGCATGACGATCCCCCAGCCATTCATCGCCACGCTGGCATAACCCGTCAAGTAATCGTCGCCCTGCGTATTCGTCACGCGTTGCATGCCGCTCTCGCCATCCATGAGCCGTCTCACGACCACGTTGGAACTCACGTCCTCCCCGACCCGGCTTTCCTCCAGATGATAGAGCACCTTCCCGCCGGAATCCACGATATAGGAATAGGAGTCCTCTTCATTCCCCGCACCGGATCCGAGGATCCGATGCAATATATTGTTTTCTTCCAGATAAATCGTGCCTGCTATCATGCCGTAATACTTGCCGGATCCGTCAAAAATCGGCTCGCTCGCAAACACGATCCAGCGGCCGGTCGGACTCCTATACGGTACCGAAAGATAGGATTTTCTCTCGTTTAATGCTTGAACGGCCCCCTCCGTTATTAATCGGGCATGGTTTACCTGATTCCCCGCAGGAGAAACAACCCGAATGCTCCCCCTTTCGTCGGCCCAAAATACGGAATTGAAGTAAGGGCTGCTCTGGAGCATAAGATCAAAAATGACCTGCAGCTCCTTTTCGTCGGATGCCGCTCTTGCCTCAATGGCCGGGTTGCTTGCGGCGGCGCGCAGACTTTGGCGCATCCCCGAGAAAAGCGCCTCTATGGTAACCGCCATTTTTTGCGCGGATGATAAATTCAGCGACATGGTCGTGTCGTACAGGGACCGTTTCTCGTTTTTATACTGGATGTAGACCATGATCGACATCGTCATCAGGATGGATAATGAAACCAATGCAGGCATGACCATCGCAAGACTGATTTTGAGGCGTCGTTTGGGTATGTTCATGGAGGCTGTACCCCTACTCTTATGAAATTTTTTCCGGATGAATACACGATCTTTTCATATTACTTCACAAACGTTTTGGAGTCCATATAGGGAATGCCGCATCATGCTCTGTATTTACCAGTTGCATAACGAACGTATGTTCGTTATATAATAGTGAGGAGCATATGAAGAACGATGAGGAGGCATCAGGTATGTCTGCGTCTCCGCTGCAAACCGAGGAAGAGCTGCTGTCCGTCAAGGACTGCGTCATTCTGCCGATTTTGCTGGACGTGCTGGAGCGGGATATCCGCAGCATGAAGCATACCGGCATAAGCGACTATTACGTGCTCCATCTGCAGACCATTCAGAAGATTACGTTCGCGAAGCTCGCCGAGCTCAAGAGAAGCTGCCGCGCACGCGGCATCGCCATTCTGGAAACCCGGCGCCAGAAGCACTCCGTCACCATCCGCTACCGATGTCGCGGCTACCAGCATGACATGGAGCTGATGTGGGATTTTGTGAGGGCCGATATTCAAATGCGTCTGGCTGAAACATTTCACATTCGTCTCGAATAGGAGGAATCATCATGCATAAACGCAAGCAGCGCGTCGTTTTTCTGGCGGACTGCCAGTCCTTTTATGCCTCTGTTGAAAAAGCGGCGAATCCCGCATACCAAAACAGACCCCTGGTCGTCTCCGGCGACCCTTCCCGGCGAAGCGGCATCATTCTCGCGGCATGCCCGCTTGCGAAGGATCACGGGGTCACCACGGCGGAGCCCCTGTGGCAGGCCCAGCAGAAATGCCCCGATCTGGTCGTGATGAAACCGCGCATGAGCGCCTATATCCGGGTATCCCTGCAGATCATGAGCATTCTCGAATCCTATTCCGATCTCGTGGAGCCGTTCAGCATTGATGAGCAATTCATCGATGTGACGGCAAGCTTGGCGCACTTTGGCTGCACGCCGAAGGAGCTCGCCCGGCATATTCAGATGCGGGTGCGGCGCGAGACCGGCGTCTATACCCGAGTCGGCATCGGACGCAACAAGGTTCTTGCCAAGCTGGCCTGCGACAATTTCGCCAAGAAGAACGAGGACGGCATCTTTGAGCTGAACGAGGCCACCATGGACGCGCTCTGGGCCTGCCCCACCCATAAAATGTTCGGCGTGGGCTCGCGGACCACGAAGCATCTGGCACGGCTCGGCATCCAGACCATCGGGGAGCTGGCCCATACGCCGCTTCCCGATCTCAAATTCAAAATGAAGCGCTACATGAAAAAAAACTGCGACATCTGGAGCGAAGTGCTGTGGCGAACCGCCAACGGTTATGATGATTCCCCAGTGACGCCCGATGCATTCGACGGGCAAAAAGGAATCGGCCGGCAGACCACGCTTCCCGTCGATTATCACGACCAGCAGGACATCGATGTCGTGCTGAACGAGCTCTCCATGCTCATCTGCCAGCGGGCGCGGGCCAAAGGCTACATGGGCAACGTGGTCCACGCCGGCGCCCAGGGCGCCGATTTCGACCGGCCGGTGGGGTTCTCCCGCCAAATGAAGATTGCCGAGCCGACGCATCTGTCCCGCGAGGTGTATGCGGCTGCCAAGGAGCTGTTCCGCAAGCACTGGGACGGCGGCCCTGTCCGCAAAATCTGGGTCTCCCTCGGAGAACTGCAGAGTGACGCCGTTTACCAGCTGTCTCTCTTCGGCGACCGGGAGCGGCTCATGTATTTGGAACATACCATGGACGATATCAACAACCAATATGGTCCCTCCTCCGTTTACTTCGGCTCATCGCTAACCAAAACCAGCCAGCTGAAATTTCTGAACGCCAAGATCGGAGGACACTACAAATGAAAAAACTAACGGGAAACGGTCTATGGGAATCCAGCCGCATGATGCTGTTTGAGCATCGCGACGCCATTTTGGAGAAGCAGGGCGAGAAGCATAAGCAGACCCACCCTCTTCTGGATGAGCAGCAGATGCAGTGGATTATAGAAAAGATCAGCACGGCTTACCGGAGCAAGGAAACCATACAGCTGCAAGTATACGGGGAGTACGGAAATTACGCGGTAAACGGAAGGATCTCCCGAATCAATACCCTGAACGAGCGGTTGCTTGTCGGGGATACTTGGATTAATCTGGTAGATATACTGGAGGTTGAAACGGCGGAGACGTGTGATTGACTGCCGCGCGAATCCATATCCGCGCCGTGGCCGCGCCGCCGTCTTGCCCATGCCGGATCCCCTGCCTGCTGCCCTCTCGGATCATCGGAGCCAGGGGATACGGCCAATTCGTTACATTATGGATCAAGGATGGGATCACGTTTGAACAACAATATGCACGCTGAACAAGACCTGCAGTCCATCGGACAAAAAAACGCAAGCTCCGGCCAGTCCGGCCAGCTTCTGCAATCGCTGCTATGGAACCGGCACGATCTTCCTTCGCTGGAGCATGGCCGGCTCTATCGGCATCACGACGGATTTACGCTCACCGGAACGGTCGTAGCCAGCCTGGAAGGCCGGACTCTCCACTGTTCCTACGAGGTCGAAACCACAAGCAGCTGGGAGACCCGGAAAGTCCGGATTACGCTCTCAAGCGGCACGGAAGAACAGTCCCTTCACCTGGAACGGGATGATGAGGGCCGCTGGTGGAACGGCGATACCGAGCTCACGGCCTTTGCCGGCATGACCGACATCGATCTCGGGATCACCCCGTCCACCAACACGCTCCCGATCCGCCGCCTGCAGCTGGAGCCCGGGGAGAGCGCAACCATGACGGCCGTATGGATTCAATTCCCGAGTCTAACCGTCGTTCCCCTCCCCCAACGATACACGCGGACGGGCGAATTCGCCTACCGTTACGAGAGCAGCCACGGAGCGTATCAAGCGGATTTGGAGGTTGACGAACGCGGCCTTGTCACAACGTACGCGGACGTATGGAGCCGGACTCGCTGAGCCCCGCCCATCCCCGGCTGTCAGTGTTCCCCTTGCCGCGGCAGCGTCAGCCGGGAAACCGTTATAACGTCGCCTGATCCGCAACAAGGGATATACCCGCCATACGGTCGTCCGCCAAGCCAAAAAATCCCCTGCCGGGTCTGCTCTAAAGACCTTGCAGGGGATTTCCGCGCTCCTTATCAATGCGGAACAAAAACGAGCTGCAGCACGAACAGCACGGCAAAAATATACATCAGCGGATGAACCGCCTTCCACTTGCCCTTCACGATTTTCATGAGCGGGTATGAAATAAAACCGAGCGCAATCCCAGTTGCGATGCTGGACGTAAGCGGCATGGTCAAAATCACGAGAAACGCAGGGAACGCTTCATCAAAATCATTCCACCGGATGTGCTGAACGTTGCTCAGCATCAGACAGCCCACCACGATAAGCGACGGTGCCGTGATGGCGGACAATCCGGCAACCGCGCCGATCAGCGGGCTAAAGAAGGCCGCAACCACGAACAGCCCGGCAACGACCACCGAGGTTAAGCCTGTGCGGCCGCCTGCGCCGACACCGGCTGCGGATTCGATATACGCCGTGGTCGGGCTTGTGCCGACCATGGAGCCGGCCACGGTTGCCACCGAATCGGAGAACATGGCACGTTCCGCGCGGGGCAGCTTGTTATCCTTCATCAGCCCCGCCTGCTCTGCCACGCCAACGACCGTGCCCGTGGTATCGAACAGCGTTACAAGCAGGAACGAGAACACCACGGCATAGAGCCCGTGCCTGATCACATCCGAGGCAGCCGTAATGGGGTTCCATACCAGAATGCCTTCCGGCAGCGTGGGAACGGACATAATCCCGCCGGTGAAGGACAGCATATCGGCAAAATAAGCGATAATTCCGGTGATGATCATGCCGATGAACAAGGCGCCCTTCACATCGCGGGACAGCAGCACGAGCGTAACCGCCAAGCCTACCAAGGCGAGCACGACCGATGGCTGGTGCAAATCGCCGAGCGCTACCAGATTATCCGGATGCGCGGTGATAATGCCGCTCATCCGCAGACCGATAAAAGCAATGAACAGGCCGATCCCGACCGTGATCGCATGCTTCAGGTTCGCCGGGATCATCTCAATTAACCTGCGCCGCAGGGAAGTCATCGATAACAGCAGAAACAGAATACCGGCGATAAAAACCGCGGAAAAGGCTTCAATATAACCAAGTCCGGCATGCCCTTGGACAACGGAATACGTAAAATAAGCATTCAGCCCCATCCCCGGCGCCACGGCAATCGGGTAGCGGGCTACGAGCCCCATGAGCAGCGTACCGATGACGGCGGCAATAATCGTAGCCGTGAAGCTTTGTTCAAACGGCACGCCCGCTTGCGACAGTATCAGCGGATTCACCACGGTCACATAAGCCATCGTAAAAAATGTCGTGGTCCCGGCAACAACCTCGGTCTTGACCGAGGTGCCGTTAGCTTTTAAATCAAACACGAAAAATCCTCCATTCATGCTGCTCGGCCCGGCTGAGCGCCGGACCCTTTTGGTAAGTTGTGCAATATTTGATATACTCAAACACAAACGAGCCGTCATCCTTATATGGCCATTCCGTCGGGAATGCCAGCATAAGTCGATGTTCTGATCTAAAGCGGCTCGAATAAGAGGAGGCCTTGAAACGATGTGCGGACGTTTTACGCTCACCGTTACTTGGGAAGAGCTGATGACCAGGTATCTCATTGATCCCGAATCGGTCTCTCCCTTTCACGTTCCCAGGTACAACATCGCGCCTACGCAGATGGTCACGGCCATTATCCATGACGGGAGCACCAACCGGATCGGGCAGCTGCAATGGGGGCTTGTCCCTTCCTGGGCCAAGGATTCCTCGGGCGGAGCCAAAATGATCAATGCCCGCAGTGAAACGCTGGAAGACAAGCCTGCCTATAGGATGCCCTTTTATCGGAAAAGATGCCTGATTCCTGCAGACGGTTTTTACGAATGGCAGAAAAGCGGCAATGGCAAGCAGCCCTTTCGCATTGGATTGAAGAACGGCGAAATATTCAGCATGGCCGGCCTGTACGACACCTGGATCACCCCAGGGGGCGAGAAGCTGAGCACCTGTACCGTCATTACGACCGAGCCCAACAGGCTCATGGAGCCGATCCATAACCGGATGCCGGTCATTCTAAGACCCGCTGACGAAGCGCTATGGCTTGAACGGCAGCCGTCCTCCCATACCCATGGGAACCACCCTTCCCACCTGCAATCGCTCAAGGAGCTGTTGAAACCCTATCCCGCGGAGGAAATGCAGGCAGTGCCGGTAAGCACAACCGTAAACTCCGTCAAGAACGACACGGAAGATTGCATACGCTCCATTACGGGCAGCTAGATATTCCGAAAAGGTTGGGATTTCTCTTCGACTGTCGCGCTTTCTCACAGCATACCGGCTTCACCGCTGCCGGTTAGACCACAATAGCGAGGGACTCCTCTAAACGGGAATCCGCCTAAGATCGCCTCATCCCTGTTCAAGCCATGTCAAAAGCCCCTGCTCATTAGGAGAAAACACTCCCGAGAGGGGCTTCTTCTATGCTTGTCATTCCTTGATGTCATCCAGTTGTTAACGAAACATTCCCCACAGCTTGATCAAATGGAAGGTGTTGTTCGGATCGATGCGCTGTGCAAGCACGAATTGAACCATTTGCTGCTCCTGTGCGGAGCTCAGCTTTTCATTCAAGATGCCGCTGGCCGTCCGGATCAATTGATGTACTTTTGCGCTATTTTGAAGATCCGCTTTGGTCAAGCCCTGAGTCAGTCCCTTGATTCTTTCCTTGATGGCCGGGTTTTTCATTTTTAGCTTGATACGCTCCACCAGCTGCGGACTAATGCCATACTGCTGATAACCCAATGTTGAAGCACCTCCAGTCATAAATGCTGCTACCCTTTTTGAGTATATGACGAAGGTCTGTCCATTGTGCCAACAGATTCATGCCATTAATCCATGATATCGCCCTGGAAGATCTTCTCCTGCTGCAAAAAGTCGCGCAGCGGCTCATATTCCGGCGACGTCCAGAAGGAGCTGTCGCTAACGAGAGCCGCCGCGTCGCCCCGGGCCTCTTCGACTACCTTGAAATCGGCGACCATATCGGCCAGCCGGAACTCCGGCAGCCCGCTCTGCTTCGTACCGAAAAAGTCGCCCGGTCCCCGAAGCTCCAGATCCCGCCGGGATACCTCGAAGCCGTCTTCGGTTTCCGTCATGACCTGCATTCGTTCCTGACCCACTTCCGACTTCGGATCAGCCACCAGGACACAATAGGAAGCATGCTGTCCACGGCCTACCCGGCCCCGAAGCTGGTGCAGCTGGGACAGGCCGAAGCGATCGGCGTCCATAATGATCATCAGGGTTGCGTTCGGCACGTCAACGCCAACCTCAACAACCGTCGTGGAGATCAGCAGCTGAACCTCATTGCTGTAGAATTGGCGCATGACCTCATCCTTCTCGGCCGGCGTCATGCGGCCGTGCAGAAGTCCGACGGAATATGCGGGGAACGCCTGCTGCATTTGAACATGCAGGTCAATCGCATTCTGGACGTCCAGCTTGTCCGATTCCTCGATCAACGGGGCGATCAGATATGCCTGGCGTCCCTGATTTACTTCCCGGGAAATAAATCCGAGCACGCGGTCCATCAGTTCATGTTTGACCCAATAGGTCGTAATGGGAATACGCCCTTTCGGACGCTCCGACAGCGTGGATACGTCCATGTCTCCGAAGGCGGTAATGGCCAGCGTCCGCGGGATCGGCGTCGCCGTCATCGTGAGCACGTCCGGATTATACCCTTTACGCCTTAGAACGCTTCGCTGATTCACGCCGAAGCGGTGCTGCTCGTCCGTCACGACGAGCCCCAGCTCCCGGAAGTAGACGTCATCCTGGATAAGGGCATGGGTACCCACGACGATGTCCGTCAGCCCCATCTGCAAGGAAGCCAGCAGGTCCTTCCGCTTCTTCCCCGTTACGCTGCCTGTCAGCAGACCGACCGTAATGCCGAAGGGTTCAAACAGCCTCTGCAGGGAACGCATATGCTGTTCGGCAAGAATCTCCGTCGGCACCATCAATGCGCCTTGGAAACCCGAGCGGACCGTCGTAAACAACGCGATGGCGGCAACAATCGTTTTACCCGAGCCGACATCCCCTTGCAGCAAACGGTTCATGCAGTATGGGGAGCGCATATCATGCAAAATCTCCAGTTCCACCTTCTTCTGCGCATCGGTAAGCTCAAACGGGAAGCTGCGCACGAACTCCCGGATGGTTGCATTGTCGGCCGTATGTACCACCCCGTCCATCCGTCCCCGGTTCAGTGCCCGGAATGCCTGCATTTTTAACTGGAACAGGAAGAGCTCCTCGTACACCATGCGGCGCCGCCCTTCCTGACCTTCCCTGGAGTCGACAGGCTGATGGATCGTCATAATCGCCGCTTTACGGGGCATCAGATCATATTTTCGGAGCAGGGATTGCGGCAAAATCTCGGGAATCATCTCCCCGTATTGCTCCAATGCCTGTCCCATCGTTTTTCGGATCCAGGATTGCGTAATCTTTCCGCCGATGGAATACACCGGCTGCAGCGTTCCGCTCCGGAAGGCTCCTTTATCCGGGAATTCGGATTCGGACACCGTAAGCTGCATTCTGCGCTGGTCCCACTTGCCCGTCAGCACGATCTCCCGCCCAGCCGTAAGCTGGTCCTTCAGAAAATGCCGGTTAAACCAAGTCGCGGTGAACATCCAGTTTTCGGCCAGCATTTTGCAGGTTAATCGGGATTTGCGCCCGTAACGCTGCAGAACCGGCACGCTCGCAATCTTGGCTTGAATGGTGATTTTGTCCCCGTCCTTGACTTCGCTTAAGGACCGAAGCCGGTAATCCTCGTACCGGAAAGGGTAATACTCCAAAAGATCCTTGACCGTAGAGACGCCAAAGGCGTGAAGCTCCCCCTCTTTCAGGGCGCTCACGCCGTTGATCTGTCTGACGGATATTTGATCGAGTTTGAGACTCATATCATCTACCTCACTTAAGCAGGCCATATATATGCTGCAATGGTTCCCGGTCCGACGTGCGTACCGATAACCGGACCGATCTCGGAGAACACGGTTTCCTCGATCGTGAACACAGCGGACAGCTGCTGCAGAAAATCCTCAACCAGAGCAGGGTCAGCTGTATGACCCACAGCCACATTAATATTTTTCACGCCGGATAGATCCTGTTGAAACAGCTCAATGATTTTGGCTGTCGCTTTCTTGCGACCCCGGACCTTGTCTACCGGAAAGATAATCCCTTCGCCGTCAATGGACAAAATCGGCTTAATGTTAAGCAGCGTACCGAGCACGGCCGACGCCTTGCCGATCCGTCCGCCCTTCTGCAAATATTCCAGCGTGTCTACCAAGAAGTAGAGGCGGCGCTTGGAACGAAGGTCCTCAAGCGATGAAAGAATATCCGAAACAGCGGCCCCTTCTTGCGCGAGCTTCGCTGCATGAACCACGAATAACCCGAAACCGTAGGAGGCCGATTTGGAATCCCATACGGTAATATCCGCTTCTCCTTCAATAAGAGAGGTTGCAAGCAGTGCGGACTGATACGTTCCGCTCAGGCCGGATGAGATGTGAATGGACACAATGGAGCAGCCTGGGTGCTGTTCCAGAATGTACTCATACACAGCCACAAAATCTGCGGGCGAAGGCTGGGAGGTCGTCGGAAGCTGAGGCGATTGCACCAGCTTTTTGTAGAACTCTCCCGGCGTGATTTCCACTCCGTCCAAAAACGTATCTTCCCCGAACATAAGTCTCAGCGGCACAATATGAATGTTGTGTTGCTTCGCCAGGTCTGCCGGAATATCCGCTGTGCTGTCTGTCACAATAACGGTCTTATTCACCGGAACCCCTCCTAAAAATGTACCATGCATAATATCAAAGCGTTATGAAAAAAAACTCTATCGACGTACTTTCTCCGAAGACAGGCCGCATGCAGCGTAAGTTTTTCTACCGAGATAGGGAAGGAAAGCCTCTTGAGGAACCCGCCTATCTCTTATATCAAGACTCCACGGAGAACAGATAGGAATAGATCGGCTGTCCGCCGTAGTGTACTTCAACCTCCGCGTTAGGGTACTGTTCGCCAAGCCACTCCGTGAGTGCGCTGGTCGATTCCTCGGTTGCGTCAGCGCCGGTAAGCAGCGTTACGATTTCATCGCCGGATTCCAGCATTTTACCCAGCAAATCCTGGGATGTCGTAATCAGATCCTCGTTTGCTGCCACGATGTTGGAATTGCGGATACCGATGAACTGGCCAGCCTTGATCTCGAGATCATCAATTGTTGTGTCCCGCACGGCATAGGTGACCTGCCCCGATTGCACGCGAGTGATGGCATCCAGCATGTTGTCGGTATTCATATCCGCATTCTCGTCTTCCTGGAAAGCAAATGCTGCCGCGATTCCCTGCGGGATCGTCTTGCTCGGGATGACCGTTACGCTGCGCTCGCCTTCGAGAAGCTCTCTGGCCTGCTGGGCAGCAAGCACGATGTTGGAGTTGTTTGGCAGAATATAAATCTGCTGGGCCGAGATTGAAGAAATCGCATTGACGAAATCCTCGGTGCTCGGGTTCATCGTCTGTCCTCCGGAGAGAACGACGTCGACGCCCAGACTCTTGAATATATCGGAAATGCCTTCCCCTGACGAAACCGCAATGAACCCGTACGGCGCGATCTCGTCTGCAGGAGGAACAGCCGGTGCTTCCGGCGTCACGGTCTCTGCCGGAATATCCGCAAACAGCTCGGGCATCGGCGCGATATCCATTCCGGTTGTCAGCAAGTCGCGGTGCTGCTCGCGCATATTCAAAATGTGAATCTGGGTGATCTCTCCATACATGAGGGCCAAATTCAACACTTCGCCCGGCGCCTTGGAATGGACATGCACTTTGATCGTCTCGTCATCGGCAATGACAATGATGGAATCACCGTTCACTGCAAGCGCTTTCCGGAACTTATCTTCATCAAAGTCCGCACTCGTTCCCTCTCCAAGCTGCCTATTAATAAAGAATTCCATGTCGTATAAAAATTCAATGTCCTCCGTGGACAGTCGGGATTGGGCCGAAGCCGGAGCTTGAACCGCCGAGAAATCAGGAACCGCATGATAGGCTGGTGCCGCGCTGCTCTGTTCTGCTTGTCCTTCCGCAGAAGCGAAGGAGCCGGACGCGCCGTCTTTCTTCAACGCTTGCAAGAAACCTTCGTAGATGTACACCAGGCCTTGCCCGCCCGAGTCCACAACGCCAACCTGCTTCAGCACGGGAAGCATATCCGGCGTCTGGGACAGCGTTTCTTTGGCTTTGGCCAGCACCTGCTCCATCAGCTCCACGATATCGTTGCTGCGGCGAGAGAAATAAACGGCATGTTTGGCCGCTTCTTTAGCTACGGTCAGGATGGTGCCTTCCACAGGCTTTACGACAGCTTTATACGCAGCTTCCACGCCTGTCTGCAGCGCTGCGGCGAATTGATGAGAATTAAGTTCTGTATAAGGTGCCGCATACCGGCTGAAACCACGGAACAACTGGGACAGGATCACCCCCGAGTTCCCTCTGGCTCCCATCAGAAGCCCCTTGGACAGCACACCGGCACTATGCCCGACGGACTCCGAGTACTTACTCTTCAGTTCTGCTACGCCTGCCGTCATCGTCAAATTCATGTTGGTCCCCGTGTCGCCGTCCGGCACCGGGAACACATTCAGGGAATTGACGTGTTCTGCATGCTGCTGCAGCTGCTCCGCTCCGGCAAGGACCATAGCGGTAAATTCTGTTCCATTCAAAGAACGCTTACTCAATGAGAATTCCCCTTCCTGGCTTGATACCCATAACACTTCTTGTCGTAAACTTCATATCTATTTCATAGCTTATAGCTGACGAAATGCCCAACCAGTAAATAATAGACTTGCATGATTAAATGGATCATACCATCTTGATGGGCTGCCCTCTCGTCCTCTACGTCATTCGGCAGCTCCAAACCTCCTCGAAACATGCCGACCAGCCCACAATATACAGATCTTCGGAAATATTATGGACTAATCAACATTGTACTATAATGAGAAAGAGAAATAAATGTTTTTAGGACAGTTGACGGAGCAATTTTTACTGTGATATTATATTTAAGTATTGTTTCATGCAGGGTTAGGAACAAGGAGGTGTAATGAATGGCTCGCAAATGTTATGTAACAGGCAAGAAACCAAGCAGTGGTAACCATGTTTCTCACGCTAACAACCACAACAAGCGTTCTTGGGGTGTCAACGTTCAAAAGGTTCGCATTTTGGTGGATGGCAAGCCAAAACGTGTATACGTCAGCACTCGCGCTTTGAAATCCGGTAAAGTGACTCGCGTATAATCATCTCGTTATATGAAGAAAAACTTCTAAATCTCCAGGCACCATTTGTGGGCGATCCGGGACAAGGAAGTTTTTCTTGCGTTTAGATACATATTCTTCACCTAAACAAAAAGCACCCTGAGCAGAAAACAGGTGCTTTTTTTATTTAGATATAAGAAAAATGAAAGAGCCGAACTCCCGCTTTCTTATATCGCAAGAAAAACTTCCGGTCGAACGCGGTCTGTCTTCGATAAGTACGTCGCTAGACACTCTTCTTATGATACAAGAAAGCGTCAGAGGCCATGCGCGCATTGGCTTTCTTATACCGCAAGAAAAACCTCCGCATACAAGATGCGGTATGTCCTCCATGCGATCTATCGGAGTGCTCTTCTCTTGCCTCATCCCCCGTAAACCGGCTGGCGGCGTCGGTCCCAGGCGGAGGTTTTGTTACGCCGGGACAAGCTGTCAGCTCTTGTGAAACGTATTTAAGATGGCCTTCACAAAACCTCCCAAAAACTTCGGCAGCTTGAACGTATAGAATTTCATGTCTCACCCTCCCCAATCATTCTCATGCCTTCCTAGATTATGTTATGCACCAAGCCCTTAGATGTGAACACAGACAAAAAAGGCTACATGAGAACCCAGCTCATGTAACCATATTTATGCGGGAATCCCCCGCCCTATGCATCCCGTGCTCACGTTCTGCGGTCAAGATGTTACGCTGTCTCGGATTTGGGCAATGGCCGCCGCCCGATCCGGCTTGCCGAAGACCGCGCTGCCCGCAACCAGAACATCCGCTCCCGCTTCCACCACGAGCGGCGCTGTCTCCGCCGTAATGCCGCCATCCACTTCGATATGGATATTCGGATTCTCGGAGTTTGAAATCCATTCACGCAGCTGCGCAATCTTGCTTACGGTCCGCTCGATAAATGCCTGTCCGCCGAAGCCGGGATTCACGGTCATCACCAGCACCAAATCCACATCAGGAAGCACTTCCTGAAGGACATGGGCCGGCGTGGCCGGATTAATCGCGACGCCAGCCTTCACGCCATGCTCTTTAATGAGATGGATGACGCGGTGAAGATGCGGGCAGGTCTCGGCATGAACCGTGATCAAGTCTGCTCCTGCCTTGACGAAGTCGGCAATATACAACTCCGGCTGTTCGATCATCAGATGCACGTCGAGCGTCAGGCCCGTATGCGGTCTGATCGCTTGGACGATCGGCGGCCCCAGAGTAATATTCGGCACGAAATGCCCGTCCATGACGTCCACATGAATCCAGTCGGCCCCGCTCGCTTCGGCTTCCTTAATTTCCTGCCCCAGCTTTGCAAAGTCCGCCGACAATATGGATGGCGCAATTTTTATCATGATTCAGTACCTCCGCTTCTTGTCTTTCATCTCGGTATAAAACTCCGCGTAATGCTCATAACGGCTTGCCAGGATGATTCCATCCTCTTTGGCTTGAATCACCCGGCAGCCAGGCTCCTGCATGTGACTGCAGCCTCTGAATTTGCATTCAGCCGCATAAGGAGCAAACTCCTTGAAGCAGGTCGACAGCTCCTCGACACCAAGCTCCAGAAAATCCAGCTGGCTAAAGCCGGGCGTATCGGCAACATAACCTCCGTTATCAAGCTCAATCAGCTCCACGTGGCGCGTCGTATGCCGGCCGCGGCCAAGGCGCAGACTGATTTCGCTGGTCTCCAGCGAGAGGCCCGGCATCAACGCATTGAGCAGGGACGACTTGCCGACGCCGGATTGACCGGAGAATACGCTGATTCGACCGGCCAGGCGGTCCTTCACCTCTTCGGTACCGATGCCTTGCAAGGAGCTGGTTATAAGCACTTCATACCCGATTTCTTCGTACTGGCGCTTGACCTGCTCCAATACATCATCCGAGTCGTCTGCAAGGTCCTGCTTCGTCAGGCAGATCAACGCCTCAAGTCCCGAATGCTCAATATGTACCAGGAACTTGTCCAGCAGATGCAGGCTCAAGTCCGGTTCCTTGACCGAAAACAACAGCACCGCCAAGTCGACGTTCGCGACAGGCGGGCGAATTAATTGGGAAGACCGTGGAAGTATTTCATCCACGGTCCCCTCCCCATTCTCAGTCAATGAATACTTCACGCGATCTCCAACGAGCGGAGAGATGCCTTTCTTTTTGAAAATGCCGCGGGCTCTGCATTGAACCGCTGGGTCCTCCCCGGATATAATGTTGCCATCCTGCAGTGGTTTGACATAGTAATATCCGCTTAGTGCCTTCACGATCAGTCCCTCTAGCATATAATAGGCCCTCACCTTTCTTGTTGAAATTAGTGTTCTCATGACTTGTTTCTAATCGTTGTCTTTGCCTTTGCCCTTACCCTTGCCGTTTCCTTCGCTGCCGTTATCCCAGTGATAAGCAGCATCATCTTCCTCATTCGAACCGTCCTCGCCATTTCCCTCATCCGGGTTGGTGTCCACCGGTACATCAGGTTGCTCAGGCGGCTGCTCAAAGGTCGGCTGCGGCACGGTTCCGTTCTTGACGTCGGTGTAGCTTACGCTGTACGTATCCACCTGGCGGCCGTCACGGAATATCATGACCGTCGCGTGTTTGTCGGGAGCAAGCAGCAGCTTAACGGGTACCATTTCGGAAGTCGTAATGGTCTTGTTTACGGCTTCCTGGTTGTCTCCCAGCGCGTCGCTGAAGACCACCCGGATTTTGCTTTCTTGTCCTTCGGCGCTCGGCGACACCGGTACGCTGTAATTATACTCGAGCGCGTCCGAAGGATAGCCGGAGCTGACGAACAGCGTGATATCGGAGCCTGGTGCAACTTGTTGATTGGCCTCATGCGGCCATTGCTCTATTACGATGCCCTTTTTCACTTCAAAACTAGATCTCTCTTTGATTGCTGCAATCTTAAAGCCATTTGACTCCAAAATATTGACGGCATTCTCCTGCTCTAAGCCAACCACGCCCGGCATAGGGACCAAATTCTTGCCCTCGCTCACCGTTACGCTGATTACTTCAGTTTCTGGATCTATTTTTGTACTGGCTTCCGGGCTTTGTTTAAAGATCTTGCCCTGAGGTACTTCATCATTTTTTTCAGACGATCGCTTGATGGAGGTTTCCTTGACTCCAATCTCTTTTAATGCAGCAACTGCCTCATCAAACGTCATCCCATTAAGGTCCGGCATTTCCGGGAGCGGCTTCGCATCCCCGACCGATAACTGAACCGGTGAGCCCTTCTTCAGCATGGTCTCTGGTTCCTTGTCCTGTGCAAACACGACGCCTTCATCCACATTCGGTTTATATTCGCGAATGACTTCCTCATTCACCGTCAAACCTTGGGCCTCTAGCTCGCGGATCGCTTCCTCCTCCGTCATGCCTACCACTGGCGGCACCTTAACCTCCGGCACCTCCAGCATATTGTTCACATACATGACGACGCCTAACATAAGGCCGAGGAATAAGAGTACAGAGCCGATAATGATGGTCGGCTTGACCCACTTTTTCTTCGGCTTGCCGGTTGGCTTTTCCTCAAACTCATCGTCGTCCGAATCGTCATCTTGGTCGTGATGATGCTGGCTGCTGCGCTGCATCGTTTTGAGCGCCGGCATGACCAGAGTAGAATCGGCATCGTCCTCGAACTCCATCTTCGGCTCATTGAGGCGCATCGGCATCAAACACGTCTCGAGGTCGTCCATCATTTCTTCCGCGGACTGGTAACGCTCCTCCGGATTTTTGCGCATGGACTTCAGGATGATGTTCTCCACGCTTTGAGGAATGAGCGGGTTCACTTCCCTAGGCTCGTCAAATTCCTCCTGCAGATGCTTCAGTGCAACACTGATCGGGCTCTCGCCCAGAAAAGGAAGACGGGCCGTGAGCATTTGATATAATACGATACCAAGTGAATATAAATCCGATTTCTCGCCCGTCACGACGCCCTTGGCGTGCTCCGGCGAGAAATAATGCACAGAACCCACGACGGAGCCTGTCTGCGTAATGGTTGTCGACGTGACCGCCCTGGCAATGCCAAAGTCGGTAACTTTGACCCTCCCGTTACGGCCAATCAGAATGTTATGCGGTTTAATATCGCGGTGAATAATCTGGTTATGATGGGCATGCCCCAATGCATCGCAGATCTGGGTCGCAATCCGCACGGCTTCTTCGACCTGCAACGGCGCCCGTTCTTTAATGATTTCATTCAAATTCTGACCTTCGATATATTCCATGACGATGTAATGCACATCTTCCTCTTGGCCCACATCGTAGATGCTGACCACGTTGGAATGCGACAATGAAGCCGCCGATTGTGCCTCACGCCGGAAACGGCGAATAAATTCCTCGTCGTGCACAAACTGCTGGCGCAGCACTTTGATCGCTACGTTCCGGTTCAGCAAAATATCCTGAGCCTTGTAGACCAGCGCCATGCCGCCGCCGCCGATGCGTTCGATAATCTTATAACGACCAGCCAATTCATGTCCGATCATGAATCCCACCCCTTTATACGTTGCCCGACAACCTCTTCTTGATGTTCAAACATTGCGACTGTGATGTTGTCCTCACCGCCAGCGAGAAGCGCCAGTTGAAGCAGGCGATCCGCTCTTTCTTCCAGAGGAAGGTCAAGTGAACCGGAAATTTGTCCGATCAGCTCGCGGCTGACCCGGTTGCTGAGTCCGTCACTGCATAGCAGCAGCACTTCGCCTTCCCCGAGCGTAACCGGCGTAAGCTCAACCGTCACGTCCACATCCGTTCCAAGTGCCCGGCTTAATACGTTTTTCCGGGGATGGGTTTCCAGTTGATCTTCCGTAATCTGACCGCTCTTAAAAAGCTCATTAACCAATGTGTGATCATCCGTGAGCCGAATGACTTGTCCGGGAACGACTTTGTAGGCCCGGCTGTCTCCGATATGACCGATATAACCTTCGGAGCCTCGCAGCAGCACCGCTACGATCGTCGTGCCCATATTGTGAAGCCGCTCATCTGCCGAGGCTTCCTGATAGATAACTGCATTGGCGTGCAATATGGCATCGCCAAGCGCAGCCCGAACGCCGTCCATGGACATGTCCTGCTCCAAAGAGGACAAATCCGCGGCCACGGTATCTACCGCAAGCCTGCTGGCGGTGTCGCCCGCAAGGTGGCCGCCCATGCCGTCGGCAACCACACCCAAGGTATAGCCATGCTCCAATGTGCTAACAAATACCGAATCTTCATTAACAGGACGAACGCGTCCCACATGGCTTACATGAACCGTCTTGATCAAATCTTCTCACCTCAACTCCATATGCTTGGCCCGCAGCTGGCCGCAAGCGGCAGCGATATCATGGCCTTGTTCACGACGGATGGTCACATTGACCCCCTTGTCTGCTAACGCACGTTGAAATTTGAAAATATCGTTACGCGATGTGCGAACATATTTCCGTTCCGGCACATGGTTAACCGGAATCAGATTGACGAAGCAGTTCATATCCTTGATGACGTCCGCAAGCTCTTCGGCATGCTCCACCTGATCATTCACTCCGCCGATCAAGGCGTATTCAAACGTAATGCGGCGTCCGGTCTTAGCCTGGTAATAGCGAAGCGATTCAATCACGTCGTCAAACGGGAACCGGCGGTTCACGGGCATCAGCTTGGAGCGCAGCTTATCGTTCGGCGCATGAATGGAGATGGCCAGATTAATCTGGGTATCCTCTTCGGTGAATTTATAGATGTTAGGCACAATGCCGCTCGTCGATACGGTAATGTGGCGTTGGCCGATATTCAATCCTTTTTCATGGATCATCGTGCGCAGGAATTTCATGGTCGCCTCATAGTTCTCAAACGGTTCGCCTGAACCCATGATCACGATGCTGCTGACGCGTTCTCCCGTTTTATCGAGAATCTTCTGTGCCTGAACCACCTGGGCAACGATTTCGCCGGAGGTCAGGTTTCGTTTCAAGCCTCCCAGCGTGGATGCGCAGAACGTACATCCGATACGGCAGCCGACCTGCGTCGTAACGCAGATGCTGTTGCCGTAGTTATGCCGCATGATGACGGTCTCGATGGCATGGTCATCATGAAGGCCGAACAGAAACTTGACCGTTCCGTCCTTGGATTCCAGCTTGGTGATCTCCGTCAGGGTCACGAAGCTGAATTCCTGCTCCAGCTTGGCCCGAAGCTCTTTGGACAGATTCGTCATTTCCGCGAAGTCGTTCACCCGCTTCACGTACAGCCAGTCATAAATCTGGGTTCCCCGAAACGCAGGCTCCCCGTTCTCTTGAGCCCAGGCTTGAAGCTCTTCCAGTGAATAATCATATATAAAAGGTTTCATTCTCACCACACCTGTCTAGTTTAAAGGATGTCCGGCCAGCATTCTTCCGAACGCTCCCTATTTCATTCATATGCATCTCTTTTTTCATTCTTCCTATTCTAACATAAATAAAAGAGACGGTAAAAGAGGAAAACCCGCCGGCATAGGCGGGATACGACTATAGTCATGGCGGCAAGCGCCCTTAAGAGGAACGTCTGCCGAGTCTGGCAATGTAAAAGCCGTCGCTGTGATAGTGCTGGGGCAGGATTTGAATGCCGCCGCCTCGCGCAAGCGAATTCTCGCCCAGCCGGCTTAAGGCTCCAAGGCCGTCTTCAGCAATGGCGAATTCGGAATGTCCTTCCAGAAAAGCAGATACCACGCCTTCATTCTCCATCGGTTCAATCGTGCACGTGCTGTATACCAAAATCCCTCCGGGACGCAGCAAGGTCGAGACCGACTCCAACAGCCTGAGCTGCAGCGCCGCAATCTCATGGATGTCCTCCTGGGACTTGCCCCACTTCAGATCCGGCTTGCGCCGGATCACGCCAAGGCCGGAGCAGGGAGCATCCAGCAAAATTCGGTCGAAAGACGCAGGCTCGAAGCGATCTGCCAAATCCAGCGCGTCCCCCGTCACGATCGAAATGCTGTCCAGTCCCAAACGGCTGGCCTGATCCGATATCAGCTTGCCTTTATGGGCATGAATATCGTTGGCGACGATGCTGCCCTCGTCCTTCATCAGCTCGCCCATATGGGCGCTCTTTCCGCCCGGGGCCGCGCAGCAATCGAGGATGCGCATGCCCGGCTCAGGCTGAACGGCCTCGGCCACGAGCATCGAGCTTTCGTCCTGGATCGAGATCATCCCGTCACGATACCAATCGGTCAAGGCCATATTGCCCGCGCCCTTAACGACAATCCCGTAGGGACTAACCGACGATGGGGAAGCAGCCAGGCCATGGCTGCCCATTAACTTCAGCATGTCATCGCGGCTGATCATCGTGGTGTTCACCCTCACGCTGACAGCCGGCGGTTCATTGTTTGCGGCACAGATCGCCTCCGTTGCCTCCGTACCGTACTGGGAAATCCAGCGCTCCACCAGCCACTGCGGATGGGAATGCAGAAGGGAAATGCGCTGGGCGTCCGTCATATCCTCCGGAATGGCCAGGGTTTCCTTCTGACGCAGAATATTCCGAAGCACCCCGTTCACCATGCCGGAGATCCCTTGATGCCCGCGGCGCTTCGCCAGATTAACTGCTTCGCTGACAACCGCATGGTCCGGGATCCGATCCAGGTACACGATCTGATAAAGGCTGATGCGAAGCAGCGCCCTTACCCAAGGCTGAAGCTTCCGCACCCCTTTGTTGACAAACTTGTCCAAAAAATAATCAAGCGTGTTCAGCCGCGAGATCGTGCCGTAGATCAGCTCCGTGGCTAGTCCCGCGTCGCTCTTGGCAAGCGAGGACTTCTGCAGAGCGGAGTTGAGCAGGAGATTGCTGTACGCCCCCTCCTGCTCAACCTGAGTCAATACATTCATCGCCAGCTCCCGGGGAGAGTCCAGGCGTCCCTTCGGGCTGCGGTTTCCGCTCACGACAGCACCGTCCCGGCCGTCAGGCTCGTCCCGCGGACGAATTGCGCCGCATCCATTGCCTTCTTGCCGCTAGGCTGAACCGTAAGCAGCGTCAGCGTACCGTCGCCTGTTTTCACGACGATCCCTGTCTCATGCAGCTCAAGCACGGTCCCGGGCTGCGCATCCCCAGATGGTTTCTGGGCGCTGTCCGGCTTAGCCGCTGCCCATACTTTAAACACTTCGCCGTTCCACAGCGTGAACCCGCCGGAATAAGGAACCAGGCCGCGAATCTGATCGTAGATTTCGCGGGAAGTGCGGCTCCAGTCGATCTTCTCGTCATCCCGGGTCAGATTCGGAGCATACGTTGCCTTCAAATCGTCCTGAGGCTCGGCCTCCACTCTGCCCTTCACGAGCCGCGGCAGCTCCCGCCGAAGCAGCTCCGCGCCGGCTTGGCTCAGCTTCTCGAACATGGTTCCAGCCGTATCATCATCTTCAATAGGGACCTCGGTGCGGGCGATCATGTCCCCGGTGTCGAGTCCCTCCGCCATATACATCAGCGTGATGCCTGTGACGGACTCTCCATTGATGATGCTCCGCTGAATCGGCGCTCCTCCCCGATAAGCGGGGAGCAGCGAGCCGTGGACGTTCAGGCAGCCAAGCGCCGGCATATCCAGCACCGATTTCGGCAGGATTTGGCCGTACGCGGCCGTGACGATCAGATCGGGTTTATATTCGGCCAGTTCGGCCACGGCTTCCGGATTCCGCAGTCGCTGCGGCTGCAGGACAGGGATGCCGTGACGAAGGGCGGCTTCCTTGACCGGCGTCGGGGTCAGCACTTTTTTGCGCCCCTGCGGACGGTCCGGCTGCGTAACGACGGCGGCTATCGTGTATCCTTCGGCAATCAGCATTTCCAGACTGGGTACTGCAAAGGCGGGGGTGCCCATAAATACGATATTCATCGGTTCTCCAACTCATTTCTCGGCTGTTCCGGAACATACTCATACACCCGGTCGGCGATTTCCGTAAACAGCACCCCGTTCAAATGATCGATTTCATGCTGAAATGCTCGCGCAAGCAGCCCTGTACCCGTAATGACAAGCTCATTGCCTTCGCGGTCAAGCCCCTTAACCGTTACTTTCTCCGCACGTCGAACATCCCCGTTCCAGCCTGGAATACTCAGGCAGCCTTCCGGCCCGAATTGCTCGCCTTCGCTCTCCACGATCTCCGGATTGATCATCTTGATCAAGCCGTGCTCATCGCCCGCATCGATAACAATCAGGCGCTTCAGTATGCCGACCTGCGGCGCGGCCAGCCCGACGCCTTCCGCATCGTACATGGTATCGGCCATATCGTCCAGGAGCTTTTGAACGTTCGGCGTAATTTTAGTAACTTCCTTTGCCTTTTTATGAAGAACCTCATCCGGTTCTTTAACGATAATACGAATCGCCATGTCTACGACACCATCCTTGTGCTTTTCATCATTATATGCGCTATTACATTAACATTTGCGGATCAACGTCAATACTGATTTGGAGCTTGCCGTCCCGCGCCGAATCCTGAAGCTTCTCGGCAACCGAACGCACCAGCGAGACAGCATCCATCGTTCCCCGCCATTTTATCATACATTGAAATCTGTATCTATTTTTTAACCGCGGAATGGGGGAAGCCACCGGACCCAGGATATCGAGCGCGCTTGCGTCGAACCGGTCCAGGCTTCCGAACCATCCCCGGCGGTCGGATTCGCTTTTGATGGCGGCGGCAAAATTCTCTGCCAGTCGTACGAGCAGCGGCAGCTGTTCATGCGACAGCGTCACCAGAATCAGCCTGCAGTACGGCGGATAATGGAGCGCTTTGCGGTGCTTCAGCTCATCCTTGACGAAGGATAAATAATCATGGCTGCTTGCATGAATAATCGAATAATGCTCAGGCGTGTAGGATTGGATGACCACTTCACCCGGCAGCTGATGGCGTCCCGCTCTTCCGGCCACCTGGGTCAGCAGCTGAAACGTCTTCTCGGCCGCCCGGAAGTCGGGCAGGTTCAGCGCCGAATCGGCCGTAATGACGCCGACCAGGGTGACATCCGGGAAATCCAGGCCTTTGGCGACCATTTGGGTTCCAAGCAGCACGTCGCCCTTTTTATCCCGAAACTGCTTCAGCAGCTTCTCGTGGGAGCCCTTCTCGGTCGTCGTGTCCACGTCCATCCGAATGACGCGAATCCCTGGGAACAGCTTGGCCAATTCTTCCTCGACACGCTGCGTGCCCGTACCGAAATAGCGTATATGCTCGCTCCCGCAATCCGGGCATACCTCCGGGGCCTGTGCGGCGTAACCGCAATAATGGCAGCGCAGATTGTTCGATTTCTGATGGTAGGTCAGCGAAATATCGCATTCCGGACAGCCTGCCACATATCCGCAGCTCCGGCACATCACGAAAGTGGAATACCCCCGCCGATTCAGCAGCAGCACCGTTTGTTCTCCGCGTTCCAGACGCGCCGAAATCGCGGCATGCAGGGAGCGGCTGAACATGGAGCGATTCCCTTCCCGGAGCTCCTCCCGCATATCCACGACCTGAACAGCCGGCAGCTGGTTGCCCAGCGCCCGGCTCGGCATCTCCAGCAGATGCGGAGCAAAATCATCCTGAGCCTGCGATCTGGCCGCATGGTAGCTTTCAAGCGAAGGCGTTGCCGAGCCCAGAATGACGGCTGCGCCTGTCAGCGAGGCACGGTGAATCGCCACGTCCCTGGCATGGTACTTCGGCGTTTCTTCCTGCTTATATGAACTTTCATGCTCTTCATCCATAATAATAAGGCCAAGTCGGTCAAACGGCGCAAACACCGCCGATCGTGCTCCCACGACAACCGAAGCCCGGCCTTCCCTAATTTTGCGCCATTCATCGTAGCGCTCACCATCCGAAAGCCGGCTGTGCATGACGGCCACACGGTCGCCGAAGCGGGCTTTGAACCGCTCCACCATTTGGGGTGTGAGCGATATTTCGGGCACCAGGACAATCGCCTGACGCTCCTGATCCATGCAGCGCTGAATGGTCTGCAGGTAGATCTCGGTCTTGCCGCTGCCCGTTACCCCGTGCAGGAGAAACGCGCCATGCTTGCGTTCATCCAGCTTGCGCACGATGCTCCGGTACACCGCCTGCTGCTCCGGCGTGAGCGCCAGCGGGGCGCTGGGCGTAAAGTGCCGTCCCCGGTACGGGTCGCGGAACACTTCGACATCCTCAAGGGTAATCAGTCCCTTGTCGGCCAGCGCCTTCACGGTGCCTGCGGTGACGCCGAGCGTCTGCAGCAGATCCTTCTGCGATATCGGCAGGAAGTCCTCCATCTCTACGATATATTGGAGCACTTCCTTCTGCCGCTGAGCCTTAGCCGGGAACGAAGCCAGCGCCACATGCGCTTCCTCGCTCGAAACGGCAAGCTCTACGGCTTTCATCGTTTTTTTCTGCAGTTTGTCCTTGATTTGCTGGAATTCGCTTAACCGCCCCCGGCCGATCAGCGCTTTTACGGTGGCTGCCGCATCCGGAAACGCTCGCGTTAACTGCTGGAGCGACACCTCGCCTCGCTGACTGACAAACCGGATGATCTCCTGCTCCAATTCGCTTTCCGGGAGGAGCGCGAATAATCCGCCGCTTTCATCCGACAAGCCCGCGTCCGGCTCGCCAAGGGAAATATACCGCTCGGCTTTTCCCTTCAGCGCCGTTGGCAGCATCGATTGAAGAGCGGATATATAACGGCATGCATACCGCTCTTTCATCCATTCTCCAAGCTCAATCAGCTCAGGCGAGAGCGGAGGCATCACATCGAGGACTTCCTGAATGGGCTTCATTTTGGCCGTATCCATCTCGGGCCGGGGATGCAGCGAAACCACGAATCCCTGAAGCGTACGGTGACCGAACGGCACGCCGACCCGGCTGCCTACCTCGACCCATGGCCGGAGCTCCTCCGGAATCAGATAATCAAACGGACGGTCCGTATCCTTGGACGGCACGTCCACAATCACACGGGCCATTTCCATCAGGATAACCTCCCGGTCAACCGTTCGGCCGCCAGCGTTAACAGCCTCATGGCCACTTCCTCCTTGGACATCACGGGCAGTTGCAGGACGAGCCCTTCTGCATCGAATATATGAACGCTGTTCGTGTCCGTGCCAAAGCCGGCGCCTTCCTGCGTAACATCATTGGCAACGATCAGGTCGCAATTTTTGCGTTTCAGCTTTTCCCTGGCGAACTGCTCCACCGTATCCGTCTCGGCGGCAAATCCGATCAAGAACTGGGAGGTCTTTTGGCGTCCCAGGCTTTCCAGGATATCCGTGGTCTTGACAAGATCCAGCGTCATCGTTTCCCCGCGCTTCTTGATCTTTGACGTCGCCGCCTCCGCAGGACGATAATCGGCGACCGCTGCCGCCTTAACCACGATATCGCTCGTATCGAACACGCGTTGCACCGCTTCGTACATATCCTGGGCCGACTCCACTCTCTCGGCAGGAATCCCCTCTGGCGGGGCTTCATCGGTATGAGCCGCAATGAGGTGGACGTCCGCTCCCAGCTGCTTGGCGGCTTTAGCAATCGCAAACCCCATTTTTCCGGAGGAATCATTCGTGATATAACGGACCGGATCAATGCGCTCGATCGTACCGCCGGCCGTGACAACCACTTTTTTGCCGTGCAATATGCCTGTCGATCCGCTTTCCACATCCTGATTCGACGCCGCGGACTCGGCTGCGCGCCCTTGGAAAAACCGTTCAACCACATCCACGATCGTATCGGGCTCCTCCATCCGTCCCTTTCCGACGTATCCGCATGCCAGAAGTCCCTCTCCGGGTTCAATCATGGACACCCCGCGGGAAACCAGCGTCTCCATGTTGGCCATGACGGCCGGATGCGTGTACATATGCACGTTCATCGCCGGCGAGATCATGACAGGAGCCGTGGTCGCAAGCAGCGTCGTGGTCAGCATGTCATCCGCCAGGCCATGTGCCATCTTGCCGATGATATTAGCCGTCGCCGGAGCAATCAGCACCAGATCGGCCAGGTCGGCCAAGTGGATATGCGAGACGACCGAGGGGTCCCTTTCGTCAAAAGTATCGCTATAAACCGGGTTTTTGGTCAGCGTCTGCAGCGTTAATTCCGGAATGAACTGCTTGGCGGATTCCGTCATGATGACATGCACATCCGCTCCCCTCTGGACAAGCCTGCTGCATAAAGTCGCTGCTTTATACGCGGCAATGCCACCTGTAACGCCAAGTACGACGACTTTTCCGTTCAACATGACAATCCCCCGCTTTCCATTAGTATGAAGGCTGTACTTTCATATCTTCTCAAAAAAATAACAACCTTTCGGTTGTCACATTTTCGCGCGCTAACGCATGGTATTCGAATGTTGAAAAAAAGCCTTAGTCCTCTCCACGCTCGATCTTCACGTAATCGCCATAGATTTCTTCCAGAGCGACACCGACGAACTTATGGGATTTCGGATGTTTCAACTCGCTGACTTCTCCTTCACGCAATTGGCGTGCACGGCGGGAAGCCGCAACCACAAGAGAATATTTACTGTCCACTTTATTCATCATTTCATCAATGGATGGATATAACACAGTCGAAGCACCTCTTCTTTATTTACTTGAAAGTTTACGCCGTCTATGAATAACAGCTTACTTTCTCACCTTACAATGTTCGGCTATAATGATAGATTGTATTCTCTCGCAAGCAAGATTGATTTCATCGTTCACTACGGCATAATCATAATGCTGCAGCAGATTGATTTCGTCAACAGCTACGGACATGCGGTGGTCGATCGTGGCCTGACTTTCTGTCCCCCGGCCCTGGATCCGATCTTTCAGTTCGTCCAGCGACGGCGGCATCAGAAACACAAAGATACCGTCCGGAAACTTCTCCTTGACCTTCAGCGCGCCCTGCACTTCGATCTCCAGTATAATATCCTTGCCGGTGGCTAATGTTTCTTCCACAAAATCTCGAGGGGTTCCATAATAGTTCCCGACGTATTCCGCATATTCGAGAAGCTGGTCGTTCTCAATCATATCCATGAATTGTTCCCGACTTTTGAAAAAATAGTTTACGCCGTTTACCTCGCCGAGCCGCGGCGAACGCGTCGTAGCCGACACCGAATACACCAGTTCCGGAACCCGGCTGCGAAGTGCCGTACAGACGGTTCCCTTTCCAACCCCGGAAGGACCGGACAATACAATCAATAATCCTTTAGACATAGTACTCCTCATCTTATTCGTCGTTGTCGTCATCTTTGCTGGACAGACGGTGAGCCACCGTTTCCGGCTGTACGGCCGATAAAATCACGTGGTCGCTATCGGTAATGATAACAGCCCGCGTCCTTCGGCCATATGTAGCATCAATCAGCATATGACGGTCCCGTGCTTCTTGAATGATCCTCTTGATCGGAGCCGATTCAGGACTCACGATTGAGATGATCCGATTGGCCGATACGATGTTTCCGAAGCCAATATTAATAAGTTTGATTGCCATAGTGCGGTTGCTCCCCCTATACATTTGACTCTTACTTGCCGATGAAACTGCGGTTATTCCACATTGGCGGCTTGTTCACGAATCTTCTCCAGTTCCGCTTTCATTTCGACAACACGGTTTACCAGAGTCAGATGATTGGCTTTCGATCCAATCGTATTGACTTCTCTGTTCATTTCCTGAATCAGAAAATCCAGTTTACGGCCTACAGGGCTTTTCTGAAGAAGCAGCTCCCTGCATTGTTCCAAATGGCTGTGAAGTCGAATCAACTCCTCGTCCACATTGGAACGTTCAGCAAACAGAGCGACTTCCATTCCGAATATATGTTCATCAACAGCAAGCGATCCGTCATCAAGGGATTCAATGCGCTGCCGCAGGCGCTTCCGGTATTCGGCCGGAACCTCCGGCGCAAGCTCGGTCATCTCCCGGTGCAGGTGCTGCAAGCGGTCAAGCCTTTGCCCGATATCCTTCGCGAGAAAAGCGCCTTCCCTGCTGCGCATCTGGACCAGACCCTCAAGCGCTTGTTCCAGACCTTGAAGAAGCGCATCATTCCATAACCCCTGCTGCGCTTCATCCATGGAAAGTCCGCTCGGAGTAACAAGAACATCTGGCAGCGTCAAAATATCCCGCACCGCCAGATCTCCCGTGATTCCGTATGACTTCAAATCCTCGGCTGCCTGTAAATACGCTTGAACCATGGCATGGTTCAGCACGGCACCCTGAGACTCGCCGTTGTTTTCCTTGTTAATATAAACATCAATCCGTCCGCGTCCGATCCGGCTCTGTACCGCCCGTCGAAGCGAATCCTCGAAGAGTGCCCATTCACGGGGCATGCGAAAGACGATCTCGCAGTACCGGTGATTGACTGACTTCACTTCGAAAGAGATACTATAGCCTTGAAAATCGACAACGGATTGCCCATATCCGGTCATGCTCAATGACATCGGAATCACATCCATTACACTATTGTAATTGATAATTATTAATGAAACAAGGGGGTCAATCGGCGGCCCGATTTCTCCCAGACGTACTCCATTAATTGTACGCTCATTTCATAGAACATAAACGGCGTCATCAAATAGATGCCGTTAAAATGATCTGTCGCAACATCCAGCAGCTCCTTGCCGATCTTGACGCCCATCGCCCGGCCCGCTTCGCCTTCAAGTCCCGCCATGCGGCTGCGGACTTCGTCCGACAGCTGAATGCCCGGCACCTCATTGTGCAAATACTCGGCATTGCGCCCGCTTGCCAGCGGCATGATGCCGATGAAGATCGGAATATCCAGATGCGCCGTCGCTTCCCGAAGCCTAACCATTAACTCGGGATCGTAAACGGGCTGCGTCATGACGTAATCGGCGCCCGAAGCAATCTTCTTCTCCAAGCGGGCAACCGCTTTGTCCAGATGTCTTACATTCGGATTGAACGCTGCCCCGACAACGAATTTGGCTTTTTGCTTCAGCGGCTTTCCGGAGAAAGCAATGCCGTCGTTCAGCTGCTTGATCATCCGAATGATTTCAAACGAGGTCATGTCGTAAACCGAGCTGGAATCCGGCAAATCCCCAAAACGGGCCGGATCCCCCGTCACCGCAAGCACATGATCGATGCCGAGCGCGTCGAAGCCCATCATGTGCGACTGCGTCCCGATCAGGTTCCGGTCGCGGCAAGCAATGTGGATCAGCGGCCGCAGTCCCGTGCGTGCTTGTACCAGATGTCCGAGAGCCATGTTGCTCATGCGGGTTACGGCCAGCGAGTTATCCGCAAGGGTCAGCGCATCGGCTCCCGCTTTTTTCAAAGCTTCCGCGCCTTTCATGAACTTGGTGATATCCAAATCCCTCGGAGGGTCCAGCTCCACGATAACCGTATGCCGTTCCTTTACGATATCGACAATCGTCGGCTCCCCGCTGCGCTCGTAGAATTGCTCCTGGGCGGTTTCGTGAATCACGATCCGGTTGATCTCCGCCTCTTCGACGGCAGGGAGCGGCGAAGGAACGTAGCCGGATAGCGCCGAGGAAATTTCCGCGATATGCTCCGGCGTCGTCCCGCAGCAGCCGCCGATAATGCGGGCGCCGCGATCCGCAAACTCCAGGGCCGTTTTCCCGAAATACTCGGGACTCGCGCCATACCGGTATTCCCCGTCCACATAATCGGCGATTCCCGCATTCGGGTAGACCGAAGCCGGAAGATTCATGATGCCGTTCAGGGTTTCCAGCGCGCGCATGATGCCGTTCGGCCCCGTCCGGCAGTTAAACCCGATCACGTCCGCGCCTTCATGGCTCAATATGCGGTATGCATCCGGCATCGTGAAGCCGTCCAGCGTGCGGGCAATATCCTCCACCGCGAACTGGCAGATCACCGGCAGGTCGCTCAGCATCCGTGCCTGCGCCAAAGCCAATTGCATTTCATCCACATCGTAGAACGTCTCGAGCAGGATGCCGTCAACGCCTTCGGAGATGAGTACGGACAGCTGCTCTTCGAAGTAACGCTTGAGCTCGCTCGTGGAAATATTGCTTCTTTTGCCTGCCCGAATGGAGCCGACCGCTCCCACCACATATCCTTGATCGCCGGCGGCTTCACGCGCAATTCTCACGCCTGCGCGGTTGATCTCTCCTACCCTCGCCTCCAAGCCGTATTTGGACAGCTTGTCATAATTGGCTGAGAACGTGTTGGTCTCGATGACCTGTGCACCAGCCTCAACATACTGGCGATGAACGTTCCCGATGACCTCCGGAGAGGTTAAATTCAGTTCTTCATATGAAATGCCTACAGGAAATCCTTTTTGATATAAATAAGTACCCATCGCGCCGTCACCGACCAGTACCTGATTCTCCCATGCCTGCCGAAGATTCGGTTTCATCGCGTTTTCTCCTCCACCCGACGTTTATTTTCAACTAATGTATCATAAAACCTCTGCAAAGATAAAGAGACAAAAGGGAGGCCTTTCGAAGGCCTCCCTACCGTGTCCGTCCCTGCAGGACAAACTTATGAACCTACTGTTTTTTTCAACTGCCGGAGGAAGAGAAGCGGCCAGCGCATGCCCTAAATTGCCAACTTCCCTTTATATACAACCTCGGCCGGTCCCGTCATGTACACATGGTTGTCAAGCTCATCCCACTCGATGAACAGATCCCCGCCCTTAAGCGAGATCGTCGCGCTGCGGTCTGTGGCACCGTTCAGCACGGAGGATACCAGCGTCGCGCAGGCGCCGGTGCCGCAGGCCAGGGTCGGTCCCGCGCCGCGCTCCCATACCCGCATGTCCACTTGACCGCGTGAATTCACCGTTGCAAACTCCACGTTGATCTTTCTCGGGAAGAGCGGGTGCACCTCAAGCTTAGGCCCCCATACGCCGAGATCAAAGTTCACCGCATCGTCCACATAAATGACGCAGTGCGGATTGCCCATGGAAACGGCAGTGAATCGGAATTCCCGGCCGTCCACTTCAACGGGATGATTCACCACCGGATTGAGATCGACCAAGGTCGGCACGCTAAGTCCGTTCAGGACCGGTTCGCCCATATCGACCCTTACGCTGCTTACTTGACCGTCCTGCACCGTAAGACGCACCTGCTGCACGCCGGCTCCGATGGTTTCTATGGTAATCTCCTCGCGGTCGATATGGCCGTGATCGTACACATACTTCGCGACGCAGCGGATGGCGTTGCCGCACTGCTCCGCTTCGGAACCGTCCGAATTCATAATCCGCATCATGAAATCAGCCTTCGCGGAAGGCAAAATATATACAAGTCCGTCAGCACCGATGCCGAAGAAGCGGTTGCACAGCTTCACGGCCAATTCGGATGCATCGGATGGAAGTTCCCGTTCGCCGTATACGACAACGAAGTCGTTGCCCAATCCATGCATTTTCGTAAATTCCATCATAAAAACCCATCTCCTCTGCAATTGCTACGCTCGTGCTTAGCATATCGCAGAGGTGATGGGCTATCCATTCATTTTACGCCGAAATATTTGCACTCTTCGTCATCATGCCGCGGCGGTTCCGGTTGCGGTTCCGTCTGCCGCCCCACACGCTTCCGGCCCCCATCAGGAAGGTAGGAATGCCGGCGGCGACGAGTGTCAATGCCCACTCTTTCAGGCCAAGCGGAACCGTCTTGAAGATCGGCTGGAACGCCTCGATGTACATGACGCCGAGCATCAGCAATACCGAGGACAGCACGGCCAGAACCAAAGCTTTGTTCTGAAGCGGGTTCCGATGGAAAATCGAGCGCGAGCTGCGGCAGTCGAACACATGGATCAGCTGGGCCATGACGAGGGTAGCAAAGGCAACGGACTGCGCCTTGGCCAGCTGCGCCGGATCATTCGGCGCGATGCGCAGCGTGACCCAAAATGCGCCGAGCGTGCACAAGCCGATCAAGATGCCGCGGCTGATGATTTTCCAGCCTAGGCGTCTGGCGAAAATATTTTCCTTGGCCCCCCGCGGCTTGTGCTCCATCAGGTCCTTCTCCGGCTGGTCCACCCCGAGCGCCATGGCCGGGAGCCCGTCGGTGACCAGGTTTACCCACAGAATCTGGATCGGAACGAGCGGAAGCGGAAGCCCCATCATCATCGCAAAAAACATCGTCAGGATCTCGCCGACATTGGAGGCCAGCAAATAGCGGATGAATTTGCGGATATTTTCATAAATGCTCCGCCCCTCCTCAATCGCCGAAACAATCGTGGAGAAATTATCGTCACTTAGCACCAGCGACGACGCTTCCTTCGTTACGTCCGTACCGGTAATGCCCATGGCAATCCCGATATCCGAGGCTTTGATGGCCGGTGCATCGTTCACGCCATCCCCCGTCATGGCAACCACATGCCCCTTCCGCTGGAGCGATTTCACGATGCGAAGCTTGTGCTCGGGAGAGACGCGGGCATAAACGAAGGTTTGATCCACCCTCGCATCCAGCTCCTTGTCATCCATTCGGGATAACTCCTGTCCCGATAGCGACAGACCGTTCCTTGGCAGGATCCCGAGCTGGGCCGCGATCGCTTCCGCCGTTGTCCGATGGTCGCCCGTGATCATGACGGTCTTGATTCCGGCGCGGCGGCACGTCGCAATCGCGTCGCGCACTTCACGGCGCGGCGGATCGATCATTCCGGCCAGCCCCACAAAGATAAGCTGGCTCTCGGCCTCTTTCTCCGTTTCCGGCTTATCATAGGAACGCAAATCCCGGTAAGCCAAACCAAGCACGCGCAGCGCGTTGGAAGCCATGCCTTCATTGGCGGCCAGCACCTTCTGACGGAGCGTGGAGGTCAGCGGCACGACGTTCCCGTCCCACATGATATAAGCACAGGCGTCCAGCAGGACGTCCGGTGCGCCCTTCGTGCAGAGCAAGCGTCCGCCCTGATGACTGACGATGACGGACATCAGCTTCCGCTCCGAATCGAAAGGAAACTCTTTGTCTCTTTGGTAGATAGAGTTCAGGCTGCCCTTCGTCAATCCCATTTTGGACGACAGCGTCAGCAGCGCTCCTTCTGTCGGGTCCCCTTTTAACTCCCAAGCAGCTGCCGCCGGCTCCTCCTTGCCCTTGCGCTTGCTCCGGGCTTCCTCCTGCACATTCTCATAGATCTCCGCATTGTTGCACAGCCCGCTGATTTGCAGCAGTCTGCGAAGCCCCTGATCGGATCTCAGCTCGACAGGCTTGCCTCTGTGGAGGATTTGACCCGTCGGGTCATACCCGTGCCCGGTCACTTCCAGCGTACGTCCTCCCAGCCAAACCTGGGTCACGGTCATTTTATTCTGCGTGAGCGTCCCCGTTTTATCCGAACAGATCACCGATGCGCAGCCCAGCGTCTCCACGGATGGCAGCTTGCGCACGATCGCTTTGCGCTTGATCATGCGCTGCACGCCGAGGGATAGCGCAATCGTGACGATGGCCGGCAGCCCTTCGGGAATGGCCGCTACGGCCAGGCTGACCCCTGCGAAGAACATCCCTGCTGCAGGCTGTCCATGCAGAATGCCTGCGATTACGACCAAGACCGTCAGCCCCAACGACACGGCGATCAGAATTTTGCCCAGCTGCTCCAGGCGATGCTGCAGCGGCGTCTCCTGGGATTCCGTGTTTTGGATCAAATCGGCGATTTTGCCCATCTCCGTATCCATTCCGGTCCGGATGACAACGCCTTTACCCGTGCCGCGGGCCACCATCGTTCCCATGAACCCGATGTTCTTCCGGTCGCCCAGCGGAACTTCCGCATCGTGGATCGGCTCGGCATGCTTATTTACCGGCAGGGACTCGCCGGTCAAGGCGGACTCCTCGACGCTGCAGCTGTTGATCTCGAGCCAGCGAACGTCGGCCGGGATACGGTCTCCGCTCTCGACGAGAATGACATCGCCAGGTACGAGTTCTCTGGCCGTTAGCTGCACCACCTTGCCGTCCCGGATGACCTTGGAGGTCGGCGCGGACAGCTGCTTCAAGGCCCGAAGCGACCGCTCCGCCTTGAATTCCTGGATGAAACCAAGGATCCCGTTGATCAGGATGATGGCCACGATCGTGACGGCATCCAGATACTCGCCCAGCAGGCCGGATACCAGGGTGGCCCCAAGAAGCACCAGCATCATGAAATCCTTAAATTGATTCAAGAGCAGAACAAATGGAGAAATTTTAACGCCCTCGGAGAGCTCGTTGTAGCCACTTTTTTTTCGTCTCTCCCCGGCTTCCTCTTCCGTGAGGCCGTGCTCCGGATGCATCTGCAGTACTTGCTGCAATTCATCCGTGTCCATCTGGTGCCATTGCTTTTGTTCCATGCTTCCTTTCCCTCCCGGTTGGTTTTGCAAGTTCCGGCGGATGACAGCTTTTCCACCCTTTCTACGTAAATGTATTCGGACAGGTCCTGAATTATCACAGAAGGGGCCTTAAGTTTTTAAGGGAAATATGGCATCATAGAGAAGTACGATTAGGAAGGGTAACAGACAGATAGGAGAATGAAGGATGGCACTAGACGGCATTGTCACGCGCGCGATCGTGCATGAGCTTCAAGCCTGCCGGGGCGCACGAATCAATAAAATATATCAACCGAACGATCGGGACATCGTGTTTCACATACGCACCCAGCAAGGAAACGCCAAACTGCTGCTCTCCGCAAACCCCACGTATCCCAGGGTGCATCTGACGCAGGAAACGTTTCTCAATCCGGCCGAAGCGCCGATGTTTTGCATGATTCTGCGCAAGCATTGCGAGAGCGGCATCATCGAGGACATCCAGCAGGTGGGCATGGAGCGGATCATCCATATGACGATTCGCCAGCGCGACGAGCTCGGGGATGTTTCCTCCAAGAAAATCATCGTGGAGCTGATGGGCAGACACAGCAACATCATTCTGCTTGATCCCGCGAGTGATACCATACTGGACGGCATCAACCATGTGACGCCCGCCATCAGCAGCTACCGCGTGGTCATGCCGGGATTTTCCTACACGAATCCGCCGGAGCAGCATAAGCGGAATCCGCTCGAAACCGAGCAGGAAGCTTTCCGGGAGTCCTGTCTGGTGAACGAGGAGTCGGCGGTCTCATGGCTGGTCGGCGAATTCAGCGGCCTAAGCCCGCTGGCAGCGCAGGAAATAGCCCACCGTGCAGGAGAAGGCCATCCGGGGGGAAACGAAGGGGAAAAAGATAAAGATTGCGGCAGCCTGTGGCGTGCATTCGATGAGGTGATGGGGCAAGTCCGCAGCCATCAATATACGCCTGTTACAGGTGTCAATCCCAAGGGCAAATCGGTGTTCTCCGTCATACCGCTGACATTGCTTGCGGACGAGACCAGAACCTACGAATCGGTCAGCCAATGCATGGAGGATTATTACGGGGATAAGGCACAGCGGGACACGGTTAAACAGAAGGTCAGCGATCTCCTCCGATTCCTGCAGAATGAACGGACCAAAAACATCAAGAAGCTGGATAATCTGAACAAAGATTTGGAGGAAGCCGGCGATGCCGATCGGTACCGGATTTTTGGCGAGCTTCTCTTCGCCTCGCTCCATCAGATTCAGAAGGGCGACCGCGAAGTCCAGCTGATCAACTTCTACGATGAAGAGCAGGCGACCGTCACCATACCGCTGGATCCGCTCCTGACCCCATCGGACAATGCCCAGCGTTATTTCAAAAAGTACAACAAGTATAAGAACAGCCTCGCTGTCATCAACGAACAGTTAATCAAAACCCGCGAAGAGATCAACTATATCGAGAATCTTCTGCAGCAGCTGTCGCATGCTTCCCTGAACGACATCGATGAAATCAGGGACGAATTGGTCCAGCAGGGATATTTAAGAGACCGCAGCCGCAAAACGAAGAAAAAGAAGAAAAACGACAAGCCGACGCTGCATGTCTATACTTCATCCGAAGGCGTCGAGCTCTATGTGGGCAAAAACAACCTTCAAAACGAATACGTGACCAACCGTCTCGCTTCCTCAAACGACACCTGGCTGCACACCAAGGATATCCCGGGTTCCCATGTGGTCATCCGCAGCAGCGAGTACGGGGACGCAACGCTCCAGGAAGCGGCGCAGCTGGCGGCTTATTACAGTCAGGCCAAAGAATCCAGCAGCGTGCCCGTCGACTATACGCTCATTCGCCACGTCCGCAAGCCGAATGGAGCCAAGCCCGGCTTTGTCATCTACGACAATCAGAAAACGCTGTTCGTGACGCCGGACGAGCAGCTGATCAAGGCCATGCCCAATTCGGTAAAAAACAATCGCAATTAAAATGAACGGAAGACGCGGATAGATCTTCATTCAGCCAAAAAAACGGGTACCCCGGAAGGTCAAAATGACCATCCGAGGTACCCGTTTTTCTTACCGTTCCGTCCGTCTTAGGTCCTTGCCCGTGCCTGTTGAAGCCGGTCCAGCACCTGGGTGGATACCTGGCGGCTGCCGATATCCCCATGGAATACCTGGCCCTGCCTCTGTCCATGGTAATCCGATCCGGCGGTCACGATGAAGCCGTACTCCTCGGCCATCGCCAAGTAACGTTCCTCCTCCGATACCCCATGGTCCGAATGATAGACTTCGATCCCCTTGAACCCTGACTCTTCAATGACCGTTCTGACCAACGCATCATCGCCGTAGAGCCCGGGGTGCGCAAGCACCGGCACGCCGCCGGCTTCACGGATCCATTCGCAGGCTTCCTTGGGATGGATCCGCGGCTGCGGTACATAGGCAGCAGCACCCTGGGCGAGATACCGGTCGAAGGCATCCCGCAGATCCAGGGCATGTCCTTTATGGACCAGCGCATCCGCAATATGCGGGCGTCCGATGCTCTCATCGGGCTCCAGCGGCCGCCCCAATACCGCAATGACTTCCTTCATCGTAAGCTCGATGCCAAGCTCGCGAAGCTTAGCCAAGATCTTCTCATTGCGCTTCTCCCTCGTGCGGCGAAGCGCTGCCAGCCGCTCCAGAAACACGGGGTCCCGGTGATCGACGTAATAGCCCAGAACGTGAATATCCGTCCCGCCTGCCATGGTGCTGATTTCTACGCCGGGGACCACGATGATGTTCAAGCGCTCTCCCGCTTGCAGCGCTTCCTCGATGCCGGCTACGGTATCATGATCCGTAATGGCCAAAGCCCCCAGCCCCCGCTCATAGGCAAGCTGCACGTTCTCCGAAGGCGTATTCATTCCATCCGAAGCCTGGGTGTGCGAATGAAGATCGCAGCCCTTTCGAGACGCGAGTTTATCCATGGCGTTCAATCTCCTTTCGTTGTATATACGGGTATGCTTGCATTAACGCCGTCGCTCTCTTAAATAGGCCAAAAACGTCATCGCCGACATCGGCAAGAGCGCCGACCGCAAATGAATGGAATAGAAATTCCGTTTAAATGACGCATCCGCGATATCGATCATTTTGACTAACCCGAGCGCCGTCTCGTGCTTAACCGTAGAGGTTGACAGCATCGTGATGCCGAGTCCTTCCTCTACCGCCGATTTGACCGCTCCCGTGCTCCCCAGCTCCATCACCGTCTGGATGCTCTCGGGATCGTGCCCCCGCTCCAGCAGCACGTCCTCCATGACCTTCCTGGTGCCGGAACCTTTCTCGCGCAGCACAAACGGATACGTCAGCACATCCTTCAAATATATCGCATCTTCCCTTTGCGCTAAAGGATGGCTGGAAGGAACGATCAGTTTCAGCTCATCCTCCATGACCGCATCCAGCACCATGTCCGGATGTTCCACCGGAGCCTCGATCAGTCCGAAGTTCAGTTGATGGCTTGCGATTTCCTCGAGAATCTGCGTAGTGTTCATCACTTTGAGCATTATCGATATGTCCGGGTACTCCCGGCCGAAGGGCCCCAGCAATCGCGGCAGCACATACTCCCCGATCGTCAGGCTTGCCCCGAGCTGCAGCCTTCCCTGAAGTTTGTTCGAGAACGCCGCCATGGCCGCGTCCGTGGCCTGCGACAGCTCCAGGCTCCTGCGGGCAAAGGGGAGCAGCGTCCTCCCGGCCTCGGATAACTCCATGCGCTTGGTGGAACGGATGAGCAGCTTTGTCCCAAAGTACTCCTCCAGCGCCTGCACCTGCATCGTCACGGCCGGCTGGCTCATATGAAGCGCTTGCGCAGCAGCGGAAAAACTTCCGCGCTCGGCCACCGTGTAAAAGATATGTAGCTGGTGAAAATTCATCGTTTCGGTTCCCCTCTCGCTGCCGCTCTTGTTTTATATTGTAACGGATCTCGGCAGCGCATACAAAAAAAGACATCCGCGCTTACGCTCGCATGCCATTTCATGACTTTATTTCTTTATTTACGCTTGCGGCTGTTCTTGATCAGCGTCATGCGGCGCGAATGACGAAGCCATGAGTAATAAGACTTCAGGTCCCGAAGCTCAATGGTTTCGGACATACGCCCCAAAAATGTTACAATGATCATCCGATGCAGTGGGTTGCCGATCAGATCGCGTTCGTGCTCCAGCTCCGAGAACTCCGCCACAACCACCAGGTCGTCGTCGATCAGATAGACATCCTGTTCGTTGCGGTAATACGGCACGATCCGGTCCTGCTTCAAGCACTCCCACATCCAAGTCCCGATTTCCTCGTGGGAGGTGTCATGGCCTTCCACCCGGTCCGTATAACGGCTCTTTGCATGATTGGTAATCACGATATCGGCTACCTTTTTATCATTTAACGTAATATAAAACGGCTCATAGGTGCTCCACCGCTCAGTCCCTTTGTCGCGCATGGAATATCACTCTCCACCAAATGGGTCTTTGTATCTATGTATATATACCCAACATATTACATCATTCCACTATCATTCACAAGATTGAAACCTCGCTTCTTGTGAACAATCACCGAAAATTTAGAAATAGCTCTAATTGCATCCTGGTGCGGAAGGTGCAAATCCGGATGGAATGATGGGTCCCATTAAAATGTAAATTGTACCTTACTTATACTATTTTATCAAATGGCCTTCCGATTTATGCCAATCTATCGCCGCAAATCGAAATAATCTTTGGAAGTTCGTGCGCGACATGCGAGGCTAATACTTTCCAAGGCTTTAAAAAAAGCGGCCCCAGAGGGGCCGCTTTACGCTTTTCTCGTATTCTTACAAGATACGCGATATGCGATTTACACGGATTCTCGAGCAGGCACATCCTGCTAGGGACCGTAAAACTTGGCTTTATCCGGCCCCTTGCTGCTGTACTCTGTCTTAATCTCGTTCCGGTAGGAGCGCTCGATCTTACGAACGTAGGACAATCTCCGGATGTTCTTCATTGTCTCTTCGGCACGGTCAGCGTTGACGTACATGACAACGTAATGCATGCGGCGCGATATATAATGGACGCTGCCGTATTTCTCCAAATTCCTTGCTGCCTTAACATCGCTGACCCATATAATAAAACCCGTCCGTTCAGCCAACATCCTAAGCTCCTCGCCTCACTTTCGTCTCTATCTCTAATGTATGCCCGTTATCCGCACGAGCAGGCTCCTCCGCTGCCGCACCCCTTCTTCGGAAGAGGGTCATTGCCGGGAACCTTGATGCTCTCCGAAACCGAAAAAGCAATCCTTTCCGACATGGAATGCAGCAGATCGTCCAGATTTTTCTCCGCCTGCTTGAACCGGGCTACGGGCTCAAAAGCCTCCAGTTCCGCTTCCACCGCGGCTACTTCATCCTTGGCCGAATGGTAATTCGGGTGAAAGTGGCCGAACCGCTGCGTCTCTTCGAACAACTCCTTCTTCGATTCAAGCTTTCTGACCAAAGCCTGAATCATGGGGTCATTCTCAACTGCCTGCTTCCAATATAGATAATCCGCCACTTCGACGGAAGCATTAATCATGTCGCCTATTTCGTAGGCATAGGTGAGCACCTCGGCCATATCGACCGTGTTTATTTCCGATACGCTCATGAACTCATCCCGCTTTTCTATTAAATTTGGCCCGCGTGTTGATCGTGGACTCTTTCATCATAGCATAACGCTCGTATCTTAAGAAGGGGGAATTCAAACGCTTTTACGGAATCACAAGCCGCATTTCCCTCCATTCCCCTTCGCCTAACTCCACGATGGCTCCCGTCTTATCCGAATCCGGATCGTATAACGCACCCGAAATTTTCCACGGCTGACGCAGGATTTGAAATGGAATGAATTCCATGCGGCTCCCATCGACGGCAATCTCCAATTTGGCCGACAGCTCCAGCGCCTGCTCCATCATTTGTTTGGCCGTCGAGCCGTGGTAAGAGCGCCAATCCCGTGTCCACATGACAGGAATCCGGTTCAAATCGGGAATGACCGACGATGGATCCGGCATGGTGTCATCAGGTTCAAGTGCAAGCTCGCTTCGTGCCGGGCGGATCAATCCGCAGGAGGGACGGCTGCGAGTCCCCCACTGCATAGGGTAACGGTCATTTCCATCAGTACCCGCAAGTTCCGTATCCTCTTCCGGAGGAGCCTCTTCATAGCGCAACGACTCGTTCAGGCCTGCCCTGTCCATCTCCTTGCCCCATTGGTATAAAGCAGCTTGCACGTTCTCCGGCATTCCAGCGGCTGCATGTTTCGAGAAAAAGGCCGCGATTCCCTCCGGCTCCACTCCGGCTTTTGCCGCCTGCATCACCGAATCTCTGGTCAGGCGATAGACCGTCATCACATCATCCAAAATCCGCTCCGTGCAGCAAGCAGCTTGAAACTTAACGGAATTCGGCACATTGGGCGGTATCAAAATGTCAAAATCCGGCTGAATGAACAGACCCGATGATCCGGTATCGGCCCCTTCGCTTCCATCCAGCAAGGAGGAGGGGGCCACACGCCAGCGGATCAGGAATTGACCATCGTCATCGATGCCCAAATCGGTGTAACCGCAGCCGGTTAATAACCGGAGCCATGAAGCGGCTTCCTCCGGCAATAATTCTTTTCCGGTGGATGCACCTCCTTCCAAAGGCTCAGAGACTGCAGCGGGCATCTGCCAGGCGCGGTACCACACCCCGCCGGACAGCGACGAGTGACATATCCGCCAAGTCCAATGCTGAAACTCGGCCGAGTTCGGAATGTAGCGTTCCATCATGTGAAGAAGGACGGACCGGTCCATCGCTTCCCGGGAGAGCATAAGCCAACGCCGCAATGCGGGACGGTTCAGCTTCAGTTCCCCCTGCTCTGCAACGACCAGCTCAAACGTAAACAACAGATCCAACACCATCGCGACATGTGGAGGGTACGCATCCGCATGATCATAGTGAAGGGCGAGCCCTTCGACATCGTATGGCGTTAAGGCGATCTCGCCCCCCAGTTTCTGAATACATTTCTTATGCAAAATCCCTTTAGCGGTCAACGATACGCGGTTCTTGGCCATATATACGAGAACATTGAACATATCGATCGCTATGCCGCTTCTTGCCTCCTGCTGAAGCCTCACGGATGCGGGAGGGATGGAGCCTGTTTCAAGCGCCTCCACAGGACCACAGCCTTCTTGGAGGATCTGCAGCTTGTCAAAAGGAATGAAATACAGCCTCTCGCCCCAACCTCTCTTGACCGCTCGCACCCATCCTTGTTGTCTCAAGGAGATGAAGGCAAGCTGCGCCTCCACGCCGCTCAAGCGGGGAAATCGCAATGAGCGCAGCTTGTCGTCATCGAAACCCTGCCCGGCAAAGCGGCGCCAGATATGGTGGAGGACCGATCGCTCCTTCGGAAGAAGCCGTTCCAGGCTCATCGTGTCCGCCATGTCCTGCTGTCTCGTCATCTCCACGAGACCTCCTTCCCGTCGGGATGCTGATAGGAACGGGGATTTCGCATCGCGATCAGATCCAGGAAAGCCGCCGGCTGCTTTGCATGTATCGCGTGATATTCGTACCCCTGCTCAATCAGAAACAGCTGTCGCCGGATCGCAAAGATCTCCTCCCGGCTGTCCTCCGTTACCAATGCATAAAAATAAGCCCGATTCTCCCCTGACTTCGGCCGCAGCAAACGTCCAAGCCGCTGCGCTTCCTCCTGCCGCGAGCCGTAGCTGCCCGAAACCTCGATCGCTACGGAAGCATCGGGCAGATCGACCGCGAAGTTTGCCACTTTCGATACGACAAGCACGCGAACGTTTCCTTCCCTGAAGGCGTTATACCATTCGTTGCGCTGATCCTGGGTCATTTGTCCCGTGATGAGCGGGGCCTGCAGCTCCCTGGAAATGGCATGGAGCTGATCCAGGTATTGTCCAATGATGAGCGTCTGCGCATCCTTGTGGACATCCACGAGCTGCCGAATCACATCAAGTTTGGAGGGATTCTCGGCAGCCAGCCGATATTGCTCCCTTTTGCCAGCCGTTTCGCAGGCTTTTCTGATCTCGTCCGGCAGCGGCACCTTAATCTCCGTGCAGGTCACCGAAGCAATCCACCCTTGCGCCTCCAGCCTTTTCCACGGCATTTCATATCGTTTGGGACCGATCAGGGAGAACACGTCGCTCTCCCTTCCATCCTCGCGAACCAAAGTGGCGGTCAGGCCAAGCCTGCGGGTCGCCTGGATGTCGGCCGTCGCGCGGAATACCGGAGCGGGAAGAAGATGAACCTCGTCATAAATGATCAAGCCCCAGCGCCGTTCATTAAACAGCTTCATATGCTGCTGCTCCTCCCCCTTGCCCTGCCGGTGGGTCAAGATGTGGTAGGTAGCGACCGTCACCGGCCTGACTTGTTTGCGCTGACCGGAGTATTCGCCGATTTCATCCACGGACAGCGTCGTTTTCTGCATCAGCTCGGCGATCCACTGCCTTACCGACGTGGTATTGGAAGTGAGGATCAGCGTCTCGCATTGCAGCTCGCGCATGGCGGCGATGCCAATGACCGTTTTCCCGGCCCCGCATGGCAGGACCAGCACACCGTTGCCGCCTTCGCCGCCAATATCCCTGAAGGATTCGGCAGCCTTCTGCTGATAGTCGCGAAGCTCGAACCGCTGATCGTTGGATCCGCCGTTCGAATCTTCAAAGCGCTCGCTGCCCGATTTTTCTCCCCACCAAAGAATGTTCAGGTATTGCCCGTCCATATATCCCGCGTGGTCCAGCACAGGATAGCCGAGCCGGGTCATCTCCTGCTTTAACACGCCGCGGCGGTCCGAAGGCACCTCTGCTTCCTTCGGCGAAATCAACCTGACGCCGATTTCCCTCAGGGAGCGATGGGACGTCAGCTCCTGCATCAGGGCTTCCTCATTGCTGGATAACAGCAATGCACGTTCAAGCGTTGGATGCGGGAGCAGCGACAGCTGCCCATAACGCCCAACGAGCTGGCGAACCTCTTCCAGCAGGGCGGCCGGCACGTCCCAACGCGACAACGACTGAAGGCTCGAGCAAATGGCTTCAGCCGACATGCCCCCTGCAGCGGCGTTCCATAAAGATAAAGGGGTCAAGCGATATGTATGAAAAGACGCGGGACTTTTGATCAAATCGGCATATTGGGCTAGCTGCTCGCGCGCAGCCTCCGCATCCGCATGGGCGGTTTCAAGAAGTATGGTCCGATCGCGCTGGACGATGCAAGGCTTGTTGTGCACCCTTATTCCTCCTCGTGACATTCGGTCATCTTAAAAAAAAGAAGTCCACATCCATGTCCTGGATCTGAACTTCCCCTATGATCAATAGGATTTCCAAATAACGAGCGTTCATGCGCGAAGATTGCGATTTTGTGAAAGTCTATGCCCCGTTCTGATAGCTCGACACCATCTCGACCAGCAGCTTCGCCCCGTAGCGCATCGCATCTTCATCAAAGTCGAACATCGGATGATGATGCGGATAAATCGCCCCTTTGTCGGGGTTGCCGGCTCCAACGAAAATGAAGCAGCCCGGAATTTCCTTCAAGTAATAAGCGAAATCCTCCGCCGGCATCAGTTTGGGCGAGACGGTGATCTGATCCGCATCGAACACTCGGGGTGCCGTACGGAAAAATCGTGCGGTTTCGGCTTCATCGTTCACCACGGGTGGGTAGCCGACGAGATATCGAACCGCCGCCTTTGTGCCGTAGGTTTCGGAAACCGTCCGCGTCATATGCTCGATCCGCTCCCGGATCAACGCCCGGGTAGGTTCGTCAAACGTGCGAACCGTCCCCGTGATCCGGCAGGAGGAGGCTATGACGTTTTGCGCCGTTCCGGCCTGCATTGTCCCTACCGTAACGACGGCAGGCTGCAGCGGATCCACGGTGCGGCTTACGATGGTTTGAAGCTGCATGACAAGCGCAGCCCCCGCAACCAGGGCATCGGCCGTCACATGCGGCATGCCGCCATGCCCCCCGCGCCCCGTAATGTCAATGAAAAACTCATCCGCCGCCGCCATCAGCGGACCCGGCGCGCTCGCTGCGGTGCCTACAGGTAACGGCGTCCACAGATGCAGACCGTAGACGACGTCGGCCCCATCGAGCGCCCCGTCCTTGATCATCTCCACCGCGCCACCGGGGCATACTTCCTCCGCCGGCTGGAACATAAAACGAATCTCCCCCTGAATTTCTTCCTGGAACGTGCTGTAATATGCGGCGGCTCCAAGCAGCATGGAGGCATGCCCGTCATGCCCGCAAGCGTGCATCACTCCCTGCACCCTGGATTTGTATTCGCAGCTCTTGCCGTCCTCGATCGGCAGCGCATCCATGTCGGACCGCAGCACAACCGTCCTGCCGGGTTTATCCCCTTTTAATGTCCCTATAACTCCGTGCCCGCCAACACCGGTCTTGACCGCAAGACCGAGTTCCTGCAGCCGGGCTGCTATAAATGCCGAAGTTTCCTTCTCCTGGAACGAAAGCTCCGGGTGCATATGTAAATGACGCCGCCACTCCACCATCCGTGGATACCATTGATCCCAAAATGCTTCCTTCATCAAGTTCATCATCCTTCCCCCGCTATTGGCGGCTCAATCGATCGCAAGAAAGCCGTGGAGTTTGCTCAGCAGCAGTCCGTGCCCAACCATGGCATCCATCCGGCCGCCCTCCTTGATCTTGCGATATACATCCCTGAGCGGGACCCACACCGCTCTAACGTCTTCGTCTTCCTCTTGATTCGACTCCCGGCTCCCGGACACCTTCAAATCGTCGGTGAAATAAAAATAAACGTTCCGGTTGGCCAGAGAAGCCATCGGATAAGCACTGCCCATGTAGGACAGGTCCTTGCACTGCACGCCTGCCTCTTCCTCAAGCTCCCGCTTAACGGCAAGCGCGCGTTCCTCGCCGGGCTTCACCGTTCCGCCGGGAAGCTCCCAGGTGATCTCATTCACCGCTTCCCGATGCTGGCATACCAGTAGCAGGCACCCTTGATGGACGGCCACAACCGCTGCCGAATCCGGAATCCGGTCGATCACGACGATTTCCTTCTGCCCGTTTTCTTCCACTGCATAATACTCCGTGCGGTAAACGACGCGGTTCATAGGCCGTATCCACCCTTCGCTTGAATTGAAGTCCTATGAATATATAACCACCAGGATGGAAAGCGTACATTTCACAGCGTTTTCACTTGCATTTATTTTAACAGAAAAGAAGAATGCTTGCCGTTATCAAAATCTTATCTGGATAAATGGTCTCAATTGAAGCGTGACGGGCGGTACAGGCTTGCACAAGTTCTTGAAACATACTATCATATTAAAGAACTTTGCAAGGACTATTAAGGGGGTTACGACCACATGATTTTCGAAAATACAGGCTTGGACGGATTGCACAGCGATTTAGCTTACCTCGATGAATGTGCCGAGAAAGTAGGCTTCATTCGTTGGCAGTGGGAATACTACCGCGCTACATACGACTTGAAAATCGAAGATAAAAAAAATCAGGCTGAATACTTCCTGCGCATTAACACCCGCGCTGTTGAAGGCAAGCTGGAGAAACCCGACACCATCCTCAAAATCGAAGCGGTATACCTTGGCAAAGCCACGTTCCCGCACGGTCTCGAGTATGAATCCATGGCTCCGCAGCCTGTCATGAATGTGGCCACCAAGAAGCTTCAAGAGCTCAAAGCTCTTCTGGAAGCGTAAGGTCGAACACGATGAATACGACCAAACCTCAGCCGAAGAGAGGGACGCCTGATTTCCAACTGCTGATCCTTACCTTGCTGTTGGTGGGATTCGGACTGATCATGGTGTTCAGTTCCAGCTCCAGCTTGGCCGTTTTCAATGAAAAATTCAATAACGATCCGCTGCACTTCACGAAGCGGCAAGCCGCGTTTGCGGTTCTGGGCACGTTTGTCATGTTTGTGGCCATGAACATCAACTATAAGAAATACAAGAAGCTATTCATACCGGTGTTTTTTCTAACCTTGATGCTGCTGATTCTTGTGGTGATTATCGGTTCCGCAACCAACGGCGCCACAAGCTGGTTTAATTTGGGGAAATTCGGCATCCAGCCGACCGAACTGGCCAAAATCGCGACCATCGTCTATCTGGCAGCGCTGATCACCAAAAAAGGGGAACGAATCCGTCAATGGAAGGGCGGTTTCTTCCCCGTACTCATTATTGTAGGGATCGTAGCGGGCCTGATCATGCTTCAGCCTGACCTGGGCTCCTGCTTCATCCTCGTGGCTACCAGCGGGCTGTTGATTTATGCGGGGGGCGCCAGCCTTAAGCATATTCTCGGCTGTATCTCGCTTGTTGCGCTTGGCCTGGTACTCACGCTCGGCGTCGGATCGCTCTTCAACTCCGGCGGAGATCAGGAGCAGGCCTCCAAGAACTACAAGATGGGACGAATCGAGGCATTCATGGACCCGTTCCATGACGAATCGGACACGGGCTACAATCTGGTCCAATCGCTAATTGCCATCGGCCAGGGCGGCGTTACCGGAGCGGGTTACGGGGAGAGCGTGCAGAAGCTGCATTATCTGCCGAATCCGTACAACGATTTCATCTTCTCGGTCATCGGCGAAGAATTCGGTTTTATCGGAACCGCGATATTCCTGCTGCTCTATTTATACTTCATCCTGCGGGGGATCATCGTGTCGCTTCGCTGCTCGGATCCGTTCGGAACCTTGACCGGCGTCGGCATCATGGGACTTATCGCCATTCAGGCCTTCATCAACATCGGCGGGGTGACCAATACCATTCCGATTACGGGCGTTACCCTCCCGTTCATCAGTTACGGCGGTTCCTCGCTGCTGGTCATGATGCTCAGCATGGGCATCGTGCTTAGCATATCCAGGGACAGCAACCGTCCGATGAAAGAGGAGCAGGTTAAATCCGTAATTAAAAAAGACTACCGGGCAACCGTGTAGTCTTTTTTGTTCATTTTTTTCATTATTAGCGGGGGCTGATCCCCCAAGGTTCGTCTTATTTGGCTCGAAGCTGAATATCGTCGATTTCGTCGTCTTTGAAAGCTACACCTTCGACCTTCACGTTGACCTCAACCACGCGAAGCCCTGTCATGCTCTCGACAGCTTCGCGGACATTCTGTTGAAGCATGCGGCACACTTCATGTATAGGCGTCTCGTAAAGCACGATAATCCGCAGGTCGATCGCTGCCTCCAGCTGCCCTACTTCTACCGTAACACCCTTTTGCACATTTTTGCCGCTCAGCCGCTTCGCCCAGCCCTCGGACAATCCACCGGACATGGCTGCAATACCTGGGGTTTCCAAGGCAGCCAATCCGGCAATTTTCGAGACGACATCATCCGATATTCGAATCAAACCGTTATCCAGTTGAAGTTGTTCCGTCATGCCATTTCCTCCTTCACCTCATTATCCGTTATTGTAAATGGTAACGGGCCTAAAAAGCAAATGCTCGCTTCTGAAAAGAACGATAATTTTTCGAAAAATTTGGGTATATTGTAAAAAGCGATACGAGAATCGTCGTTTTCGCTCGCAAGTACTCATCAGTACATAAACCATAAGGTAGGTGTCGGTTATGAAGAAATGGCTCAATCCCGCGCTTCTGATCTTTACCTTTTTGCTTAGTGCGCTGGGACATTTTGCGAATTGGAACTTCACGCTCCAATTCATTCTGTCTGCCATCGCGGTTATTTTTGTCGCCGGTTTTCTCGGCAAAGCAACGGAAAGCGTCGCGCATTACGCCGGCCAACGGCTCGGGGGATTCCTGAACGCTACCTTCGGCAACGCGGCAGAGCTGATCATCGCCATCCTGCTGATTAAGGAAGGTTTGTACGACATGGTGAAAGCCAGCATCACCGGCTCCATTATCGGCAACCTGCTGCTCGTCCTCGGGCTCAGCCTGTTTGCCGGGGGCCTCAAATTTAAAATCCAGAAATACAATGTGACGCTGGCTGGTCTGAACGGATCCTTGATGACGCTGGCCATTATCGCCCTGTTCATCCCTGCGGTCTTTCTGAATACCCATTCCATTACGGAGGGTGAAACCAAGACGCTCAGCCTCATTGTGGCGGGAATTCTGATCGTGGCCTACATCGCATGGCTTGGATTCTCGATGATCACCCATAAAAATTATTTGGCGGATGTCAGCGACGACCACGACCAGGATGCGCTCCCGCACGAACGCGGTCCACTTGGTCCAAGAAGCGCTCGATTCTGTACCTTGTCATCGCCACCGTGATGGTTGCGTTTGTCAGCGAATGGCTTGTCGGGGTGCTTGAGCCCATCAGTCACGAATATGGCCTGAGCGAGCTGTTCATCGGGGCCTTCCTGGTAGCGATTATCGGGAACGCCGCAGAGCATAGTGCTGCCATCATGCTTGCGATGAAGAACAAAATCGGCGCGGCCGTAGAAATTGCCGTCGGCAGCAGCCTGCAGATCGCCCTGTTCGTTGCTCCCGTGCTTGTGTTCATCAGCTTCTTCCTTGGGGATACGATGGATCTCGTCTTCACCACGCTGGAGCTGGTCGCCATCGGCGTCGCCGTATTCATAGCCAGGTCCATTACGCAGGACGGCGCCTCCAACTGGTATGAAGGCCTGCTGCTGCTCGCCGTATACGTCATACTGGGCGTCTCCTTCTTCCTCGTATAAACCTTGGAGGCGGTGATTGCCACGGATTCAAATCTAATCGAAAAGCTAGAAAAAAACGCATGTCGCGGGAGCGCGACATGCGTTTCTCTATGTATGCGCCTGTACGAGTACAGGCTATTTGGATTGATTCATGGCTTCGTACAGGACCGCCAGATTGCGTTCAAGCTTGCTGATCAGCTGCTTTCCCGTACTTTCCGGAAGAAGCCCGGCCCGCACCGCGAAATCAACCTCTTTTGAAAAACCGTACATTTGAGTATCCAGCACTTCCTCATAGAGAGGGCAATAACGGGTCGCCAGATTCTCCATCTGTACTTCAATAAGCTTTAGGATTTTATCTGCATCTTCATGAAGAAGACTGATCGCTTTGAGATTCAGCTGTTCCTGTAAATCAGATGAAGTCATGATCTTCCCCCCTATGTCAAAAATCACAGCACAGTTACTATCTTTAATATTAGTCGAAATCGTTTCTCAATACAAGGACCTGAACAAAATAGACCCCTTCTCTACGAAAAAACACCCTTCCATGGATTGAAAGGGTGTTTTTGGCGAATGTTATTCAGCCACGACGGATACGTTCAAGCCATGCTTGGTGAATACGTCGATCATTGCTTTTTTAGCTTCATCGGCATCAGGACCATGTACATGCAGTTCATAGCTTTGGCTGTTGACAAGCGTTGTGAACAGACCCAGGATGCTCTTAACATCAATGTACTTGTTCTCCGCCTGCAAAACGATGGAGGATGTGAACTGGCTGGCTGTTTGCGAAATTTCTACGATAGATTGATTGTTATTGGACATACGAATCCCTCCGTAACTTTAGGATCTGAATAAAGCTCATCACTGCACCTTCATGATACATTGAATCCGTTTTCTTATGCAACATTTTTTCCAATCTATTTAAGATTTTCCGGATTTAATGCTTCCAGTTCTGGAATAACGAATAGGCCATCCTTGCGGATCAGGCGATCATCAAAGTAGATTTCCCCGCCGCCGTACTCCGGACGCTGGATCAAAACAAGATCCCAGTGAATGGAGGATCGGTTGCCGTTGTCTGTTACATCATATGCTTGGCCTGGCGTAAAATGCAGGCTTCCTGCAATTTTCTCATCGAAGAGAATATCCTTCATCGGTGTCAAAATGTACGGGTTGAAGCCGATGGCAAATTCGCCGATGTACCGCGCACCCTCATCCGAATCCAGGATCTCGTTCAGCCGCTTCGTGTCGCTCCCTGTTGCTTCGACGATTTTCCCGTTTTCAAAGCGGAATTTAATATTTTCGAAGGTGACTCCATTGTAAAGAGTCGGTGTGTTGTAAGCGATCGTCCCGTTAACCGAGTCACGAACGGGCGCGGTGTACACCTCGCCATCCGGAATGTTCTTCTGGCCGGAGCACTTTTCCGCGCCGATGTTTTTGATCGAGAAGCTGAGGTCCGTTCCCGGTCCCACGATGCGAACCTTGTCGGTATTCCTCATCAGCTCGGCCAAAGGATCCTGGGCGCGGTCCATTTTGGAGTAATCCAGATTGCACACATCGAAGTAGAAATCCTCAAAGGCCTCCGTGCTGGTGTTGGCAAGCTGCGCCATGCTGGCGTTCGGGTAACGGAGAACAACCCATTTGGTGCGCTTCACGCGCTCTTCGCTATGTACGGGATGCGAGTAAAGGGCATTGTACAGCTTCATGTTCTCTTCGGGCACGTCAGCCATATCGTTGACGTTCTCGCCTGCGCGGATGCCGATGTAACAATCCATTTTTTTCATGCGTTCAAGATCCAGCTCTGCCCACAGCTCAAGCTGCTCCTTATTTGCGTTCTTCAACATCGCGCGCTGGACCGTACGATCCGTCAATTGCACGAACGGACGGCCGCCTCCCTTCGAGACCTCCTCGATAATGGCATTCAGCAGATCGCGCTCCGATCCGATCATTTCGATGAGCACATTTTCCCCTGGCTGCATATCCACGGAGTAGTTCACGAGATTCTGAGCCAATTTTTGAATTCTGGGATCACGCATATGTCTTATCCTCCTTATGATGACTGTTCCCTATTGTATAAATTGAACAGCGGTAAATTTATATTATTGTAGCACGCCGGGCAGCCTCGCGTCAGCGCTCATCGTGAAAATATTTTTAATGGCTCAATAACCGGTAAACGTAACATCCGACAGCAGTGTTTCGGTACGTGTTTTGCCTTGTTCGTCCACAAAGGATAACCTGCGCTCCATGGTCATCTTGGTAGGCAGCTGGCTTTTTCTGTTAATGGTTACATGACAGACCGAAACGGCATCCGCCTCATTCAGCATGTTTTTCATTTCATGGTAGTCCCTTTCCCAGATCTCCTTCAGCCGCTTGCGAACCTTCGGATCGTCGCTGTATAACGGGTCGTCTTTGCGTTCAATCCGCTCAGCCAACGCCTTCATCTGATCATCCAGCGACTCCTGCACCATATGGGCAGCCGCCTCGGGCGACAGCTCGACACGCAGCACCTTGGTTCCTCTTGCGGCCCCCAGTTCCCGGGTTACGGTCTTCTCCGACTTGCCCATGTACTCCAGCAATTCCAGCGGATTTAACCGGTTCATCCACATTCCCCCGGCATGCTCCGACGAGAGCGTGTTCCACTTGCCATCCTTTCGCTTGAGCGTCACGGTAAGTTCATTCGATTTATATGCCGACTCGGCAGACATCTTGTCATTCTTTATAACGGTGCTTCTCTCTTTTGAAGATAAGGTCAGGTCGGAATGATGCCGCAGATTCCCTTCAAACGCCAGGCTTTCCTCAAACGGTCCTGTTTCTCCGCTCCGAATCGCCGTTTCTCCTCGAAAAGAGAAATTATCGATGCCGGACAGCCCCGACAAAGCACGGTTAAACGCTTCTTCGGCAGTCAGCTGATCCTGCCAGGCGCATCCGGTTAAGCCAAAAATGAATACCATCAATGCGATGACGCTTCGTAACCTTCTGTTTCGCATAATCATCAGCCTCTCGTTGATCTTGCTATTAGGCTATCCGCGGCCCCTTACATTATGCAGATCACAGAAAAAACCCTGCAGCCTCTCTTAGCTGCAGGGTATCTAATCCATTCCGATCTCGGCTTCGGCCCTCTCCACGACGATCCGGTTGCGACCGCCGTTCTTGGCTTCGTAGAGCGCCATATCCGCCCGATAGAAGAGCGACTCCACGCTGATCTTGTCATTGGTCCAGTTCCACTCGGAAATCCCGCAGGACACCGTTACGCGCGGATCGGTCTCTTCGGCCACCCGCAAGCGAATCCGTTCTGCAACCTGCACCGCCTGCTGAATGCCAAGTCCCGGCAAATACACCGCAAGCTCCTCACCGCCCCAACGGGCCGGAATATCGCTGTGACGAATGGTTGTTTTTACGATGCTGCTGACCTGCTTCAGAATCTTATCCCCCCGCTGGTGCCCGAATGTGTCGTTGACCTGCTTGAATTCGTCGATGTCCACCACGATGAGCGAGCCGCAAAAATCACGGTTCTGGCATTCATGGATCATTTCATCGAGATAATGTCTCGCGTACAGCTCGGTCAGCATATCCCGGTTAGCCATTCTTCTCACTTCCGCATGCAGAAAGGCATTGCCGATCGCCAAGCCGATATGGCTTGTCAGCGCTTGAAGCAGCCGATAGCTGTCGTACGAGAAATAATGCCGCTTCGCATGGGTGAGCAGGACGACGCCCCTCACCTCGCCGTTAACCATAAGCGGAGTAGCAATCATCGAGCTGGACCGCGTACTCTCCATCAGCCTGGATTCTGCCGGACGCTCTTCCTGATAGTCTGACAGAATGAGCGGCTCCTTTGAATGATAGACAAGGCCCCCCAGGCCGTAGTCCTTCTCGAAGACCTCCTTGGCCAGCCACTCGGCGTTGCAGGATACCACCTCTAGACCGCCAAGCTCCTCGTTATGGATCAGAATGCAGCAGTAATCCGCCTCAAGGATCTTGAGGAGCTCATGATTGGCGAATTGAAATATCTCCGCCAAATGCAAGCTTTTGTTCAGCCGCTGGGTCAGCTCATTAATCATGCGAAGCTCATGGATCATCAGGTTGGATTGCTCGTACAGTTTGGCGTTCTCGAAGGCGGTGCCTGCGGCATCGGCCATCATCCCCAGCAGCTCCAGATCCATATCGGGCAGTTCCGACTTGTCCACTTCAACGTGAAGCACCCCATACACGCCCTGCTTGCCTCCCATGGGAATCCCGATCTCCACCAGCGTGTCGGGTTCTTCATGCTCATGAATCGTCAGGGAACCTTCCATAAAGGTGCGAACATAAACCTCTTCCTGCCAATGATGGAGCAGCAGCGGACGCACGAGCGGATGAACGCTTTCATGGTCCTGTGACATAAATAATTCGACTTTCGCCTTGGGATACAGGGCCAGGACGCTATCAATAGCCTCCACCAGCACGCTGTCCACATTGATCTGCACATGCATCCGCTTCACGTACTGAAACAAGATGGAACGCCTCTGCACTTCACGTTCGGCTTGGCGGTGGACCTTCTCCAGGTCATCCGCAAAGATGTACTCCATCTGGCGGTAGAAGCAGGAACGGAACAGCAATGCGTAAGTTTCCGTCAGCATGAGCGACTGCTCCGGCTCCATCCTCCCCGAGGCAACGCTGACCATCACCGCAAAAAAATCGCCATGGACGCGCGTGAACAGCGGGACAGCGCACAGCACCCTTCCCTCAAGCGAACCCTTGCCCATGCCTTGGGCGGCTTCTTTCGAACGGAGCGTATGCGCCAGCGTCTCATCCTCGCTTGCATGAACGTATTCCGTTAGTTCGGGTGCCCCTGTCAGCCAAGCTCCCTCATGAGAAAGAAGGGCCCAGCTGAATTTCCGCATCGCCTGCGTGCCAACGCTTTCTCTTAGCCACTCCAGATAGCTGTCTGATATGAGAGGCTGAATATAAGGGAAATCATGAGGTGTAATATCCAAGCCCTGAAGCCATAGACGAGGCTCGTTTCCAGGAATTGGCCCGGCATCATTGAACATGACCGCAGAACCGGGAGAGCTTTCATACACTTTCCGTTGTTCTTCTGACATATTGGGCGCTCCTTTGCACCATTATAAAAGGCCTATCCAAGACTGGCGTTCCGATTCATAATGTAAGGATCCATTCGACTGCCGCATGGCGGCAACCCGGCTGTTCAACATGTTGGGGAATGATAATAACCAAAAAACACTACGATATGTAACTAGATAATTGCTACTACTTATTCCAATATCATATTACTCTTTTCTACCCATTTTTGCATCAGAATTTATGCGTTTTTCACAATAATTTTAGGTCCATGGTCCTATCGACAAAATTAGACAAAAACCAAGTTATAGTAAGTTGCAGGTTGAACTTGACTTTATATCATTACTTCATATAATATTTATTGTTGAGTAAGAATGCAATGCATTCGATGAATTTGGGCGGGTTGTGTCACCCTCACGTTATTTGTTACTGACAGGACAGCGGCTGAACTTTCCTGGCAGATCTTCCGGAAGATGACGGATAGAGCAAACAAATACGGCGCAAATAGAGCCCTAATGAAACTTTAATTAAAAAGGAGTCTATATAACATGGCACGTTACACCGGTCCTAAATTTAAATTAAGCCGTCGTCTGGGAATCTCCCTGAGCGGTACAGGTAAAGAATTGGCAAAACGCCCTTTCCCTCCAGGTCAGCATGGTCCTAACCAACGGAGAAAAGTAAGCAACTACGGTATGCAGCTTCAAGAAAAGCAAAAGCTGCGTCACATGTACGGCTTGGGCGAGAAGCAATTCCGCACCCTGTTTAACAAAGCTACCAGCATGAAAGGTATCGCGGGTGAGAACTTCATGTTCCTGCTTGAGAGCCGTCTGGACAACCTGGTTTACCGTCTTGGCTTCAGCAACTCCCGTGCGGGCGCTCGTCAATTGGTAGCTCACGGTCACGTGACTGTGAACGGCAAGAAAGTCGATATCGCTTCTTACGCTGTAAGCACTGGCGATGTAATCGGCCTTCGTGAAAGAAGCCGCAGCCTCTCTTCCATCAAGGAAGCTTTGGCTAACCGCGTGCATCTTCCAGCTTACCTCGAGTTTGATGAAGCAGCAATGGAAGGGAAATACATCCGTCTTCCAGAACGTTCCGAGCTTTCCCAAGACATCGACGAGAAACAAATCGTCGAATTCTACAACCGTTAAGATTTATTCGGAACCCAAAAAACCTGAAGGCCCCGGCCTTCAGGTTTTTTTTGTCGAGCGCGGCTTTTTCTTCGAATCAAAAGGCTCCGCCTTAAACCAGGGGCCTTCAAAGCTTTTTTCCCGTATGAACTTGGCGGCATATGTATTGCACCCTTCCCAAAAAAGTCATTCTTCCTCAAAAAAGGACACCCTATATAGGTACACATGATTCAAAACCTTCGATTTATGCTATAATAGGTGCGTTAAAAGGAGGAGTATACATTCATGGTTGAGGAGAAAAAACAAGAGCCTGAACAACAGAAAAAACCGCGAAAACGGTCCTTTCTGCGGGTGCTGGGATCCGTCATCGGATGGCTCTTTGTGGTAGGTCTGATGGGCGTTTTGTTCGCCGGAGGAGCCGTAGCCGGTTATGTAACCTCTATTGTCGAGAATGAGCCGGTACGATCGCGTGCGCTCATCGAGAACACGGTGAACGATAATGCCATAACGGGCTTTGCCTACTTCGCGGATGGCTCACCGATCGGACAGCTTAGAACCGAAGAAGACAGACGACCTGTGGAGTTCAAGGAGATTCCCCAGCTTGTTAAAGATGCCGTCGTATCCATAGAAGACAACCGTTTTTATACACATAAGGGTGTTGACATAAAAGGTACCGCTCGCGCCGTGAAGGAACGCGTGTTGAATGAGCCGGTTCAAACCGGCGGCAGCACATTGACGCAGCAGCTGGCCAGGCTTACTTTTTTAAGTCGTGACAAAACGGATAACCGTAAGGTAAAAGAAATGCTGCTGGCCATGCGGATGGAGCGCTTCTTAAGTAAAGACCAGATTTTGACGGCCTACTTGAACAAGGTTCCATACGGCAACGGCTCGAGCGGATATCAGCTGTTCGGGATCAAGGCAGCGGCAAGAGGAATATTCAACATCAACAATCTGAATGATCTGAATGTGGCCCAAGCTGCATACTTGGCAGGTCTTCCGCAGCTGCCATCCTCCTACTCGGCCTTCAACGGCAAAGGAGAATTTGATGAGAAATCGTTCAACCGGGCCATAAACCGCCAGCACCGCGTGCTGGCAAGCATGCTGGAAGAAGGTAAAATAACGCAAGCCGAATACGATGAGGCCAAAGCATTCGATATCAAAAAATCGCTGGCTCCTCGGACGCAGAAAGCCTATGTGACTTATCCTTATCTCATGATGGAAGTCGAACGTCAAGCATCGAACATTCTGATGCAGCTAAGCCAGGAAGCTGAAGAGAACGCAAAAGGCACGCAAGCGAACTCCGATCTGATGGACGCTTCCCGTGCTCAGCTGAGCACCGGCGGTTACCGTGTGTACACCACCATCGACCGGACGCTCTACAAGACCATGCGTTCCATTGCTGAGGATGACAGCAACTACTTGCCTGACAGCGCCGAAAAAGGAATGGAGCAAACCGCCGCGATGATGATCGACAACAAAACCGGCGCCATTCTCGGTATGATTGAGGGCAGGGACTTCAACACGGAACAAATGAATTATGCTACGCAAATGAAACGGCAGCCCGGATCTGCCATGAAACCTATTGCCGCCTACTTACCGGCACTTGATACGGGGGCGATTCAGCCTGCCAGCGTGGTGGACGATTCACCGATCATCTTAAAGGACTACAGCAAAGTATTCCATATCCCTAAAAACTCGTACACCGGGTACAGAGGATTGATGACGGCAAGACAGGCGCTGAACGATTCGACCAATACGGTGGCACTCAAGCTGTTTAACAACACGGTCGGCATTGAGAAGGCCTGGGAGTTTTCCAAGAAGCTGGGCATCACTACCTTGGAGGAAGACGATTATAATGCTTCAACCGGCGTACTGGGCGGATTGCATTACGGCGTGACCGTGGAAGAGCTGACGAACGCCTACAGTTCCATCGGCAATCAAGGCAAATTCACGGATGCATTCATGATCGAGAAAATCGTGGACTCCAAAGGCAATATTGTTTATAAACACGAAGTAAAGCCGGAGCAGGTATTCTCCGAGCAGACAGCGTACCTCATGACGGATATGCTGCGTACCGTCATTACGAACGGAACCGCCAGCAAGGTCCGGGATACGTACAAGAAATTCAATGAGGTTCCCGTCGTGGGTAAAACCGGCTCCACCCAGAACTACGGGGATGTTTGGTTCATGGGATACTCGCCCGATGTTACGCTTGGCGTATGGGTCGGATACAAGGAGCAAAAAAATACGCTTGTCGGCGACCAGCGCAAGCACGCCCAGGCCATCTGGGCCAGAATCATGAACGAAGCGACGGACGTGAAGCCGGAGCTGTTCCCAACCAAATCGTTCGAGAAGCCGGAAGGCATAACGTCCAAGACGGTCTCCGCTTACAGCGGCAAGCTGCCGACTTCCTTAACGGACAAATTCGTAACGGATCTGTTCAACGCGAAGTTCGTGCCTACCGAAAGCGATGACGGCATCGCCAAAGCAAAATACATTACCTATCGGGGCGTAAATTATATTCCACAGGAAGCAACGCCTTTGGATATGTTGAGAGAACAAATCGTAATCAAGCGCGAAAAGCCGATTGACGAGCTGATTGTAGAACTCCAGAACGCCTTGAAGGTTATGAAAGGTGAAAAGAAATCGCTGGAATCCTATCTTCCGCAAGACGCGAAAAAAGGAATGCCAAGCAAGGTCGACCCGAGAACGGACGACGGCAAGGCCCCTACTCCACCGAAAAACGTACACTATTCGGTGGGCAGCGGTTCCATCAGCTTTAATGCCAGCGGATCGCCTGATGTTGTCGGATACCGGCTCTTTAAGTCCGTGAACGGCAGCCCGTACACACATCAAGGTCAGGTCATTCTTGGCGACGAGAGCCTTGTCTTCTCAGGTCTTGGAGCTGACGGCGTATTTACGACCTATTACGTCGTCGCCGTTGACGTAGCCGGCAAGACGTCTGAGCCAAGCGCTATTGTGGGCGGCACAGCATCTGGATTCCCATTACCGGGCGACACCGAAACGAACCCGGATGACACCATCGACCAGCCTGATGACGGCATCGCCGAGGAAGAGCCCGGTATCGATCCCGGACTTGGGAATGAAGGCGCGACGACCGTACCGTCTGCACCTGGCCAGCCGACACTCACAGCTACACCGGAGGGTTTCCAGGCCACTTGGAGCGGAAACGCTCCGGAAGAAGAGGTCATGGTCTACAATATCTATATCAGTCCGAACAGTGACGGGAACTACCAGATTCTCGGCTCCAGCAAGAGCACGGAGTTCTACTATACCTCGGGCAACCCGATTGGCGGCACCTTTAGAATTACTGCCGTCAATCCGATTGGTGAATCTGCAGCTTCGCCAGCCGTATATTTTGAGAAGAAATAGATCGTTTACGTAAAAACCAGCCCTTCTACAGACATTACTCTGTGGATGGGCTGGTTTTATTTTTAACTGGAGACAACGCTCTGAAATAAAAAAAGAGCCGGCCATGAACATGGCGGTTAGCCATCTTCATGCCAGCTCTGTTATGATCTGCTTATTAATCTTCGATCGTGGATAGATCGCCAGTCGGCAGATCCAGTTCCCAGGCTTTCAATACGCGCCGCATGATCTTACCGGAGCGCGTCTTCGGAAGTTTATCCTTAAACTCGATTTCACGCGGGGCGGCATGGGCGGAAAGGCCTTCCTTCACGAAACGATAGATTTCATCCTTGAGCTCCTGAGAAGGCGTATAGCCCTCACGCAGGGAGATAAAGGCCTTAATGATCTCGCCGCGTGTTACATCAGGCTTACCGATAACGCCGGCTTCGGCTACGGCCGGATGCTCAACGAGCTTGCTCTCCACCTCGAATGGCCCGATTCGCTCCCCGGACGAATTGATCACATCGTCGATTCTGCCCTGGAACCAGAAGTATCCATCCTCGTCCATATAGGCCGAGTCGCCGGAAATGTACCAGCCCGGAATACGGAAATACTCTTGATACTTCGCTTCGTTATTCCAGATGGTTCTCATCATGGACGGCCAAGGTGTCTTGATGGCCAGGTTCCCCATCGTGTATGGAGCAACTTCTTTCCCGTGATCGTCCAGGATCGCCGCCGTAATGCCCGGCAACGGGCGCCCCATGGATCCCGGCTTGATCGCCATCCCCGGATAGTTACAGATCAGCTGTCCTCCGGTCTCCGTCATCCACCATGTATCGTGGATACGCTGCTTGTAAGCCTTGTGTCCCCAACGCACTACCTCGGGGTTGAGCGGCTCGCCAACGGACAGCACGTGCCGTACATGGCTCAAATCATACTGGTCGATGAGATCGGAACCTGCCCCCATCAACATCCGGAAGGCAGTCGGAGCGCTGTACCATACCGTTACTTTGTTGTTTACCAATGTGCTGTACCAGTCCTGCGGGCTAAAGCGGCCTCCGCGAATGACATTGGTCACGCCGTTCAACCATGGCGCAAAAATACCGTATGACGTACCGGTTACCCAACCCGGGTCCGCCGTACACCAATATATATCGTCTTCCCTTAAATCCAGAACAACCTTGCCTGTATAATAATGCTGCACCATCGCGTTCTGCACGTGATACACGCCCTTCGGTTTCCCGGTTGAGCCTGATGTATAGTGCATGATCAAGCCGTCTTCCCGCTCGAGCCATTCAATCTCCAGCTCGCTGGATGCGGCTTCAACTTCCTTGTGGTAGTTTACTAGGCGCGGATCCTCTTCTTCCACTTCGCCAACGACAAAAATATGCTTCAGTTCGGGCAGCTCATCCCGTTTCACCCGTGACAACAGCGCAGGCGTCGTAATCAGCGCAACCGCTCCGCTATCCTCCAAGCGATCCTTTACCGCCGTCTCCATGAACGCCTCGAACAATGGACCTACCACGGCACCAACCTTCAAAATACCAAGCAAACCGGCATAGAGCTCTGGGCCGCGCGGCATAAAGATAAATACCCGATCGCCTTTGTTCACGCCATATTTGCGCAGCACATTGCCGAACTTGTCGGATTTCTCTTTCAATTGCGCAAAAGTAAGAGTCTCCTCGCGGGCGGCGTCACTGTACAAGAGTGCTACCTTGTCTCCTCGTCCCTCCGCTACATGACGGTCGATTGCCTCGTACGCCATGTTTACTTTACCCGTCTCATACCAAGTAAAATGTCTCTCGATTTCGTCCCATGAAAATTCGGAGCGTGCCTGCTCGTAACTCTTCATATTGGAATGTGATACTTCACTTGGCAATATTTCGCTATGCGTTTGATTCATGATAACATCCTCCTCATTCTCAAATCGGTCTCCTCATAGTGGACAGCGCTTACAAAATGATTGAATGAAACATACATTTTACACATTGCGGCGGGTTATCACGTTGTCACAGTCATCGAGTCATTAACCCTTGGAATTCGCAAGGAAACATATCGTTAAGTACGATACAATTGTGAAGGTTTTATGTCGAAAAGATTATATCATAGCTTTTGTTTGCCTGTCATTGCTTTTCATTTTTTTATTTTTTTGCTATAAGTAGGGTATGGAATTGAAAGGAGCGTAACGGATGGAACACTGCAAGGTATACCAGTCTCATGTTTTGTTCCCTGAAGACCGCCGCCTGATCATCGAAGGACCTGTACCTCCCGAGCAGCTATCCGAACTGACCATGCACCCTGATCTCAAGGCTTTTCGTCGTCCTGCGGAGCAGCATGAGGCTTTGGTGGAAATTGCAGGCCTGCCCGAAGGCAGAATCATCATCACGAGAGACCGAGATATGATCGTAGGATACGTAACGTTTCATCACCCGGATGAGCAGGAACGCTGGTCTGAGGGCAATATGGAAGATTTGATCGAGCTTGGTGCCATCGAGGTTGCGAAAGACTACCGTTCCCTAGGCCTTGGGCAGCGGATGATCAAAACCGCATTCGAGGAAGGCCAGATGGAGCGCTACATCGTGTTTACAACCGAATACTACTGGCATTGGGACCTAAAAGGCAGCGGACTTAACGTGTGGGATTATCGCAAAATGATGGAGCGCTTAATGAAAGTCGTGGATATGGAATGGTACGCAACCGACGATCCGGAAATCTGCTCCCATCCCGCCAACTGCCTCATGGTCAGAATCGGACGGCACGTGCCGCTTTCATCGCAAGAACAATTCGACCGGATCCGTTTCAGACAGCGGTTTATGTATTAATTCGATTCTCAATAAAACAAACTCCCCTGGGCTTTGCTCAGGGGAGTTTGTGTATCTTTCGCTCATGCCGGATTAAGCATAACGAGCGCTTCCTATCATTTGCTGCTAGAGTTTGCCAAGCATATAGTTCACGATTTCATGAGAACGCTTGGAAGCTTTTGCAGTAAATTCGGGGAAGTTGACATGCGCAGAACCGTCGGCCTTATCCGACATGGATCGGATCACCACATAAGGCACGCCGTTCATGTAACATACCTGGGCAACGGCAGAGCCTTCCATTTCCGCGCAAGCCCCGTTCAATTCCTCGTAGAGCGTCTGCACCGTATCGCGGCTGGCAATGAACTGGTCCCCGGACAGAACCTTCCCTACGATGTAATGATTCACCGCCTGCTCTTTGCAGGCCTCCTCCGCCAGCTGGATCAAAGAGGCGTCGGCGGGAAAATCGGACAGCTCCTGATACGGGATCACCCCGCGCGCATAGCCTAACGGCGTCACGTCCATATCATGCTGCATGCATGAGGAGGAGATCACGATATCGCCAATGTTGAGCTCCGGATGCAGCGCGCCCGCTACGCCGGTAAACAATATTTTGGAAACGCCGAAGAAGTCGATCAAGATCTGCGTGGTGACCGCTGCATTGACCTTGCCCACCCCGCTCTTGCATACGACGACCTGCTTGCCATGGATCGTTCCCGATGCATAGGCAACTCCTGCCTTAACGGTTGTTTCTTTATTCTCCAGTTGACCGAGCAGCAGCTCCACTTCTTCGTCCATCGCCCCGATAAGGCCGATCACCTGTGTTGTCATGTCGATATCCCTCCTGATTATAGAGCGCATAAAAAATCCCACCAGAAAAAAGCCCCTTAAAACCAGGAGCTTTTCTCGAATCCATCTTGTTCATCTAAACGTTTGGTTTCGCGCAGCCTATTCGTTCACATGGCTGACCGAGAGGCGAAGAATCGTTTCATGCGGCAGAATCACGCGAGGATTCTCCACATTTTCCTTCTTCATCAGCTTGGTAAGCAAACGCATCGCTACGGCTCCCAGATCATACATCGGTTGGGCCACCGTTGTCAGCTGTGGACGTACCATCGAAGCCATCCGGATATTGTCTACGCTGATGATCGAGAAGTCATCCGGCACTTTATAGCCTTCATCCTGAATGCTATGAATCGCGCCAATCGCCATCTCGTCGGTAGCGGCAAATATAGCGGTTGGTTTCTTCTTGAGGCCCAGGAAGTACTTCATCGCTTCCACGCCGGACTCATAACGATAGTTACCGATCCGCACCAAATCCTCTTGATACTCGATGCCTGCCGCTTCCAGCGCTTTTTTGTAGCCTTGGAAACGAGCATAGCCGTTTGCCGGATCCTGCAGCGTGCCGCTGATCATAGCGATCTCGCGGTGTCCGTGCCGAATCAGCGTATTGACCGCATCAAACGCAGCCTGTTCATGATCGATGTCGACCGAAGGATAAGAACCTCTCTCATCGCTGGTCGCACAGAGAACAATCGGCACAGCCGATGTCTGGAACGCCTGGATATGCTCGTCCGTCACCGTTCCACCCATAAACAACAGCCCGTCCACTTGCTTCTCAAGCAAGGTGTTGATTACGCGGATTTCCTTTTCCTTACGTTTGTCGGCATTACACAAAATTATATTATAGTGATACATGTTAGCAATATCCTCAATACCACGGGCAATCTCCGCAAAGATCGAGTTTGAAATGTCAGGGATCACAACGCCGACGGTTGTGGTCTTCTTGCTGGCCAGGCCTCTGGCTACCGCATTCGGACGATACCCTAAACGTTCAATCGCTTCGTATACTTTTTTCCGGGTCTGAGGCTTAACGTTCGGGTTATTGTTTACAACCCGGGATACCGTCGCCATGGAAACGCCTGCTTCGCGCGCAACATCGTAAATGGTTACCGTCAAATTCCTTCTCTCCATTGCCAATAGATTTTCATTCGTTCAATACCAATTGAATTTATGATACGACAAATTACTGCTTTGTGCAACGACACGGCATCATATGCCGTCCAATTGAGCTTTCAGCGCTTCAGCCGTAATATGGGAATGGGATGTATGCCAGACTGGCGCTCCTTCTTTCACAAGTATAACTTGCGGCGATTCGTGTTGGATGTTCAGAGTTTCGGCAGCCTGGCTCGACACCGGTCGGTCCGCAATGACATCGATCCACACATAGTCGATCCGCTCGTTCGGCTGGTCCTCAAGGTAAGCTTGCACTTCCCTGTAGGCTCCGGCACTAATTGGGCATCTGGTACTATGTTTGAACAAAAGCAAGTGCTTCCGATCGGAAGATTCCAGCGTGCTGCGCAGCTCTTCTATAGTAGTCATTTTCGTCAACGTCGCCATAGGATATACATTCCCTTCATTGTATTGAAGTTCCTATCCTCTATCCTAACAAAAAGTGCGTGAAAAATCCAACAACCACGAAAATTTTCTGAAAATTATCTTGCATAATTGCTCGAATTTTCAGGAATGAGAGATTTTATGGTGCTTAATTGCTCGAGACGCCCCTCAATTTGTCTCATCCAGTCGCCGTCGGCCAGGCTCTGGGCATAACGAAATAGATCCAACAGCATATTAATGCGCTCGTCAAACACTTCCATGCAGCGCGCCTGCCATTCTGGCGACGAATCATCATCGTATGTACGGAACACTTCACGAAGAACATATGCGGCTTCATTGACATCTGCGAACGAAACGCGTATTCGCTCGGTCTCATTGTTAATCGATGCGAGATAGCGCAGCAAATCCGGTTTAATAAGAGGCAGAAGCTCATACTTCCTGCAGGCCTGACAGGCATAAACAGGAACATCACATATCCGAGTTTTTCTTTCATGAATCAGCTTTCTTAATTCCAATTTCATACTTTGTCCGCAGTTGCAGGTTTTGAACAAAATGCCCACCCCAAATCCTATCACGTAATCTAAAACCAACAGTCCCATGTCACAAATCTGTCACCTGAATTAGTTCTATTCGACTATCATACCAGAGAATCCTGCAAATTTGTGATAATGCTTTATTTACCAGAAATGTTTTCAAATGTTCCTTCTTCGGACGCTTCCATGAAACTCCTCTCCATATTTGTTACAATGAATACAGTCTTAAAGGACCGAATGCGCAGCGTTACGGTTTTATCAAGATTTTTGAGAAAGGAGCTAGGCCAATTATGCGATTGACTGGAAAAAAGGTTATAGCGCTTGTAGATGAAGAATTCGAGGATTTGGAGCTATGGTATCCCGTTTACCGGGTCCGCGAGGAAGGGGCGGAAGTCCATCTCGCCGGGCTGGAAAAGGGTAAAACTTACACCGGCAAATATGGCGTACCGGCTCAGGCCGAGTATTCGTTTGAAGAGCTGAACAGCAAGGATTATGACGGAATACTCGTACCGGGCGGCTGGGCGCCGGACAAGCTGCGCCGATATGATAAAGTGCTGCAACTGGTGAAAGAAATGAATGAGGACCAGAAGCCGATCGGACAGATCTGCCATGCAGGATGGGTGCTGATCTCCGCCAAAATCCTGGACGGAGTTACCGTTACTTCCACGCCGGGAATCCGCGACGATATGGAAAATGCCGGTGCGATCTGGAAGGATGAGGCGGTCGTGACCGACGGACATATTATTTCCGCACGCCGGCCTCCGGATCTTCCGCCATACGGCAAAGCCTTCTGCGATGCGCTGGCGCAGCAAGGCAAATAATTGCTCCTTGCCCCCATATACAGAAACAGCCGCCTTTGTCACCAGGGCTCCCTGGTGAGATAGGCGGCTGTTTTTTTATGCTCATATAGCTTGTCCTTTAAAAAAGAAGCCTGGAAAAAGTCGATGATCCCTATCTTAACGGTTAAGACGCCGTGCTGTCCGTCCCGTTGGTTCCGTTCAGATAACTGCTCCGTTCGGCAAAAGCGCTAAGACGTTCTTCGACAGCGGAGCTGGTACGCAGCTTGAAGCAAGCCGCCGCCTCTCCTTTCGCTTCTGCCGCATTCGTATTCAAAATGCGATGCTTCACGCGGAGCAGGGATTGCGGAGACATGCTCAAATCCTTAACCCCGAGCTCAAGCCAAAGCGGAATCGCTCTTTCGTCTCCGGCCAGTTCTCCGCACACGCTGACCGGAATCCCTGCCCCATGGGCAGCCTCCACCGTCGTCCGGAGCATGCGCAAAATGGCAGGATGAAACGGATGATACATATGCGCGATCTGCTCGTTCATCCGGTCCACGGCCAGAACATACTGAACCAGGTCATTGGTCCCGATGCTGAAGAAATCGGCCTCTTCTGCCAGCAAATCCGAGATCGTGACCGCTGCAGGCACCTCGATCATGATGCCGACCTTGATGTTCGGATCATAGGCGATGCCGCGTCGGTCCAAATCGGCCATGGCACGCCGCAGCACGGCATTGGCCTGCTTGACTTCTTCTACCGATGAAATCATCGGATACATGATTTTGACGTTGCCGTATGCGCTGGCTCTCAGAATCGCGGTAAGCTGGGTCTGGAACGGTTCGGTTCGGTCCAAGCTGATGCGGATGGCGCGGTAACCGAGGAAGGGGTTTTCTTCTTCCGGAAGCGCGAAATAATCCAGCTGCTTATCGCCGCCAATATCCAGCGTACGAATCACGACGGACGCCTGGCCTGCGTTCTCCGCAACCAGTTTATACACTTCGAACTGCTCTTCCTCCGTCGGGAAGTTGTGCCGGTCCATATACAAAAACTCCGTTCGGAACAATCCGACTCCCTGAGCGCCGTTCTTCAGCGCAATCTCCATTTCCTTAACGGAATTCATGTTCGCGGCCAGGTTAAAGTATGTTCCATCCTTGGTTACCGCATCAACGGCTGCCAGGAGCTGCAGCTGCTCTTTCTTTTTCCGCTGCTGGTCCCGGATGCCTTCATACCGCTCCACGATGAGCGTGTCAGGCTCCAAATAGAGCAACCCCTCATCTCCGTCCACCACCAACTGCTGTCCGGTCTGGATCGGTTTATCCAGCTTGTTCTCGATCCCCGAAACGAGCGGTATGCCCAGCGCGCGGGCCATGATCGCCGAATGAGAGGTCTTGCCGCCGGTCATCGTCACGATACCAAGAACGTGGGAAGGGTTCAGGTGAACGAGCTGCGACGGGGAGAGCTCCTTCGCAACCAAAATGTAAGGCTGCGTATCGGCCGGGAGCTTCACTTCGGGAGCACCAAGAAGATGCTTCAGCAGCCGATTGCCGACATCCTTAATATCAAGCGCCCGCTCCTTCATATACTCGTCGTCCAGCAGATCGAACATGGATACGAAATGATCGATCGCCTCTTTTACCGCCACCTCGGCAGCCTTGTACTGGCGCTCGATGATCCCTTGAATTTCGTTCATGAACACGGGATCCTCCAGTATGGCCAGATGCGCGTCAAAAATCTGCGACTCCTCGTGCCCCACCATTTCCTTGAATTCGTTCTTGATGTATTCAATTTCATTCTTGGAGGTTCGTATGCCTTCATATAAGCGCTCGAACTCTTTGGCTAAATCGACAGCGTCCATTTCGGAATCCGGAAGATCCAGCTCCCAATGCGGCAGTACGAAAGCCTTACCGATAGCTACGCCTGTTGCTGCGCCAATGCCTTGTATCATGATTCTCTACCCCCAGCATTACTCTCATTTAATACGACGGACATGACAGATGACTGTCCTCTCTTCACGGTCTTGAACGGAGCATAGCTCCAGGATCTTACTTTATCGGGATTGGTGATTACCATTGGCGTGGCCAGCGATGCGGCATGTGTCTTTAAATACGCCAAATCGAACTTGACCAGCAGTTGCCCCGGTTCAACGGTATCCCCTTCGCTGACCACAGCCGTAAACGGTCCTTTCAGTTGGGAAGTGTCGATCCCGATATGAATCAATACCTCAAGCCCTTCCGGCGTTGAAATCCCGATGGCATGCATCGTCGGATACACGTGCATGACCGTGCCGTATACCGGTGATACAAGCTCTCCTTTTTCCGGTATGAAGGCGACGCCGTTGCCGACCAGCTTCGCGGCAAAAATATCATCCGGCACTTCGTCAATCGGAAGCATGCGTCCCTGTACGGGCGCGCTGAACAGAACGCGCGGCAAATCCTGCTGCATCAGCTTGTTTATCTCTTCGCGGATGAGCTCGGAATACGTCCCGAACACCACTTGCACGTTCCCTCCGCCCAGCTTGATAATGCCGGCTGAACCGAGCAATTTCAGTGCGTCAGAATCAATCTGACGATCATTGTACACGGTCAATCGCAGACGCGTCATGCAGGACTGCACCTGAACGATGTTGTCTTTGCCTCCAAGCGCCTCCAGAATGAGCGGCGCCTGATAGGGAATATCGCCTGCCCGGCCTTCCAGCGCCGAGCCCTCCTCGCGCCCCGGCGTGGGGATTTCGAAGGTGCGTATCGCCCAGCGGAACAGAAAATAGTAGACGATGCCGTACACGGCCCCGATCGGTATGATGATCCAGGCGTTCTGCGATAAATGGAAGTTGAGCACGTAATCGATGAATCCGGCCGAGTACGAAAAACCGTGATGGATGTCAAATGCATAGGTAAGGACCATCGCGAAACCGGCCATCAAGGCGTGGAGCACATACAGATATGGAGACGCAAATAAAAACGCGAACTCGATCTGCTCCGAAACCCCGGTCAAAAAACAGACAAGCGCGGACCGCATAAACGTCTTTTTCACTTTCGGCTTCAGATCTTCACGCGCTTCCTGGATAATGGCAAACGCGATCGCCGGCAGGGCAAACATCATGATCGGGAACAAACCGGCCATGAAGTCGCCGGCCGTGGGATCCCCTGCGAAGAACCGGGGCAGATCCCCCTGCACGACGGTACCATCCTCCGTCTCGTAGGAGCCCAGCTGAAACCAATATACATTGTTTAACAAATGATGCAGACCGAAGGCCGTGAGTACGCGGTACAAAATTCCGTACAGAAACAAACCGAAAGCTCCCATATGTACGGTCAGATCATAAAAAGCATCTAACCCGCGCTGCACAAGGGGTGCTGTCCCCAGCATGATCCAAGCGAATATCGTTGAGAACAATCCCATGAACAGCAGTACAAATCTGGAGCCTCCAAAAAACTGTATGGCTTCGGGAAGCTTAATATGTTTGAACCGGTTATACACGTAACCGGACATTACCCCAAATATAATGCCGATCAAGGTCGAGGGCTGTACGCTCCCGTCTCCCAGACGGGATATGACCTGATCATAGATGAACATGCCGGCAAGGGCGGCGAGTCCGGCGGGACCTCCCTGATTCGAGAGTCCCCATGCGACGCCAATGGCAAATAAATACGGCATGTAATAAAACACCCCGTGCCCCGCTGCCTGAGCGATTTCGCCCAAGGTTCCGAAGCCCCAAGCCGACCATGGCAAACTCCCCACGCTAAGCAGGAGAGCTGCCGCCGGAAGCGCCATAGTAGGGAGCATGACTGCTCTGCCCAGCTGTTGCAACGATCCCAACCAATTCAAGGCGAGCCCTCCTTTCTATCCTTGATGGTAAGCGCTGCGCCTGTTTTTGTCAAAAAAAATTAAGGGCAAATGCCCACAGCAAAAGCAAGCCCTGCAAACAGAACGGCGACAGAACCGGACCATGTCCAGTCTGCCACCGGCTGTTTTCTACGCAAGACTTGCCTATTCTTCCGAAATGCGCTTTGAAGTTTAACGGCCGCCCAATGCGATGGAATCCTCGACCTTGATGCAGCGGTCCATAATCGCGATCATGCCGCTGCTTTCGGCGATGGCCGCTGCCTCCTCACTGATGATTCCCTGCTGCAGCCAGAGCACCTTCGCACCGATCTCGGCGGCTTCCCGTGCTACATCGGCGCAGTATTCGCTGCGCCGGAACACATTGACGATATGGATCGGCTCGGGAATGTCCTTCAGGGAAGGATAACTTTTCTCGCCGAGGATTTCGGTTGCACCAGGGTTTACCGGGATGATCCGGTATCCGCGTTGCTGCATCGCGGCAGAAACCATATGGGAGGTGCGGTCCGGCCGATCGGACAGGCCAACGACAGCGATATTGCCCGCATTTCGTAAAATATCCGCGATTTCTTCGCGCGTAGGATTTTCAAATGCCATGGTTCATGACCACCTTTCCGTTCCTTATCGATGAGAATCTTGTCCTATTCCTCTATTTTACCCATTCTACATCGGCGCCAAGCGCCTTCATGTGATCAAAATATTGCGGGTACGACTTGGCTACATGGTGGGCGTCCTTGATCCGGATCGGCTGTCCTGCGCGCAGCCCGACCACCGTGAGGGCCATGATCACCCGGTGATCGTAATGGGCATTGATCTCAACCCCGCCTTCGACGCCGTCCGGACGGCCATGAACGATAATCTCGGCCTGGCGCTCCTCCACGTTGGCTCCTGCTTTACGCAGTTCGGTCAAATAATCCGTAATCCGGTCGCATTCCTTGTAACGGAGATTCTCCACGTTGTAGAACCGGGAGGTTCCTTCGGCAAACACGGCTGCCGCCACCATCGCGAGCACCGCGTCCGTCGCCGCGTCTCCGTCGAATTGGAGCGCCTTCAGGGTGCGGTTGCCCTGCACATGGACATTTCCGTTCTCATGCGTGAGCGGAACCTCCATCATTCGAAGAACGTCGATAATGGCGCGCTCGCCCTGCTTGCTGTCCTCCGACAGATTGCGGATCGTTACATCGGACTGCGTAACCGCGGCAGCCGCCAGCACGGCAGCAGACCCCGGATAATCGCCTTGAACCGTATAGGTCTTGGCTTCGTAGGATTGCCCTCCGGGAACCCGGAAGAACGTATAGTCGTCCGCTGCGTGAATCGTAATGCCGGCCTGCTCCAGCACTTCCAGGGTCTGACCGATCACGACCTTGGATTTCAGATCTCCGGTAACGGTGATCTCGCTGTCTTCGGCAAGCAATGGAGTCAAGAACAACAGGGCGCTTAAATACTGCGAGCTTACTTCGCCTGAAACGGTGAGCTTGCCGCCCTTCGGTTGGCCGCCGCGAATGGTGATGGGCAGCCTGCCATCGTTATGCTCCACTTCCACGCCCAATTGGCCAAGGGTCTCAATGAGATCGTCATGAGGACGCTTGCCCAGTGATTCCGGGTACGCATTGACGAAGGTAACCTCTTTAGACAATGCCGTTACGCCCATCAAGAAGCGCAGGACGGCACCGGCGTTGCCAACGTTCAGCTCCTTCACATCCCGCGGCGATTTGCCAAAGCCCGTAATCACGGCTTTTTCCTCGTCCTCCTCGATCACGGCTCCGAGATCCCGGATACAGCGTCTCATCGCGTCGCTATCCTCGCTGTGGGCAGGATAATAAATCGTGCTCGTTCCTTCCGCTAGGGCAGCCACAAGCAGGTAACGGGTGGTATAGTTTTTGGAGGACAGTGCTCCGATCTCCCCTTTTAATATAGGCGTAGGCCTGACGATAACATCCATCGTATGTATCTCTCCCTTGTATATAGTGTTGCGATTACCAGCATTACAATCTCCCTAGGATAAATTGACAGGGAAAGAACCGCTTGGTTATCATAGTTCATGTGAACCGGAAAATCAGATCGTTTGCGATCTTACTCATTTATGCTAAGAAAAGAGGTCTATATGATGAAACCGATCCCTCAAATGGAAACTTCGGAGCTTAGAAGCCGGCTTCAAAACGGCGAACAGGTGTACATGATTGATGTCCGCGAGGATGAAGAGGTTGCCGCCGGGATGATCAGCGGTGCCAAGCATATCCCGATGGGCGAGATTCCGAACCGCCTGGACGAAATTCCGCGCGACCAAGAGGTTGTCTTTATCTGCCGGAGCGGCGGACGCAGTCAACACGTATGCGAATTTCTCAATCACCAGGGCTTGAACAACGTGATCAACATGAAGGGCGGCATGCTGCAGTGGCATGACGATGAAGTATAGGCAAGCCGTAAAGAAGGTGCGGGATGAACATGATCCCCGCCTTTTTTTGCTTGTGCTTGAATCCTGCTCGCAAGCTCCCTTGTTTAAACCCTCAGGTCTTATCCATCTCCATGCCAAGCCGGGTCCGCTTATCGTCTTAGCCGCGGTAATGCGTTAAAATGTCAGCCGCCACTTCATCCGCGGATCGGCCAACCGTATCCACCATCACGTCCGCAAACCGGTATTTGTCCTTTCGCTCATCGAGGATGCGCCGAACCCTCTCTTCCACATCGCCCGCAAGCAGCGGCCGGTTGGCATCGCCCCGTACGCGTTCCACGATGCTGGCCGCATCCGCTGTGAGGGCAACGACCCAGCCCCCGCGTTTCATTACGTCGCAATTGTCGGAACGAAGGACGGCTCCGCCGCCGGATGCCAGGACGATTCCATCCCGGAGCAAAACGCTGCGCAATGCAGCGGATTCAGCCTCGCGGAAATACGGCTCTCCCTCCGTTTCAAACATCTCGGAAATCGTTCTGCCTTCCATTCTCTCAATTTCCGCATCCAGATCTATCAAGTTGTAGCCGAGCGAGTCTGCCACGAGGCGCCCCACGGTTGACTTGCCCGTACCCATCATCCCGATCAGAATGATGTTTCTACCCAGCTTATCCAATTTCACACCCCATTCGCTGCTTCACTGTAAAGGTTGTTCATATCATACCACAGCCCCAAATCTTTCGACAATGGACCCGACTCTCTAAATTGTAATCCAATTGCCTCAAGCCAAGCCCCTATTTATGGAGTCTATCTTGTTCCCAAGCATCATACACTGTTACAAGAATGCAAGATTAGAAGAAAGGAATGAACCCATGGTGCCATTTCATCCAACCGGACTCTCTTCCTCGGCCAAGCGGATCCGCCGGATGCTCGATCCATCCTACCCGCTGTGCCGCGAGGACGTGATGTGGGTGCTTCATTTTGTCCAAAAAAAAGTGGCTCTGAAGGATCCTGCGCTGCAAGATCTTTCAAAGCCACGGTTGCTGAAAAATTTCAACAGTTATTGCGAAGCCGCGCTGCTCTTGCTCGGAAGCGGAAACCACTTTCACACAAAGAACGGCGACATCCGCACCTGTCTCTTAGAAGCCATGCACGGGCTTCCCGAGCTGGCGGAGGCTATCTCCCCTACTAAAGCCCGCACGTTTGAATCGATGCCCTCGATCCCTGAGGACGATATCCATACTGCTGCAAGAGAGCAGAATTAGTCCATCCGGGAAGAGTCGAATTCACGCTGCCGATAAAAGAGCAGGATTACTCCATCCAGTTGTAGTGGAAGGTTCCTTCTTTGTCAACGCGTTTAAAGGTGTGCGCTCCGAAGTAGTCGCGCTGAGCCTGCAGCAGGTTCGCTGGCAGGTTCGCCGTACGGTAGCTGTCGTAGTATGCAAGCGCGCTGGAGAATCCAGGCACCGGAATGCCCAAGGAAACCGCGGAAGCTACGACTTTACGCCATGCATCTTGATAGGATTCGATTATATCGGTAAAGAACGGATCCAGCAGCAGGTTCTTAAGCTCCGGATTGTTCTCATACGCATCGGTGATGTTCTGCAGGAAGCGGGAACGGATAATGCAGCCGCCGCGCCAGATTTTAGCGAGATTGCCGTATTGCAGGTTCCAGCCGTATTCATCGGACGCTACGCGAAGCTGTGCGAAGCCTTGAGCGTAGGATACGATCTTGCTCGCAAACAGCGCTTTGCGCACATTTTCGATGAACTCGGCTTTGTCGCCGTCAAATGCAGCCGTTTTTGGACCATTCAGGATTTTGCTTGCCGCAACGCGCTCTTCTTTCATCGCGGAGAGGAAACGGGAGAATACGGATTCGGTGATCATGGAAAGCGGTACGCCCAGATCCAGGGAGCTTTGGCTTGTCCATTTGCCCGTTCCTTTTTGACCCGCCGTATCCAGGATGACGTCAACCATCGGCTTGCCGGTTTCTTCGTCGTATTTGGAGAAAATGTCAGCCGTGATCTCGATCAGGTAGCTGTCGAGTTCGCCTTGGTTCCACTCCGTGAAGATTCCGTGAAGATCCTTCGCATCGAGGCCGAGTACGTCTTTCAGCAATTGATACGCTTCGCAAATGAGCTGCATATCGCCATATTCGATACCGTTGTGAACCATTTTTACATAATGGCCGGCACCGTCCGGTCCGATATATGTACAGCAAGGCTCTTCGTTAACCTTCGCGGAAATGGCTGTCAGAATAGGCTCAACCAGCTTATAGGCACTTTCCTGTCCGCCTGGCATGATCGATGGGCCTTTCAATGCGCCTTCTTCGCCGCCGGAAACGCCTGCACCGATAAAGTTAAAGCCTTTTTCAGCCAACTCTTTGCTGCGGCGCTGCGTATCAGGGAAATAAGCGTTACCGCCGTCGATGATGATATCGCCTTGGTCCAAATGAGGAATCAGCTGTTCAATCGTAGCGTCCGTAGCTTGTCCTGCCTGTACCATGATCAGGATTTTGCGAGGAGTTTCAAGGGAATCCACGAATTCTTCGATCGAGAACGTTCCCTTCACTTGCTTGCCTTCGGTTTCCTTCAGCATATCTTCCGTTTTTTGCGGAGAGCGGTTATATACGGAAACGGTGAAGCCTTTGCTTTCGATGTTCAGGGCCAGGTTTTTTCCCATTACAGCAAGGCCAATCACACCGATTTGTTGTTTTGACATCTGGTTCTCCATCCTTTGCTCCAATATATTTTTAAACAACCCATCCCTACGAGATGATTTGCAATAATCTTATATTAACGTTTTTCATTTGACAAGTGAACCCCTGTCACAAAATGAGAACACGCGCGAAAACACCCCTTCGGTTTCGGAGTGTTGTTCGTGCTTTACTCTTGTATCGTTCGATGAAGTGAATTACCACTCCAGCCTCATCAGCTCTAAGGAAAGCTCGCGGAGTCTTTGCTTGCAGGCCGCGATTTTGTCCTGATTCCCCTCTTGAAGGGCGGCATGGAGCTTCTCAAGCTCATCATCGGTTTCCAGCCTGGACAGAAGGAGCCGCTGTTCCCCCTCATCCGATTCGAACAACCGCACCATTTCCTGCTCCGTCATCGGCGTCCCCTTCTGAAACAGCACACGCTGCCGGTAACCGGATATTTCCACCAGCCTTATAACCTCGCCAAACAGAATATTCTCGATCAATATCTGCCGGTCCTTGAAACGTTTGACGACAGCGTGGCCACGGGTATTCTCGATCAATTTCTCCATCCATTCCGCAAGCTTGGGATCGCGGATCATATAATCGCCTACCAGCTTAAAACCGCTTCCTGTCCGTTGAAACCGCAGCTTTACCAGCTTGCGTCCGGTTCGGATCGAAATGACAAACTGCGTTTCATTCTCGCTCCAGTAAAGCGAATATCCTTCCTGGATCAATTCCTTGATTAGGTCCTGGATATGCCGGCGATCAAACCGGAGCTCCAGGTTGCAATACTCCACTTCCTCGCTCTTATTCACGGCACTCCCTCCTCCGGTTTACTACCGATCTGAAAAACGACGGTGAAGATTTCCCCCATGGCTGCTTTTGATGTTGTCTTATCTATATCTTATACTCCATCTTATGTAACGGTAACTTGGTTTATTGACTATTTTTAACCCGCATGAAAATACGGTGAAACTTTCCTGGGCCATGCCTGACGTCCACTCGGCTTATGGTATAATGGGTTATCCAAAAGCGGAGTTTAGTAAGTGTTCATCATAAACAACAGGGAGGCCATCACATTCATGACGGTTACCGGATTTAAAGATCAGGATTTCGACGTATTCTCCGTTCCAGGGCTCGAAGCCCGTATGGAGGTTCTCATTGAACGGGTAAGACCCAAGCTTGAGACGCTGGGGGCCGAGCTTGCCCCCTATGTGTCCGCGCTGGCCGGGGAAGAGATGTTTGTGCATGTGGCCAAGCATGCAAGACGAACCGTTAATCCCCCGATTGACACCTGGGTCGCATGGGCGGCCAGCAAACGGGGCTACAAAGCGCTGCCTCATTTTGAGGTGGGCATGTTCGGAACCCATCTGTTTGTTATCTTCGCGATTATTTACGAAAGCCCCAACAAAACCGTATTTGCCGGCAACCTGGAAGCCAAGCTCAAGAAAACAGCGAAGGCGCTGCCTAAACATTTCTATTGGTCCATGGATCATATGAATCCGGCAGGCACCCCTCACCAGGATATGAGCGAGGAGGATTTCGTTCGCCTCATTGAGAAGCTGAAACAGGTGAAAAAAGCCGAGGTCATGTGCGGACTGCGCATTCCGCGCGAGGAAGCCGTCAAGCTTGAAGGGGACGAGCTGGTGCAAAAAGTGCAGGAGACGTTTGAGACGCTGCTGCCGCTTTATAAAATGGCGTTTTAAACTGGCGTGAGATATTTACGAAAATGGGCTGCGGATGCAGCTCTTTTTTTTAGATTATAGAATTTATAAATTTTCAGCGAAGCTGAACAATTCTATAATCGCAAGAAAAACTTTCTTTAACCAGCGGTCTGTCTTCTGAGAAAGTACGTCGATTGACGTTTATCTTATGGATGATATTTTAATGAAGGAACGATGAAGAACGCATCCCTCCCCCTTAATATGTCCAAAGTATGAAGCGCTGCCGGTCCGTGCAAAAAAAGCCGGTCATTCTTCTTGCATTCCCCCCCTATTTTGCTATACTCAATTTTGTTTATATAAAAACAGAAATCGACAAATCATAAGAAAATAAACATAAGGAAAGGTTGTGACAACGTCCATGGACCACAGTCGTACACCGCTCTTCACCGCGCTTAAAGAACACGCGGCCAAAAACCCCGTGCAATTTCACATTCCGGGACATAAGAAGGGCCTCGGCACCGATGCCGAATTCAGGGAATTTATAGGGGATAACGCCTTTTCTATAGATTTGATCAATATTGCGCCGCTGGATGATTTGCATCAGCCTACAGGCGTCATTGAAGAAGCCCAGAAGCTGGCCGCCGACGCATTCGGTGCCGACCACACTTACTTCAGTGTCCAAGGGACAAGCGGAGCGATCATGACCATGATCATGTCGGTATGCTCCCCCGGCGATAAAATCATCGTACCGCGCAACGTTCATAAATCCGTGCTTTCCGCCATCATCTTTACCGGTGCCAAGCCTGTGTTCGTATCGCCTGCCCAGGATTCCAATGTGGGGATCGATCACGGGATCACGATCAGCTCCGTACGGAAAGCGCTAAAGCGTCACCCTGACGTCAAAGCCGTACTGGTCATCAATCCGACGTACTTCGGGGTGAGTGCTAACCTGAAGGAAATCGTCGATTTGGCCCACAGTTACAATGTTCCCGTGCTTGTGGACGAAGCGCACGGGGTTCTGATCCATTTTCATGAAGAACTTCCGATGTCGGCAATGGAAGCCGGTGCCGATATGGCTGCGACCAGCGTTCATAAACTCGGCGGATCGATGACCCAAAGCTCCGTGCTGAACGTGAACACCAAGAACGGATACATCAATCCTTACCGCGTGCAGACCATCATCAGTATGCTGACCACAACGTCGACCTCCTACATCCTGCTGGCATCGCTGGATACTTCTCGCCGGAGCCTGGCGCTGCATGGACGGGAAATGGCTGCAAGGACGATTGAATTGGCGCAATATGCACGAAACGAAGTCAACAAAATCGAAGGCCTGTACTGCTTCGGGAAGGAAATACTGGGCGGAGAAGCAACGTACTCCTATGATCCGACCAAGTTGACCGTTCATGTACGCCATCTTGGCATTACGGGATATGAAACCGAAAACTGGCTGCGGGACCACTACAATATTGAAGTGGAGCTCAGCGATATGTACAACATTTTGTGCCTCATTACACCGGGGGACAACCGGGAGACGATCGATATTCTGCTGACGGCGCTCCGAGAGCTTTCGGACCAGTACATGCACGTGAACGAAATAAATGAGCTGGTCGTGAAAACGCCGGAAATTCCGCAGCTGTCGCTTATTCCCCGCGATGCGTTTTATGGGGATACGGAGGTCGTGCCGTTCAAGGAATCGGCCGGACGCATTATTGCCGAATTCATCTATGTCTACCCGCCGGGGATTCCGATTTTGCTTCCGGGCGAAGTGATTTCCCAGGAAAACATCGATTACATTACCGACCATGTCGAGGTCGGCCTGCCTGTCAAAGGTCCTGAGGACCGCAGCATTCAGAACGTGAAAGTCATCGTGGAAACGGATCCTATATTCTAAGGCAGCAAATACAAAAAACCCGGTGCGAGTGGTTCGCATCGGGTTTTTCGTTAGGGAGTGTTACTCCTGGTTTGCAGCAGCGACCAGTTCGTTGTAAACCGCCTCTACTTCATTCCATTCGTCTTCGTCCTCAATATTGTAAAGAACCATTTCCTCGTTCTCTTCTTCCATACGTAGAATGACGCCGTCCGCTTCCGGATTCTCACGTTCAAGCAAAAGCGCGTAAAGCTTCTCGCCGACATCAAATGTCTCCACGAGAACCATCTCTACTTCTTTTCCTTCTTCATCCGTCAATGTCAGCACAAACTCTTCATGCTCGTGGTCGTGGTCATGATCGTGACCGCAGCCGCAAGCATCTCCGTGTTCATGTTTGTGTTCGCTCATTGAAAAAACCTCACTTCGGTTAAATTATCATACTTTCGTATCGTATCACGGATAGCTTCTTCAGGTCAATTTTTGCCAAGCGGCGATGGACCCATCAATTTAGGGCGGTAATCACTTTCTCCGCAACTTTCACAAACCCGTCATCCGATTTGACTTTTACATAAAAGCCTACCGAGTATTTTCCGGCCGTTTTGAAATCGTATGTGAAATCATAGGTTCGGAACCAGAAGTTATCCTTGCGGTCCTTCACTTCCTGGGACTGGATGTCCTTGATATTGCCCGAAGGATCCTCAATCGCTACTTTCACGGCATGAATATTGTTGTTTAAGCTGTCTACTTGGCTAAATACATTGAATTTCAGCTTGCCTTTGTTTACGTTGCCGAATACAGTATCTCCTTTAAAGAGAAAAATATGCACATTCGGCTTGACGACCTGGACTTGTCCATTCGCCGAATTCCAGTCCACAGCCCCGTCAAATTCCCGGACCGGCACATAGGTTTTGCCATCAATCAAATATCCGCCATCCTTCAATTCGCGTCCGTTCAGCCAAACCCGAACACGCTCATTGACGGAATCCGCAAACAAAAGGGTGCTGCCACCCATTAAAGAGAGCACTAGCATACATGCCATCACTTTTTTCCACTTCATTTCATACGTTCCCTCCATTGGCTCTTCTTGTTGTTATATGTGTATACTACATGTCAAAAAACAAGTTGCGGACAATTTTGCACTTTGTGGTAAAATTTTTTTCTCGTGGTTCAAGGCTTGATCTTATCACGATTTTTGCAGCATTACGGCTCCGTTTCGAGCATATACTTCGTGTAAATACATAAGAAATTCGTTAAAATACACATAAGCTTACTTGGAATATACATCATTTCATCAGGAGGTTTCATCCATTGACACTGACATTGCAAATGCTTGGCACCGGCAGTGCGTTTGCCAAGAATTACTATAACAATAACGCACTGATACATGACGGAAATTTCACGCTGCTCATCGACTGCGGAATCACCGCTCCGTTGGCGCTGCATCAGATGAACAAGACGTTTAACGATGTGGACGCCGTGCTCATCACGCATATTCATGCCGACCATGTTGGCGGTTTGGAGGAGCTTGCGTTTATTATGAAGATGAAATACAATCGCAAACTTCCGCTCTATATTGCTGAAGCGCTGGTGGAACCGATATGGGAACATACACTCAAGGGCGGCTTATATCAGCAGGGACATATCTCTTCCCTTCAGGATGTATTTGACGTGCATCCTTTGAAACCGGGCGTGAAGGCCTCTATTTCATCCGGAATCTCGGTGGAGCTGATTCATACGCAGCATATTCCGGGCAAAGACAGCTATTCGCTTTATTTGAACGATCGGATTTTTTACAGCGCGGACATGGTATTCGACCCCATCCTGCTGAAGCAATTGGTAAATGAACGGGATTGCGAAGTGATTCTGCATGAATGCCAGCTGCAGGGCCCGGGCGAGGTGCACACGACACTCGATGAACTGCTCAGCCTGCCTCAAGAAATTCAGGAGCGCACCTATCTGATGCATTACAGCGATGAGGTCGAAGCTTTCATCGGCAAGACCGGAAACATGGAATTCGTGGAGCAGCAGCGGGTATACGAATTGTAGTTCAATATGCGTCAATGCATAGTTTGCGAGGGTACCCGGGAATAATAAGGCCGGGAGGCGATTCATATGGATCAACAACAACAAGAAGTAGTAGGCGTACGTAAAAATGGTGATGGCGACATCATCGAACTAAAGCTGGATAACGGCAGCGTCGTGGACTACAAAACGGCCCAACAGATGGCCAAGAATAAGGAAATCAAGAACCTGAACGTATTCCGTGGACGTGATGGAGACGAACATCTTCGTTCCAATGCGGATGGCGATCCAAGCAACAACCTGGACAATTTGCCGACGTTCTAATTCATGCGCAAAAGACCTCGAGGCGATGCTCGAGGTCTTTTCTTTTTTTGGGGACGATGCGGAATGACCGGCATCTTATTTGGTTTGGTTAGAGGCCTACAATTCCTTTTTCATGCGAACATGGGGAATGCCTGCATCATCAAACGGCTCGTCCGAAATCGTCTCATACCCGAGCTTGCGGTAAAAAGCCTCTGCCTGCACCTGTGCATCGAGCACGGAATATTGCAGCTTTAGTTCGCGAGCCTGAGCTTCCAGCGCCATCATCAGCACACGGCCAATCCCTTTGGAACGGAACGGCTTCCGCACCGCGATCCGCTGCATTTTGGCGGAATCCTTATTGTAATAGGTAATACGCCCGGTTGCGGCGTACTGCCCCTCCGACTTGATCAAGACATGGTGTGCATCCGATTCCAGGCGGTCGTAATCATCGATCTCCAAATCGATCGGCACCTTCTGTTCTAGGACAAACACATCCTTTCGGATATCCAGCGCCTGCTGCAACTGCTCTTCCGTTGATACATTGATGATTTCTGCTGCCATTTCAACACCTCTTTATGTAGAATCATTTCCTCGTGATATCGCAGGTCGAGATATTATACAAAATATTCGTTTTCCTGTATAGTAGTAGAAGCTAAGGTCTTCACGAAAGGAGCATTGCCTTTATGAGCATGGGAGCCACGATATTTTGGGCTGTGGTCATTGCTGCCCTGATCATCTATCCCACTTTCTGGACGATCAAAAAAGGTTATTCCCGCAAATGGGATGAGGAATAGCATCGGCCGTCTTACAACAAGCCGCCAGCCTGCCAGCCGGCGGTTTGTTCTGCTCACGGTTCGATCAGAGATCATCATGATGGTTGGCCCGCGTTAAGCATAATGCCGTTCCTGGAGCTCTTTATGGATGGAGATCCCTTAACGTGTCCGCCGCATCCATCGGGGATACCGGCTCCAGCGCCCCGCTTCCCTGCTTGGAATATACGTCCTGATCAACAGAGCGCCCGTACACATCCAGCATCACGGGCGCTGCAGGGGCATGCAGCGGCTCCAATTGCACCGATGTTCTTTCCGGGACACTGCAGCCGCCGCCCGCAATAGATACCGCCAATAACGAGAACACCAGTCCTACTCGCTTGATACGATGGGATTTCCCACCTGTCATGCCATTCACGCTCCTTCATTGGCAAAATCATGCTGTATTTAGTCTGAACCGGAACGTGGTATTTTATAACGAGAAAACCATTGACAGCATCCTTGTCTGCTGGTAATATATGAATTACCTTTTTAAATATTTCATGATCTGTTAGCTCAGCTGGGAGAGCACTATCTTGACAGGGTAGGGGTCAGTGGTTCGAGCCCACTACAGATCATAACAAGGAGCCCTTGCGTAGCAAGGGCTTTTTTCTTTTCTTCTAATGGTTGTCTATCTGAATTTCACTTTTTGGGGACGAATTGGGGGACATAGTGAGTTAGACACTACTTCTAAGCCCGCATTTTGGTCTTATTTGACCTCATTTCTACTATTATAATAATTTGTTCAAGGGTAACACCTTCTTTATATAAAGAAAGATAAAAAGAACCGGTTTATTCTTCCTTTCCTCTTTCATCTGCCGGCGGATGATAGTTTCTTTATGTTCAGGAAGCATCATCCGGCTGGATTCCCAAAGTCCGTTACCTTCAAGCTTTTTACGTATCGTTGTGATTCATAGTGTCCTCCGATTTTAACCGAAACGTGATGTTAAAATATTTACGCAATTTCGTTACATCACAGCCTTATTATGTATACAAAAAATCCTTGAGGTTATTTAAACCCCAAGGATTTTTCGTTATTCTTCTTTCCAAACAGTATACCAATGTGTTGCTGTAGATTTATCATCATCTATGTACCAAAAAAAGTACTCCACTCCATCAACTGTAATGTAATGTAATGGCGTGAAATAGTCTCTGCTATACTGACTTTTTGGGTACATATAACCCGCTTTTACTTTACATGGGTTACAATATTGAGGCGTTATCTCAGATTCTGTCTGTGAGATAGGATTTGCAGATACTGGCGCTGCTACAGTCATAAAAGCAGCAATGATAGAAGAGAATATTACAAATTTTTTCCCCATTCTAACCACGCTAACACCTCCAGATATTTATAAAAGTTAATTTACATAACCCATATCAATTGTATCATTTGGATATTATTGGAGTATATAGTGTTTAAGAACCATTAAATGGTATAATTATGTATTTTTTATTCCGGATTTATCTTTGTCAATTGTCGCATTTGTCCGGGCTATTTTTAGAATAGATGACACGACATTAATCTACCATTACTTCTCGCCTCTTTATTACATAGCCAAGCGCTATAATTCAGGTAAAGTGGTATTTCTATGTTTATTGAACCGATGTTATTCGCAACAGCGCCCGCTCCATTCTCAGACTCGCATACGCGCGCCATAACAACGACTGTTCTCGCCAATATCCTGAGATAGCCAACGCTATATTTCCGCATGACATCGTATTGAACGGCGAAATCGCGTGCGTTGATCCCGCGACTGGCAACTCGGATTTTAAAGCGGTTATGACACGATTCAAGGCGAAGAAGACGGATAAAATTACAGCTTTAGCCGGAACTCTGCCGTCTACATTCGTCAATTTCGACGTGCTGCAGTATAACGGCTACTTCACCGATAGAAGACAAAGAAAAAGGACCCCCGATAGCCTAAGCCGGTAGGGATCCTCTCACATAAATACAACTGTTCAAATCACGTAGGGTCTTTGTCATCCGGGGGAGTATTATACCCAGAAAGAACCTAAAATGATGACCAACAAGATAAAGAGAACAAGAACTGCTCCGACTGAGTTTTTACCGCCGTATCCACCTTCGTAACCAACTTCACCCATGAGGACTCCTCCTTTCAACGATCTCGATACAAAGTATTCAAAATTTCAAGCAATGCTAGGGCCAATATTCTTATTAACAAAAAAAAACGCCAGCCTAAGCCAGCGAGGTTCTTTTTACCGATGCGGCGCTGACCACATGGATATCACGGGTTGTGTTACCCGAATTTTTCTCCTTCCCGTCAATGGGGACGGAAAATGGAGCATATGACACCGTACAAAAAGAGGAAGCTGTCACAAAAGCCATAAAAATGACTGCGGGACAGCTTCTTTTTTTTAAAGAAGGAAACCTGAGTTGTAGTTGGCGGGCTACACTCTCATGTATATTCACAGAAATGCCACTTTGCTAATCATTTTCATATGTACATCATCCAAAAAATACATAGGGGCTGCAACAACTCCCTCACGTTAAAAACTTCACCCAAGCAGCAATCGAGATAGGCTTGAAAATTAGGCTAAACACTTAGTTAATCACCCAAGCTTATACATAAGTGACCACATATTAATAATATGACTCTAAACAAAGGAGGAATAACCATGAGCGCTGATGCCGGGTATGGCTATGGCCGTAGTGCTGCTTTTGTCTTGGTTCTGTACATTCTTCTCGTTATCATTTTGGCAGCAGGTTTTTGGATCTAAAAACTAATGAAAACAGAAGCTGTTCCAAAAGCCATGAAAATGGCTGCGGGACAGCCCATTTCATAAAAAAACCATTCAGCGAGTCTCGGGGACGATGGGGGAAACTAAAGAGGGCCAAGTCCCCGTCTTTTGTCCTTACCTAAGACGCAAAAAATCAATCGAATATCGGTGCTTGATCCCATTCCAACTTAAATTGAGAACCAAACTTTCTGACAGAGTCTATATCAGCCGTAAGCGTGAAATCTTGATCAGCCCCAAAAAAGCCCAACTCATAAATACCTTCCGATTGGCTTCTTCTCCAGCTTAATTGATAGAGATGTTTTTCGAATGACATATATAATCCATCTAATTTGAATCCATTCAGTGTGTCCAACGGAAATTCCGTAGTTACTGTAATATAATTACGAATCGTTAGATTCGTCCAACCGAAATTCAAATCATAGATGAATCGGTTGGAATCATAAAATTTAAAGTTGATTTGGCATCCTTCGTACTTTCCAGGGATACGAGATATAAAATGAAATTCGGCTCGTGTCCCCTCGTCCGTACAATCTCTAAGCACAGGCATCTCTATACCTCCTGCCGACTCAATGTGTCGTCCAGTAATCCGCAGCTCTTTCCACTCTTTGAACGGGCTGTGCCTCTTCTTTCAGCACAATCAGGCTCTGCAATTCCCGCTTGTTCTTAAACATAATATAGCCTTGTTCCTCCAATGAAGCTATGCCCTCCATAATTTCGTTCGGTTTACGTCCCGTTAGGTACTTAAGTAACCGTAAGGTCGGGACACGGCTGCGATGCGCCGGATAGTTGATCAAAATTCGGAGCAGTTTTCGTTCCAGATCAGGAAGCATGCGAACCTCTTCCTTTCTGGGGCCTCCAGGACAGGATGTTGTTTTCATTGAACACCCGGGGCTTTCCCGTCTCCAGGCACGTTGCCCGAATCCGCTGATCCTTAATGCTGTGTATCTGTATTTTGCGCTGGGTAATGTTGCCCTTACGGTCTTCGTATATGATTTCTACGGTTTGCTCCAGGTATTTCTCAAACATGATGCACTCACCTCTGATAAGAACATTTGTTTGTATTATATGCGAACACTCGTTCTTTTATCAATGTTAATTTTACCCTAATCGGCTTGGCATCCATTACTAACCGGCTTGGCATCTATTACTAACAAACTCGCAATCATTGGAGCATCGATGGAACCGACCGTTAAGGACTCAGCTGTAGCTTCCTAAGTCATAATAAAAACCGGCGCCAACCGGCACCGGCTACTACGACCCATATCTCATTCAACAACCATGAACTTACCACAAATTTGGTGTACCCCAGTCCCCGTATCAATTGGATCAAGATTTATTTCAAAAGTTCTTCCGGCGTCTCTCCGCTATACACAAATACGGGACTTGCAGTATTAACGACAAATACGGCTACCAACGTCAGTGCAGATGCGATGAACGAAAAAAAACGATGACGAATCTTATGGATCCATAACATGAGCTTGTCCTCCTTTCCAGCGTAATAAACTAATAGCCTGGATTAAAAATATGACAGCCAATGTTGGGGACTGAAGGACAAAATTGAACATCACGATGAAGCAGCTAATCAAGCGGAGCTTAGAGTAATGCTTGCTCGGTATCCGGGATTGTCTCTCGATTCGGCTGGGAGCAAACAGCATAACCAGCAACAGACTAAGCGCATTCATAACGAGCACAGCTGCAATCCCCATATCAACGAAAGTCACCAAGGTAAACAGTGCTGTCGTGAACGCAATACAGCCGGCCCCCGTCTTAAGGTGATACCCTCCCGAGAATTGCCTCAGTATTGCGAAGCCCGTCAAGGCTATGACCGCCTCTCTCACGTTACCCGAGAAGATCGAAATCAGCAGCGTGAATACGACAATGAACATCACGTTGAATAGAATGGCGAGCGCGTGCTTCAAAACAGGAACGGAGGACGGATGATCAGGAACCTGACGTTTGATCCTCTCCGCTATCCGCTCTGACAGTCCTTCTATGATCATAAGACTCCCGCTCCTCTGTATTGATGGCATAATACAAGAAGATTCCAAATGTGATTCCAAAGAAGAGAAGATGCAGCCACAGGCGGTTGAGGTAAAACAGAATGGCAATTAATATCAGCACTACGATAATTAAAGCGATCAACAGAATATGTTCAAATTTAATGCGCAGCTTCTCCAGGTCGTACTTAAACCCGATACCGAACCTGTACATCAACCAGGATATCAGCAGTCCCGTCGCTCCTGACAGAACTTGAAGGATGTAACCTTTGGCAGGATCGGTCTGAATGGCATTGATCGATCCGAACACCGTAGTCAAATAGGCGGTTTGAATCAACGCGTAGAACATGTAGCCTATAATGGTGCAAATCGCCGACCAAATGACTGGAATTTTAATGATGGCCGAGAACAAGAACACAAAGATCATTACCGTAATAAGCGGGGCAAGAAAATCGAGCGAGAGTTCATTCCGCATGATGTAACTCTGTAGATTGGCAAGGATCATAACCAGCAGGGCTTGCCATATGTACTCCGTTGTTTTAAATCTAAGCAATGTCATGATCAGTGAATAAATCGCCAGTGTTTCAAAAGTCGAAAACACCATAAACCAAATAGCTTCCATTCAAAGATTTCCTCCCTACACCGTAAAGAAATGGTTTAATGTGTACAACGCCACTTCCCGATTCATCCTGGCTGAGCTGAATGGTTATAACGTCTCTAAGAAACGTATATCTTCAGCCTTCAGATTCTATCGAGTCGTCCCTGAATGATGCATGTTCTTGAGGTCAATTCCGATGGCGCCTGCCATTTCTTATATGTCTGGAAGCTCTGATGAAAAATGCAATAACATCGAACGGCGTCAATAGCTCCGGCTGGTATACAATTACCAAGCACAACGGCCCGGAACTTATAACGCCAAGACGAAGCAAACCACTGCAACGTTCAATCCGCAAAACAAAAAACGAGCATCAATGATCAAGAATCCACGACCTTATGAACATGACTAAGCCAGAATAAACTCGTGTCGCACGATGCGTAACATCCTGACATCATCATCTAAGTCGATTATATAAGGCCATGTAGGCATAACAACAGGTAATTAAATACATATGTGGGGGAATCCATCATGGATCTATGAAGTGTAGAGTTTATAAAAGGAGATAACTAGATATAACTCTATTATATACGAACCTACGTTCCTGTTCAACCATTAAGGAACGACAGAATTTATTTTATTCTGACATAAACCTTACACAATTAGATATTAAGTTAGGATCAACTAATCTGCATTCCAAGAAGAGGCATCCGCCGGATGCCCCTCCCCTTTTATTCCGTTCTCGTCCCCAACCTTTCAAAAGGATGCGCCTTGTTAGCCGGAATGTTTTTGTGTATGAGTAAAGCAGTCACTTATACAGTCTGGTCCAAGCCAAACCATTGGCAGCCAGCAGCACGACGATATAGGCCGATATACCGTAGGTAACCGTGCTACTAAAATAGTGCAAGCCGCATAACCCGCCGACAACGATAATGAACACCAGCACCCACCAGCCGTCTTTTTGCTGAGCCATATTAAACGCTTGGGAGAACGGCGGATGGCGAAGCATCGCCTTGGCCGACACAGGAATCAGCACCAAGCCGGTAAGAAGAATGATGAGAACGTCCGGTAGGATCCGAATACCGAATATGATCAGGAATACGATCGCATTCACAGTGAACAACGGCAGGAACATTTTTATGGCAAAGGCCTTTAAAGCTCCTTGATATAAGGGACTCATGCTTGGCAGCGGGGCCGCCCCAAACAGCCAGAAGGCCTTGGGTTTACCGGAGAATTTCAACATCATCACGACGGTTACAATCATGATAAGCATGACGTGCAGCACATAGTACGACGATCCCCTGCCGATTTCCGCCAGGGAGGAATTACGGATCGTGGAGAAAAAGAACAAGTAGGGCAGCAGAACGGACAACCCGAGCGTAGGATACACCTTCAGCTTGAATTCTCTCTCGTTCTTCAACATGCTGGCAGATAACCGGAAACATGCCTGTTCCGTGCGGGACCGGCATACGATTTTGGCCAAAAACCTGTCAAACCGACCGCGCTCCCGCCCTTTTCCCGCTTCGCTGTGCGCCAGCTTTTCCAGATACTGCTCGAAGGATGGAATATAACGAAGGTACGCCACCATGAGCAGAACCGGAACGAACACGGCCAGTAAGGATAGGACAATCAGCCACCCGCTCCCCTCGCCGAACATCCATTCAAATGGGGCCGCAAACCATACGGGCGGAAGCAGGACCTGCCACCAGGCCGGCGTAAATACCAAATTGAAATCAATCAAATCAAATGAACGGATCACGAACTGATAGCCGATGGCCAGCGTAGCGGAAAGCCCAATCTGTACATAATTGATCAGATCCTTCAGTTTCTCTCCGTCCCAATATTTCAGCAGCACCAGATAAATCATGGAGGTGCTCACCAGTATGAGCATATTCATGAGAATAAGCTCAAGGATGCAGATCAGGAAGAACAGCACGCCATGCTTAAACAGCCCCACGGCAAGTGAAGCGGCCGATAGCGCTCCGGTCAGCAGCAGCAAATAAATACCGGCATGAATCGATCTGGCCACGCCGACCGTGCGGCCGTCGATCGGTTTCGTCATCAGAATGCTGCGGTCGCGCACATCCAAAAGCACGGATGAGAAATCCGAAATCATGGAGGTCATGATCAGGAACATGAGGATGGCGGACAGGATGCTCATCGGCATCAGATATTCCGGATCGCTCCAGAACACAAACGGCGTCAGGACAAGCCCGATTAAGCCATACAACCAGAGGGAACTGACAAACAGGTTTTTGTCCTGCTCTTCAGCCTTCCGGCTGTTTGAAGATAATATGACGGGTGACCGCCTCGAGTCCATCAGCAGCTTGACATGCAAGATCCGCCGCAGCGTTTCATAGTCGACGCCCAGTCTCGAGATAACCCCTTGAAACCGATCCAGCAGCTTCAGCATTCGAAATGAAACTTCCGGGCCCGCCATATCAGCTTCCCTCCCGAACGATCGATACGAACCGCTCTGCGATGCTGGCATGGTCATTGAAGCCCGTCAGCTGATTGAACACCTCTTCCAGCGACCCTTCATGGGAATGCTGCTGCAGCTCTTTAAACGTTCCGTCCGCCACCACCCGGCTGTCTGCGAGCAGAACGATCCGGCTGCTGATTTTCTCGACGACGTCCATGATATGCGAGGAATAAAAAATCGTCTTGCCCTGTGCCGACAACTGCGCCAGTACCTCCTTGACCACCATCACGCTGTTTGCATCCAGCCCGCTTAAGGGCTCATCAAGGAACAAGAGATCCGGGTCATGCAGGAGACTCGAGATCAGCAGCACCTTTTGCCGCATTCCTTTTGAAAACGTGGCGATCCGAGCATGGTAAGCCTTTTGCATGTCAAAGCAGTCCATCAAATGTTTTGCCTTATAATCCGCAGCATCGTATGTAAGTCCGTACAATTCGCCGATAAAAGTCAGATATTCCGCGGCCGTTAACTGATCGTATAATTCCGCCACCTCGGGCACATACCCGATTTTCCGTTTATAATCGATATTCCCGTCGGAAATATCCTGGCCGAATATGCGGACCGTTCCCGTATACCCTTCAACCAGCCCAAGCATAATTTTAACCGTCGTGCTCTTTCCCGCCCCGTTCGGACCGATATATCCTATCATCTCGCCGCGGTTGACCTTCAGATCAATCCCGTTCAATACATAACGGTTATCATATTTCATGCGCAGGTCTTCAATCGATAACACTTCATTTTCGGACATGATTGATTCTCCCATTCCCTCTTTTGTCTTCTCATACCTACCTTATTATGGAAGCGCGGGAAAATCAACCGTTGGCGGTATACTCGCTCTGCAAAAGCCCCATGTGCACAATGTCATGCCAGGCACCGTTCCGGTACAAGCTCTGTCTGGAGCTGCCTTCGTGGACGAAGCCGATTTTTTCGTACAGCTTGATCGCTTTATGGTTAAAGGAGAACACCCGCAGGCTTACCCGGTGCAGATTCAGCTCCAAAAAGGCATAATCCAGCAGCAGCTTCATCGCTTCCGAGCCGTATCCCCTGCCCCAATAATTCTTATCGCCGATGTCGATGATGCACTCCGCATTGCGATTCTTGAAATCGATGCCGACCAACGACATGATGCCGATCGGTTGGCCTGTTTCCTTCGCCTGGATCAGATAGCTCTTCGAGGACGGAGTGCCGAGGATCACATGCTGAACGAAGTCCTTGGTCTCCTCCATTTGGTAAGTATCCAAGCTGGGACTGGTGGATTGCATCACGTCCAGGTCATTGCGCCAGGTATGATACAGCTCCGCGTCATCCATGGTCATTTTTCGACAAGACAATCTAGCAGAATCAAACAGCATTGCTATAAGCCCCTTTCTGTCATCATGATTCTATGGTTATCGGATTTAGCATTTCGCCGAGAGAGAAGAGGAAAGATTCCAGCTGCTCCGGCACGCAAGTCACCCCAGCCCCAAGCTGGAAGGTATCCAGCATGAGTCCGTTGAGAAACGAGATCATGTACCGTGCGATGGCTTCCGGTTCCAGACGCGGCCGAAACTCCCCCTGCTCCTGCCCCTTCCGGATGACCCCGCACAGAGCCTCGACCGTAATCTGATAGCGCTCGGTAATATAGGGATCTTCTTGCTTCGCATGATCATAAGAGGAAGACAGGAAGTATTCCGCCCTGGCGAGTACAAGCGAGTGATGGATCAGCGAGATGTCCTCCTGCTGTTTCTTGATCCAGTCCAACAATTGCTTCCATATCGAATGTGGCGAATCCGGTTCAAAAAAACGGAGCGCCTCCTGATCGTCATAACGCAGAACCTCCAGAAAAACATGCTGCACATTGCCAAAATACGCGTACACGGCGCCGCGGGACATGCCGGCTTCCTCCATGATGTCCTGCATCACGGTGCGGGTATAACCCTTCCTAATAAAGACGCGCCTGGCTGCCCTCAAGATTTCAAGTTTTTTCTGCTGCTTGTATTCGTCGCTGACCCTTGGACACATAATCCTCCCCACCTTCGACCTTAAACTGACACTGGTGTCGTTTTTCATGTCATATTATAAACGACACTCATGTCGTTTTCAAATACCATCCAGTAATTTGCGTTGACCCCTTACAGCAAAGTCCCTTAAAAGCACAAATTGAGCGCAGCCATGACACTATCGTTTTTTAGATGGAATATCCCATAATGCCCCTGCCGCTTGATCTTTGAAAACAACTTGTTCTATTTCCGGCAGCTGCACATTTCCGTCAACATTCGCGAATCCCCGCATATATATGGGGGAGAACGAAAAGAGGTGATCGGACATCATTAAGGGCATCGGCCGCATACTGGTCTTCGCCTTACTGCTCGTATTCTTTCTCCCCTCCGTTACCCAAGGTGCGGCAGCAGGACAGAAGCTGGACAGTAAGTACACCAAGTACGCACAGTTTATCGTCATTGACAAATCCACCAACAAGCTGACGTATTACGAAAAAGGCAAGGTCATAAAAACTTTCCCCGTGGCCACCGGCAAAAAACCCTCCTATACGCCGGAGGGACTGTTCAAAATCCACGAAAAAGTGAAGAACAGACCGTACTACAAGGAAGGCATCAAGGGAGGAGACCCCCGCAACCCGCTTGGGGACCGCTGGCTCGGCATTAATGTGAAAGTGAACGGCCGAACCAGTTACGCTTATGCCATCCACGGCAACAACAACGCGAATTCGATCGGAAAGTACGTATCCGCGGGTTGTATCCGGATGCACAACAAGGACGTGCGATGGCTCTACGACAAGGTAAAAATGAACACCCCCGTCCTCATCCAAAAATAAGGCGCGACCATGAAAAAGCCAAACACTGCACAAGTGTTTGGCTTTTTAGGTTTAACGTTTTACGAGCCGTACTCTGCTCCGAATTCAATAATGTTGCGGTCCGGATCGAGTACGAATATCTGGGCGAAGCCTGCAACGCTGTCGGGTTTGGCTACATACTCGACGTTCATCCGGTCCAGCCATTCCTTGGTTTCGCGGTAGCTCTTCACCCATACCGAGAAATGTCCGTCCGTTGTATCGATGCCCCGCTCCCGCAGCGTATCGCTGACGGGATGCTCCAGCAGATGGAGCTGCTGGCCCCCGACGGCATACCATACCCCTTTCGAATCAAACGGCGGACGCGGCAGCTCCCGAAACTTGAGAACGTCCGAGTAAAAAACTTCGCCTTCTCCAAGTCGCGCACCGCCAAGCTCACATGGTGCAGTCCTTCAAATTGAATCATGAATCCCACCCCCAGGTATGTAACTTTATTGTAAAGGATACCTTATCATTATATAACATGAATTAACCAGCCAAGGGGGGGAGTTCACCATGGATATCCATTCGGATGAATACAAAATCGCTGCGCTCAACGGAAATGAAGGCACTTTGAAGGCAATTGAAGACGCCGAAACCAAAATTGCCGAGCTGACGGGCAAAGAGATCACGCTGATTGCCTACGAGAAAGAACAAACACAAGGGGAGAAGCCATAACCCAAGCCCCTTAGAAAAAAGGCTGCCCTCCAAGCGTCTACAGTGACCTTGGAAGAGCAGCTTTTTCATTAGATGAAGCAGGACGCCGTCACGGCCGCCTGATAGGTTACATTAACCTCCAGCGGTCTGTCGGTTAGACCATTCTGATCGAAAAGCATCCGGTCGGCTTCCAACTCCTCGATTTCGTCGACTACGCCTTCCACATAATCCGCAAGGCGGTCCCGCGTAGAGGAGATTCGCGCGAGCAGCCCGCCGTAGCGGAGATCCAGCACCTCCCAGCCAAATGGCTTATACGTGCTCATCCACAGTCCCCTGTGCGATAAACGCAATGCCTCGATGCGCCGCTTCAGGTCGTTTAACGGGGAATCCGCCGCGGAAGCAAGCTCAGCAAGACGGTCTTTGTTTCGTGTGTCGTAAAGCCTTTTCAACGTAAGGCCCAGGTTGCTCTTGATAACGAGGACCGAGGCCAATTTTTCATAAAAATCAAACAGGCGGTTAAACGGTGCCGGGTACTGTTCCTTGCATTCCCGCCATCTCTGCTCCAGACCGGCGTAATGTCCAGGCAGCACGGAATCCGCTTTCCCCTCCACATGCTTGTCCAGCAGCCCCAGCAAAGGATCCTGCCACAACAAATACTTCGAAGGATTGGCCATCCAGTGATTTCCCTCCGACACGCCGGGAACCTCATCCATATATTTCAGCGCGTTCAGCGGTCCGAACAAATCGATGCCCGTGCAAGCCGCAAGCCTTCTTGCCAGAAGCTCGTCGCTGATATCGTCTCCGTACCCATGCTCAGCAAACAGCTGGAGGCCCGCCAGGATGACCAGGTGATTGGTTTCGTTTCCGTTATCCCCCCAGGCGGTGGCGATGACTTCGCGGATCCCTTTCGTTTTGGCGGCGCGCAGGGCAGGATGGCTGGTCATCCAGGTCTTGCCGTTGTTCGGGCTGATGCTGTTCCACATATGAATGCCGCCGGCAAAAATCGGCTTGGAGCCCAGCTTCATATGCTTCTCATACAGCCGCTCATACCCCTGTTCATCCCTACGTCCGTAATCCCAATACACGAATTGGACGCCTTGGGGAATGCGGCTCATATTATCGTCGGAAAAATCCGCATCCAGATTGTACAGCGAACCTTGATAATCGTTGGCCAGCAAATTAAAATACATGTCGCTCCAGATCATCGGCCGGAGTCCGAGGCGCTCGGTAATGGCAAGCACCCGGCTGACATGGTCATTCATAATCTGAAACCGGTCCTGGACGCCGTTCAATTTTAAATACTTGCCAAGGCCGACCTGAAACGCCTCGTCCATCCCGATGTGAATCCGCTTGGAACGGAACATCCCGGATGCGGCGGTGATCATCTGTTCGATGAAAGCATACGTCTTCGGCTCGCCTGCAAGCAAAATATCCGCATGATCCTTCAAATCCGCGGCATAGCCCCATTTCAGCGCTTGCTGCAGATGCCCCAAAGTCTGGATGCAGGGGATCATCTCGATGCCGAACAGGTCCGCGTAATCGTCGCATTCCTTCATTTCCGAAGCCGTGTACCGGCCGCGCATATAACCGAAATACGGCTGCTCTTTCATCTCGTACGTATCCTCGGTATACATCATCAGCCCGTTCAGCCCCATCAAAGCCATATAGCGGATAAACTGCTTGATCACCTGAACCTTAAGCACGCCATTGCGCGAAACGTCAAGCATCGTGCCGTTGAAGTCAAACCTGGGCTCCTCGGTCAGCTCGAACCGGTCACGCTCCCTCGCCTGCTCCAGAAACACCCCTAAAGCACGAAAAAAATGAATCTTCTCCTGGTATCGGATCGTCCCCTGCCCATCCTTTAATGATGCCTGGATCGGTCCTGGAGCCTGAATGACTCGAATCTTTAGGCCCTCTCCCTCCGTAATGCGGATATCCACTATGTCCGAGAGCTCGCCAACCCCTTCAAGCAGCTTCTCCGGCAGGTTATCAAAATAAATCTTCATCTCCATACCTCCATTCTGTTTTTGAGATGATGCCTATCACATTGCAAGACAGCAAAGCCCGATCCCTGTCATTTCGGAATCGGGCTTTTGCTAGCCGGGATGGATCACCATGCCCGGCGTATATTTGATCGAAACTTACTCGGCTGAAACTTTAACGCCCAGCGTCAAGATCTCATAAGGTTTCACCGGCAGCGTAAAGCTTCCGTGATTGTCAAAGCTTTGAATCGCTCCCTCTTCCTCCAGAATATTGCTCTTATACACGCCCTGGGACGGCAGGGAAGATGTCAACGCAAGCTCAGCATCTGTGCCTGCCATATTGAACCAGCGCAGCATCAAGTCCCCTGTGTTCGGATTCACTTTCAGGGAAGAGAATGCAAGCTCTTCGCGGCTCCATGCCAGCGGCGCAGACGTGGAAGCCACCTGTCCGGTATGAACGCCGGTCTGGGCAGCCGTCCATGGAATCTGGAACTGGTAAGCCTCGGCATAAGCACCGGAAGCGATGCCGTCGCCTTGATGCGGAATGACCTCCATACGTACCGTATGAACGCCGATGCACTGGGCTTCAGGCGTCGGGAAGTAACCCCAATCGCCGAGCTCGCCTACGGAGCGAAGCAGCGTAACGGCAATCGTATTCCGACCGTCCCGCAGGACTTCGTACTCGTTTAAGCCCTGGTTGGCCACCGTCAGTCCTGCCGCAGCTGCCGTAACGTCCACGAAGGCCTGTTGATGAGCCGTGTAGCTCGGGTTCTCCCATTCGGCAGCCGGTTCATTATCCCGTTTCGCCACTTCGAACATGGAATCCACGTAATGGGAAGATGCCTCCAAATCGGTCGGGAACAAAGCACGCACCCGATGATCCTTCGCCTGATTATCCAACGTGGCTTCGATCTCCACGCCTTTGCCGCTGCGGTTCAAGCTGACCACGGTACGTATGCGCATCGGCACCATCTCGCTTGATCTTTGCGCTTTGCGGTTCGGATAATACACAAGCTCATGCTGCTCTTCATCCAGCTTGCTGTCCGCCATAGCCGGAATGGACCAGTTATGAACGATTTCAACGGATGCCCGGTAAGGCGTGTCTTCCAGAACCGTAATTTCGGCGGTCAATCCTTTGGTTGTCAATGGAATTTCGCCGTCCGGCTGTTTGTACATATATTCGTTACCGATGTCTCCGGTATTTTCATAAACGCCCAGATCGCGGTATACTTGTCCGTTCTTTTTATCCGTCAGGAAGAAGGAACCGTCCGCTTGGATTTCGACCTTGATCAGGTCATTTTCCAACACGTTCGACTGGCTGATCAGGGATCCCGTCTCGGCAGGCTTCACTTCGCTCTTCACCCAAGCATAGGCAGTCAAGCCCATGGCAGGAATGTCGCTTGCCTCGAAAGTCAGTCTCACGCGGCGGCACATGTAAGGCTGGCGGAAACGGTCGTCCGGCAGATCGTACCCGAATTGAAGTCCGAGGTCCTCTACGGTGCAAGGCACGGCCTGACCTTCAGCGTTAACCAGCACGCGGCCGGACAAGTCGACTTCCTTCATCCGGCGGCTGGTTTCCTCAAGCGAATAGCCTTCCCGGAAATAGAGGCGTTTCGCGTCCAGCTCGATGCTGACCGTACCGCTGCGTTCCCATCCGGTCGTATTGAATACAACCAGCGGCAGCAGGTCGGTGCCCCATTGCTCGAATCCGGTCGTGTCCACCGCATCCGCGATGACGCGCACGCTGTCGTCCACGATATTTTCCGCCACGTGGGCGCTTTTCTCGAAGCGGGTGACCATCTCGCGGTGAACTTCGTCCACGCTGCAGCCGCAGATGCTGTCATGCGGATGATTCTGCATCAGCGTCTTCCACGCATAGGTGAACAGATGATGCGGATACTCCTTGCCAAGCAGGCTGGCGTAGGATGCCAGCGGCTCGGCCACTTTTTCCAGCAGAGTCTGGCCGCGCTGGTTCATCTGCTTCAGGTATACGCGCGCAGAAGCGGTGTTCACGAGCGTTCCCCATCCATCGGTGCGCTGGCTGCGGAGCTCTCCTTTGACGGAGGAAAGATCCTGCGGCAGCTTCTCGCGGACGGCTTTCAAGTAATCGTCGAAATTGGAGTGGATAAACTCCGTATCCGGATACAGCTTCGTCGCTGTACGAATGCCTTCCGGAAGATCAGTCTGAATCGGCTGATGGTCGCAACCGTTCATGTACAGCAGCTCAGGCGTGGAAGCGTACTTCTCGGCATCCGCCAGCTTGCGGTCCCAGAACGCCTTCGCCTCGGCTTCATCCACGGGAACTTCGTTGCCGTTGCTGTACCAGTTGGCAAACAGGATGCCCAGCACCTTGGAGCCGTCCGGACCTTCCCACATCAGCTCGGAGAACGAAGATTCATAGCCGCTGTCGGAGACGGTATTGTTAAAGCCCGTCGGCTTCACGCCCCGCCCGAAGAAGGCGTTATCGATGCCGGACTGGAGCATCAGCTGCGGGATTTGGCCCGTAAGTCCAAACGTATCCGGGAAATAACCGATTTTGGCAACCGTGCCGTACCGCTTCGCATCCTGGTGCCCGATCTGCATATTTCTCACGTTGGCCTCGCTGCTCGTCAGGTAAGCATCCTGCAGGATGTACCAAGGACCGATGATGATGCGGCCGTCCGTGATCAGCTTCTCCAGCTGTTCTTTTTTCTCAGGTCTTACCTGTAAATAATCTTCGATAATAATCGTCTGGCCATCAAGGAAAAAGCTGCGGTATTCCGAGTCCTTTTCCATCGTCTCAAGCAAGCTGTCCATCAGCTCGATTAACCGCACATGGTGCTTTTCGTACGGCAAATACCACTCGCGGTCCCAGTGAGTATGAGAAATGATATGTGCCTTTCTGGATTGGTCCATCTCTACTTAGTCCCCCTTATGTTAGCCTTTCGATACGGTGATTTCGACTTCATCCGGACGGTACACCGATAACAGGTCGCCGCTCGCATCCACTGCGAACAAGACCGAGCGATCCGCCTCAAGCACGAATGAATAGGTAAGGCCGGTTGAAGGATCCTTCACCTCGACGTTCGCATCCCACGATTGCTCTGAGCCGAAGACGAAGAGCGCTCCTTCTTCAAACGTTACTTTGCGTCCGTATACGCCCGAATGTTCTCCGCCTTGATTCCAGATCAGCCCCGTGTCGGCTGCGGAAAGCTCCAATGCATGCCGGTACAAAGCCGAAATGGCGTCGATCCGGTCGTTCAGTTCTACCGGAAGCGGGCTCCAGAGCAGACGTCCTGCCCCAAGCTTCACGTCCACGATCGAGTCGCCGGCTGCGTCTGCCGGTTTAGCCACGCTGCCTGCCGGAATTTCCTTGCTCAGCTCGGCAATCTTGCGGTGCCCATATGAAACGGGCCATGCACGATCCCCTAGGCGCAAGCTTTCTTCCCGGCGCACATTTGCCAGCTTGCGCTCGCCCAGCTCTGCGGTCATGCGATCAACCGGATGCCAGTAAGCATCCAGACCGATCGGACCGGTCAGGAGCAGCGTGGCTCCCGTTTCCTCCACGATCGTTATCAATTCGGCAAACGCCTGGTCATCCACATTGTGGGCGCTCGGCAGAATGATGAATTTCGCCGGATTGCTGCGCAGCGAGCTTAAATCATACTCCCCAACGGCACGGAACGGCACGTTCAGCTCGTAAGCAAGCGCGCGCGTCGCCTTCGTCGTCGCTTCAAACGCAAGCTTCCGGTTGGAGAAATCGTTGGAATAAGGGAAGATGACCGCGGTCTCTTCAAGCTTCCGGCCTGCAAACAAATCCCGGATGCCTTCCATGAAGGCGCCGAAATCATAGGATACGTCCGCTTCCGGTTTCTCCGTGCCATCGGCGCGGACAGCTCCGATATGCGATTCATTGGCATTATCCATGTAGAAGTTCGTGTTCCAGATCCAATGAATGGCTCCTGCGCCACCGGTAGAGAAAGCGTAAGCATACTTGCGCTCCAGCAGGTTCCGAAGCTCGGCTTCGCTCCGCTTCGCCCGGCCGTCCGGTGTTTCCACGTACATAATACCCGTTTCCTGAATCAGGTTCGGTTTATCCGGGGTTTTGGCAAAGATGCCGTCCCAGATCAAATAGTCGTTGAACCACCAGGAGTGAACCGTCGTATAGTCCACGGCTTCGGCATAAAAGAACGGGGATGGACGCTGTGCGCCAAGCGCCTCGTCTTGTCCGACGGTCACCATATGATCCGGGCACACCGCTTTGATATCTTCATATAATTCCTTGGCCCAGCGGTTATGCATATCCATGGAGAACAATACATAATCGAGCCATTGCCCGCCCTTTTTCCCCTGGTGCATGTCTTGAACGTCAAAATTTATGGCTTGAGGCTCCGGAGGTACCACGGAGTCAAAACCCGGCAGCTGATCGGCCGTCATGTTCCAGCGTTCCTGTAAACGCTCAATCGAGCCGTGACGATTTTTCAGCCAATCGACATAAGCCTGCCGCTCGAACGGATCCTTCGCCGAACGCGGACCGTCCGAGAAAATTTGCGGCGGATCGAACATGGAAGGCTCGTTGATCAGGTCCCAGTCCACATTTTTCGTGTCTTTGTGCCTTGTCACGATGGAACGTATGAACCGCTTCTGCGCTTCCACGCTTCGCGGATCGAGGTAAGGATTCTGGCCTTCCCATGTCTCCGGCGTGAAGGAGAAGAAGGTAAACGTTACCTGCAGATCATGCTTCTTCGCCGTTAACAGGAAGGCGTCAATCGAACGCATAACCTCCTCGGATGCATGCCCGTCCACCTGCATAATATTGCGATAAGCGGTCCAAATGCCGGTGCGGATCCAGTTGATGCCGGCACCCCGCATTTGCGCCATATCACGATCCCATACATCCGTATTCGGAAGGAACAGGAATTTACGCGCGACATCGGACGTCATGTACGTCATGCCGACAACCGGCAGCGGACGGCCGTCCTTGATGAAGTAATCCCGGTTGCAGGTTACGGGCGAGCCTGCTTGCAGCAGCTGCGGATCAGCTCCCCAGAAGCCTTGTCTCAGCCTGCGGATTTCTCCGTCCGGCCCTTCGGCTTCGCACACCACGCGATAAGCTCCCGGCTTGATATCGAGCGCAACCGGGATGCGCTGTACATGAAATTGCCCGGTCACGTCAACTGTAACGGTATGATTCCATTCGGAAGATTCATCCCCGTCTCGCTTGACAGAGATGCGGAACGTCCAGTGCTGCGGCTCATGAACCGGCAGACTCCGGCCAAGCCTTTGGGCCTGCAGGGTCAGAATTGCGCGCTCGCCGGACTCGTAGGTCGCATAATTCGGCTTGATCCACAGCTCGGTAATCCCCTTCGCGCAGAATGCCGCCCAGCGGCGCACCTCTGCTCCTCCATCCTGTTCCCAGAAGGAAGCGGTGAGCGGCTGATTCACAAACAGCCAGCGTCCGCCCAAGAAAGGTCCGCCGACATTTTCCCATAAAACAACCGGAGCGGCGACCTCTCTCCCGTTCGCCGTGCTTCCCTTAAGGAGCGGGTAAATCCGGGTATCCATCGGCCCGGCCGATCCCATTTGATGAGGCAGATCACTGCTCTTGGTGACATGCGGAACCAAATTCCACGTATCGCTGACGGTTAACCGTTCCCGGCTGCCCTCCATCAGCGGTATAACGTCGCTTGCAATCAAATGATCGACACGCCCGCTGTCCACAGGCAGCACCTCATGAATATGAAGCTGCTGGTGATACGCCGTCTGTTCGTGCTCCACCACCCAAGCGCCGTCCTCTTTGCGGACAGGACGCTTGAAGGGTGCGCCGCCAACGCTGACCAAGCCGCCGCCGTTTCTCAGAAAGTCCAGAATCGCTCTCCAGGCGGATTTCGGAAAATAAGGCGCGTGCAAATTGACAAAGCTTGCACCTTGTCCGCCTGAAGATGCCAGCGCTTCAGCGAGGTCCTCGGCGCCGCACGCCGCATCGAATGCATTCAGAGCCGCGGCGCTAGCCGGCAAACCGGCAGCTTCTGCTGCCGGAAAGGACGGATCGTAAAATACAATCAAGCGCCCGCTCATAGAATCCCTGCTTTCATCGCCTGGTACACCAATTGCGAGAACAGGCTGTTGGACCAGGCAAACCACGACCTGGTGAAGACTTTCGGATCGTCGGCATGGAACCCTTCATGCATGAAGCCGGTATCGGCATCGGTCGCTTCCAGCAGCGCAATCATCTCCAGCTTCTCTTCTGCCGTCTGCGCCGTAATCCCCTGCATCGACAAGGCCATATGCCAGATATAATCCGGCGGCGTGTGCGGACTGCCGATGCCTTTGGCAACGGTCCCCTCGTAGTAGAAAGGATTTTCTTTGCTGAGCGCAAACCGTCTGGTGTTCTGGTAGATAGGATCATCTGCTGAGCAATATCCCAGATAAGGAATGGACATCAATCCTGGAGTGCCCGCATCATCCATCAGGCAGTAATTTCCGTAACCGTCCGTTTCATAGGCGTAGATCGGACCGAACTCCGGATGACGATAGATGCCGTACAACTGAATTCCGTGATCCACGTCGGCTTCAAGTCGTTTCAATTCATCCAGCAGTTTCATGTCACGGAACACCCATTCCGCGAATTCCTGCATTTGACGAAGGGCCACAACGGCAAACATGTTCCCCGGAATGTTGTAGTGGAAATCACAGGCATCGTCGCTTGAACGGAAGCCCGACCAGATCATGCCCGTATAATTCACAGGCATGCCGAGACCGTTGTTGCGCAAGGAGTCGGTTGGAATTCCGTTATCCCGCGTGAAACGGTAAGGCGATTTCTCGAAATGGTGCTGTTCGGTTTTAAACAGCTCGATGATTTTGATCATAGCCGACTTAAAGTTGGCGTCGAACACATCCGTCAGGCCGGTTTCCTTCCAGTACAGGTAGGCCAGGCGAACGGAGAAGCACAGCGAATCGATTTCGAATTTGCGCTCCCATACCCATGGCGACATGTCCGTTTCGTCGGTCGTGTTCCAGTGCCAGTCGTTGGCCGATTCATTGAAGGCATTGGCATAAGGATCGATATGAATATATTGAAAATGGCGTTTGATCAATCCGCTTAAAATCCGCTGAAGCTGCGGATCGTTCTTGGCAAACGGAATGTAATGGATCACTTGCTCTACCGAATCGCGCAGCCACATGGCCGGAATATCGCCGGTGATCACAAACGTCGTGCCATCCTCCATCAATTTGGTCGTCGTTTCCAGCGTGTTCGGGAACGTGTTCTTGAACAGCTGAAGCAGCTTGGGACGGTGCGCCAGCTTTTCTTCGGCCTCTTGCAAAACCGCCTGAATGGATTGCGGCAGCTCTAGCTCCGGCATTGGTATTTTGGGGAGTCTGAATTGTTCCATGATTTGTTCTGGCTCCTTTGACTAAGTATGTTGTGTGGTCAATTTGATGGTTTTGATCTCGTACGGCAGGAATTGAAGGGTTAACCTTCCTTCCGCGATATCCAGTTGTTCGAGTTCTTCTTCCAAGGCGTTGGATAGATGGACCCTTTCGCAAGGATAAGGCCAGCTCACAGTTGCCGCATCCCGGCCGCCCGCGGACTCATACATCCGAAGGACGTACCCCGTGCCGTCTTCTGCCGGCTTAACGGTATCCAGGATAACGTGATCGCTCTCGAACGGTATAAACGAATGCACGGCAGGCTGCGAACCCTTCTTCGAACCTGTTCTCACCCATGGCAGATCATGATTAAGCTCGGCTGCTTTGCGGACGATTCCGGCGCTTCTCCAGTCTCCGTTATGCGGATAGAGGGAATACGTGAACTCATGCTCTCCCAAATCCGCCGTGACATCCGGCCATTTCGGCGCGCGCAGCAGCGACAGCCGGATCGTGCTGTCCTGAACGTCATATCCGTATTTGCAGTCGTTGATCAGGCTGACGCCGTATCCATGCTCCGACACATCCGCGAAGCGGTGTCCGCAGACTTCATACTGCGCCTGCTCCCAGCTCGTATTGCGATGGGTCGGTCTCTCAATGGTTCCGAACGGAATCTCGTAGGTGGCCTTCTCGGCAACGACGCCGATCGGGAAACCGACTTTCAACAATTTATGCGATTCGTTCCAGCTGACAAACGTCTTGAAGTCGATCCGTCGGTCATGATGATAAAAAATCATATCCTGCGTGATCTCCGACTGATGAATGCGCCAGCGGAAACGCAGCACATCCTGGACTTCGCCCGCAGACACCAGCTTCTTCTCGATCAGCTCGGCATCGCCGGCGGGTTGCTCCTCGTAGCGGGTATCGATATCCCACGCATCCCACAGCGTCGGACGGTCATGGAAGAAGTGGAAACGATTCGCGGCTTCGCCCGGCTTGATTACTTCCCGATGTGCTTCTTTATCCCACAGGCTCGTGATTTCGCCGCGCTCGTTAAAGCTGACCTTATAGAAATCCGTTTCCCAAGAATCTGCGAACACTGTAGTAGACTTCTCCGCTGCCTTTCCGTTTCCTGCCGAAGGCTTCAACCAGATGGTCGTGTATCCCAAAGCCGGGATGCCTTGAACATGAACGTTCAAGCGCTGCGAGGTTTCGCCGTTCTCTCCGGATAAGGCATCGAATGGCAGCGGCGCGCCATCCGAATCGTACGGTGTAAGACCATGCTCTGCTTCTAGCGAGATGACGGCGTCCCTTCTCCATCCTAGTCCGTTGAAGATAACATACGGAACGCCTTCCCCTTCTGTATCGGCCTGGTCCGCCAATACCTGAAGACCGAGATCCAGGCTACGATTTCCTTTTTGGAATACCTCTGCGTATTCCTTCTCGGAGGTCACGTAAGATTCCGTTATCGCAGAACCCGGAATAATATCGTGGAATTGATTCAGCAAAATCAGCTTCCAGCCGTCATGCAGCTCGCTGACGATGCCCTGCTTCTTCTCGTTGTCCATCGACGGGAAAGCCACCGAGTTCCATAGCTCCGCCTCGCGGAACAGGATTTCCGCTTTCCGGTTATGGCGCTTGTTTCGTGCATGCGTCGTATAGGTGCCTCGATGAAGCTCCAGGTATAAATCCCCGCGCCATTTCGGCAGCTTCGGCTGAGCTGCGTCGATCCCGTCAAAAAACTCGGCAGCCGTGCTGTACTTGCTGGCAGGCTGACCGACCATCAGCTCGGCCCGGTTGATGTATTCCAGCATCTCGCGAGTTACGCCTCCGCCGCCGTCGCCGTGTCCATACAGCAGCATCTGCTCCGGATGAACGGCCTTTTGACGGTACGACTGCCAATGCTCGTGAACGTCCTTCGGCAGCGTGTTCTCGTTCACGCCATGGTTCAGATAGGAGAGCATCGGCGTTCCATCGATCCCGACCCAATGGAATAGATCGTATGGGAACACATTCGTATCGTTCCAGCCAAGCTTGGTTGTCATGAAATAACGAATGCCGCCATGCTTCAAGATTTGAGGCAGGGATGCACAGTATCCGAACGTATCCGGCAGCCATTCGATTTGCGATGTCAAGCCGAACTCTTCTTGATAGAAGCGCTGCCCGTACAGCATTTGACGCATGAGGGATTCCCCGCTCGGAATGTTCAGGTCCGGTTCGACCCACATCCCGCCGACCAGCTCCCAGCGCCCTTCCTTGATTCTGGCCTTCACTCTCTCGTACAGCTCGGGATCGTGATCCTTCAGGAATTGGTACAGCAGCGGCTGACTCTGCGCGTACTTGAATTCGGGATATTCGTTCATCAGCGCATCCATCGTGGAGAAGGTGCGGCTTGTTTTTCGTACGGTTTCCCGAACGGGCCACAGCCAGGCGATGTCGATATGGGACTGGCCCACCATATGCTCGGTGCCTTCGGCATGGCCGCCTATGGCTGCGACCGACTGTTTCAGATCATGCTCAATCGCGGTTACCTCGGCACCATCCCGGATGGCAGCGTCATTCAAGCCTACGAAGCGATCCATGGCCTGATACAGCGCCTCCATCATGCGGATGCGCCGCATATCCGTATCCAGCAGCAGGATAAGCGAATCCCGGATCACGGTAGCGGTGTACATCAGGCTCTGGACAGGCACGTTTACGAGGACAAGCAAACTTTGTACGCGGGTAATCGGTGGCTGAATAACAGCCTGCTGATTCAACGGGTCGACCGGCTCCGGAATCGGATCGAACAATTCGATCTCCAACTCCATGTTCATTCCGATCCGCTTCGCATCCAGCGTAACGAAAGTATGATTCCGGTCCAATCCCTGATAAGACGCGCCATTAATGCGCAGCAGCCCCTCGCCCCCGGATTGAAACACGAGCCCAATCGCTCCATCTGCCCATTGAGGGGGTAACTCAAGATTCCTCCGAAAGAAATAGGTTGTCCCCTGCGTGCTCGGAAACCTGTTGAAGTTCTGCCCCTCCGGATAAGGGGACGTCTCTTCGTACACGCCCGGAACCATGTAAGCGGACCGGGTAATGTTCCAATCTCGAAGCTCCGTCGATTCGAGCCACTGCCGCTCCGACAGTTCGCGTATAAAGCGTCGAATACGTTCCATTGATTAATCCTCCTGTACGGTCAGATCTGCACTAAGCGTATCGTTCACATGCCTGCCTAGCATAACACGGAACAGCCCGGGTTCAACCACCTGCCGGTAATCTTGACCGATATATTGAAGCTGTTCCGGACCGATCGTGAATTCCACCTTGCGCCGCTCTCCGGGCTGCAGGGAAATTTTCTGGAAGCCCTTCAGTTCACGGGCGGGTCTCGTATATTTGCTGGCGGCATCGCTTACGTATAATTGTACAACCTCGGACCCTTCACAGTCACCGCTATTTGTAACGTTCACGGAAACAATCGCCGTACCGTCCGTTCCGATTACTTCCGGAGTCATTTGAATATCCGAATAACTGAATTCGGTATAGCTAAGCCCGTATCCGAACGGATAACGCGGCTGGGAATCCTCTTCAAGGTAACGCTTACCGCGCGACCGCTTGCCGTTATAGTAAACCGGCAGCTGCCCGACATGCTTCGGTATCGACATGGTCAGCTTGCCGGACGGATTCACGTCCCCGAACAAAATGTCCGCTACCGCATGTCCGCCTTCCTGTCCAGGATACCATGCTTCCAGAATCGCATCGGCATGCTCGTCGATCCACGGCTCCGCGATCGGACGGCCGTTGATGTACACCACGATCATCCGCTTGCCAAGCTTATGGATCTCCTGCGCCAATTCCAATTGAACGCCGGATAGCTGAAGCGTCATCCGGTCAATGCCTTCACCGCAATCCATGTCGCTTAAAGCATCGTCCGTGACCTTCGAGGCCCCTGTGCGCAAATCAATCGTGCCTTCGCCAAAATCGCGGGCGCTGGAACCGCCAAGCACCATAACCACGGTATCGGCCTGTTCCGCACAAGTCAATGCGAATTCAAAGCCCTCCCTGGAGTCGTCCTTAATGCGGCATCCCGGAGCGTACAATACGCGCTGGGCATCTTCTCCTAGTTTCGCGCGGATTCCGCCAAGCACGGTGGTCACGGCTGCCGGCGGCTGAGGAGAGGTATAGTCTCCAAGCTGATTGTATCCCTGATCGGCATTAGGTCCAATGACGGCAATCACGCCGCCTTCCTTGGATAACGGCAGAGCCTTTGCTTCGTTCTTAAGGAGAACGATGCCTTCTGCCGCAAGCTGCCTGGCAAGTCCGACATGCTGCTCGCTGCCGATCACGTTCTCGGCTGTCTGGGGATCCACGTAAGGAGACTCGAACAATCCGAGCTTGAATTTCAACGTCAATACACGGCGTACGGCCTCGTCCAATACGGAGACCTCCAGCTTGTTCGACTCGACAGCCTTCTGAAGATGCTTGCCGAACATCTCGCCAGACATCTCCATATCGATGCCGGCGCGGATGGCCTGCACAGCGGCATCCATTCCGTCTTCGGCGGTATCATGGCCGCTGGCCAGCATATCGATGGCGCCGCAGTCGGTGATTACCATGCCGTCAAAACCCCACTCCTTGCGGAGAATGCCGTCAAGCAGCTCCGTATTGACGGTGCATGGCACGCCGTCAATCTCGTTATAGGCGGGCATAATGGAGGCCGCTCCCGCTTCCACGGCCTTCTTGAACGGCAGCATGTCCACTTCCATCAGCTCACGCGTGCCCATGTGCACGGGTCCGGCATTTCTCCCGCCTTCCGAGCTGCCATAGCCAACGAAATGCTTCAAGGTCGCCGCAACGCTGCTCGGGCTGTCCAGAGACTCGCCCTGAAGGCCTTCCACCGATGCGACCGCATATTCGCTGATCAGGTACGGGTCTTCACCGAAGCATTCCTCGGTACGTCCCCATCTTGGATCGCGCACGACGTCGAGCACCGGCGAATAGGTGACCGCGCCGCCCTGGCTGCGTGTTTCCAGCGCGACGGCCCGGCACATGTCGCGGTATAAATCCACGTTCCACGTGCTCCCGATGGACAACGGCACCGGAAAGACCGTGCCGCCGATGGCCATGTGACCATGCGAGCATTCTTCCCCGATCAGGATCGGAATGCCAAGTCGAGACTGCTCAACGGCGTACCGCTGGATGTGATTGACGGCTTCCGCTCCTTCACGCGGAGAAAGACCGGTCTCAAGTGTTACACCGGTCCATGGATCGGCGCGAAGGGTCCCGTAAAGGGATCCGACGCCGCCATTTTTAACTTGCTCTTTAAATGAATCCGTTAATGTAATCTGACCTTCATTCACCTCATAGGTCTTCCAGCCGAACGGTTGGATCAACTGCCCCACCTTTTCCTCCAGGTTCATCAGGCCAAGCAGATGTTCCACTCTTTCCGCAATGGGTTTACGGGGATCTTTATAAGTCATCTTATACCCTCCGGTACTTGAAGAATTTATTCTTTAACCGCGCCGATGGTCAGACCTTGAATGAAGTAGCGCTGGAAGAACGGATATGCCAGAATAATCGGTCCGGTTGCCAGAACGACCATCGCCATCCGCGAAGTATCCTGCGGCATGCTCTGAAGAGCGGCCATGCTAAGGGATGAGTTCTGCGAGTTCTGCAGGATGAACTGCATACTGGTTTCGATCCGCATGAGCATGGATTGCAGCGGAACCAGGTTCGGATCGTCGATGTAGAGCAATGCGTTGAACCAATCGTTCCAATACCCAAGCGTGCTGAACAAACCGATGGTAGCCAGACCCGGCAGGGATAGCGGCAATACCAGCTTGTAGAAAATCTTAAACTCGCTCGCACCGTCGATTTTACCGGATTCGATGATGGCGTCCGGCACGCTGGTGCTGTAGAACGTACGCAGAATCATGATATAGAAGGCATTGAGCGCCAAAGGCAGAATCAAAGCCCAGATGGAATCTTTCAGGCCCAGCAATTGCGTTGCTACGATATAAGTCGGCACCAGGCCCCCGTTGAACAGCATCGTGAAAAATGCGAAGAACGAGAAGAAGTTCCGGTATCTGAACCCTTTGCGGGAGATGGCATAAGCATAAAGCGAAATGATAAACAGACTGAGCAGCGTACCTACGACCGTGACGAAGATCGTTACGCCGTAAGAACGAAGAAGCGTGTCGCCTGTCTGGAATACGTACTTGTAAGCTTCAAGACTCCATTTCTCCGGCCAGATTTGGTATCCGTTTCGGGCCAGTGAGCCTTCGTCTGTAAATGAGATGATCATAACGAACAGGAACGGAAATACACACAGGAACGAGAAAATACCGGCAATCAGGTTGAATACGACATTCCACCCGGATGAAAGCTGATGGAAATCTTTCATCTTGCTTTTCGATTTGAACACATCACATACCCCCTTCTTGATGATTGATCGATTAGAACAATGCGTTATCCTTGTCGTATTTACGAACGATATAGTTGGATACCATAACCAGGATAAATCCGACAACCGACTGGTACAGACCCGCAGCAGTACTCATGCCGATCTCGCCCGTTGTTTTCAGACCGCGATATACATAGGTATCAATGACGTTCGTTACGGAATACAAGGTTCCCGAATCCCTTGGCACTTGATAGAAGAGACCAAAGTCAGCGTAGAAGATTTTACCGATCGCAAGAAGAGTCAAAATGGTCATCAGCGGTTTCAGCATCGGAAGCGTGATGGCTTTAATCTGCTGCCATTTGTTCGCTCCGTCAATCATCGCCGCCTCGTACAAGGATTTGTCGATCCCCATGATCGCCGCCAGGTAGACGACGCTGTTATAACCTACGGATTTCCACAAACTGATCAACGTCAGGAATATCGGCCAATACTTGGCTTCGGAATACCACTGAACCGGCTCCATGCCGAACCAGCCCAGAATCTGATTCAGCATCCCTTTGTCCATGCTCAGGAAACTGAATGCGAAGTAACCTACGATAACCCAGGACAGGAAGTACGGCAGAAACATGCCGGTTTGATAGACTTTCGCCAATTTCTTGTTCACGATTTCAGACAATACGATAGCCAGCGCTACGGATAGAATGAGACCTAATATGATGAACACGAAATTATAAAGAACGGTGTTGCGCGTAATGATGTAAGCATCGTTGGTACTGAACAGGAATTTAAAGTTTTGGAATCCTACCCATTCACTATTAACGATACTTGCCCAGAACCCGTCTCGGCTAAAGCGGTATTCCTTAAATGCAATAATGGTCCCGAACATGGGCAAATATGAGAATAAGAGAAACCACAGGGTCCCCGGCAAAACCATGAACAGCATGGCCTTATTCGTCATAATATTTTTGAAAAACTGTCCGATTGCTCTCACGCTTACCCCTCCTCGTGATGTGCATGAAATGAACAAAAGAAGGGCGGTGAACATCCGCCGCCCCGTCCTTGTTCATGCTGCAGCGGCATCTGCTGCCCCTTAAGGCAGGCAGGCCGCTTCATGCATTGTTATTACTTGCTTGCTTTCCAAGCATCAATTTGGCTTTGTGCTTCAGCGATGATCTTATCCAGACCAGCAGCTTTCAGCTTTTCATTCGCTTTTGGCAGGAACTCTTCAGGATTGACGGTACCTGTCATCAGCGGCGCCCAGAACTCTTCTTTTACGTTGTTGACAGCAGCGAGTTCTGTGGATACTTTGGTTGGATCGAAGTTGAAACCGAGAAGCGGAGCAGGCTGGCCGGACTCGTTAAACTTCTTGAACTCTTCCCATTTGTTCTCAGGATCTTCAGGATTCAAGTAAGTCAGCATGACATTGCCGAGCGCAAAAGTAGGCATGTCGTAGTTTTTCGATTCTGGCAAGTTTTCCATTACGTTCTCGCTAAGCTTCTTGTAGTGCACGCCTTCGATACCGGAGTCAACCAGGTTACGAAGATATACGTCGGTGTTCAGCAGGTTCAGGAACTCCATTGCTTTCTCAGGGTATTTCGAGTTTGCGGAAATCGCTTGCATCGAACCCATAACCGACCAGTTAAAGATGTTTGCATCGCCGGCAGGAGTAGATACGACAGGATAGCCGTAGCTTTGGCTCCACAGGTTGTCCGCGAACGGCTGTGTAGCCGCACGGTCCGTGAACCAGTTGCCGGATGTCATCAGATCTTGCGTCGAAGTTGTTGTTGCAGCTTCTGGGGAGATGTATCCCGCTTTGTAGTACTTGTTCATCAACTTAAGCATGTCCATCGTTTCCGGCATTTCGAGGAAGTTCACGACTTTCAGTTCTTCCTTGTCGTCCAGGTATACGGCCATTGGCATTTTTTCGATGATGTAGTCAAATGGAAGCAATGGTCCGAAGTCTTTGCTGATGGCCAAAGGAACGACGTTCGGTTCGTTTTCCTTGATCGTTTTGAGCAGCGGCTCCAAGCTTTCCATCGATTTTACGTTCGAAATATCGAGATTGTATTTATCGAGCAATGTTTTGTTAAAGCGCCATGCTTCTTGAGCAGGAAGTTCTTTGTTGGCCGGAATCGCATAGTTGTGTCCGTCAACCTTGGAACCTTCCAGGAACGCCGGATCGATTGCTTCTTTAATGCCTTTTCCGTGGCTTTCGATCAGCTCGTCCAATTCCATGAATGCGCCTTTACGTGCGTTCTGCACATAATCGAACGCCCATGAGCTCGTGAACAGGATATCCATCGGTTCGCCGGAAGCTGCCATAACCTGCATCTTCTGGTTGTAATCCCCGAAGTCGATCATTTTCATGTCAACGGTTACACCAATCTTCTCAGCAGTGTATTTATTGATTTCTGCCTCAACCTTGTCAACATCCTTTTGAGGTGTTCCGATGGTGTACCAGATCAGCTCAACCGGTTTCTCGGCAGTTCCCCCGCCGTTTCCTGCACTCTCTTCTTTATTGCCTCCGCATGCAGACAACAGCATGGACGCGGACAATAAAAGCGTTAGCGGCAGGAGCCATTTCTTTTTCGATTTACTCATGTTTATCCTCCCTTTTGAATCCTTGTGTCTCTACACATATAAGGTTATCCCATGAAAGCAGTTTCACATAGGCGAAAAATTAAAGGTATTATGGTGAAAATAAAGAAAAAAACTCTGATTCTATCAATCAGAGCATTCCTCTAAAATCCCTCGGCGATACGCCGACGAATTTTTTGAACTGTTTATAGAAATAACCGGTTTCCCAATAACCGACATTTTTTGCGATATCCTGCACTTTTGTCGAAGAGTTCCGAAGCAGCTCCTTGGCCCGCTCAATCCGGTACCGGTTAATGTACTCCGTGAAGTTTTCTCCCGTCTCTTTATGGAACAGATGACCCAGATAGACCGGATGGATATGATAGTTAGCTCCCAGCACCTTCAAGGACAAATCCTCGTTGTAATGGTGCTGGATATGATTCAGAATCTGCTGGATGACAGGGCTCTTCACGTCATTGTTGAGCGAATCGACCAGCCCGCCAACCCCATCCTTCACCGCTTTGATCAGATCGTCGATCGATACGGAATCCATAATATCGGTAATGGTGTTTTTCACGAAATCAGGGGCGGCCGTATACTGGATATCGTTCAGCTCCAGTTTCAGGCGAATGACCATTTCGACCGCGATGCTCTTCAAGGTCGTCGGGTTCATTCCCTGGGTGTGGCGAAGCCGGTCAAAATCGCTGTCGATCAGATCAAACAGCACCTGCTTGTCCCTTCCGGCGATGCCTTTGGCATAATCGGGCCACTGTACCGAATAGGATTCAGCCGCTTCTCCCTTTTTGGCCTGAACATCAACATAATCCACGTAGGAGGGCTGCTCCAGAACCAGATAGTATTCCTGGGCTTCCTTGGCATGGAGATAACTGTCCTTGTAATTCCCGCCGAGGCTCTCCACGCTGCCGAGCGAAATGCTCAGCTCTTCTTCATAGCACTGCTCCCGCACCTGCTGCAGCAGGCGGATTGCCCTCGCTTTTTCCGTATCCGGGTCTTTCATCATGAAGATGACCACATGATCGCCGTCGTTGTCCCGGAAATACAGAACGCCCGGCTCCTGGTCCATTAATTGATACAGGCAGTTCTCCAGCGGCGTGAAGTCCGCTCTCAGGATAGATGCCATAACATAGGGCAAATTGAGATTCAACCCCAGAAGGGTCGCCCGCTCCTCCAGCTCCTCCGGCTCGATCCGGTCGGTGATCCAGCGATACAGGATGTTGCTCCGCAAAATATTGATGTCATACTCGTCCAGTCTCATTTCCCTTCTGGATTTGTTCATTTTATCCGTTGTGCTTGCAATCGTTTCTTCCAGTTCCTTGAGGTTGATCGGCTTGAGCAGATAATTCTCGATCCCGAGCCGCATGCCTTCCTTCAAATAGGCAAAGTCGTCGAAACCGCTCAGGATAATCACCTTCAGATTACGGTTTAATTTGCGTGCGCCCTCGATCAGTTCAAGCCCCGTCATCACGGGCATCGATATATCCGTTATAAGAATGTCGACCGGAACGACCGCCATCTTCTCCAGTGCCTGACGGCCGTTCTCCGCATGACCGACCACCTCGATGCCATACTTCGACCAATCCACGACATCAACCAATCCCTCTATAATGAACGGCTCATCGTCCACGATAAATACCTTATACATCGTTATTCAGCTTCCTCTCTGTCACCGGAAATTTCACTGTCACCGTCGTTCCGTTACCCGGCTCACTCTGGATGTCCATTCCGTACGAACTTCCATATGTCAGCTTTAATCGCTCATTCACGCTCCGCAGACCAAACGATTCTCCGCTCGACTCGGCCACATCCAGCCGGGATTTGATGTCCTCGAGCCGCTGCGGCGGAATCCCTTTCCCATTGTCCTTGATCTCGATATGGACCTCGTCATCCTCCTGCGTCGCGTTGATGGTCAGCCAGTTATCGTCCTGATCGCTGCGCAGGCCGTGAACGATATAATTCTCAATCAGCGGCTGCAGCGACATTTTGATCATCGGCACATGCTTGATTTGATCGTCGCAGTGCATTTTGTAAATATACTTGTCCTTATAGCGAATGCGAAACAGCTCCAAATAAAGCCTGCACGCCTCCAGCTCATCCTTCAGCGTGTAGTGGGACTTATGCTGAACGATATTCTTGAAGAGCATCGACAAGCTGTAGATCATATCGCCAACGTCCTGCGCCCCCTGCGAGAGAGCCCTCATTCGAATCACTTCGAGCGTGTTGTATAAAAAATGCGGGTTGATTCTAGCCTGCAGCGCAGACAGCTCCGCGTTCTTCTGGTTAATCTCCGCTTTATACACCTTATCGATGTAACGGGAAAGCTCATCCAGCATTTCATTGAAGCTGCCAGCGATTTGCCCCAGCTGATCGTCCTTGGTATCCTGCATCCGGGCCACGAACTCCCCCTTCTCGACCTTGCGCATAAAACGAATAATGTTATCGGTCCTTCTGGAGTAATTGACGATCATCAGGGAAGGGATGGACACTGCAATCACGATGCATAGCAGGGCAGCAATGATAATGGTGCTCTGCAAGCCATGGAACGATTCCGCGATTTCGCGCTTGGGCGTGATGCCCACCACCGTATAGCCTGCCTGATTATGGGCTGCCGTTGTAATATAGGATTCCTCATCGAGGGTCACGGTTTCCTTGGAATTCAGCAGCTGGTCGGCATACGGATACTTCTCGCCGTAATATTTGCCGGAGGAGTCAAACATCACGCGGCCGTCGCCCGACAACACCAGAACGGAGCCCTTCAGGGAATCGTCGCTGTTGTTCAGCACGGCATCCAGCGCTTCCGCTCGATACAAAATAAGCAGCTGTCCCAGATTTTTGTAAGTGGTCATATCATTAATCGGGCTTCGGATCGAGAACAACGGCAATGTCACGTCTCCGGCCAGCTTGCGTATCCATAGATTCGGCAATGTGACGCTCTGGCTTTCGAGCGCCATCACGTCGGGAATGTAGGAATGCGTGGCATTCGCCTGATACAGCCTTGTCATGCTGCCCTGCTTGTACACGTAGACATACTGCTTCTCCGCGCTGTACAGCATGATGTTCTCTATATCCGGATCATCGTCAAGCCTCTGTTTGAAATAAGCGACTACGCTGTCCGAATTGGACTGCCCCCCGCCCGCGATCCGATTCATTCGCTTGGCCATATACTCGTTGAACGAGTTCATGAGGAAATAGGAGGTGTCAATGCCCAAAGAACTGTTGCGGTATAAGTCGTTCACATAGGACTGGGCATTCTCGTATTTTTGATTCAGGTGTCGTTCCACCCGCTCCACCGCGCTCCGCTGGATGTCCAGCTCGCTGCGGACGGCCGATTGAAACAAGAAGTAATACATAAGAAACGATAAGGTGACGATGGTAACTACCGCAATCAGGGCGATTAACAGCAGCATTTTGGTAAACATATTATTTTTAATATATTTTAGATATAGCCTTGCGGGAGACATCGGCTTCCCCTTCCTGGTGTAAACGTTGTAACTGCTTAACATATTAAATATAACATCGGCCAACCGTCCTCAACGGATGAAATTTCTACCAAGTTATGAAGGTGTAATTTGCCTATTTTAGACCATTTTGGGGCCGATCTCCCCCCTGTTTCATAGCATGAATCTTGAAGGAGATGGATGATCATGCCTCAATACCGCATTATTGTCGATTTGTCCGACTTTCAGCTGCACCTGCTCGACGGCAACATCGTGGTACGCACGTTCCCGGTTGCCATCGGCAAAATGGCTACGCAATCGCCGCCCGGCAATTACACCATCGTCAACAAACAACCGAATCCCGGCGGTCCTTTCGGGGCTTACTGGTTAGGGTTGTCCAAACCCCACTACGGCATCCATGGCACGAATGACCCTTCATCCATCGGCCGCTCCGTTTCCCATGGCTGCATTCGGATGTATAACGAGGACGTGGTGGAGCTTGCTTCCCTCGTGCCCATCCATACCAGGGTCACCATACGAAACTAATAACATAAACTGGTGATTTCAACTCCCTCCAAATTGGTTAAATACAAATGTTACATGGTACCCGTGTATTTTACCTATTCGTAGTTATGGAGGGATTGCCCATGATGCAGAGCAAATATTTCAGGACATGCTTTGGCATAATCGCACTGCTCTTAATCATCTACCTAGGAGCCGAAATCAGCTTTTTGTTTCGCCCCATCGTCTCCATGTTCAACATGCTGATCGTTCCGGTGGCCATGGCCGGCTTCTTCTATTATCTGCTTAGGCCGATCGTGGACTACCTGGAGCGACGCAAAATCAAACGATCCATCGGCGTCCTGATGCTGTATTTCGTGTTTGCCGGTCTCTGCGCGATCTTTGGCATCGTCGTATGGCCGACGCTCCGTGAACAGATCGAAAACTTCATCAGCAACGCCCCCTTCCTGGTTGAGGGCGTGGAGGAGCAGATCGACCAGCTTCAACAGAATCAATTCTGGTCCCGCTATGTACCAACGGAATCCGAATTGTCTACCTCCCTAACGGAATACATGAACCGGATCATCACTTGGATCAGCAATTCCATCAATAACCTGATTTCCGTTGTATCTGGCGTCGTTGTCATTATCGCTACGATTCCAATCATTTTGTATTACATGCTGAAGGAAGGCAGCAAGCTCCCGCCAAGACTGCTCAGCGTCCTGCCCAGACGATACCGCCGCGACGGCCAGGAGGTGCTGGGCGAGATCGATACGGCACTCAGCAATTTTATTATCGGCAAAGTGATCCTGAATCTTATACTTAGCGTCATGATCTATATCGGATTTTTGATTATCGGACTGCCCTATTCCCTGCTCTTGACGGTGATCTCCTTCTTCTTGAATTTCATCCCGTACATCGGTGCGCTGCTGGCGACCGTTCCTGTCGTCATCATCGGATTTATCGAATCGCCCTCCATCGCGATATGGTCCGTCGTGGTCATTGTCATCGCCCAGCAGATTCAAGATAATATCCTGACGCCCGTCATCTATGGGAAACAGCTGGATATTCACCCGCTGACCACGGTTGTCCTCATTCTTGTAGGCGGCGACTTCTTCGGACTGCTCGGCATCCTGCTGGCCATTCCGGCCTACATGATCATCAAAATTATCGCGGTGCGAATTTACGAGCTGTTCCTCGCCGAAAAAGTAGAGGACGCATGATGGCGCCTCACAGCAAAAAAGGATGTCCCCGCCAACTTTGCGCTGGCTGGTGGGACATCCTTTATTTTAAAAGAATCACGCATTGCCGCGCAGGGATCGAACCACGAAATCATGCTCGTCCTTACGCAATATCGTGCCATTCGACAGTGTGACGGTATCCTCATCGTGAGATGTCAGGATGGCCTGGGAAGACACCAGCTGGTTGCCCCTCCATACCATGACGCAGGATCCAAAATAAACGGCATTATCGAATTGAATGGTATGACTCACGACATAACCGATGGAGTTCAGGGCCGGGTAGGAGTTCCTCGGCATAATTCTATGAATGGCTCGAAACGGAATGATAAGCTCGCCCGGGCCTAGAATCACTTTCTCCTGAACGGGATCCCACCCTTTCAGCACACCTTCAACCGTGCTTTTCGCCCCGTCTAGACGCTGAATGACAACATGACGACCGATCCAATGCTTCATGAAGGTCACCTCTCGCGGATTATTCATCTCCATCGTCCGGCGTGTTCGGGATGTCCCAATTCACCGGATCCATACCCTCTTGCATTAAAAAAGCATTCGATGCTGAAAATGGACGGCTGCCGAAGAATCCTTTGTGCGCTGCAAACGGGCTCGGATGACTGGACTCAAGCACCTTGTGACGGCTTCGGTCTATGAAGGAACCTTTCTTCTGTGCATAACTGCCCCATAATATAAACACCATGGGCCTTTCACGTTCATTCAGTTTCGCGATGACGTTATCGGTGAAGGTCTCCCACCCGATGCCTTTATGCGAGTTCGGCTCGCCCTCGCGAACCGTCAGCACGGCATTGAGCAGCAGAACTCCCTGGTCCGCCCATGATTGCAAGGACCCATGATTCGGAGCGGAAATCCCCAGATCCGATGAAAGCTCCTTATGTATATTGCGTAAAGACGGAGGAATCGCAACCCCGGGCGAGACGGAGAAACTCAGTCCCTGCGCCTGCCGGCGACCGTGATAAGGGTCTTGTCCCAAAATAACGACCTTCGTCGATTGGTACGATGTTTGCTGCAGAGCCCGAAATATATCTTCCTTGGGAGGATACACCGTACTGCGCCGGTACTCTTCATCCACCCGTTCCATCAAAGCTTGAAAATAAGGCTTATCCACTTCTCCCTGCAGGATAAGGTCCCAATCATTGTTAAACATCCGCATGTCTCCTCTCCCTCCTCCTCACGCAGGTCAGCATGGAATCAAAAAAGAAATGCGATCACTTTAATCGGGACGCGGCATCTTCCGCTTCGGTCCGCAGGAACAACGCCCGCTGATGAATTTGCGTCGATTTAAAAAATAAGCCGGCACCCATACGGGGGCCGACTTATTTTGCATCATACCAGACGCTGTTATAATGCCGAGGACGGGGGTCGAACCCGTACGGTAGTCACCTACCGCAGGATTTTAAGTCCTGTGCGTCTGCCAATTCCGCCACCCCGGCATATTGTATCCGCGCATGTTCCTAGCGTCGTTCACGTTCACTTGAAAAGCCCGAAGGTACGCGTGGAATTCGCAATATTTTGCGAGATCATCCCGAAATCTAGGTGTGCACATTTCGTCTTAGCGACAAAATCGATAATACCATGTACAACCATATGATGTCAATATATGAAACTCATAATTTTTCGCATCACCCCGGGCCAAGCATTCATCTCGATGAACTAGCGCCATCGCTCTGCTTGTAGGTACCGACAGCAAATCAAGGGCCTCCTTCGCAATCGGCGCGCTTGCATTCCCCGCTGGAGCTTCCTACAGAATAATTTCTCGGTTACCGTGCATCCTAAATGAAGCTCGCGTGCTTACATGCGGAGACTAGAACAACAGAAGAAAAGGAAACCCATCGACATGAAAAAACGAACATGCTCAGCCTTCTCATTGCTTGCCCTTGCGCTGATTCTTGGTTATCCCGGCCATGTGCATGCGGAGCACGTGCCTTCCGCCTCCAAAGGCAGAGATTATTATGAGGAGCGCGGCGAGATCGTGTGGGAAGTGCCCACGCAGAACAAGGTGATCGCCCTCACTTTTGACGACGGCCCGGACGAGCATAATACCGTTCAAATTCTGGATCTGTTAAAGCGGTATGACGCTAAAGCCACCTTCTTCGTTGTAGGCAGCCGGGTGGAGAAACACCCCGACATCGTCGCGCGGGAACTGCAGGAAGGACATGAAATCGGCAACCACTCCTATACGCATCCGCCCTTTCACAATATTAACGTCACGAAGTTATCAAGTGAACTGAATCAAACGCAGGATGCAGTCTATCAAGCCACCGGCATAAAGACCGTACTGTTCCGCCCGCCCGGGGGCAGCTATAATGAAGCCATTGTGAGTACGAGCAAGGATTTGGGCATGCTGACCGTATTGTGGTCATGGCACCAGGATACCCTCGACTGGCGAAAGCCCGGCGTCAACCGCATCGTCCGAAAGGTTCTGGATAACGCCCGTAACGGCGACATCGTACTTATGCACGATTTTGTACCCAGCAGTACGCAGACGGTTGAAGCCCTCAAGGTGATTTTGCCGGAGCTGCAAAAAAGAGGTTATTCATTTGTTACCGTATCCGAGCTGATGTCCTACCATGAGAAATCACGCAAGTTCATCGAAGTCAACCATTAATAAGCCGTTCGCATGTAAGACAATGACCGCTGCCTTTTGGAGGTAACGGTTATTTTTTTAGGACAGGCTTCGATCCCGGAGCGCCGGATAGAATTTTCTCTTGAATATTTTAAACCCATTTGTTAAGATACAGAACGAACGTTCAGTATATACAATTTTGACGATAGCCTAGGGGATAAGGGGGTGCATGCGTGAACAAAAAACAACAGCAAACCGAAGATACCAAGCGACGCATTGCCGAAGCCGCCAAGGCGCTATTTATGCAGAAGGGATACAAATCAACGTCGATCGAGGAAATCGTCGAAGCCACCGGCAGCAGCAAAGGGAATATCTATTATCACTTTAAAAGCAAGGAAGGGCTGTTTCTGTATTTGATCGAGGAATGGGACCTCGAGTGGGAACAGAAATGGAGCAGCAAGGAGCAGCAATACACCACAACCGTTGAGAAATTGTACGGAATTGCCGACCAACTGGTGTTTGATGATCTGAACCACCCCTTCTCCAAAGCTCTGGACGAATTCATGAACAACAATGGAGACGTATCCGAGGAAGTAGAGCAGCGAATCGTCCGGATTATCCGAAGCCACCTGGAATTCAATCAGAAGTTGCTGCAGCAAGGGATTGATCAAGGGGAGTTTGAGAATCATAACGTGGAGCAGCTCTCCCTCATTTTTGAAAGCCTCATCGTAGGCTTAAGCCAGATGTCCCGCATCACGAAGGTAAAAAATCCGCTTGCCCTTTATCATACGGCCATTCAAGTATTCCTGCACGGGATCGAAAAGAAATCGTAAACGCCCCGTTCTCTTTTTTATGCTCTATTATAAACCGAACGTTCAGTATAGAAAGAAAACCGTACAACATCATTAATCGTTTTTATCTTTGGAGGAATCATCATGTCATTACTATTGCGAAACAATGGAGCCATTCTGCTCCTCATGTTCAATATATTCTTAGTTTTCACCGGCATCGGGCTTGTCATCCCCATTATGCCTACCTATATGACGGAGCTGCATATCAGCGGAAGCACCGTGGGCATGCTGGTTGCCGCCTTTTCATTAACGCAGCTGCTATTCTCGCCGCTTGCGGGAAGATTGTCCGATATCATGGGCCGCAAAAAAATCATCATCTCCGGCATGATTGTATTCGCCATATCGGAATGGTTATTCGGAGCGGCCAGCACGCCGACGCTGCTGTTCGCGGCAAGAATGCTGGGCGGCATCGGCGCCGCCCTCATCATGCCCGCCGTCATGGCCTATACGGCAGACGTCACTTCCAATGAGGAACGTGCCCGGGGGATGGGATTCATTAATGCAGCGATTACGACAGGCTTCATTATCGGACCCGGCATCGGGGGTTTCATTGCCGAGTTTGGCATTCGTGTTCCTTTCTACGCCGCAGCCGTAGCCGGGGGCATTGCCGCTCTGGTGACGCTGCTGCTGCTTCCGGAATCATCCGCCAAGCAAGAAGCACCTACCGTGCTGGGACGGAAACAGGAGAGCCTGGCAGTCCAGCTGGTCCGTTCGTTCAGGGAGCCGTATTTCCTTAGTCTGATCATCGTATTTGTTCTGTCGTTCGGTCTTGCCAATTATGAAACGGTGTTCGGCCTGTTCGTGGATCATAAATTCGGATTCACCCCTAAAGATATCGCCATGATCATTACGTTTGGCTCCATTGCGGGCGCTGTCGTGCAGGCAACGATATTCGGCTGGATCCTGAACCGGTACGGCGAGAAAAGGGTCATTACGCTCAGCTTGCTCACAGCGGGAATCTGCATTCTGTTAACGCTGTTTGTGCATAAATATTGGCTAATCTTCCTTGTGACGTTCCTTGTCTTCCTGTCGATCGACATCCTGCGTCCTGCCATCGGCACGCAAATGTCCAAGCTGGCAAAGGATCAGCAAGGCTACGTCGCCGGCCTGAACTCGGCTTATACCAGTCTGGGGAACATCGCGGGGCCCCTTGTCGCAGGTTATCTGTTTGATTTGGACATCAACTTCCCATACATCTCTGCATCGATCGTCCTCATCCTCTGCTTTTTCTTGGCCATGCGTGCCGGCAGAGCCTGGGCTGCTACGGAAGCTGTCACGAATGAGCGGTAATCATACGCTGAAACAACATACTCTCTCGTCTTAGACAATGACAGAATAAGACCCTGCCGGAAACTTCCGGCAGGGTCTTTAGATTTCGTTGTTATGTATTAATAAGCCACCAGGACAATAATCGCCAATAAAGCCACAAGCGCAAACAATAGGGCCCATCCCAGTTCAAAACGTCTTTTTTCCTGATATGCCTTAAAAGCCTTCCTTGACTCGAATACGAATACGATCACTAAGAAGGCAAGCAACACGGGCAGTCCCCAGGACTGATTCAATACCCACTCTGACACCTTGATCCCCCATCCTATGTACGAAAATGAGCTGCATCCCACCAGCCTCGGCGTTTGGAAGTACATGTCCCTAACGACTCCATTAAAATGTACCGTAAGTTGTTCCCAATTACAAATCTCGCTGATCGGGTCTTCTGATGGATCTTTTAGGCTCCTCTGGATTTGAGCATCACTTGAATCATGATCATATTGCAGAGTTAAGCACAGTTGTCAGAGCAAATTAATATTCTGAATTAGTTCATTTCCAAAAGGAGTGCTTTAATGGAGAAAAAATCAACTTATGATTACATCGTTGTAGGCACAGGCCCGGCCGGGGCCGTGATAGCGAAGACACTTACTGACGACATGCGAACCTCCGTGCTTGTTTTAGAATCGGGCGGAAACCATGACAAAGACAAACCGATTAAGGATTCAACCTTTGCACTTGAATTGGAAGAAAGCTTCTTTCCGAATTACTTTTGGCAGGGAGAAGGCATCCCCCAAGAGGAACTTGATGAACGCGCATTCGAATGGACAACAGGTCGACTCTCGGGAGGCGGTTCTTCAATCAACGGAGAACAATATGTAAGACCGACATCCGCCGTGCTCCGAAAGTGGGAACGGCTGCTTGGACCTCTCTGGTCACCCGAGAAAGCGATTCGACGTTTCAAATCATTGGAGAATTATAACGGAGAAACCACAGATATCAATGCACACGGGTATCGAGGAAGAATTAACATCCGGCAAGCACCCGAAACTCCAACGCCGATGGCTCACAAGCTGACAACTGCGATCGAGCGGGCAACAGGTTATCCGACCATTCTTGACTATAATGATCCGAATACTCCCATGGGACCGTTCACCCGTTGGCAATTATACCAACAGCCTGATGGCCGTAGGGAGAGCTCCTCCACAGCCTTCCTGTCTCGCGATATTATGACGGCCACAGGTCGGGGAGTGAATAACAGAAAACTAACTGTGAAGTTTCGAACAACGGTTCTCCGTATTCTTTTCTCCGGTAAGCGGGCCATTGGCGTTGAATATTTGAAGGATGGCAAGTGCTGCTATGCGTATTCCCGCAAAAAGGTTATTATTTCGGCGGGGATCAACAGCCCTCAGTTGTTGATGTTGTCAGGAATCGGACCCGCCAAAATGCTGAAAAAGGCTGAAATCCCTGTCATCTTCGACAATCCAAACGTAGGGCAAAGGTTAAAAAACCATACGTTAAATTTCGCAGTATTTGCTACCAATTCACAAGATCGTCCCCTCCCTCCCTTAGACCCCAACACACTGTATACGGGAGGAGCTTTCTTGCCAGATCCATCTGGCATCGATCCGGATGAGCGGGCTGTTCAACTCGTTGGTATTGGATCCGATGAAGAATTGACCCTAGCGATTCTGTACTTGCGACCCAAGAGCAATGGGACGATCCGCATACAAAGCAAAGATCCGCTGAATATCGTATTGGCAGATGAGGGATTTCTCTCAAATCCAGACGACATGGAGGCGGTAAAAAGAATTTATAGAACGTATATCAAAGATATTGCCATAGAGTTGGAACAGATTGATTCTTCATATCGTCTCTTATCCCCTACATTTGATATTATCGATGACGATGACAGGCTTGAAGAATTTATTAAGGAAAATTTCGATCACAATCACCATCAGCAAGGATTTCTGCGGATGGCTCCTTTATCCGCAGGAGGAGTCGTTAACCGTAAAGGAAAGGTACACGGGGTTCAAGATTTGATCGTCGCCGATGCGTCCTTAGTTCCATATACAGTCGACGGAAACACCTCTTCTGCTGCATATCTTATCGGCTACACCATCGCAAAGCAATTAAGTAAACGCAAAAAAAAGCAACGACCACATCCGGAATCGGGGGAAGAATGAAAACTTCCCCTCGCTTCCGTTATGATGGAATGCTAATATCGCGAAAGCAGCTCAATGCCGCACTCGACGGGCCGCTACTCAGCCGGTGGATACTTTGAGCTACTACCGGACTAATCTTCTAGTTCAATCTCGATACGGGCAAGGACACCAGCTGGATTATCTCCGCTTCTGTTTGCATTTGACGGGAAGTTAAAAGCGGCGATCACGATATCGTTTGTACCTCTCCGAAGGAAGCGTCTGATATTAAAAGTTCTTCCCGGATTAAAGAATGAAACGTTGCCCTGCGGGTTGTCGATAACGACCGACCGTCCATTGATTAAAACGATGGCAAAGTTATCCACGGACAGGAATAAGCTAGCTCTCTCAATATCGTCTCTAATCGTAAATCTTCTGGCGACCACAGCAGCAGGACCGTTAGGGTCATTTCTTCCCCAAACGTACGATTCACCGGCTTGCGGCGCCACCCACGCCGGATTTCGCTCGATTTCTAGTGCATTTACCCAATTTCGATTCGTACTTATTCTTCTGGTTCGTTGACTAATAACAACCGGATTTTGTGCGTTCAATGATCTCTGTGCGGCAATCACCGTTCTCATTGCCTTTGCAACGCTACCCGCCCATATTCCGCTATGTCTTCTAGGCGTTTGCAGTTGTTTGACCGTATTTTTTGCCTTTCCTGATACTGTGCTTCTGTGCATTTGTGCTTCCTCCTTTTTATCAACGAAATCCTTAACATATATATGAGTCCATTGAATTAATGGATATGGACAATAGATTAGTCAAAATCACTCAATTTTCTCAAATGAAAATATCTCCGGCTTATAGCACTGATAACCCAGCGTATGAATGAACCATAATCTCATACCGTTTATGACCTGTGGACCTTTGTCACATTTTTTTCAGTTCCTAAGGCGACCATACTGATCTCTGCGGTGTCGTTGTTTAATGTTCAGTTTATGTACAATGAAAATGCTAAAAACGGGGACGGAAAGTTGCCGTCCCCGTTTATCGTAATTGGGGATACCACATGGGTGCAGTATCGTAATTTGATGAATTAAATTAAATCAATGAATGCTTCATTAAGGAGCTTCATTAAATCCAAAACGTTCCCAAGATAATAACCAAGAGAATAAATAAAACCAGAACAGTTCCTACTGGATTACCGTAACCGTTGTAACCACCTTTTTCGCAGCTCACCGATTTAACCTCCTTGCTTTATGGAATGGTACAGTTTATGTACATAGACGGTCTTAGTCTGGACATTTCGGCAATCATGATCAGATTGTGCTAATGTTAAGGATATTACCCATACTTTCAGTGTCTTCAGGCGTCAGCCAAACCGTTCTGTAAACAGCAAAAAACCCTTGCATCGCAAGGGTTTTAGCTTCTCCTATTATATAGATTCCGGCTGTATGTGATGCGTCGTTACTCTACATAAACGGGATGCTGTATTTTATCCCGATAAAGATCGATGTACAGCTGACCGTCGGTTCCTTTCACTGCATAAAAACATCTGCAATTTCCTTGTTCCGGACTTTTTATTTTTCTTTAATCCACTCTGGTGAAAGATCATTGATTTTTAGATTATTTTCTAATAGTTGTCCATCCATGATAAGCTCAATCGGAAACTGCTGATTCCCTTTCAAGCCCTTTTACATATCTTTTAAAGTTACATTCTGGTATTCCTTTTTCTTCATTACAGATATCTTTCCATTGATCTCTAATACGCCGTACTCCACTTCCGAGATGTCAAATATATCCTTTTGCGCAACATCTGATTGATCGTATCTAAGGTTAGCTTATTTTTCCTTAGATTCTCTTCCAGGATCTTGCCGCCTTCTATAACTACGCTCGGCGTCCCTTCAGCCCACATGCGGAATTTACGATTCTTCACCACGATCTTTGATAAAAAATATGATGTAAATGTAAATACGGCAAGCGAGATTAGCAGGTGTATGACTTCCATTTTTTCATTGAAAGCAAAGTTCGCAGCAATTGCACCTAATATCACGGCCGTAACAAATTCATGAAAATTCATGTTAGACAACGTTTGTTTGCCCAAAAACCGCGTAATAATCAACAAAATAACGAATGCTGATATACTACGAAGTAAAATAATCATGTGCTCTAGCATGAAGACCCATACACTCCTTTCTACCGTATATCTTATGTATGGGCCCTTTTTCTAAAAATAAACCGATAAGCTTAGATGCCTTCAGCAGCAATCTCACCTTATCGTAAAATCTCATATCGTTCGGTCTAAACCGTCCTATAAACAGCAAAAAACCCTTGCATCGCAAGGGTTTTCATAAAGTGGGCCCTGAGGGACTCGAACCCCCGACCAGTCGGTTATGAGCCGACCGCTCTAACCAACTGAGCTAAGGGAAACGTTTTTGTGGGGTATAGCCTGTTTAGTTTCTTCATTATATATAGGTTTAGATCTGCACATGTTTTCCTGTGTTTTTAAGTTTTTGTTAGCAATTGCGTTAGCAATTTGTGACTTTCGAAAGACTTACTTTTCTCACAAAAAGCATATACAAAATCACAGTTCTTTACAACCCTCCAAAGAATTGAAATCCAGTAATGCTATTTTAATTTCCAACCTTTTTGTTTCTGTGGGGTTTTATATATGAGAGTAAAAATACAGAACAAAAGGATGATCAAAAAATGAAAAAACAAGTTGCCGTTACGGCCTTAGCTTGTGCGCTTGTTCTTGGTGGCGGAGGGTTTGCATACTATTCTTACGCTGCTGGTGCTGAACAAACCGTTATTCCGGTTGTTGCGTCGTCTTTAGAACCACAGCAAAATGAGGAAAGTCATGTGCTTGAAACTTCATCGCCAGACCAAGAAACGTTTGAAATAAAGCCAGAAACAACAGTGGGCCCTGGCGTTCAGGATCCTGAAACTATCGATTTAGCTGATGTACCGGAGGCAGATATACATATTCCGCTTTTAAAAGATAATGCTGCTGCATTACTCAGTTCCTTGGGACTAACTCAACAAAATATTCAAGCGTTGCAAAGGGAGTATGGACTTCACCTTAGATCCTTATTAACAACCACAGATGGTGATGAGATTCGTATAAATCAAGTCGATGCAAATATGGGAGTGTCAGATGCTATTGAGAGCCTGAAGACAGATTATTACCCTGAGACTTCTGAATTAACAGAGGTTAATGGTCTTAAAGCATTGTATGTTGATGGGGAAGTCAGAAAAGTTGTACATTTGATCTCTGATGATCACCTCTTTACTATTTCAGCTAATACGGCCTCGCTTGAAGAATTGATGGATATCGCAAAACAAATTCATGAATAAGCACATTAAAAAAAGCAACTCTTAAACGGGCTGCTTTTTTTAATGACTTCATTTATTATAGTAGATTGTCATCCAACTGAAATAACTTCATCTATTTTAATCCATTGCCATTCACCTTCAGACATGGACAACTTGATCTCTCGTCTGAATGTGTGGATCAATACGACAATACCCCTCAGTTCCACGTCTTCGTACTCATCAAATAGCCTTACTGTAACGGCCCGGTGCTCATGAAAGGACTCGGCCAGAGCCTGTTCAATTAACTCCATTTCTTGCGGATCGAGCGTTGGCCTATCTTTTCTCCCCTCCTCCAGCTGCCGGCGAATTATTGTCTCCTTATGTTCAGGGAGCATCATGCGACTGGACTCCCAAAGACCGTTGCCTTCAAGCTTCTTACGTGTTGTTGTCATTTATAATGACCTCCTATCTTAGCCGATCGATCGAGTGCTTGACCCGCTGCCGTCATTGAGACCGCTCGAATCACAATTGAATTTCCATATTTGTTTTTTAGAGCATCAGTTGTCCGTTCTAATGCCATTTGTTTCTCACGGCCATTATCAAACAGAGACATCTGGTATTCGTTATCGGGAGTGAGCTGCGTCAAGCTAATGCCAACCCGCCGGATCGGCAAACCATCCCAATGCTCTTCCAGCAGCCTGCAGGCCCAGCGGTATACTTGCATAGTGATGTTAGACGGATCCTCCATCTTCATTTGCCTGGAGAAGCCGGTGGGGCGATCAAAGTCCGCTCCCATACACCCGACCGATACTACATGGCCCGCAAACCCTAAGGCCCGACAACGCTGGCATACCAGTTCCGTGAGTTCCAGTAGCACTACCTTAATCTCTTCGATCGTGCCGTAATCCCGAGGCAGCGTCATCATGTGGCCGACGGATTTAGGGGCGACCTGGTGCGTCCCCGGCCTTACGGGACTGTCATCAATGCCGTTTGCTATCCGCCAATACATTTCCGCATTGATGTCGGAGTTCTTTCCAAACTTCCGCCGCATCATTTGTTTGAGCTTGCCCAACGGAGTCTGTGCGACATGACCAATTGTCGGGAGGCCCATAGTAGTAAAATGTCTCGTCATCCGGCTGCCGGCCATAAACATGTCGCTAACCGGCCGCTTCCAGAGCGTTTCTGGGAGCATCTCCTTGGTCAAAGTATAAATACCGGATGGATTCTTTTTGGCATAATTGTCGCAGGCAGTTTTAGCGAGGATCTTGGTTTCGGCAATTCCAAAGCGAGTATAAACTCCTGTGGTTGCCTGAACATGCGTCTGAATGATCCGTGCCATCTCTTCAGGAGTATCCGCAAACAAATGCATCGAGCCGGTTACATCAAGAAACTGTTCATCAATACTGTACGGCTCAACCAAGTCCGTATACTGCTTGTAAATATCCGTTATCAGCATGGATACGTCGATATACCGCTGCATCCGCGGCTTAATCACAACGAGATCCGGACACTTTGCCACTGCTTCCCCGAGTCTTTCTGCTGTTGTGATTCCTTTTGCCTTTGCAAGTGGGCAGGCCGCCAGGACTATTCCTGATCGGCGTTCCGGATCCCCAGCGACCACCAAGGGCCGATCCTTATATTCAGGATGTTCGGCTTTTTCCACGCTCGCATAAAAGGATTGGCAGTCACCAAGCATCACCACACGTTTGGATGATTTCAACACATATTCCTCCTTTGATAAAACAGGAACATTTGTTTGTATTATATGCGAACACCCGTTCTTTTATCAATGTTAAAAACAGGAGGAAATGTAATTACTGAAAGAAGCTATCGGTTAACAAAAAGGTACTTGCCGATGAGGAATATCATAATAACCCGAGATAGGTATTTACTAAGATTAGCAAGACACATATTATTAAGGTATTCACGGGGTTCCTAGATACGGAGCAGTGTTTAAGACTGTAGAGATCCTATTCGAAGCAACAAAGCAGGACATATTTTAAGACTCAGGGACCATGATGCAGAAACGCAGGGTTAAATCCCTAATATTATAAATTTTGAAGAGTTAACTTGTGGGGAGCAAAGATATGACTTACACAAAAAACATTTTAGATATGCACTCTAAATGCTGGGATTTATTGATTAATATTCAGTTAAATGATGATTCATTTTATTTTGTTCCTAGAAAAATAAATAACGCCAATAGATTAGAGCAGGGATATTTTTTTATAGGAGATGCCAAATATCTACTGATTTCTTTTTGGAATGGGGGAGACACTCTGGAGAAGATACATAATATTTCATGGGGTGTTGAAAATAACGGAAAAAGCTTTATAGAGTTGAGTGCAAAAGATGATGCAAATAAGGCGAAATTTCTTTCAGAAATGGTACCCTTATTAGAACAAAAAACTGAAATTAACTTTAAGGAATTAAGTAAATGGAAGTGGAAATACTATTATCCGAAACACTCTTTTTATTTAGACACTTTACAGAGTTTTATTCGCAATCAGAAGCCAATCATAGACAAATTTATTAGAGATAACCACTGTGGAATTAAAATGCTAGATCAAGAATTTAATGAAAAACATGTTTTAAAACTGATTAATAAGTATGGAAAGAAACAATCAGCCGATAATGAAACATCGGATAGGAAAAAGAAAGAAGGACAAGTACTAGTCTCTCCTTCCGATTATATAATTTCATTTCAACATAATGAATTGCAAAACTCCATGTATGAATACTTGAAACACGATAGAAATATAGTATCTGTTGATTTAGAAGTAAATAATATTGACATCGTAGTTAAAACCGCCAGTAAGGAAAAGATATATTATGAATTAAAAACCTGTGACGTTAAACTTGCTATAAGACTTGCCATTGGGCAGTTATTAGAATATGCTCATTTTCCAGATAAGAATAAAGCGGATAAGTTAGTTATCGTCACAAAGTATGAGCCAAAGAATGATGAAATTATTTAT
>NZ_JAVFHM010000187.1:0-648 GCF_041954005.1 Priestia sp. BR_2 | reverse complement strand
GGGTGTGTTGTGGTTCTGGTGGTGGTTGGTCTTGCTATTGTGCTTTTTGTGCTGGCGCTTGCGCTGGCTGTGCTTGTTGTTTTTGTTTTTGTTGTTCTTGTTCTTTTTGTTCTTGTTCTTGTGCTGCTGGTGCTTGTGCGGCTTGTTGTGCGTGTTCTTGTTCTTTTTGTGCTTGCTCTTGTGCTGCCTGTGCTTGTGCTTCTGCTTGTTCTTGTTCTTGTTCTTTTTGTGCTTGCTCTTGTGCTGCTACTTGAGCTTGCTCTTGTTCTTTTTGTGTTTGTTCTTGGGCTGCTACTTGAGCTTGCTCTTGTTCTTTTTGTGTTTGTTCTTGGGCTGCTTGTTCTTGCTGAGCTTGTGCCGTTTGAGACTGCTGCACTTGTGGAGCTGCCTTTGCTACTGGCGCACTAGCTGTTTGAGATTGAGCTGCTTGTGCCGTTTTAATTTTAAATTGTTCTCCAGGGAAAACTAAGTCTGTTGTTAAACCGTTCCATTCTTTAATTTCTTCTACTGTTACGCCATAATGTTGACCGATTGACCACAAAGTGTCACCACGTTTTACAGTATGTAGGATTTCTTTTATGCTAGATAAGTTTAGTGTCTGATTTGGATAAATTAGTGTTGATGTTAAGTTATTAGCATCTTTTAGCT
>NZ_JAVFHM010000186.1:0-839 GCF_041954005.1 Priestia sp. BR_2 | reverse complement strand
GCTGGACTCCCGATCAGGCTCATGGCGATGTCAAGCCGGCGCTTCATCCCGCCTGAATATTGGTCCGCCCGGCGGCCCGCCGCATCGGTCAGGCTGAATTTGGCAAGCAGATTGTCAGCGACTTGCGCAGGATTGGGAACTCCCCTCAGCTTGGCGATCATAATGAGGTTTTCCCTTCCTGTGTTCATGCCGTCAATAGCCGCAAACTGCCCAGTCAGGCTGATGCTCTGGCGAACATGATCCGGTTGACGCTTGACGTCAGAGCCGCAAATAGTCGCTTCGCCACCATCGGGCTTCATCAGCGTCGAGAGGATGTTGACCGTCGTCGTCTTGCCCGCTCCATTGGAGCCCAGCAGCGCGAAAATTTCGCCGCGCCGCACTTCAAAATCCACCCCTTTTAAGACTTCCTTGTCTTTAAAGGATTTTTTTAAGCCTTTTACAGAAATCGCCGCATTGCTCATATTTTTTCCTCCTTATAATAAGCTCGATTGACCCGCGCTTGAGAATTCGAAAATTACGGTTAAGTGCCTTGAGAGCTAAATTAACGCAACTAGTTAGTCTGACTGATAATCCGTATTACTTACTACCGGGCTAAAAATATAACTGAATAGCGAAGGTGGCAATTCACACGCATAACCAGCTAATCAGTCGGTATTATTGTAATGAATTTATTTCTTACCCAATCGTTTCATGATGCTCTGATTCAAATCTTCACGATACTTCGTGACATAGGTTTTAGAATTAGCATCTAGCTCGTCGGCAAAGGATGCCACGTCGTCCCCCGTGATTTTCAGCATTTGTCTGCCTTCTGCCTCACCGATTTAGTACAGCTCAATTAA